>NZ_JBSHHW010000004.1:0-418085 GCF_053618655.1 Pseudorhizobium sp. NPDC055634 | reverse complement strand
CCCCGGCCAGCGCCGGGCAGGCCAAGCGCTGATCGTCTGTAGGAGGGGTCAATATTGGACGCCGATAAGGGGTCAATATTCCGCGCCGATTGACAATCGGGGACGAGAAGTTGGTGAAGCTGTTCGGAGACAAGGGGTATGACCTCGCCTGGCATACCGTCGACGTCTCAAGCTACGGCGTCGCCCAGTCACGGAACCGTGTTGTGATGATCGGTGCGAGGGACGGCCTCCTGAAGGGCTTCTCTACGCCGGTCATCGCTCCTCCGGAGCGACGTACACTCGCTCAAGCTGCAGGCCATCTTGTCGACCGCTATATCCAGTACGCAGACATTGCCTCGGAGCGAAGGGAGATGGAAAGGACGGCGGTGGAACAGTGGCGGGTTCGCTGGGACAGCGAGCTTGCTCCCGAATTTCCAAACCGTAGGGAGTCTCGGGCCATCCAAAGATGGAGAAGGCTGGGAATCGACATCCAAGACTACCACAATTCACAACCTCATCGGGCAGCTCTCGTCACTGGCTTTAAACTCAACAACGCTCTCCTGAAGGCCATTCAGTCCTTTCCACGGAGCTGGCAAGTGGAAGGGCCGTCAAGCTCCAACGCCAAGCTCCTTGAAAGTTCATTTCCGCCCTTAGCTGCGAGGATGCTCGGCTTGGCTCTTCATTCCGCTTTGACTGGTCTCGATTTCGACTATCGACGCGCGGCGTCGAAACCATTGGAGAATCAGAGGCCCCGCACCTCTCACGAATTCGAGATCGGCTGTTCGACGTATGCTCCGCCGCTGGGGTCACAATTCCTGGCGAATCCCCAAAACGTGATCATCGACCAGGAAAATAAAAGGCGCGAAGAACGCGAACCCATTCGCCGAACGGCCGGAAGGGGTGTCAAAGACATCGCATAGTGTTCGGCTACAGAGTAGCCTGATCAGCGGTGATTCCTGGAGGCCAACATCAACGCGAACCTTCCTCCGTCGGACGTCGGGTCGAGCATGTCGTCCATTAGATAGGACAGGGTTCGGATGAGCTTGTCGCTGTCGTTGTAACTCGTTCCTTTGTGGACTACTACGCCGTCGATCAGCAGCGCTGCCGTTTCCAGTTGGAAGATGATCTCCGCCCGATGCCCCTCAAATTCGAAGCTGTAGACTTCGACCCATTCTTCTGGGCGCGACACATCAACAGTCTCGACGCCCCTCTTCCGGAGCTCAGGCTCCAGGTATCGCCAGAGTTGGCCGAAGTCTCCGAGGGAAACGATCTTTGGCAGATCGAATCTCTCCGGGACCAGAGGGTGCTCCCTAAGATAACCTGCCGCAATATCGAAGACAGCGTCCAGTGGACCGCCTTTGACCCATCTTGAAAGGGCCGTGCCTTCAAGATCCATCATCTCGTTCACATAGTGAATCCATCCATTGGTGCCGACTGAAATCACTTCGGGCACATCGATACCCAACCTCACGTTTTGCCACGACAGTTCCTTCTCTGGTGTCAGCCTTGCCGGCGGGAAGGTAAAGCTCAGCATCGACCTCCAAAGAATGCCGTTCTCGTCCCTGCGGTCGAAGAACAGGCAGATGTCGTCGTCGTGCCCCTTTCCAAGCGTGTGCCGCAGACCCAGTTCTTTCGTAACCGGCCCAAGCCGTTCCTTGATGTGCAATAGGCATTTCTTCAGGTACATCCGGCTTCTCCTTCACAATCAAGGAAGCCTCAGGCCGCGCCACGCCTGGAACAACAGCCGGCTGAGGGACACGCGATTTATCGGAACAGGAGTCCTGGTTTGTCGGGAGCGGCGACGGCGCCGCGTTAACCATGCTTAAGATTTTATTAAAGCTCTAATTGACGCCGCAGCATTTCGGCGTCGGAATGCGCCTCGCTCAATGGGAAGAATTCCATGCGAACAGCGCTCATATCCAGCTCTGCTAGAGCCAAGGCCTGAGGATCATCAAGCGACGGGCGCCTGACCAGGACTGCGAATCCTTGACCTCCCGCCTCCCGGATTCACATCGAACATAACCGGAACAACTGCTTCCGCGGATGAGAGTCGAGCAAACCTCGATACGTCCGCAGGTTGTCTTTTGCTAGTTGACCGAGTTCCCAGTTGCATTCCACGATAGGCGCGTTCCGATGGATCAGCAGGAGTACGACATGCAGTTCCGCACACAAGACCTTGGCTTCCACCCCTCCGTGACGGAGTGGGTTGCGGCGCGCTTTGGCGAAACATGCAGCGGCACCATGGTGCTGATGCTCCTGGCTGTCTGTCGGCTGGCAGGTCGGTTGGAACAGGACTGGCGTGCGCCGTACCTGGAACTCGTCGAGAACATCGTGAAGATCTCAGCAGTTACCAAGCAAGTGCAGCAGGTCCCAAGCTTCAAGACTTTTCTCGATCTCTTCGATGAGTACTGGTCCGAAGATCACATCCGCGAACTCCACTACCGCGGAGATGAACCCGTCAGCGATCTGGCGATAGGCCGGATCCTGAGCTCGTTTACGCCTCATGACGAGGCGTCGGCGTCAGTCGGAACCGGGGTGACCGGCGCCGAATAGCGTCTCACGAGGCCTCACCAACAAGCAACTCTAACGACAGGAGGACCTGCGTCGCCGCAGATCGAGGACCCGTGCGCGCAATCCGGCCGGTTCCGGATCCGACCGCACTATGATCGCCAAGACCCCAGCGTCGAGGCCTGCCGAGAAGCTCACAACAACCGTCCGCAAGAGGAGAACCCAGTGCGCGACATCTTTGACGCCATCTACAGCAGCCGCCATTCCGGACCTTCAGATCTCAACAGCGGCCTCTCCCGCTACGATGATCAGGTTGCCTCCTACGAGCGCTACATGCGCTCCATCGAACCGGCGGCCCATCCCAAGAAACGCGTGCGCCACGGCGCACGCGGGGCCTGGGTTCGCTCAGGCCGCCGCGACCTTTAGCGGATCCTATGCGAGGGGTGCACGTCCGTCCGCCCCTCGCAGGATCCCAAGGCTCCGGCAACACCTCGCCCTTCAAGAAACCAAAAGGAGAACTGCCATGTCGCAGATCGAGCCCGCACGCCCACAATTCCGGTCAGCCAAACTCCTGGCGACGACCTTCCTCAACATCATCCGCTTCTGCAAGGAGACCCTTATGGGAAAGACGAAGCTTGCCGCCGTCCGCGTCAAGATGAACCGCGCCGGTGTAACTCCGGACCGCACCATCCCCACAGCGACCACCTACCTGAACCCCGACCTTTTCCACATCGGAAGCAAGGTTGTGCCGCAGGACGGCTCATGGACAGGCGAGGTATGGGTTCCGACAGGCGAGTCCACCGGCCTCCGGCAGCCGGACAGCAAGAACGTCGTTTCGTTCCGGGGCGCCGTTCAGCACCACGCGGACAACCGCAAGATCGTCTTCGAAAGCGCACTCGAGGCACGTGTCGCCAAGATCCTGCTGGCTCGCCGCGACATTGTCGAGGTCCGCGACCAGTGGCCCGATGTGCATCACGTGGACTGTGGCCGTATCGCAAGCCACACCTTCGACTTCTGGGCGCGTTTCGCCGACGGTCGTCGCGTCGCGATCGCCGTCAAACCGACAAGTCGGGTCCGCTCTTCAGGCGTTCTACGGACCCTAAAGCTGATCAGCGAACAGGGAAACGGGAATTTCGCGGATCAGGTGGCATTGATCACCGACGCCTATGCCACCCACGACGCGGCCCATGAAGCAGGCTGGAAGCTCCATTCCCGCCGAATGCGCAACGAGGACGCCTACGAAGAGGCCTTCTCCCTTGTCTCCAGCATCAAGGGCTCCGTTCGGTTCCACGACCTGCTCGACGGAGCCGCAGAACCTGCCGCCCGCCGCATCGCGATTTGGAACCTGATCGACGAGGGCCACCTCGTCGTCCTCCACCCAGGCCGCATCAACGACCTCACGTGGCTGCGCCGCCCCAGCCAGAACTAAGGACACCTGCCGTGACCAAGCCGCTCCCGCTGTCCGCCTTCGCTCTCGCACGTGCCAGAGCCTCGGCGCCCGCCGCCCCGCCCCTACACGATGTCAAAGGACGCACCGACATGACGATCAAGCCCTCGATCACCCCCTCCTCCGACGAGACCTTCTCAGTGTCGCAATTCGTCCATGCAGCCGGCTGCATCGCTTTGGTGGAGCGTTCGCGGCGCCTCAACTGCGCCGTTAAGGTCAAGCCGGGCGCCCGCCGCCGCGGTCTCGAGCTCGCCGACCTCTGCCGCATCTTCCTGCACCTGGAACAAGGGAAGAAGGACGGCCGCGGGCTTCCTTCAAGCCGTAGCGGGAGCGAGTTCGAGATCCTGCTCAAGCAGGTTGAGGGCGTCGTTCGCCTCTATCCCTCGCAAGCAGGCAAGCGCCCCGTGCCGGGGCCGCGCCTCATGCGCCGCGCGCTGCGTACCTACGAGCGTGCCGCCAAGGACGCCGCCGCTCTTCTCAACTTCATGTCCGAAATCCGTTGATCTGAAAGGAACAGCACCGATGAACACGCTTACCGCTGCCAACGGTCGTTTCGCCCGTCATATCCCGTACTACTCCATCGCGATGACAGCCCGTGTCACCATCGACGGTAAGAACCACTACCGCCCCGTCATGACGACCGAAATTGGACACACGCTTGTCCCCGACGGCCGCAACGGCCCACGGGAGTTCTTCTCCCATCCCGACCTCTACGACCTCATGTCCGCCCATCGTCTGGAAATCGACCAGGACTACTATCGCGAAGGCAAGGCCAAGAGCCGCGTGCACTATGCAGAGGCGCGCGTGGTCGACCTTCCGGAAGACGCGATGGTTCGAGTTTTGGGGTACAAGGAATTTCTTGATGCCTATCTCCGCCGCAAGGCTGCCGCCTCGAAGGGGCGTAAAGCGCGTCGCATCTCTCTGAGCGACACATGCCTGGACTGGCTGCTGCCCGCGATCGAGGAGGAGATCCGAGGGAAACAACGGGGCGGTTCGGTCAAGAAGACTGCGAACCGTCCTTCGAACCGCCAATTCCGCCGCCTGCTGAAACGGTATGTTGAAGGCGGATATGACGCGATGTCGCTCGTGAAGCGATGCGCCGGCTCGAAGCCGCGCATCTCCTTCCACGCAGCGGAGGACGTCGCCATCTGGGACGAGCATGCGCGCAAGTACGCCGACCCCCGGAAGCCCACGATGTCCAGTCTCCTCCGCGAGCTTATCGCGGACTTGTCAATCCGCAACGAGGAGCGGGCCAGGCAGGGACTCCGCCTGCATTCCGTCCCCAGCCGCAAAGTCTTCGAGCGGCTCGTAAAGAGCCTGAACGCCTTCTGGGTTTGCGCGCAGCGCGAAGGCGAGGAAGCGGCGCGCCGAATTTTCCAGATCACGTTTGAGGGTCTCGACGTGGAACGTCCGGGCGAAATCGTCCAGATGGACGAATGGACGGTAGACCTCATCACGTGGCTCGGCTGGTTCCGGCTGCTGGACACCCTGAACGAAGACGAGATGAAGGCCATCAAGAAGGTGCGCCTAAAGGTCATCGTTGCGATCGACGCCGCCACCCGCTGCATCTTGGCGATGCGCTTCGTACAGGCGGCGGCCACGGAACTTGCAGCCATCGAGACGGTGGAGATGATGGTTACCGACAAGTCCCGCCTCGCCCTCACCTGCGGCGCGGCGTCGCTCTGGCCGTACCATCTCACACCGGAGTGCATCGTCACTGATAACGGCGGCCCGTTCGTAGGCCTGATGTATCGCGCGGTGCTTACATCGCTCGGATGCAACTACATGTATCCGCCTGCAGGGGTCCCGCAGATGCGCGGCGCGATCGAATCCGTGTTCCGCACCTTCGGTCTGCAATTCATGCACTACTTCGAGGGCCGCACCTTCGGCGATATTTTTGAGCGCGGCGACTATCCGTCGGAGAAGCGGGTTTCGCTTTCAATCGACCAGCTCAATCAGGTTCTCGTCCAGGCGGTCGTCGACATCTACCACCATCAGCCCCATGACGGACTGGGAGGGGAAACGCCGCACCAGGCATGGATGCGTCTCTCCCGCCAGTACGGCGTCATGCCCCCGCCCCCGCGGTCCGTCCGCCGCCACGTTTTCGGCACCACGGTCGAGCGCACCATCACCGATCGCGGCGTCGTCTTCTGGGGCATCCATTACCAGTCAAGGGAACTGCAGGAGATCCGCCTGCAGAGCAAGCGCACCGTGCTCGTACGCGTCGACCGTTTCTCCTTGGACACCGTCAGCGTATGGACCGGCACCGGATGGCTCACCGTGAAGGCGCAGGAAGCAATTCCGGAAGATCTTTCGATCTGGGAGTGGATCGACGCCCGCCGCGAGATCACTTCGGAGAATGCCCTTAGCACCGAGCGCAACCTCTCGACAATGCTCTCAGCAGTTAACCGCCTGCGCATGACAGGCGATGCAGCATCGGCACGCGCCAACCTCGGTACTCAGCCGATCGATGCGGAAAAGCTCAACAAGCTTCAGATGCAGTACTTCGACGGAATGACGCTCCGCGACGATCTCGAGGATCGTGATCCGGTTCTCGTACCGCTCGTGTTCGCCCAGGACCCGCTGCATCACGGCATCGCAGGCGTCGACGACGACCTCGTCTACCTCGAGGCGAACAAACAGGTGGTCACGGTCGCGGCCGAGCCCGTCCCCGTCGCCATCAAGCCCGCAGACGACATCAGCTTCTAGGGAGGACCGCGCATGACACGCAGCCACAGCACTACGCACCAGTCCACCTCGACCAACAAGGGGCAGCAGATGATCCAGTCCACCAAGATCGTCACCACCTGCGACACCGATGGAGCCAATGAACAGGAGGCCGAAAGTGCGGCCTCCCGCCTCGCCGCCATGCTGGATCCCAAGGCGCGGCAGCGCGCCTACCGGCGTGGCAAGCTCGAAGAGATGTACGTGACCTCCCACCTCAATGCAAAGGTGGAGCTGGCCGTCTGCGATATCATCGAGAACGTCGCGGCGTCCGCCGAAGGCAGCGCTCGGAAGCGCCGGGCGCTGGTGATCATCGGGGAGTCGGGCTCAGGGAAGAGCACGGTGCTGGGACATGCGCTTCTAAACCGGCCCGAACTCCAGCCCTATATCAACGAGCATGGCGTCATGGTGCGCCCGCTGATCTATTTCGATGCCCCGAAGCCCCTGTCCTTGAAGCTGTTCGCGCGGAAGATCATCGAAGCGGCCGGTCATCCGTTCGACACATCGAGGCTCCGCGAGTACGATCTATTCGAACTCGCCAAGACCGTGCTGCGAGAGCGCCAGGTACTTATGGTGGTGATCGACGAGGCCCAACATCTTCTGAAGGGCAATGACAAGCAGACGATCCAGAACCTTGCCGACACGGTGAAGAGCCTGCTGCAGATCGAAGGATGGCCGCTCCACCTCGTGCTGGCCGGCGTGCCCACCCTGGCAAAATTTCTCGAGTACGAGCCGCAGCTCCGCAACCGGAGCATCGTGGTGGAACTGGAGACCCTCTCCTGTCCTGCAGACCAGGAACGCGTCCGCACCATCATCAAGGGCGTCGTCGAGAAGCACGCAGAGATGATCGCCGATAGCGCGGTTCTGTCCGACGAATTCGTACACCGGCTCGTCCAGGCGGCTGGCGGCGGCTTCGGAACGACCATCGAGCTCATCCGGTCGGCCTGCGAGATGGCGATCCGCGAAGACAGGGATGTCGTTGATCGCGGCGACTTCGCGCAGGCTTTCAGTCTCATGTCGGGCTGCCGCGCGGAGCACAATATCTTCCTCGTGGAGGACTGGAAGATCCTGTCCTCTTTCACATCAGTGGCAGAAATCTCGGAACGACAGGAGGTTGCCGATCTGCGGATGGATGCCCGGCATCTTAATCGCAAGAAAGGAGGCCTCTGATGCTTATCGAAGTCGACCTGCACCCTGGCGAGAACATCCTGTCCTACTGCTCTCGGCTGGCGGCGGCGAACGGTGTCGGCACTCTTTCGTCGATGCTTGTTCAGATGGGCACAACGCTGAACCCTTTATGGATCGGGGCGCCGCGAGCGATCCAGTCCATCGTCGATCACAGCACCCACCCCGAAGGTGAAATCCGCGATGCGTGTTTCAAGCCGCTCGGGCGGAGCCGCTATATCGTTCGCGGACACAACGTCGAGCGCCGGCACATCAGGAAAGGGACTGTGCGTTACTGTGCCGCCTGCCTCCTGGACGATCTCGAATGCGGAAGCGGAACCAAGAAAACCCGTCCGTACGCGCGCCTCTCATGGCTCTTTGAAGATTTTGAAACATGCCGCGTCCATGGGACGGTGTTCGCTGAACGCAGCCACGGCGGCCCGCTCCGACACGACTTCTACAATCTGGTCTCCCGAGACTTGTCGCTGGTTCGATTCGATGCTGAGCGCGCGGGAGTCAGGGAGGTGCAGCCCGCCGATCGCTACTTCGCGGGGCGTCTGGACGGAGTCACCGACGCTAGCCAATTTCTTGACGGCCTGCCCTACCACGTCGCCAAGATCGGCTGCGAATTGATCGGTCTCCTCTCATCAAAGGGAGCCAAGGCCCGACTCACAGGCTTCTCGGGCGCTGATCTCCGTGACCTCCGACGCCGCGGCTTCGACATCCTTGCAGACGGGGAAGCAGGCTTAGAAAAGTTCCTACTCGAACGCATCCGAGCATTGCCAATCGGGTACGGTCCGCAGCAGGGTTCTCGTATCTTTGGAGACCTTTATCGTTACCTTGAAAATCATCTCGACGAGTATCACCGTCCGTTCGTTGAAGCGGTGCGACGGGTAGTGATCGGTGAACTACCATATGGTCCACAAGATCCCTTCTTGGGAAGGGTTTCGGAGCAGCAGGTTCAGACGCTCGCGACCATCGCAACAAGATTTGGACTGTCGAAACCGTCAGTGGCTCGCATCCTTGAAGAACAAGGACTGATGCCGGCGGATTCGAAAGCCGACGCACGGAGCCTGAAGTTTCGAACAGCCGACCTTCCGATTGAGAGGCTCGATGAAGAAGGCGTAGGTCCTGCATTCAACCTGGTATTGGATCTGTACAACCTTCGCACCTTCGTCGGGACCAGTCTCTTCGACGAACGCTGGCCCTACGCCATCCCTCGCAGCCCCCACCGCAGAAACTACCGCCGTAGACGTGTCACCATCTCTGGTACCGAGGCAACGCTGGCGCTACTCACCTCGAGAGCCGGAAGTCCTTCGGCACGCGACATGAAGATGATCGGCGAGGCGGCCCGGTTCGCTGGCTGCACCGTCAACGAGGTCCTTGATCTCCTGGCGCGAGGTGCCCTGGAGCAGGTCGAATACCGTCCTGACCTGAAGTTCCTGGGGATCAGGGTGTCGATCTCGGAGGTGCGCCATGCACTAGACCGGGGAGAGGGAACGGAGGGAGAGCCTCCTGAGCCCTAGGAACTGACCAAATTGGCTTCAAGAAACCCGCCTTTAAGGCGGGTTTTTTGTGCCTTCTTTGAATGAGACTTCGAGATTTGGGCCATCGCTTCAGGGACAATGCCTTCACCACGAGGGACACTGAAGACCTTCCGCCTTAGTGAATTCAACCACTTACGACTAGGAAGTTACAGATTTAGGGACATTGTTATCGAGCCGAAGCAGGCGTCATGCACTGCGGGCGCTGCGGTAGACCGATACGCCGAGTTCGCGGATCTTCTTGCGCAGCGTGTTCCGGTTGAGGCCGAGGAGATCGGCGGCCTTGATCTGGTTGCCGCGCGTGGCCGTCAGCGCCGCGAGGATCAGCGGATATTCCATCTCCCGCAGGACGCGCTCGTAGAGGCCGGGCGGCGGCAGGCTGTCGCCGAAGCCGGCGAAATAGGCCCGCATGTTTTCCTCCACCGCCTGCGATATGGTCAGCGCCTCTCCGCGCGGCGTCAGCTTCTCTATCGGGCTGTCGGGCGCATCCGACCGGAGTTCCGATTCGATGATCTCGCGGGTGATGACGTCCTGCGGATAGAGCGCCATCAGCCGGCGCATCAGGTTTTCCAGCTCGCGGACGTTGCCCGGCCAGGCATAGGCCTTCATGGCGTCGAGCGCCTCGGTATCGAAGCGCTTGGCGTCGAGCCCTTCCTTCTCGCCCATCTGCATGAAGTGGCGGACGAGGTCGGCAATATCCTCCGCACGGTCGCGCAGCGGCGGCAGGCGCAGCGGCACGACGTTGAGCCGGTAGTAGAGGTCCTCCCGGAAGAGGCCCTGGTTGATGAGCTGCTTCAAGTCCTTGTTGGTGGCCGCGACGATGCGGACGTCGGTGCGGATCGGGGTGCGGCCGCCGACGGTCGTGTATTCGCCCTGCTGCAGGACGCGGAGAAGACGGGTCTGTGCGTCCATCGGCATGTCGCCGATCTCGTCGAGGAAGAGCGTGCCGCCTTCGGCCTGCTCGAAGCGTCCGGTGGAGCGGGCCTGGGCGCCGGTGAAGGCACCCTTCTCGTGGCCGAAGAGTTCCGATTCGATGAGGTCGCGCGGGATGGCCGCCATGTTGATCGCGACGAAGGGGCCGTTGCGGCGCTTGCCGTAGTCGTGCAGCGCGCGGGCGACGAGTTCCTTGCCGGTGCCCGATTCGCCGGTGATCATCAGCGTCAGATCCGTCTGCATGAGACGGGCGAGAACGCGGTAGATCTCCTGCATGGCGGCGGAGCGGCCGACGAGCGGCATGCCGTCCTGGGTATCGTCCTCGAGACGCGCGGGCTTCTTCTTCGGCTCGGCGAGCGCGCGGCCGATGATGGCGATCAGCTCCGTCAGATCGAAGGGCTTGGGCAGGTAGTCATAGGCCCCCTTCTCGGAGGCCTTGATGGCCGTCATGAACGTGTTCTGCGCGCTCATGACCAGCACCGGGAGGTCGGGCCGCGCCTTCTTGATGCGGGGAAGGAGATCGAAGGCGTTCTCGTCCGGCATGACGACGTCCGTGACCACCAGATCGCCCTCGCCCGCCGAGACCCAGCGCCAGAGGGTCGCCGCATTGGAGGTGATGCGGACATCGTAGCCCGCACGCGTCAGCGCCTGATTGAGAACAGTGCGGATAGCCGCATCGTCGTCGGCGACTAGGATCGTGGCAGTCATTTCGCTTTTCCTGTCGTTTTGTGGGCAGCACCCTGATCCGGCACACTCTCCTCCTTGTGCATCGGCATCAGGACACGGAAGACGGTCCGGCGGTTCTGGCTGTCGCATTCGACGATGCCGCCATGGGCGCCGATAATCTTGGCAACCAGCGCAAGACCCAGGCCGGAGCCGTTGGTCTTGGTGGTGATGAAGGGATCAAAGAGGTTGGGCAGCAGGTCGGCGGGAACGCCGGGCCCGTTGTCGATCACGCAGAATTCCAGCGGCAGCGAGATCTTTTCCCGCGACCCCGCCACCGAAAGCCGGATGCCCGGACGATAGGCCGTGGTCAGCATGATCTCACCGTCCGGCTGGTCGCCGATCGCCTCGGCGGCGTTCTTCACCAGGTTGAGGAAGACCTGCACCAGCTGGTCGCGATTGGCGTGGACCGGCGGCAGCGAGGGGTCGTAGTTCTCGGCAAACCTGATGTGACGCCCGAAGCCTGCCTTGGCGATCGCCTTCACGTGGTCGAGCACCGAGTGGATGTTGATCGGCTGGCGGTCGACGGGCCGCTCGTCGGAGAAGACCTCCATGCGGTCGACGAGCGAGACGATCCGGTCGGTCTCGTCGCAGATCAGCCTCGTCAGCGCCCGGTCGTCGCTCTCCACCGAGGTCTCGAGAAGCTGGGCCGCGCCACGGATGCCGGACAGCGGGTTCTTGATCTCGTGCGCCAGCATCGAGGCGAGCCCCGTCACCGACCGGGCCGCGGCGCGATGGGTGAGCTGCCGGTCGATCTTGTCGGCCATCGAGCGTTCCTGGAAGACGACGACGACGGAGCCGGGCTCGCTGACGACCGGCGCCACGTAGAGGTCCACCAGCTTGTCCTGGCCGAGACGGGGCGAGGAAAGGTCGACGCGATACTCGTTGACGGGCGCCTTGCGCTCCCGGACCTGGTCGATCAGCGCCAGAAGCGGGCTGCCGAAGGGTATGAGGGTCGCGATATCGTGACGCGCCAGCTGCGAGGCGCTGGCGCCGAAGAAGGATTCGGCCTCCCAGTTCGCGAATGCGACATGGCCGGCAGGATCGACGAGGATCACCGGGTTCTGGACGGAATTGAGGACGGCCAGCGCCAGGGCATTGTCCCCGGACGCGCTCTTGTGCGTACTCATGCGGCCTCCCTCGCACCCGGCCCTGCCGCAACGCGCAGCGCCTGCATCATTTTCTGCATGACATCCTCTGGATCGGTGGATCGGAAGATTGCAGCCTTTTCCTCGACCGGGAGCGATGGCGCCAACCGGTCCAGATACCAGCCGAGATGCTTGCGGGCGTGCCGCAGACCCGGCTCTCGGCCGTAGAATCCGAGCATTGCCTCATAGTGTTCCGCGACGATCTCCATCTGCTCCCGCCGCGACGGAACCGGATGGCCAGCGAGCGCGCCCGCATGCCAGGGCCGTCCCTGCGCGCCCCGCCCGATCATGACGGCGCCGGCGCCGGACAGTTCGAGGATGCGGTCGGCATCCTCGGTGGACTGGACGTCGCCATTGGCGATCAGCGGTACGGAAATCGCCTCGCGGACGGCGCGAATGGCCTTCCAGTCCGCCCTGCCCTCGTAGAACTGCATGCGGGTGCGGCCGTGGATCGTCACCAGGGTGACGCCGGCCTGCTCGGCCTGGCGGGCGATCTGCGGCGCGTTGATCGAGTTCTCGTCCCAGCCGAGCCGCATCTTCAGGGTGACGGGCACATCCACCGCCCCGACCGTCGCCTCGATGAGCGAAAGCGCGAGTTCGGGATCGCGCATCAGAGCGGAGCCGGAATAGCCGCCGGTGACCTTCTTGGCGGGACAACCCATGTTGATGTCGATGATGTCGGCGCCGTTGGCGGCGGCAATGCGGGCGGCCTCAGCCATCCACCGGGGCTCGCGCCCGGCGAGCTGGACCATGTGCGGCCCGAGCCCGGACTTCTTCAGTCGCGCCCAGGATTCTCCCCGCGACATGACGAGTTCTCGGCTGGCGATCATCTCGGTGACGACAAGGCCCGCGCCCCAGCGCCAGGCTATTTCGCGGAACGGCAGATCCGTCACCCCGGACATCGGCGCCAGGACGACGCGATTCCTGATCGCGACCGTTCCGATGCTGAAGGGTGAGGCTAAATGCGAAATAGGCAAATGGTAATCTTTCGGGCACGCGAGAGCTGTGCCCTATTTTTAGCCATTCTATCTGCGGTCCACAAGGGCAATCATGCGGAAAGAAGATGAGGCGCGTCGCGGCTGGCAAAACGCCTTGTGAGTCTATAGTCATCGAGTGTCAACCGAATGTGTCAGCATAGCGTGAGCCGCACCCAACATGAATATCGGGATCGTCATCGTCGCAGCCGGGCGCGGGGAACGCGCGGGAACGGCAGAGGGACCGAAGCAGTACCGGAAGATCGGCGGCCGCGCGGTCATCGCGCATACGCTTGAGGCCTTTCTCGGCTGGCCGAAATCCGGGCCGATCGTCGTCGTGATTCACCCAGACGACCGCACCCTCTTCGACGAGGCCGTTCGCGACCTTGCGGGCATGGATCGGGTGAGAACCGTGGCGGGCGGGGCAACGCGCCAGCAGTCGGTACTGGCCGGCCTCAGGGCGATCCAGGCGCTTTCGGCGACGCATGCGATGATCCATGACGGCGCGCGCCCCTTCGTCGACCATGCGCTCCTCGACCGGATCGCGGCCGAACTGGAAGCCGGCAAGGACGCCGTCCTGCCCGCCCTTCCCGTGACGGACACGCTGAAGCGCGGCGCGGGTGGCCATGTCGTCGCGACGGTATCGAGAGAGGGGCTCTACGCGGCCCAGACGCCGCAGAGCTTCCGGCTGGCGACGGTGCTTGCGGCACATGAGAGAGCAGCCGCGGAGGATTGCAGCGACTTCACGGATGACTGCGCGATCGCCGAATGGGCCGGGGTGCCCGTGGCGATCGTCGAAGGCTCCCCTGACAATGTGAAACTGACGGTAAGACGGGATATCATCATGGCGGACGAGAGACTGTCGGCAACGACGCTTCCAGACGTACGGACCGGCAACGGCTACGACGTGCACCAGTTGGAGCCGGGCGACGGCGTGACGCTGTGCGGCGTCCTCATTCCCCACGACCAGAGACTGAAGGGACATTCCGACGCCGATGTCGGCCTTCATGCGCTCACCGATGCGCTGCTGGCGACCTGCGGCGCGGGCGACATCGGGGACCATTTCCCACCCTCCGATCCGCAGTGGAAGGGCGCGCCGTCGAAAATCTTCCTGGCCCGTGCTGCCGAAATCGTTCGCGAGAACGGCGGCACGATCATGAATGCGGACGTCTCGCTGATCGCCGAGGCCCCGAAGATCGGACCTTATCGGCAGGTCATGCGCGAGACGATGGCCGCCATACTGGGGATCGCCACCGAACGCTGCTCCGTCAAGGCGACCACCAACGAGCAGATCGGGTTCATCGGACGGCGCGAGGGGATCGCAGCCATCGCCACCGCAACGGTGGTCTATTCCGGTCGCCAGCCATGACTCTCTTCCCGGCGGAGATCGAGGGGGCCGCAGGCCGCATCATAGCGCTCTACGGCGCCCGCCGGTGGATGATCTCGACGGCCGAATCGTGCACGGGCGGGCTGATTGCCGGGGCGCTTACGGAAATTTCCGGATCGTCCGCCGTCGTCGACCGCGGCTTCGTCACCTATACGAACGAGGCGAAGGCGGACCTGCTCGGCGTGCAGCAGGAGACGCTCGACACCTTCGGCGCGGTATCGCGACAGGTCGCCCTGCAGATGGCGCATGGGGCTCTCTACCGCTCCCGGGCGAGCGCCTCCGTCGCGGTGACCGGCATTGCCGGCCCGACGGGAGGTTCGCCGGAAAAGCCGGTCGGCCTCGTGCATCTGGCGGTGCAGACGCGCGCCGGGCTCCTCCTCCACCGGGAGATGCGCTACGGAG
The DNA here is from genome assembly GCF_053618655.1 of Pseudorhizobium sp. NPDC055634. Lineage (NCBI taxonomy): Bacteria > Pseudomonadati > Pseudomonadota > Alphaproteobacteria > Hyphomicrobiales > Rhizobiaceae > Pseudorhizobium > Pseudorhizobium sp. NPDC055634. The sequence continues at coordinate 403,152 of NZ_JBSHHW010000004.1, read as the reverse complement.
CGATCGGACGCGCCGAGGTGCGTCTCGCAACCGTCCAGACGGCGCTTGAGATGCTGATCGAGGCGGTCGCGGAATAGCGGCAGGTCGCCTCGCCGCCGATCCGCGCCCTCCCCAGCCCCGGCCGGCTTCTACCGCAAGGTTCCCACGATATAGCGCTGCAGCGTTTCTACGATGACGGAAACAAGCGTTTCGCGATCGATATCGGCGGCCGGAAACCCGATGCCGTAGCGCGCATAGGGGAGGCCGAGGATCTCGGTCGCCACGAGATAGGCGCGTCGGCGCGATCGGGGTACCATTCGTTCACAACCGATGGAGGGAAAGCTCAATGAGCAACTTTTCTACCATGGTGCTGATCGTCGGCGCGGGGCCGACGGGACTTGCGACCGCGATCGGCCTCGCGCAGCAAAAGATCGACTTCATCATCATCGACGCGCTCAAGGAGGCGCAGAACACGTCCCGCGCGGCCGTCGTCCACGCGGCGACGCTGGACAGCCTGGACGCGCTCGGCGTCGCCCAGACGATGATCGCACAGGGGTTGAAGGTGCCGCGCTTCAGGGTCCGGGAGAAAGACCGCGTTCTCCTCCATGTGGATTTCGGGGTTATGGAGAGCGCCCACCCCTATGCGCTGATGATCCCGCAGGACGAGACGGAAGCGATCCTTGTCGAGCGGCTCCGCACGCTGGGCCATACGGTCTCCCGGCCGCGGACGTTCACCGGCCTCGAAAGGCGCGGTTCGTCATTTCATGTTGAAGTGGATGGAGAAGCGGGGCGCGAGGTCATCGAGGCGAGATACGTCGTCGGCGCCGACGGCACGCACAGCGCGGTTCGCGACAGCGCGGCCATCGGCTTTCCAGGAAAGACCTACGGATCGTTTCTTCTCGCCGATGTGCGAATGGACTGGCCGACGGGCGGCAACGAGGTGGCGCTGTTCTTCTCGCAAGCGGGAATGCTCGTGGTCGCGCCGATGTCGGGGGGACGGTTCCGCATCGTTGCGCAGGATCCGCATCCGCCGCGCGTTCCCGACGTCGCGGATGTCCAGACGGCGCTCGAAAGCCGCGGTCCAGGCCCGGGGGCGCGCGTCCGCGAGGTTCTCTGGGGCTCGCGCTTCCAGGTCCATCACCGGTTGGCCGACCGCTTCTACCGGGACGGCGTGCTGCTGGTGGGGGATGCCGCCCATGTGCACAGTCCGGCGGGCGGACAGGGAATGAACCTCGGCCTTCGCGACGCGGTCCTGTTGTCGCGAGCGCTTGCCGACGCCATACGCAGCGGGAGCGATGTCCGGCTTGCCGAATACGATGTTACGAGGAGAGCCGCAGCGGAGAGGGTGCTCGAGCGTACCGACCGTCTCACGCGCCTTGCGACCATGACGCCGGCGGTTTCGCGCTGGGGCCGAAACCAGATGATCCGCCTTGCGGGCGCGCTGCCCTTCGTGCGGCGATCTCTTGCCGAGGCGCTGGCCGGATATTCCTGAGGGGAGATGCGGAGAGGATAAACCCCGGGCATGCAGCGAGGATGCCCGGGGTTTCTGTGTCGCCCGTTTCGGGCAGCGCTGAGGTCAGGCCTCGGTCCGTGCAGCCTCTACGAGCTTCTTGACGTCGCCCAGGCCGCCCATCTTCGCCTTCCAGGTCAGGAGCGGAGCGTAGAAACGCAGATATGCGAACATCAGCGCGATCGAGATATAGAAGCACATGACTCCCATATACGTCGGGTTGAACAGGCGGTCGTAGCGGCCGTTGAGGATGATGGCGTTGTACCATACGACGCCGGAGATCGGCATGGCGATCAGCAGGCCGAGCGGCACGAAACGGTTGAAGATCAGCATCAGGCCGCAGACGATCTCGAGCGTCTTGACGATATCGAACAGGCCGACCTCGATCATGGTGACGAGCATCTGGGAAGACAGCGGCGTGTTACCGACCGGCTGCGGGAAGATGGGCGGCAGGCCCGCCTGCGTCAGCCAGTAGGACGTACCCGAGACCAGCATCCAGCCGCCGAGGTAGAGACGTCCGAGCGAAAGCAGGATCTTGACGATGGTTCCGAGGCTCCACTCGTAGGTGATTTCCTTAGACATGACTTCCGTTACTCCTGCGAGATGTAGCGCTTGATGCTGTCGATGCGGCCACCGCGCGGGCCGACGTGGTAGATGTCGACGACGGTCTGTTCGGTTCCGGCCTGGGTCAGCTTCTGGACCGCGACGACGGTGCGTCCGTCGCCGATGAGCGGCTGCAGCAGTTCGGAAGTCACCTGTGCGCCATCGACGAATTCGGGGAAGAGGGTCTTGTCGAACTCGGCGTTGGGAGCAATGTATTCGTCGGCGGCAAAACCGCCCTTGCCGTTAACGTAGACTTCCTCGCGGAAGTCGCTGAGCATCTGCTTGGGCATCTTGTCGAGGGCCGGTCCCCATTGCCAGCCGGGCGCAACGTGAAGCTGGTAGTAGATGTTGGCGAGGAACAGGGCGGCAATGATGAGCGAAGCGACATAAAGCGTTCGCTCCGATATGCGGTGTGACCTGGACAAGTCTTACTCCTTGATAATCCTGGTACGTGTGTGACGGTGCTATTTGCCGTGGTATTGCCACGATTACGGCAGCGCTCTATCCAAAACGTGGCAGTTTCGCAACTTCAGTACGTTCGAATAAACTGTGATTTGGATCATTTACCCCTATTTTTTTGCAGGTAAAATCATCCAAGGCTTGAGACGGATCCTCTGCTGCATAACGCATCACGCCGCCTCCGGCGCGTGGGTAAAGCGGCGCTCGCGGCAAGTATAACGTTCATCTTTTCTACGCCATCTTCCTGTAAACGTTGAAACTTTCGTGTGCCTCCCGCGCCAGGCGGCATCGACCGAAGGCGGACGGGCGATCGCCATGTCGCAGGCCCTCCTGCGACCGGGGCGGCACAGGGCCGGGCCTGCCGGGCCGGAAGGAGGTTGAGACGCTTTGCCGCTCCCCTCAGGAACCCCGTGGCCTCAACCTTGTTGGAGTTTTCGTTACCCCAACCAAGGAGCTACCCGATGTTCATGCGCGTTGATCAACTGCAGGCTGAACTGCCGCCGCCGAAGGCCGCGGACCCGAATGCCGCCGCCGCACTCCAGGAACTGCTCGGGGGCAAGTACGGGGAGATGTCGACCCTCGGCAATTACATGTTCCAGAGCTTCAACTTCCGCTCCAAATCGAAGCTGAGGCCGTTCTACAGCCTCGTCGCCAGCATCACCGCCGAGGAACTGGGCCATGTGGAACTGGTCAGCAACGGCGTCGCCATGCTCAACAACGGGCCGGACATTCCGGGCGGCGACGAAGGCGACGGCGGAGACATCTCGGGCGCGCCCTTCGAGGACATGAAGGACATCCGGCTTGCGGCGAGCTTCCTGTCGGGCGGCGGAGGCGCCATGCCGATCAACAGCAACGGCCAGTCCTGGAACAACGACTTCATCACCACGACCGGGAACGTCGTCCTCGACCTCCTGCACAACTTCCATCTCGAATGCGGCGCGCGGCTTCACAAGCTCAGGGTCTACGAGACCGTCAGCGATCCGACGGGTCGGGAGGTCTGCGGCTATCTCCTGGTTCGCGGGTCGGTACACGCCCATGCCTATGCGCTGGCGCTGAAGAAGATCACCGGGGTGGAAATCGAGAAATTCCTCCCCTGCCCCAATATCCCGCTCGGCAACATTCCCGAGTGCCAGAAATACCTCGACGAGGGGTCGCATCGCCGGCTCTATACCTGGAGCCCGAAGGACTACAAGGAGATCGCCTCGATCTGGAGCAATGACGAGGTCGCCCTTCCGACCGACCCGCCGGGGGAATTGGAAGTCATCGACGGCATGCCTGACGGCGGCAAGATCCAGCAGCTCACCGGCGTGCCCTCCGCCTTCACGCCGGACTATGCGCCGGAGGAAATGTTCGAGATCGCCGAGAAGCTCTACAAGAAGTCCAGGTAGCCGACCTGTCGAGTGTCGTCCCCGGGTGTCCGTACCGCCTCGGGGCGGCACCTAGCCGGCACATGCGCGCAAAGCCGCGCGACGAGATGTGCCTCGCGCGGGGCTTCAATTCCCGCAAGATCCTACAAGATTGCCGGTCGCCCGCCCGCCTAACGTCCACTCCCCTGTCCCGGCAACGAGGAGTGCCTGTAGTGAACGAACCGTCCGCGACCCGCCACCAAGCCGCCGGCTCCGGCCCCCTCACGGCGGCACCGCCGGCGGCAAACAACCCGTTCATGACGCGCGAATTCGCCCGCGTCTACGAGCGGACGGGGAGCCGTATCACCGGCCCGATTGCCTTCGAGGCCCTGCGGCGCGTCGGTCCGGTGGGGCCTGGGGTCCGCGTGCTCGACATCGCGGCCGGCGCCGGCGCGCTCGGCATTCCCGCAGCCTTCAGCGGCGCGACGGTTCTCGCCATCGATATCGCGCCGGGCATGGTCGATCTCCTCGCCGAGCGCCTCGCGCCCTTCCCGGACGCCAAGGCACGCGTGATGAACGGCGAGGATCTCGAGATCGTCGACGACAGCTTCGACATCGCCTGCTCGATCATGGGGACCAGCCTTTTCTCCGACTGGCGAAAGGGCCTGCGGGAAATGGCGCGCGTGCTTCGCGACGGCGGCAGGGGCTGCGTCGCCACCTGGAAAACGCCCCCGGGCGGCGGCCCGTTCATGATCATGGCGCAGGCCCTGCGGGAGGTGTTTCCCGACCGGAAACCCCCGCCACCTCCGGAAGGGTTTGCCGCCCTGAGCGACCCGGCGAGGCTGGACGCGGAGATGATGGCGGCCGGCTTCAGCCATGTGGAGACGGTCGAGATCGAGGCCATCTGGAAAGGACCCGCGGGCGATGCCTACCTCGACGAACTGCAGGCGCTACACGGCTACATGCCGCCCTATGCCGCACTCGACAGGGACGATCGCCTCAGGGTCGACGCGGCCATACGCCGGATCGTCGAGGCACGCGCGGTCGACGGCGGGATAAGGCTCGCGTCAGCCGTGCTGATCGCCGTGGGCAGGAAATCCCGGTGAGCCGGGTGACTGCTTCTTTCCACCATTGCGAAGATGGACCGGATCGTGGTTCTGGACGGCGGACGTATCGTCGAAGAAGGCACGCTTGACGAGCTCGTGTCGTCCGGCGGATTGCTTGCCCGCCTCGGTCTCGGCAGACCGGCGGTTTCCTGCCCGAAAAGGAATAAGCGACCGCCCATCCCCCAAGCGGTCTCTTTCACACCTCCTGCCCCCCTTCCCGCTGCAGCATTTCCGTTACCTCCGCGCGGTTCCGGTTGCCCCAGGTGCAAAGCGGCACGAGGGCTTCGACGAGCGTTTCGCCGAACGGGGTGAGCGCGTAGTCGACGACCGGGGGGATGCGGTTGTGGTCGCGGCGGACGAGAACGTTCATGGCGACCAGCTCGCGCAACTGCTGGACCAGCACTTTTTCGCTGATGCCGCCGACGCGTCTCTTCACCTCGGAAAAGCGGGTCGGCCCGCCCCGGACATGATAGAGGATCAGGGGCTTCCACTTGCCGCCCACCACCGCCAGCGCAACGTCGAGCCCGCACTGCGTCACCGTGTTTTCCATCGGAACCTCACACTTACCTTTTAGTACGTTCTACCCAAAAGACAAGTGCGGGTCTATATCCTTCATTGCCGCCCGATGACCGGGCGGGCACGGAAACATCCGACCAGGAGCGCCCCATGAATGACGATGTCCAGGCCATCAAGGACCTCTATCTTGCAGCGGAAGGCGACGGGCTGGACGCGGCCAGGTTCCGGTCCGGTTTTTCCGAAGACGGCTATGCGCGGGATATCCCGACCGGCATCGAGTTTCGCGGAGAGGATATCGCAAGGCTCGCAACCGGCATGGCGCAGGCCTTCCCGGACGTTCACCGCGAGCTCTTCAGCATCTACCGGATGGAGGATGTCGTCGTCGTAGAACTCGCCATTCGCGGCACCCATAAGGGCGTTCTGGCGACGCGCGAGGGAGACATTCCTCCCACGGGAAGAACCATCGACGTGCCTTGCTGCGACGTCTTTCACCTGAGGGACGGAAAGGTAATCTCCTTCCACTGCTACAATGCCGCCTCGATCATGCGGCACCAACTGGGTCTCGACGGCAGCTCGCCGGCTTCCTGACAGGGTTTTGCCGTGGCGCCGCCGCGGCGCGACATGCCATCAACAACAATCGACAGCACGGTGCCGATGTCCGCGATGCGAAAAACCAGAACGACGAACCTGCCGGCCCCGTATCTCAAGCGTCTCTGGGTCAGGGAGGATGCGAGCCTCGGCGAACACTATCCGTTCGACCTGCCCTGGCTGGACAGGGAATTTTCCGTGGATTTCGCAACCCCGGTGACGATCATCGTCGGCGAGAACGGTACGGGAAAATCCACCCTGATCGAGGCCGTGGCGGCGCTGTGCGGCTATGACGAGGCAGGCGGCGGCAAGGGTCACATGCCGGTCGATCATTCCCGCGCCGTGGACCGCAGCGGCGCAGTCCTGGCCGGCGCGCTGCGGGCGGCCTGGCTTCCCAAGGTCACGGCGGGATGGTTCTTCCGCGCCGAATCCTTCTTCTCGGTCGCCCGCTTCCTCGATGAAGCCGCCCGGGACGTCAACGCCGCGCCACCCGACTTCCTGTCCTGGAGCCATGGCGAAGGCTTCGTGCGCTTCTTCGAGGAACGCATGTCCAGGCAGGGGATATACCTGCTGGACGAACCCGAGAGCGCGCTGTCGCCGAAGCGCCAGCTTGAACTGCTCCGGCTTCTTCACGCGATCCAGAGATCGGCGAGCGCCCAGATCATCATGGCCACGCATTCCCCCATCCTCATGGCCGTCCCCGGCGCCCGGCTGCTGGAAATCACCCGCGCCGGCCTTGCGGAAACGGACCTGCGGGACACGGCTCACTTCAAGCTCTACCGGGACTTCACCCTCGATCCGGAGGAGTTCGTGGAGCAAGCGCTGCGCGATCTGTAAGTGCATTCGGTCGTGCCTCTCCCAGCGCCAACACCGGTATTGCCAGAACCGCGAGCAATCCGATGAACAGTCGGACGCGATCGGCGGCATCGGACTGAGGAACCTCACGCGGAGGCCTTGATTGAGGCTTGGATCTCAATTCATTCATGAGCGCCGCACCGAGGATGTCGATCATGAGTATTTACCTCCGGCGGCCACGCCCGCAGATGGAAACCATGTCCTTCCGGCGGCAGAAATTCCGAGCGATGAAGGGGGATTTTGCTTTGTCATGCGCTCATGATATTGAAATAATCCGCGGATTTACCGCGCCTTGATAAATAGTTTCGCGGATATTCCGCGCCTCAGATGGGATTTTCGCGATGGATGATATTGACCGCACCATCCTGTCGATGCTTCAGGACGATGCCGATGTTCCGGGAAAGGCCATCGCTGAAGCGGTGGACCTCTCGATCTCGGCCGTGGAGCGCCGCATAAACAAGCTCAAGCAGGAAGGGGCGATCGAACGGATCGCTGCGGTTGTCAGTCCCAAGGCGGTGGATCGCACGCTCTCCGTCATAGTCGAACTGGAAATCCAGAACGAACACAGACACACTCTTCAACAGTTGCAGAAATGGCTGCATCACGCGCCCGAAGTTCAATCCTGCTGGTACGTGACGGGCGACATGGATTACGTTCTGATCGTCGCCGTCCGCGACCTTGAGGAATACAACGATTTCATTGAGCGGCTAATGAGCGAGCAGCAGGCGATTGTTCGAAAGTACAAGAGCCTGATCGCACTCAAGACGATCAAGCGCGGCCTGGGGATCCGCGTTCACGACTAGGTCGCATTCCTCCGGCGTGGCAATCCTCAACATCGCGCGACCTCCGAGCATGCCCGATCCTGCACCGGGCGTCCTCTCGGGGGAAGCCGGTTCCGGCCCGAAACGGCCACGGGTGCACCAACACGACCATTCCCGGTCGCATTCGCCGACATTGACTGAAATCATTGATGGACGGACAGAACCGCCTAGCATCGACCGGTGCCAGGCTGAGACGCCGCCTGAGCCTTGAGCTTGCAGCCGCAAGGGCCCGGTCATGATCAATCGCGCTGAACTCTTCAAGTACGCCGAGAAGAAGTACGGCATCAGGCCGGACTATCCCTTCAAGTCCTACAGGCATTATGCCGTCCTTCGCCACGGGGACGATGACAGGTGGTTCGGGCTGGTGATGAACGTTCCGCGGGAGCGGGTCGGGCTGCAGGGCAAGGAGGAGATCGACATCCTGGACATCAAATGCCATCCGGCCAAGGTGGATGATCTCAAGGTCAGGCCGGGTTTTCGGCCTGCCTATCACATGAACAAGGAGCACTGGCTGACGGTGATCCTCGATGGGTCCGTCCCGAAGCAGGAGGTCCTGACGCTCCTGGATGAAAGCTACGGACTGACAAGGTAGCGCCGGGCGGCCACGTCGAGACACTCCGGCTCGCCGGGCCTTTGCCTTTCGGCGCAACCGCTCCTTATCAGCCCTTCCGGCATGTCGTGGCGGGTCGGGCTTCCTGAGCCATGGTCAGTTGATGACGCCCGCCTCGCCGTCGGAATAATTCACCGGCAACCAGCGATAGCCTGTCGCGTCCTGCAGGACGTTGCCGATCCCGGGGAAGGCGACATGGGCGCCGGCGACGAGATAGCCGTCCCTGGCCGCTTCGGAGAAGGCTGCGTGGCGTGAACGGACCGCGCCCGCACGATCCACATCCAGTTCGATGGTGACGTCCGGCTCCCTGAACTGGACGATGTCGCCGTGGGTGATGTCGCCCCAGAACACGATTGTCCTGCCGCCGCTCGTGGTGACGATGGAGCTGTGGCCAGGCGTGTGCCCGGCACGCAGGATGGAGCGGAAGCCGGGGATCACCTCCCCGTCCGCCCGGAAGGCCACGACCCTGTCTTCATTCAGGTAGGGACGCAGGCACTCCTCGGCCTGCGCGAACATGGCCTTTTCCACGTCTTCGGGACGGTTTCCCGGCGGTGTATCCAGCCAGAACGCAAGCTCGCGTTCGGGAACATGAAGGGTGGCGTTCTCGAAGACGATCCTTCCGTCGCGGACAAGGCCGCCGGAATGGTCGGTATGGACGTGGGTGAGAATGATGTGGTCGATCTCGGACGCCTTGTAGCCGGACGCCTCCAGGTTCGACACGAGATGCCCGACCTCGCCGCCCATATAGCTTCCTGTTCCCGCATCGATCAGGACGAGTCGGTTGCCGTCGTTGACCAGGAAGGCGTTGACGGAGGTCTCGGTGGGGATGTCGCGGAACGACTGGCGCAGGAGCCGTGCGGCGTCCTCGGCGGTGACGTCGCGGTACATCTGCGGGAGTGGAAGCGGCAGGGTGCCGTCCAGGAGCGCGGTGACCTCCAGATCCCCGACAGGCATCCGGTAGAAGCCGGGCGCCTGGAAGCGCTGTTTCGGCGCGGCGGCGCCGGAGAGTGAAGGCGCGCCGCCAATGGCAGCGACGGTCGCCAGCGCGGAGGCGGCCTTCAGGATGCTTCTTCTTGTAATCTCTTTCATGACCAGTTCCTTCGACGGTTTTCGCCGCCCGTCCCGAGCCCGTCCCGGGCCGGGGCAGCGCATGGCGGGAACGTAGTCGGTGCAGGCCCCGGCGATTAGGCACAAGATCCTGATCGCGCTGTCAAAGATCCGGCTACAATGCCGCCGGTCCTCAACTCAGACCCGGAGATCAGAGCCGGGGGAAGCACCTCCTCGAGGTGCTCCGCGAGGTAGTCTATGAATGCCCTCACCTTGAGGGGCTGCACCCGTCCGCCCGCCCTCACCGCATAGAGCGTGGCTTCGGGGCCGTGCCATTCGGGGAGGATGCGCACCACCTCGCCGGCCTCGACCGCGGCCCGGACGAGATAGGGGTTGGTGAGCTGGATGCCATGCCCTGCGACCAGGAAGGCCAGCAGCGCCTCCGGATCCGTCGCGACGACCGCCGGGTTGATCGGGTAATCCGCAAGCTCGCGTCCGTTCATCAGCGGCCAGGAGTGGCGCTGGCGGCCGTAAAACAGCTGGGTCACGAGGCAGCTGTGGTCCTTCAGCTCGGAGGGATGTTGCGGAACCCCGTTCTCTTCGAGGTAGCGCCGGGAGGCGTAGAGGCCCGTCGGGATTTCGGCCAGGCGACGCGCGGCGAGGCTGGAATCGGGCATCTGGCCATTCCAGAGGCGACAGGCCACGTCTATGTCCTCGTGGACGATGTTCTTGATATCGTGGTCGAGCAGCATTTGCAGCCTGACGTCCGGATAGGCCTCGCGAAAGCCGACCAGCAGGGGCGCGAGCGCCCTGGTCGCCAGCCAATGGGGCGCGGTCACCCTCAGCCATCCGGAGGGCCTGCCATGGACCTGGTCGACGGCGCTCTCGGCATCGCCGATGAGGCGGGCGAGATCCCGGCAGCGTTCGAAATAGACCGACCCCGCCTCGGTCAGTCTGATGTTTCGCGTCGTCCGGTGAAGCAGCTTGACGCCCAGCCGCTGCTCCAGATCCTGGACCTTCTTGCTCACCCGCGCCTTGGAGGTCTTGAGGCTCTCGGCGGCGGCCGTGAAGCTTCCGCGCTCGACCACCTCGACGAAGGCCAGCGTGTCACTCATGTCGCGAAGCATCGGCGCCTCCCTGGCTGTGGCCCGCAGCGAATGCCTGGCTCAAGCGACGAACCGGCCGGAAGCATTTTCCGCGGGTGCTATCCGTAGACCCGGTCGGCCCTCGTCTCGAAGGCCTCCGCGAACATGCGGAAGGCGCGGTCGAACATCGATCCCATCAGCGCGCCGAGGAGCCGGTTCTTGAATTCGTAGTCGATGAAGAAGTGCACCTTGCAGCCGTCCGCGGTCGCCTCGAAACGCCAGCGGTTGTCGAGGTAGCGGAACGGACCCTCGATATACTTCACGTCGATCGCCTGTTCGGCCGGATTGAGAAGAACCTGGGTCGTGAAGGTTTCGCGGATCGCCTTGTAGCCGACGGTCATGTCGGCGATCAGCAGCGTCTTGCCGTCGCGCTCCTTGCGGGACCGGACGGTCAAGGCCTCGCAGAGCGGAAGGAATTCCGGGTACTTCTCCACATCGGCGACCAGATCATACATCTGCTTGGGGGAATGCTTGACGGGGCGATGAGTCTCGAACTTGGGCATGGGGGAGAGCTAATGCCGGGGGCAAGGGATGGCAAGAGCCGGGACGATACCTTCCCGGCGACGATAGTGGGGGCCGGAACTACTCGGCAGCGGCCAGGAGCTTGCGCTCGCGCGCGGCACGCAGGCGCTCGAAGTCGTCGCCGGCGTGGTGGGAGGAGCGGGTCAGCGGGCTCGACGCGACCATCAGGAAGCCCTTGGTATAGGCGATCGTCTCGTAGGACTTGAATTCCTCGGGCGTGACGAAGCGTTCGACCTTGTGGTGCTTGCGCGTCGGCTGCAGGTACTGGCCGATGGTCATGAAGTCGACGTCGGCGGTCCGCAGGTCGTCCATCAGCTGCAGGACCTCGTTCCGCTCCTCGCCGAGGCCGACCATGATGCCGGACTTGGTGAACATGGTGGGGTCGAGTTCCTTCACCCGCTGCAGAAGGCGGATGGAATGGAAATAGCGGGCGCCGGGGCGGACAGTCAGGTAGTTGCCCGGGACGGTTTCGAGATTGTGGTTGAAGACGTCCGGCCGTGCGGCCACGACGCGCTCCAGCGCACCGGGCTTCTTGAGGAAGTCGGGCGTCAGGATCTCGATGGTCGTCGTCGGCGAGGCCGCGCGGATCGCCCAGATGACCTTCTCGAAATGCTCCGCGCCACCGTCGTCCAGGTCGTCGCGGTCGACGGAGGTGATGACCACGTGCGACAGACCCATCTGCCTGACCGCCTTGGCGACGCTTTCCGGCTCGAGCGGATCGAGCGGATTGGGGCGTCCCGTCATGACGTTGCAGAAGGCGCAGGCGCGGGTGCAGATCTCGCCCATGATCATGAAGGTCGCGTGCTTCTTGTCCCAGCACTCGCCGATATTGGGGCAGCCCGCTTCCTCGCAGACCGTGACCAGATTGTGGGAACGGACGAGCTCGCGCGTTTCCATGTAGCCCTTGGAGACCGGCGCCTTGACGCGGATCCATTCCGGCTTGCGCAGCACCTCGGTATCGGGGCGATGCGCCTTTTCGGGGTGGCGGACGCGCTTGACCTCTTCCGCTGCCGTTCTGTCGAGAATGGTGACCATCAGTTACCTGCCCTTGCCGCGCCGGCGGCTCCCGTCAGCGACGGGCGATTTTTGCGAGGAATAACAGAACACAGGAGCCGATGAAACCTGTCGCGAGGAAACCCAGCCATCCGTCTGCGACATGGATGTCGGCGCCCTGGAAGACCGCGTTGGCCAGAATGGCGCCGACGATGCCGATGAAGATGTTCATCAACAGGCCGTAGCGCATGTCCATGAACTTGCCGGCAAGCCAGCCCGCCAAGCCACCGATGACGATTGCAGCAAACCAACCCACGCCGTCCATTGCCATTCCTCCGTTAGAAGCTCTCATGTGGGGAATGCCGGCTCGTGGAACAAGCCGGCACCGAATGCGGGATCAGGCGTTCAGCGCCCGCCCGTAGGCGTCGAGCACACTTTCCTTCATTGTCTCCGAAATGGTCGGATGCGGGAAGATGGTGTGCATCAGGTCCTCTTCCGTCGTTTCGAGGTTCATGGCGACGACGAAGCCCTGGATGAGTTCGGTCACTTCGGCGCCGACCATGTGGGCGCCGAGGAGTTCGCCGGTCTTCCTGTCGAAGATGGTCTTGACGAGGCCCTGGTCCTCGCCGAGGGCGATCGCCTTGCCGTTGGCGACGAAGGGGAAGCGGCCGACGCGGATGTCCCTGCCCTGCTCCTTGGCCCTGGCTTCGGTCAGCCCGACGGAGGCGACCTGCGGATTGCAGTAGGTGCAGCCGGGGATCTTCGCCTTGTCCATGGGATGGACGTTCGGCAGGCCCGCGATCTTCTCGATGCAGATGACCGCCTCGTGCTCGGCCTTGTGGGCGAGCAGCGGCGGGCCGGCGACATCGCCGATGGCGTAAATGCCGGGGACATTGGTCTTGCCGTATCCGTCGATGGCGATGAAGCCGCGATCGGTCTTCACGCCGACGGCCTCAAGGCCGATGTTCTCGATATTGGCCTGGACGCCGACGGCCGAGATCATCCGGTCGGCGGTGACCTGCTGCGTCTTGCCGTCCTTGAGTTCGATCGTGGCCGTGACGGAGTTGGCGCCCTTCTCGACCTTGGCGACCTTGGCCTCGAGCAGGATCTTCATGCCCTGGCGCTCGAACTGCTTCTTGGCCAGCGCCGAAATCTCCGCGTCCTCCACAGGCATGACCTGGCCCATGATCTCGACGACGGTCACGTCGACGCCCATGGTGCGGTAGAAGCTCGCGAACTCGATGCCGATGGCGCCCGAGCCCATGACGAGCAGCGACTTCGGCATTTCCTCAGGCTTCATGGCCTCGAAGTAGGTCCAGATCAGCTTGCCGTCGGGCTCGATGCCCGGCAGGGCGCGCGGGCGGGCGCCCGTCGCGACGATGATGTGCCTGGCGGTGTAGGTCCCCTCGCCCAGCGTGTTCTTCGGCACCGGGCCCTGCGGCTGCACGATCGGCTTGGAAATCTTGCCGACGACCACTTCGCCCGGCTTGGTGATCTTCGCCTCGCCCCAGATGATGTCGACCTTGTTCTTCTTGAACAGGAAGCCGACGCCGTTGTTCATGCGGTGCGCGATGCCGCGCGAGCGGGCGACGATCGCCTTGATGTCGGGCTTGATCGAGCCCTCGAGGGTGAGGCCGTAGTCCGCGGCATGGCTGGCGCTGTGCATGACATCGGCGGACCGCAGGAGGGCCTTGGTCGGAATGCAGCCCCAGTTGGAGCAGATGCCGGCGAGGTGCTCGCGTTCGATGACGGCGACCTTCATGCCGAGTTGCGCTGCCCGTATCGCGGCAATATAGCCGCCGGGGCCGGAGCCGATGATGATGACGTCATAAGCGTTGGACACGGGCCTTCATCTCCTTGTAGTCCCGGCAGGCCCGGCATTCGCCGAGCCATCCGGCGGGATGAAGTCCCGAGGCGTCACGCCTTGACCAGCATCCCGTAGATTTCATCCTTCAGAACCATACGGCGCTTGCGCATGTCTTCCATGTACGCGTCGCCGACAGGTTCCACTTCAGTTTCGGCCCGGTGGATCGCGCGATTGACCTCGCGATAGCTCTCCAACAGGCTGGCAAAATGCTCGTCGCTGACCTTCAGCGCATGAATCTTGTCCGCATATTCCGGAAACTCATCGTGAATTTCATGAGGGGTGTTCGACATGGCCTGGTTCCTCTCTGTCCATCAATCGATGTGACCAGCCATATCCTTCGCACCCGCTTTCTCTTTGATCGTAGTCAATCCCCTTCGCAAAGAGGATCAGATCCCCGCCATCATCCTTACAATCGGCTCCAGGCCCTTGCCGAGCGCCCGGGTATTTGCCGCATCCAGGTGCACGCCGTCGAGCGGCGTCGTCTCTGCGACCGAGGCCGCATCGTAGAAGCCGCAGCCCAGTTCATCCGCAAGGTCGCTGTAGAGCGACGCAAGCATCGCCGATTCTTCGATCCCGCCGGAAAACATCGCGGCGAAGACCGGGTCGGCGGTCTCACAGAGCGGAGGCGGCGAGACGACGAGGACATCCGGCGCATCGTAGCCGAAGGACCACTCGTGATGACGGACCAGCGCCACGAGCCGCTGCATGCCCTGCCGGGCGGCAATCGCAGTGCCAGCGATCGCCGGCTTCATGTCGTTCGTGCCGAGCATCAGGATGACGAGATCGAGCGGCATATGGGTATGCAGCACCGTGGGCAGGGTTCTCACGCCGTTGCGATCGCAATCCGCCAGATGGTCGTCATAGCCGGTGGTCCGGCCATTCAGCCCTTCCGCGACGACATGGACGCCCGAGCCGAGGGCCGCCTGCAGCACGTTCGGCCAGCGGTCCTCGAAGCGGTGACGACCCGGACCTTCCGGATCGTAACCCCAGGTGAGCGAGTCGCCGTAGCAGAGGACCGTCTTCGCCATGAGCCCTTCCGGATCAGACCAGCATCGACATCGGGTTCTCGATGTAGCGCTTGAAGGCGGAGGCGAGCTCCGCGCCGAGCGCGCCGTCGATGACGCGGTGATCGAAGGCGAAGGTTGCCGTCATCACCGTGCCGACCTTGATCTCGCCGTTCTTCACGACCGGCTTTTCGACGCCGGCGCCGATCGAGACGATCGAGGCCTGCGGCAGGTTGACGATCGAGGTGAAGCTCGAGACGCCGTACATGCCGAGGTTGGAGACGGACGTCGTGCCGCCCTGATATTCTTCGGGCTTCAGCTTCTTGTCGCGCGCGCGCCTGGCAAGATCCTTCACCTCGTTGGAGATGACGGAGAGGGACTTCTCTTCGGCATTGCGGACGATCGGGGTGATGAGCCCGTCGGGAATGGCCACGGCCACGCCGACATCGGCGTGCTTGTGCAGCACGCGCGCGGTCGAGGTCCAGGAGGCGTTCGCCATCGGGACATCGCGGAGCGCCAGCGCCATCGCCTTGATGATGAAGTCGTTGACGGAAAGCTTGAAGGCCGGAACCTCGCCCTTCTCCGTCTTCTTCACCGGCGCAGATGCATTGATCTCGGCGCGCAGCTTCATCAGTGCGTCGATCTCGCAGTCCATCGACACGGTGTAGGACGGAACCGTCTGGGTCGATTCGGTCAGGCGCGAGGCGATTGTCCGGCGCATGCCGTCATGCGGCAGGAGTTCGTAGGAGCCTTCCGCGAAGAGCTTGAGGACGGCATCGTCGGATGGACCCTTCGCGAGAGCCGGACCTGCCGCCTGAGGCGCGGCGGCTGCGGCAGCCGGGGCGGCCTTGGCGGTGCCGGAGGCTGCTGCCTTCTCGACATCCGCCTTGACCACGCGGCCGTGCGGGCCGGAGCCGGACACTGCGGTAAGATCGAGGCCCGCTTCCTTGGCCAGGCGACGCGCGAGCGGCGACGCGAAGACGCGTTCGCCGGAGGCAGCCTTCTGGGCGGGAGCGGACGCGGCGGGAGCGGCATTTGCGGCCGGCTGTGCCGCCTGCGCCTGGGCAGGTTCGGCCTTCGGCGCTTCCGCCTTGGCTTCTGCTGCAGCGGCGGCAGGCTTCGGGGCATCTGCGGAGGCGCCGGAGGCGGCCTCCTTCACATCCTCGCCTTCGCCGGCGAGGATGGCGATCAGCGCATTGACCTTCACCGCCTCGGTGCCGGCCGGGACGACGATCTTCGCCACCGTGCCTTCATCCACGGCTTCCACTTCCATGGTCGCCTTGTCGGTCTCGATCTCGGCAATCACGTCGCCGGGGGCGACCTTGTCGCCCTCCTTGACCAGCCACTTGGCGAGATTGCCCTCTTCCATCGTCGGCGAAAGGGCGGGCATGGTGATGTTGATCGGCATCGGACGCCTCCCTTACTTGTAGCAGACGGTCTTCACCGCCTGGACGACTTCGCCGACATTCGGCAGGGCCAGCTTCTCGAGGTTGGCCGCGTAGGGCATGGGCACGTCCTTGCCGGCGATCGTCAGGATCGGCGCATCGAGATAGTCGAAGGCCTGCTGCATGACGCGGGTGGCGATTTCGGTGCCGACCGAGTTCTGCGGATAGCCTTCCTCGACGGTGACGAGGCGGCCGGTCTTCTTGACCGATTCGATGACCGTCGGCAGGTCCATCGGACGCAGGGTGCGCAGGTCGATCAGCTCGACGTCGATGCCTTCCTTCTCCAGCTCGGCAACCGCCTTGACGGCATAGGTCATGCCGATGCCGAAGGAGACGACGGTGACGTCCTTGCCCTGCTTGTGGATGCGCGCCTTGCCGATCGGCAGCACGAAATCATCAAGCTTCGGCACGTCGAAGGACTGGCCGTAGAGGATCTCGTTTTCCAGGAAGATGACAGGGTTCGGATCGCGGATCGCGGCCTTCAGGAGCCCCTTGGCGTCGGCTGCCGTGTAGGGCATGACGACCTTGAGGCCCGGGATGCTGGAATACCAGGCGGCGTAATCCTGGCTGTGCTGGGCGGCGACGCGGGCGGCGGCACCGTTCGGGCCGCGGAACACCATCGGCGCACCCATCTGCCCACCCGACATGTAGAGCGTCTTGGCGGCCGAGTTGATGATCTGGTCGATCGCCTGCATGGCGAAGTTGAAGGTCATGAACTCGACGATCGGGCGAAGGCCGGCCATGGCCGCTCCGACGCCGACGCCCGCAAAACCGTGCTCGGTGATCGGCGTGTCGACGACCCGGCGCGGGCCGAATTCCTGGAGCAGGCCCTGAGTCACCTTGTAGGCGCCCTGGTATTCGGCAACTTCCTCGCCCATGACGAAGACGGTCTCGTCGCGACGCATTTCCTCGGCCATGGCGTCGCGAAGCGCTTCGCGGACCGTGGTAGAGACCATTTCGGTGCCGGCCGGGATGTCCGGATCGGCGGCGACGTCGAGCTTCGGCTGGGCCGGAACCTTGTTGTCGGCGGACGAGGACGGCTCGGCGCTGGCTTCCCGGGCCTTGCCGCCCGCATCGTCGGCGGTGGCAGCCGGCGTATCGGCATCGGCCTTCGCAGCCTGCGGCTGGGCAGGCTTTTCCGCCGAGATCGCATCTGCGCTCTCGCCTTCCTGCAGCAGGACGGCGATCGGCGTATTGACCTTGACGTTTTCGGTGCCGGCATCGACCAGCAGCTTGCCGATCACGCCTTCGTCGACGGCTTCCACTTCCATGGTGGCCTTGTCGGTTTCGATCTCGGCGATGACGTCACCGGAGGCGACCGTGTCGCCTTCCTTCTTCAGCCACTTGCTGAGGGTGCCTTCTTCCATGGTCGGAGAGAGGGCGGGCATGAGAATCTCGATTGGCATTGGGTGTCCCCCCCGTCTCAGAGCAGAATGTCGGTGTAGAGCTCGGACGTATCCGGCTCCGGATCGTTCTGGGCGAAGTCGGCGGAATCGGAAACGATGTCGCGGACGTCCTTGTCGATCGCCTTCAGCTGCTCTTCCGTTGCCCAGCCCTTCTCCAGCAGGCGGTTCTTCACCTGCTCGATCGGATCGTGCTCCGAACGCATCTTCTGCACTTCGTCCTTGGAGCGATATTTCGCCGGGTCGGACATGGAGTGGCCGCGATAGCGGTAGGTGAGCATTTCGAGGATGATCGGCCCCTTGCCCGAACGGCAATAGGAGACCGCCTCGTCGGCGGCGGCCTTGACGGCGCGCACGTCCATGCCATCCACCTGGTAACCCGGAATGCCGAAGGAGGCGCCGCGCTGGGAGAAATCGGTCTGGGCGGAGGCGCGCGAGACGGCCGTGCCCATGGCGTAGCGGTTGTTCTCGATCACGTAGACGATCGGCAGCTTCCACAGGTTGGCCATGTTGAAGCTTTCATAGACCTGGCCCTGGTTGGCGGCGCCGTCACCGAAATAGGCGGTCGAAACGCTGTCATTGCCGCGATACTTGTTGGCGAAGGCGAGACCGGTGCCGAGAGAGACCTGCGCACCGACGATGCCGTGGCCGCCGTAGAAATGCTTTTCCTTGGAGAACATGTGCATGGAGCCGCCCTTCCCCTTGGAATAGCCGCCCCGGCGCCCCGTCAGTTCCGCCATCACGCCGCGCGCGCTCATGCCGGTTGCCAGCATGTGGCCATGGTCACGATAGCCGGTGATGACCTGGTCGCCTTCCTTGAGCGCCATCTGCATGCCGACAACGACCGCTTCCTGGCCGATGTAGAGGTGACAGAAGCCGCCGATGAAGCCCATGCCGTAAAGCTGGCCCGCCTTTTCCTCGAAGCGCCTGATCAGCAGCATGTCGCGATAGGCCTGGAGCTCGTGTTCCTTGTCGAACTCCGCGATGGTTCCGCCGTTGAAGTCTTTTCGTGCAGGCTTCGCCGCTGATTTGCGGCCGGATACAGACGCGGTTTTTCTAGGCGCCATTCATCCCTCCCTCATGTGCTGCAGGTCTCGTTTCAGGGCGCTACCATAGGGAAGAAAAAGCACCCCAGCAATGCCATAAATGCATGGCTCACATTCCGCGCAACCTGTTGATAACGCACGGGGAAATTAAATTAACCGGAATTCGGTTAATCTAGAAATAGTTGTTGAAGATCACGATCTCATCGTCGCGCGAGACGTTCAACTGGTAACGCGCGATCTCGTCCAGCATGTCCTTTTCCAGCGACCCGTCGCTGAGAAGCTGCACCTGGCGCTCCAGCGCCTGGCGCTTTACCGTCAACCGTTCCAGTTCGGCCAGCCGATCGAGCCGCTGACGCTCGAAATGCTCCGTGGCAATCAGCCCGAGCTCGCCATTGACCGAATGATAGCCGAAATAGGAAAGGAAGGCGACGGTAATGAGCGGGAGGACGAAACGACCGAGTCTTCTTTCCTTATGGTGCTTGGTCCACATGCCCCGCGACGTCCTCGAAACTCATTACGATGGTTCAAATTCGCAGAACTTGCTTAAGCAATCGTTGATCGCCCGAAACGCAGAAAGCCCGGACGAGCCGGGCTTTCCTCAGATCATCAGGTTATGTGGTGTCATGCCCTCAGAATGGACCGTCCGGCGTAGACAGCCTGCGGACCCAGCATTTCCTCGATGCGGATGAGCTGGTTGTACTTCGCAAGGCGGTCGGAGCGCGACAGCGAGCCGGTCTTTATCTGCCCGCAATTGGTGGCGACGGCGAGATCGGCGATCGTCGAATCCTCGGTTTCGCCCGAGCGGTGCGACATGACGGCCGTGTAGCCGGCCTTGTGCGCGGTCTCGACGGCATCCAGCGTTTCGGTCAGCGAGCCGATCTGGTTGACCTTGACGAGGATGGAGTTGGCGACGCCCATGCGGATGCCATCGCGCAGGCGCGCCGAGTTGGTGACGAAGAGATCGTCGCCGACGAGCTGGCACCTGGAGCCGACGAGATCGGTCAGCGCCTTCCAGCCATCCCAGTCGTCCTCGGCCATGCCGTCCTCGATGGAAATGATCGGATACTTGCCGACGAGTTCAGCCAGGTATTCGGCCATGGCGCCGGGCTCCAGCGTGCGACCCTCGCCTTCCATGACGTACTTGCCGTCCTTGAAGAATTCGGTGGAGGCGCAGTCGAGCGCCAGGCAGACATCCTCGCCCGGCGTGTAGCCGGCCTTTTCCACCGAGCGCATGATGAAGTCGAGCGCTTCCGGCGCGCTCTTCAGGCCGGGAGCAAAGCCGCCCTCGTCGCCGACATTGGTATTGTAACCCTGCGCGGCGAGTTCCTTCTTGAGGACATGAAAGACTTCCGCGCCGATGCGGACGGCGTCGCGAAGGCTTTCCGCGCCGACCGGCATGATCATGAATTCCTGGAAGTCGATCGGATTGTCGGCATGAGCGCCGCCATTGATGATGTTCATCATCGGGACCGGCAGGACATGGGCGGCGGCTCCGCCGACATAGCGGTAGAGCGGCAGGCCGGACGCCTCGGCCGCGGCCTTGGCGACGGCGAGCGAAACACCGAGGATGGCGTTGGCGCCGAGGCGCGACTTGTTGGGCGTGCCGTCCAGCGCGATCATCGTCTTGTCGACGTGGATCTGGCTTTCGGCATCGAAGCCGCCGATCGCGTCGAATATTTCGGTGTTGACCGCCTCGACGGCTTTCTCGACGCCCTTGCCGCCATAGCGCTTGCCGCCGTCGCGCAGTTCGACCGCCTCGTGCGCGCCGGTGGAGGCGCCGGAGGGGACCGCGGCGCGGCCCATGCTGCCGTCTTCGAGATAGACGTCGACCTCGACGGTGGGATTGCCGCGGCTGTCGAGGATTTCGCGTGCGATGATATCGGTAATGGCGGTCATGATCTCTCCCTGAGGTAAACCCAATGCCGTGCGGTCAGTGACAATGTCTCTTAATCGATGACAGGCGAATTACAATCCGGCTGCCGCTGCGGCGCCTAAGCGGACTTGGCGACGGCGTCGAAGGCCAGAAGCTTTTCCAGGAGCCGCGGCATGTCCTTCAGATGGACCATGTTGGGGCCATCGGAGGGCGCATTGTCCGGATCCTCGTGCGTCTCGATGAAAAGCCCGGCGACGCCGACGGCCACCGCCGCGCGCGCCAGCGTCTCGACGAACTCGCGCTGGCCGCCCGAAGAACCGCCCTGCCCGCCCGGCTGCTGCACAGAATGGGTGGCATCGAAGACGACCGGCGACCCCATGGCCGCCATGATCGGCAGCGAGCGCATGTCGGAGACGAGCGTGTTGTAGCCGAAGGAAACGCCCCGCTCGCACAGGAGCACGTTCGGATTGCCGCTCGCGGTGAACTTGGCCTGGACGTTCTTCATGTCCCAGGGCGCGAGGAACTGGCCCTTCTTGACGTTGATGACGCGGCCGGTCTTCGCCGCCGCCACGAGGAGATCCGTCTGCCGGCAGAGGAAGGCCGGGATCTGAAGGATATCGACCGTGGGCGCCACGAGGGCACATTGTTCTTCGGTATGAATGTCGGTGAGGACCGGGAAGCCGAATTCCTTCTTCAGGTCAGCTAAGATTTCCATCGCGCTGTCGAGGCCGATCCCGCGCTTGCCCGTCAGCGACGTGCGGTTGGCCTTGTCGAAGGAGGACTTGTAGACGAGGCCGATCCCGAGCTTGGCGCACAATTCCTTCAGCGTTCCGGCGATCATGAAGGCGTGGTCGCGGCTCTCCATCTGGCACGGACCGGCGATCAGCGAAAACCGGCGCGCCTGGGAGAACAGCACGCGGCCTTCTCCTTCACCCACAACGACTTCAAAATTGGGCTTGATGTCCATGGCGGAAACTCCTTCGAGGCAGGCGTCGTCGTCCGTCACGCTGACCCGGCAGCGGCGGACGCGACGTCCTTAACAGCAACGATCGCCGCTGTCACGGCGGGATGGGAGAAGCGGGGTGCCAAACAGCTGGAACTTTTGCCTTGCGGAACGCATCCGGAACATATATCGTCTGTTCTGGCTTTGTTTCACGCTTAGGAAACCCGGATGCTCACGCGCAAACAGCAGGAACTTCTTCTTTTCATTCACGAACGGATGAAGGAGTCGGGGGTTCCGCCGTCGTTCGACGAGATGAAGGACGCACTCGACCTCGCGTCGAAATCCGGCATCCACCGGCTCATCACGGCGCTTGAGGAACGCGGCTTCATCCGCCGCCTGCCCAATCGGGCACGCGCGCTGGAGGTCATCAAGCTGCCGGAAGCCTATAGCAGCAGCCTGCAGCCCCGCCGCGGCTTTTCGCCGAGCGTCATCGAAGGCAGCCTCGGCAAGCAGAAGCCTGCGCCGGCGGCCCAGCCGGTTGCGGCAAGCAATGAGAACACCAGCACGAGCGTGCCCGTCATGGGCCGCATCGCGGCCGGCGTGCCGATCTCGGCGATCCAGAACAACACCCACGACATTGCCGTCCCGGCCGAGATGCTGGGAGCCGGCGAGCATTATGCGCTCGAGGTCAAGGGCGACTCGATGATCGAGGCCGGCATCCTGGATGGCGATACGGTGATCATCCGCAACGGCCAGACAGCAAGCCCGGGCGACATCGTCGTGGCGCTCGTCGACGACGAGGAGGCAACGCTGAAGCGCTTCCGGCGCCGCGGCGCCTCGATCGCGCTGGAAGCGGCAAATCCCGCCTACGAAACCCGCATTCTTCCCGCCGACCGCGTCAAGGTCCAGGGTAAGCTCGTCGGCCTCATCCGGCGCTACCACTGAGAAGCCGCAGGAGGCTGCGGGGAAGCGTTTCGTCGAAACGATCCGTGCGCCAGTCATAAAGTCGATGGCTGGTCCAAGGGCGCCGGGTATCGGCGCTTGCGGCATGCGCGCGCCACATCGACGGATCGGGGCTGCCGTTCATGCGGATTTCCAGGGCGCCTGTCCTTCTGAGGCTCGCGCCGTTCAGCATGAGCGCGCCGGACAGACATTCTGCCAGCCGCGTCCGCGGGGCGACGACCAGAGCGGCGATGTCGCAGGCGCTGCCGGCGAGCCTTGGATCCTCCACCACGGCGACAACCGCACCCTCCCGCGTCACCGCCAGGCACCATGCCTTCTGCCGGCAATGGAACCGTCCCGCATCGGCAGCGGCGGCGGCAAGTGACGCCTTCATCTCCGAGCGCACCCGGGCGCGCTGATCGTCGGTCAACTGGGCTATCCGGGAGGCAGTCCGGGGCGCTGTCTGGGGCGCCGTCGGGAGAGTGCTTGAGCTCGGGTCTGCGCTCGAGGCCGCGGAGGGTTCATCCGTCGCGGCAAGGCCAATGTCACCCGCCGGCGACACGACCGGGGCGACGGGATCGGGAAGCAGAAGTGCGCGTTGCCACTGGTCGAAGATGAAGGCCGGCGGGCGGGCCCGGTTCGTTGCGACGGGGCCCGTCGCCAGCGCGACGAGCGTCCCGTCTTCGGAGACCAGGAGGTCCGGCGGCGGCAGACGCGCTTCATGCCAGCTCAGCGCGAAGGCAAGCAGCATTGCCGGCACGCCCAGGAGCCGAAGCGGCGTGCGCAGCAGCGCAAGCAGCAGGAAGCCTGCCGAGGCGATGGCCAGGAACCACCGGTGCTGGCGGCCGGTGCCGACATCTCCGCCCCAGGCCGCGACATGGCCTGCGACGGCGATGACCGCCTCAAGACCCATGCCCATCAATCCCAGGAGCGGCGCATCCAGCCCGAGGGGCATGAGCAGCATGGCGAGCAGTCCGGCGGGCATGACCACGAAGGAGATGATCGGCATGACGGCGAGGTTCGCCGCCAGCCCGTAACCGGCGAGGCGGTGGAAGTGCTCCATCGAGAAGATCGCCGTCGAGAGGCCGCCGATCAGCGAGGTTGCGAAAATGCCGGCCATCCAGTGCCAGCCGGTCATGACCGGCGCGAGCCGGCCGCGCGCCATGAGCGAGGGTTCGCGCTCCCCTGCCGCGGCGCGCCGGCTCCACCAGGCATAACCCGCCACCAGCGCCGCGGTCGCCGCAAACGACATCTGGAAGCTCGGGCCCATGACCTGCGAAGGGGCGACCGCCAGCATGATCAGCGCCGCCACGGCAATGTTGCGAAGGCTGATCGCGGCGCGGTCGAACCAGACGGCAATCAGCGTGACCGCCATCATCAGGTAGGCCCGCTCGGCGGAGACGGCAAAGCCGGAGATGAGGTAATAGGCGGTCGCCATGAGAAGCGCCCCGGCGGCGGCGATCTTCTTGACCGGCCAGGCCTGGGCGAAGCCCGTGAAGAGGCAGAGAAATCCGCGCAGGCCGACGAAGAAGATGCCGGCGGCGAGCGCCATGTTGAGCCCGGAGATCGCCACGATATGCGCCAGCCCGGAAATACGGAGCGCCTCCGTCGTTTCCTTCGAGATCGCACGTCTCTCGTCGGTGACAATGGCGGCGGCGAAGGCGCCCGCGTCCCCCGGCACGACCTCGCGGATGCGGTCGGCGATCGTGCTGCGGAGCGCGAAGATCCACCGCTCGATGGCGCGGCGCCAATCCCGCTCCCCGACGGTCGTCGGCTCAACCGGCTGGGGCGCGCCATAGAAGAAGCCGACCGCCCCGATGCCGTCATGAAAGGAACGGAAGGCAAAGTCGTTGAGGCCGGGCAGCGCCGGTCCCGACGGCGGCGACATGCGGGCCCTGCCGCGCACCGTGTCGCCGGCCGCAAACGGCGGATGCCTGCCGCGCGCGAGGAGAACGGCATCGCGGGGCGGCCGCCTCAGCGTCGGCTCTTCGGTCGAAGCGATGCGGATGATGTAGCGCCAGCGGCCCTCGCCCGCCGGTTCGCGGCGGTGCACTTCTCCGGTGACGGTCGTGGTCACGGGGGAATCGAGAATGACGGTCGCCTGCCGCCAGGTTTCGAACTGGGCAAGGTTCATGCCGGCCAGAACCAGTGCCGGCAGAAAGAGAAGAAGCGGAAGCCTGCCGGTCCGCCGCTGCGCCGCGACGGTCGCCGCCGCAAACGCCAAAAGGAGAAGTGCGAGCACGGTTGCCGGCGGATCGCGGGCGAGCGCAAACCAGAAGGCGGCACCGCCGCCGACCAGGACCGGCACGAACAGGAAGCCGTGCCCGTGCGCGGCCTCCTCCTCGACGAAGGCACGCATGCGCCCGGCGGTCCGCTCCGTCAGCCGGCCTTGCCGCAGGACGTCGCGCAACCGGCTCCACCTTCTCGGGCACGTGACACGGTTGCCGACCACGGCAGGGAGCGTCTCATCGTCTGGAATAAGGACATGGCCGGCCACGACCGGAGCGGCAATCGCACCCGGCTCGGACTGCTCCCGAAGTAGGCCCTGCTGCGGCATCCGCGTCCACCCGCCCCTGCGGATGAAGGATGCAACCGAGACCGGCGGAATGCAACCCGAACCTGCAGAAACGGGGTGATCCGATGGCCTTTACACGGGCCTGTTTGCGGATCATTAACCCCGACCAAGTGTTGACGACAGAAGCGATTTTGGCGCCGCACAATTAGACCTCCGCAGTGCTTGGCAGCGGCCATCGGATCATATAGCTACACATGACGCTTAATTCTTGTGGCGTTTTGAGACGCCCCGCCGCCAACAGTTTGGAGGATCAGCATGACGGATAAGAGCGCAAATCTGGTACTGGGTGACAAGAGCGTCGAGTTGGGCGTGAAGTCCGGCACGATCGGTCCCGAGGTCATCGACATCGGTGCCCTCTACAAGCAGACCGGAGCTTTCACCTACGATCCGGGATTCACCTCGACTGCGTCGTGTGAATCGAAAATCACCTATATCGACGGCGAGAAGGGCGTGCTCCTCCACCGCGGCTACCCGATCGAACAGCTGGCGGAACACGGGGACTTCCTCGAGACCTGCTACCTGCTGCTTTACGGTGAACTGCCGACCGCCGCCCAGAAGAAGGACTTCGACTACCGCGTCACGCACCATACCATGGTGCACGAGCAGATGACGCGCTTCTTCACCGGCTTCCGCCGGGACGCCCACCCGATGGCCGTCATGTGCGGCTGCGTCGGCGCGCTGTCGGCCTTCTATCACGACTCGACCGACATCACCGATCCGCACCAGCGGATGGTCGCTTCGCTGCGCATGATCGCCAAGATGCCGACGATCGCCGCGATGGCCTACAAGTACCATATCGGCCAGCCCTTCGTTTACCCGAAGAACGACCTGGATTACGCGGCGAACTTCCTGCACATGTGCTTCGCCGTGCCGTGCGAGGAGTACAAGGTAAACCCGGTTCTGGCCCGCGCCATGGACCGGATCTTCATCCTCCATGCCGACCATGAGCAGAACGCTTCCACCTCGACCGTCCGCCTCGCCGGCTCGTCGGGCGCCAATCCGTTCGCCTGCATCGCGGCCGGCATTGCCTGCCTCTGGGGCCCCGCACACGGCGGCGCCAACGAAGCGGCACTCAACATGCTGACGGAGATCGGCAGCGTCGACCGCATCCCGGAATTCATCGCCCGGGCCAAGGACAAGAACGACCCCTTCCGCCTGATGGGCTTCGGTCACCGCGTCTACAAGAACTACGACCCGCGCGCGAAGATCATGCAGAAGACGACGCACGAAGTCCTGGCCGAACTCGGCCACAAGGACGATCCGCTGCTGCAGGTCGCCATGGAACTGGAGCGGATCGCGCTGACCGACGAGTACTTCATCGAGAAGAAGCTCTACCCGAACATCGACTTCTATTCGGGCATCACCCTGAAGGCGATGGGCTTCCCCACCACGATGTTCACGGTCCTGTTCGCGCTCGCGCGCACCGTCGGCTGGATCGCCCAGTGGGCCGAAATGATCGAGGATCCGCAGCAGCGCATCGGCCGCCCGCGGCAGCTCTATACCGGCGCCCCGGAGCGGGATTACGTTCCCGTCTCCAAGCGCTGATCGACAGCCCCCGAAATGCAAGAAGCCCGGTCATCGACCGGGCTTCTTTCGTTCCATGACCTCAAGCACGATGCCGGCCGCCGCCTCGCCGGGCGGAACCCTGGTGGCAAGGCGCTGCCAGGTCAGTTCGAAACCTTCCAGCATTGCCTGCCGCTGCAGGGTATCGGTGCAAAGCCGCTCCAGCCAGCGGGACAGGCTTCCGGGACGCACGACGTCGTTCAGGTATTCCGGGATGACCGGATAGTCGGCGATCAGGTTGGGAAGCGCCGCCGACCAGACCTTGATCCGCTTCGACATCATGGTGATCAGCCAGTCCGCCTTGTAGGCCGAGACGGCCGGGATGCCGCAGAGCGCCAGTTCCAGAAGCACGGTACCGGATGCCGCGAGCGCCGCATCCGCGCTGGCGAAGGCGGCCCATTTTTCCTCGGGGGATACCGTGATCTCGGTCTTCACGGGCAGGCCCCGGGCGATCTCGCGAACGAGTGCCTCCTGTCGCGGCACCGTGGGCAGCAGGAAGCGCGCCGGCCCTCCCCGCTGCAGGAATTCCGCAGCCGCCTGGCCGAAGACCGGAAGCAGTTGTCGGATCTCGGCCGCACGCGAACCGGGTAGCAGGAGGACCGTGGCGGGTTCGCCGGGCTGCCTCTGCTGCAGGGTGCGGCGGATGTCGCGCACCTTGAGAACCGCCGGCTCGCTCGTCAGCCGGTGCCCGACGAAGGTCGTCGGGGGGCCGCCGAGGCGCTGCATCACGGCGGGCTCGAAGGGAAGCACGGCCAGCACGTGATCGACATAGGGCAGCATGGCGCGGGCGCGGTATTCCTTCCAGGCCCATACGCTCGGGCAGACATAATCGATGATCGGCAGGTCGGGCAGTGCCGCCCTGACCTTCCTTGCCACCCGGTGGGTGAAGTCGGGGCTGTCGATGATGACGAGGACGTCGGGCCTTGCGGCAATCACGGCCTCTGCCGTCTGGCGGATACGGCGGGCAAGCTGCGGCAGGCGCTTCAGCACCTGCGTCAGACCCATGATGGAAAGCTCGGAAAAGTCGAAGAGCGAGGAGAGGCCCTGCGCCTCCAGCGCCTCTCCGCCGACGCCGACAAGCTCTATCGGTCCCGGATGCGCGGCCTTCAGCGCGGTCACAAGGTCGGCGCCCAGCAGATCGCCGGAGACTTCGCCTGCGATGACCGCAACCTTCAACCCGCTGGTCATCCGAGCCCTCCCCTGGGGAGGCCCGTATCGATGCCGCAAACGAAGATCCCCGCCTGGTCGGCGGCAGCGGCAAGTGCCTGTTCCTCGAGCACCAGCGACCGTCCCGCCTCGACGGCGATGCCGGCAAGGCCGGCGCGGGCCGCATTGGCGACCGTCGACAGTCCGATCGCTGGCAGGTCCGCGCGCACGTCCTGCTGCGGCTTGCACAGTTTCACGAGTACGCCCTTCCTGCGGGGAGAAATCCGGCCTTCCCGCCGAAGCTCGGCAACCCGTTCGAGCATGCGATCCGTTCCTTCCGCACCTTCCAGCGCGACAACCCGTCCGCCGACGCTGACCGCGCCCTGGCCGACATCCAGCCGACCCAGCGCCAGAGCCGCCGCGACCGCCTGTTCAATATCGCGGACATCTTCCGCCGAGGGCCTCGCAGAGGTCAAGGGACCGGTCTTCGCCAACAGTCCCGGCGCGATCTCGTGGGCGCCGAGCACGCGGCATCCCATTCCCTCGAAAAGCTTGATGACCATCTGCAGCACGGCGTCGTCGCCCCCCGAGACCAGGGTGCGGATGACGGCGGGTATCCGCATCAGCGTGCGGAAGGTCGGGCGGATGTCGTGCAGTTCCGGGCGCCGCCTGACGGCTCCCGACATCACCACCCTGTCGACACCCTTGTCGCGGATGAAGCGTTCGATGCCGGCGAGATCGCCGACGCCGACGGCCAGCGTCTCGAAGCCCTCGAAGCTGCGGTCTGCCTCGTCAGCCAGCGCAATGATGACCGGGTCCTCGCCCGCCTTCCGTGCGGCTTCCGCAAGGTAGAGGGGCAATTGTCCCCAGCCGGCGACAATGGCAAGCCGCCCCTTGGGATCGGGGGCCGGATGGATCGACATGGATCAGGCTTTGCCGCGGAACGGGGAGGAAATCGCCCGGTCGCTGTCTGCCGCGATGAAGTCGAGGATCTCGACGACTTCGGGGCAGTCGGCATATTCCTCGCGGATCGCCGCGGCGTTGGCGCGGATGTTGCCCTCGCCCTCGAAGATCTGCTTGAAGGCGCGCCGCACCCGGTGGATGGTCGCCCGCTCGATGCCCGCGCGCGTCATGCCGACGATGTTGAGACCGCCCAGGATGCCCGGATTGCCGTTCAGCATGCCGTAGGGAATGACGTCGTAGTTCACGGCGCTCAGGCCACCGATGAAGGCATTGCGCCCGATGCGGTTGAACTGGTGCACTGCCGATCCGCCCCCGAGGATCGCGCGATCGCCGACCTTCACGTGACCCGCCAGCATGACGTTGTTCGACATGACGATGCCGTCGCCGAGGATGCAGTCATGGGCGACGTGGGAGTTGGCGAGGAAGAGACAGTTGCTGCCGATCACGGTCTTGCCGCCGCCGCCGAGCGTGCCCATGTTGATGGTCACGCCTTCGCGCATCGTGCAGTTGTCGCCGATCGTAAGGGTGGAATCCTCGCCGGCCTCGTGGAGGCTCTGCGACAGGCCGCCGATCACCGCCATGGGGAAGATGCGGCAGCCCTTGCCGATCTCCGTCTTGCCCGAGACGACGGCGTTCGAAATAACCTCGACATCATCCTTCAGCACGACGTCCTTGCCGATCGTGCAGAACGGTCCGACGACGACATTTTCGCCGATCGTGGCGCCGTCCTCGACAACCGCCATCGGATGGATGCGGGCTGTACTTGCAATCCGGCTCATGCGCCATCCCTACGACGGATCATGGCGCCGATATCGGCTTCGGCGACCAGCGCGTCGTCCACATAGGCGTCGCAATGGAACTTCCAGATATTGCCGCGCTGCTTCTGCTTCTTGACGCGGAACTCGACCCGGTCCCCCGGCACGACCGGCCGACGGAAACGGGCATTGTCGATGGTCATGAAATAGACCAGGTCACCGCCCTCGCCCTGCTTGCGGGCGCAGATGGCACCCGCCGTCTGGGCCATGCCCTCGACCAGCAACACGCCCGGCATGATCGGCTGGTCGGGAAAATGGCCGGTGAAATGCGGCTCGTTCGCGGTCACGTTCTTGATGCCGATCGCCGACTCGTCACCATCGATCTCGATGATCTTGTCGACCAGCAGAAACGGATACCGGTGCGGCAGCAGCTTCATGATCTCGAGAATGTCCGCCGAACCGAGCGTGGTGTCCGCCTGCTCACTCATTCCTGTCTCCTCTTCGCTTGGCCCGTCCTTCGGACCGCGCTATCGCCTCGGCAACATCGCGGAAGAAATCCTTGATCGGGCGAGCCGGGATGCCGCCGAGGCGGGCGCCGCGTGGCACGTCCGACATGACGCCGCTCATCGCGGCGATCTGGGCGCCGTCGCCAATGGTGATATGACCGTTGATGCCGCTGGCGCCGCCGATCATCACGCCGTTGCCGATGGTCGTCGACCCTGCAATACCAACTCCGCTCACGATACCGCAATGGCGGCCTATCCGAACGTTGTGGGCAATCTGCACCTGGTTGTCGATCTTGGTTCCCTCGCCGATGACCGTATCGTCCATGGTGCCGCGATCGATCGTGGTATTCGCACCGATCTCGACATTGTCCTGGATGATGACGCGGCCGATCTGCACGATCTTCAGCATGCCGGCGGGGCCCGGCGCATAGCCGAAGCCGTCCTGGCCGATGCGGGCGCCGTTGTGGATGATGACGCCATTGCCAATCAGCGAGGCGACGACCGAAGCCCCGGCGGCAATCGTGCAGTCGCGCCCGATCTTCACGTCGGCACCGATCAGCGCGCCGGCCCCGATGCGGGTGCCCGCGCCGATCTCAGCGCGCGCACCAACCACGGCCATCGGCTCCACCTCGACTCCCGGTTCGAGCCGGGCGGTCGGATCGACGAAGGCGGCGGGATGAATGCCGCTCTCCCCGGACGTGAAGGGCGAAGGACGCATGGCGATCGGATGCAGCAATGCTCCCGCCCGGGCAAAAGCCGTATGGGGGGTTGCTGTCCGCAGGACGGCGATGTGGTCGGGGATGAGGCTCTGCAGGGAGGGATCGCAAAGGATGGCCGAGGCCTTGCAGGCCGAAAGCTCGTCCCGATCCTTGCGGGCGCGCAGATAGCTGAGCTGCCCCTCGCCCGCACGCGACAGAGGCGCTACCGACCGGATGATACGGTCGCCAGCGGCGGGATCGACAAGTTCGGCCCCAAGGCGGGCAGCTAGCTCGCGCAAGCTGATCCCGTCATGGGGCGGAAAAAATTCGTTTGAGTCCATCAGGCCTTATTACTCCGGATCAGATCTGGCCGCAGTCCTGACCGCAGAGGTCAGAACTGGTTTGCCATGCTGAACCGGAATTCCTGAGTTTCGTCGAAGTCTTCCTTGACCACGGGAATTGCGTAGTCGAAGCGGATCGAACCAAAGGGCGAGGCCCACTGGATGCCCGCGCCGACCGAGGCGCGCCAGGCCATGCTGGTCCCCTCGGCAGTTTCGCCGCGCAGGTCGACATCGTTGCCATAGAGCGTTCCGGCATCGGCGAACAGGGCCCCGCGAAGACCGAAATCCTCCGGGAAGGCGGGCATCGGGAAGGTAACTTCAGCCGAAGCGGTGAAGTAGGTGGTGCCGCCCAACGGATCGCCGTTGGCCATGCGCGGACCGATACCCTTGTTCTCGAAGCCGCGAACGAGGCGGCCACCGAGCTGGAACTGGTCGAAGACGTAGAGGTTGTCACCCGTGGGGACGACATGGCCTGCACCGAGTGCGACCGAACCGATGATATCGGCTTCGTCCGACAGCAGGTGGAAGTAACGGCCGCGACCATAGATCTTGTAGTATTCGGAATCGCCGCCGATGCCCGCATACTCATGCGTCAGCGTGGCGTAGATGCCTTCGCGCGCCAGCGTGTTGCTGTCGAGCGTGTTGTAGGTGAGCGTCTGCGAAACGGACGACTGTACGAACTCGCCGTGCTCGACCAGCGCGCGGTAAGGCGCCGAAAGACCGGTCTCCCAGTTGCCCTCGCCGTCGTAGTCGATCTGCTTGTAGGTGTAGCGGAACGTGGTCGCGAGATCCTCGGTGATCGGCGCGGTCACGCGCAGGGTCACGCCCTGTTCGCTGTAGTCGTAATAGCGCTCCGACGAGGTCTGGCTGCGGAAGATGTCGAAGCCGGCTGCCAGGCGATAACCGAGGAAGTAGGGCTCGGTGAACGAAAGGTTGTAGCTGCGGGCATCGTCGAGGCCGCCACCGACGGCAACGCGGATGAACTGACCGCGGCCGAGGAAGTTCTTCTCCTCGATGGAGGCTTCGAGGATCAGGCCGTCGCCACCGGCGGAGTAGCCGGCGCCGATGCCGAACGAGCCGGTCGGCTGGTCTTCGACGTCGACGATCACCACGACGCGGTCAGGAGCAGAGCCCTGCGCGGTCGTGATGTTGACGGTCGTGAAATAGCCGAGGGCCTCGAGACGACGCTTGGCGCGCGAGATCATGTGCTGGTTGAAGGCGTCGCCTTCGCTGAAGTCGAATTCGCGACGGACGACATAGTCGCGCGTGCGGGTGTTGCCGCGAACCTCGATCCGCTCGACATAGGCGCGCTCGCCCTGGTCGACCAGGTAGGAGACGCCAACCGTCTGGTTGCCGAAGTTGCGGTCACCGCGCGGCGTGACGCGGGCGAACGGGTATCCGGCCGATGCGACGCGCTGCGAGATGGCTTCCATCGACTTCTGGACTTCGGCGGCATCATAGGTGTTGCCGCTCTTGGTGCGAACCAGGCCGCGCAGGTCATCCGCGTCGACGCCCTCGACGGTGGATTCCACGATGATATCGCCGAAGCGGTAACGCGGGCCTTCCTCGACCGTGAAGGTGATGTTGTACTGGTTGGTCGCCTCATCCAGGACCGCCTCGGACGAGATGATCCGGAAATCCGGGTAGCCGTGATTGTAGTAGAACTGGCGCAGCGCATCCTCGTCGGCGCGCAGCTTGTCGGCGTTGTAGACGTCCTTGCGGGTCAGGAACGACAGCGGGCCCGATTCCTTCGTCAGGATCACGGACTGCAGGCGGCCGTCGCCATAGGCCTCGTTGCCGACGAAGTTGATGTCGGCGATCTTGGTGCGGTCACCTTCGTTGATGACGAAGGCGAGATTGACGCGACCCTGGCCGACGGGGGCCGTCTGCGTCGTGATCTCGACATCGCTGCGGCCGATGGCCGAATAGGCCTCGCGCAGACGCTCGATGTCGGCGTTGATGAGTTCCTGGTTATAGGGACCGAGCGGCTGGGTGCGAACGACCGCGGCCAGCTTGTCATCCTTGATCTTGCGGTTGCCGTTGAACACGACCTGGTTGATCAGCTGGTTCTCGCTGACCGTCACCACGAGCGTGCTGCCGGAAACGGTGATGCGTACGTCGGAGAAGTATCCGGTGGAATAGAGGCGCTTCACCGATTCATCGATGTCGGCGTTCGAGAAGCTCACGCCCGGCCGAATGGTAAGATTGGAACGCACGGCCTCTTCGCCGGCGCGCTCGGTCCCCCTCACCTGGACATTGCGAATAACTGCCGCTTCCGCGACCGATGCAGAGGCAAGTACCGATACGCCCGCGCCCGACCCGACAACGCTAGCAGACAGCGCAAACGCCGATACAGCGTTCAAAAACCTTGAACTGGCCTTCATTTCAAATCTTACCTTTTCCCGTTGTCCCTCGGCGGGTGGAGCCCGACTCCGGCCACACGTGTGTCGTTTTACCTGCTTTTACCCTACAAGCAAGGCATGACGTTAAATTCTGTTTACTTCGTCGCAAGGCGTGGCCGAGCGGACACGCGGACTTCAAAATACGGTAAACAAAGAGTTTTCTTAAAACTCAACCGATCCATCGGCCGAAGGTGTCATTCCAGGTGGCGAAAACCATCAGCGTCAGGATCATGGCCAGCCCGAAGCGGAAAACCACGTCCTGCACACGGGGGCTCAAAGGCTTTCCGCGCACCGCCTCCAATGCGTACATGACAAGGTGGCCACCATCAAGCACGGGAATCGGGAAGAGGTTCATCAGGCCGAGCGATACGGAGATGACGGCCGCGAAATTGAGGACCGCCGCGAAGCCCAGCGTCGCCATCTGGCCGGTCGTCTCGGCGATTCGGATCGGGCCGCCGATCTGGTCGGCGCTCATGCGGCCGGAGAAGATATTGCCGAGGTAGCTGAAGGTGCCGCTGATGATGTGGCCGGTTTCCCGCACGCCTTCGGCCACCGCCTCGACGGGAGAATAGGTCTCGACGCGGAAGTTGCCGCGCTCGGCATTGGTGACGATGCCGATCTGGCCGAGCTCCACCTTGTTGCCGAACTGGTCGGTGATCTCCGTCCGCTGGGGTGTCACCGGAAGATCAAGCTCCCGGCCGTCGCGTTCCACGGTGATGACGATGCGGGTTTCCGGCCGGACGGCAACGTAGCGACGCACGTCATCGAAGGTGCGGATGCCCTCCCCGTCGAGAGCCACGAGAAGATCGCCCGGCTCGATGCCGGCGCTCGCCGCGGCGCTCTCCGGCCGGACTTCGGCCACGACGGGATCGGAGACCACCTTGCCGTAGATGGAGAAAAGGGCCGCGAAGATCGCGATCGCGAGGATGAAGTTGGCTATCGGGCCGGCGGCAACGGTCGCGGCGCGCTTCCACAGGCGCGCGCCGGCAAGCGTCTGGGCGCGCTCCTCGGGCGTGAACTTCGCGAGACTGGCGGAATCGGGGGCGCTTGCCGCGTCCTCGTCGCCGAAGAACTTGACATAGCCCCCGAGCGGGACGGCGGAGAGCTTCCAGCGGGTTCCGTGACGGTCGGTATAGCCGAAGAGTTCCGGACCGAAACCAACGGAGAAGGCGGTGACGCGGATGCCGCACCAGCGTCCGACCAGATAGTGACCCATTTCGTGCACGAAGACGAGCACGGAGAGGACAATGATGAAGGGGATTATATAGCCCGTCAGCAGCCCGATGATCGCCATCAAATCGATTCCATCCTTCCATATGCCGGTTCTGCCGGCCGAGGCTCAAAGACCAAAGATGAACTCGCCGACGCTGGTGCCTACGTGGCCACTCCAGGCGTCATATGCAAGCGCCAGAAGAAAGATCGCGAAGCAGGCAAAAACAAGACCATCGACGCGATCCATGGCGCCGCCATGGCCGGGGATGAGCTGGCTGGAATCCTTGACCGCGAAACGGCGCTTGATGAAGGATTCGAACAGGTCACCGATCTGGCTGGCGACGGAGAGGACAAGCGCGACCACAGCAAGCCAGACGGACACGATGCCCGTGACGGCAAGCCCGACAAGGCAGCCGGCGATGATCGCCGAAACCGTCCCCCCGATCGCCCCGGACCACGTCTTGCCGGGCGAGATTCGCGGCGCGAGCTTCGGCCCCTTCAGGGCTCTTCCGATGAAATATGCGAGGATGTCGGTCGCCCAGACGACGGCGAAGACGAAAAGGATGGCCGCAAGGCCGGCAAAGCCCCCGTCCCGGATCGCGGCAAGCGAGACGCCGCTCAGGCCCGCATAGACCACCCCGCCGGGTAGCCACCAGGTGCCCCCGCCGATCGCGACGATCAGCAGCATGGTGATCGCAAGGCCGCCGAGGAAGGGCATGTTCATGTCGGCATCGCCGAAGGCAATGTTGGCCGAAAGCAGGATGATGCCGACCCAGCCGACGAGATTGCCGGTGAAGTTGCGCTCGGTCAGCCGGGTGATCGTCGACCACTCGAAATAGACGAGCAGCGCGATCGTCGCGGCAAGACTGCGGAAGGCCACGCCGCCGGCCCAGGTCGCCGCGAGAACGACGGCGGCCATGACCAGGCCGGAGACAACCCGGCGCCCCAGTTCCGTCGCCATCAGCCGACCACCGCCGTCGTCGTGGCATTCGACAGGCCGCCGAAGCGGCGGTCGCGGGCGGCAAAGATGCGCAGCGCTTCCTCGAACTGCTGACGATCGAAATCCGGCCAGTAGCAAGGCAGGAAGACGAATTCGGAATAGGCCGCCTGCCAGAGCAGGAAGTTGGAGAGGCGCTCCTCGCCGCTGGTGCGGATGATCAGGTCGGGATCCGGAATGCCGGCGGTGTCGAGCCGGCTCTCGATCGCGTCGGGACCGATATCCTGCGGGTCCACGAGGCCGGCCTGCACGTCCTTCACCAATTGCGCCGCGGCACGCGTGATCTCGTCTCGCGCGCCGTAGTTGAAGGCGATCACCAGCGTCATCGCGGTATTGTCGCGGGTGGTCTCCTCGGCTTCGAGCAGAAGGGGGAGGATATCGCTTCGGAGCTTATGGCGCTCGCCGATGATGCGGATGCGGATGTTCTCGCGATGCAGGTCGGCGAGATCGCGCCGGATGAACCGGCGGAGCAGACCCAGAAGATCCTCAACCTCCGCTTCCGGCCGCGACCAGTTCTCAGAGGAGAAGGCGAAGAGCGTGAGATAGTTCACGCCGCACTCGCCGGCCGCCTTGACCGTTTCGCGAACAGCCTCGACCCCCTTGTTGTGGCCGATCGTGCGCGGCAGGCCGCGCTGCTTTGCCCACCTTCCGTTGCCGTCCATGATGATGGCAACATGCTGGGGAATGACCGGGAGATCGAGTTTCGTCATGAAAGTTCCGATTGTCGGATGCCGGGAGCGCGATGCAGGCGGACCTAGACCTGCATGATTTCCTTTTCCTTCTCGACGAGCAAGCGGTCAACTTCCGAAATCATATCATCTGTCATCTTCTGGACCTTCTCGGAAAGCGAGCGGCTTTCGTCCTGACCGATGTCGCCATCCTTCTCGGCTTTTTTCAGGCTGTCCATGCCATCGCGGCGCACGTGGCGGACGGCCACCTTGGCCTTTTCGGCATAGTCATGGGCAACCTTGACGAGCGACTTGCGGCGCTCCTCGTTCAGCTCGGGAAGCGGGATGCGCAGGTTCTGGCCGTCGACGATCGGATTGAGGCCGAGATGCGACTCGCGGATGGCGCGGTCGACGGCACCGACCATGGACTTGTCCCAGATGGAGACGCCCAGCATGCGGGGCTCGGGAACGGTGATGTTGGCGACCTGGTTGAGCGGCACGCGCGAGCCGTAGGCCTCGACCATCACGGGATCGAGGATGTTGGCCGATGCACGACCGGTCCGCAGCGAGGCGATATCGCTCTTGAAGGCGTTGATCGCGCCGTCCATGCGGCGCTTGATGTCGTTGAGATCGATGGCTCCAGTCATCCGTCTACTCCCTGTCTTGCTCTTTACTTTGGTGTCGGCGGCTCAGGTGTCGGCAACGATGGTCTTGCGGCCGCCGCCGGTCAATATCTGGGCGAAGCCGCCCTTTTCGTGAATGGAGAACACGATGATCGGGATCGAATTCTCCCGGGCCAGCGCAACGGCCGCCACGTCCATGACGGCCAAGCCCTTCTCGAGGACTTCGCCATGGGTCAAGGTCTCGAAGCGGGTGGCCGTCGGATCCTTCTTCGGATCGGCCGAATAGATGCCGTCGACCTGGGTACCCTTGAAGATGGCTTCGGCGCCGATTTCGGCAGCGCGCAGGGCTGCGGCCGAATCGGTGGTGAAGAACGGGTTTCCGGTGCCGCCGGCGAAGATCACCACCCTGCCCTGCTCCAGATGATGCAAGGTCCGCAGCTGCGTGAAGCTCTCGCAGATCTCCGGCATGGCGATCGCCGACAGGACGACCGTCTCGATGTCGAGCTTGCGAAGCGAGGTGGCGAGGGCGAGCGCATTGATGACGGTCGCGAGCATGCCCATGTGGTCGCCGGTGACGCGATCGCCGCCCTTGGAGGCCACGGCCACGCCGCGGAAGATGTTGCCGCCGCCGACCACGACGCCGACCTCGACCCCCATGGCGCGGGCTGCGGCGATGTCGGATGCGATCCGATCAGCGACCGCGACATCGATTCCGAAGCCTTGGCTGCCCATCAGGGCTTCACCGGAGGCCTTGAGAAGAACGCGCTTGTAGATGGGCTTCGGGGACATGGGCACTCCTGAGGATCAGACGGGTTGCGGATACACGAAGGGCACCGCGTTGTCACGCGATGCCCTTCGGTTTCACCAATCAAGATGAGCTAAATCAGCCCTTGGCGGCTGCAGCCACTTCTGCTGCGAAGTCGGACTCTTCCTTCTCGACGCCTTCGCCGAGGAGCAGGCGAACCATGCCGGTCACTTCGATCGGCGCGCCGACTTCCTTTTCCGCTTCCTTGACGGCAGCGGCGACGGTCAGGTCGGGGTTGATGACGAAAGCCTGCGAGAGAAGTGCGACTTCCTCGAAGAACTTGCGCATGCGGCCCTCGACCATCTTCTCGATGATGGCATCCGGCTTGCCGGAGGCGCGGGACTGCTCGATGAAGACGTTGCGCTCGCGTTCGGCAACGGCGGCATCGACTTCCTCGGCGCGGATTGCGAGCGGCGCGGTCGCGGCGACGTGCATTGCCACCTGGCGGCCGATTGCAGCCAGCGCATCCTTGTTGCCGGTCGACTTGAGGGCGACGAGGACGCCGAGCTTGCCGAGGCCGTCGGCAGCAGCGTTGTGGATGTAGGTGGCGACAACGCCATCATCGACGGAGAGCATTGCCGAGCGGCGAAGGCTCATGTTCTCGCCGATGGTTGCGATCGCGTCCTTGATCGTGTCGGTGACCGACTTGCCGGAGGCCGGGTAGGTGGCGGCACCGATCGCATCGACGGAACCGTCGGTCGACAGGGCAACCTGGGCGACGCCGCGAACGAGATCCTGGAAGGCGTCGTTACGGGCGACGAAGTCGGTTTCGGAATTGACTTCCACGACAACAGCCTTGGTGCCTGCGCTGGCAATGCCGACCAGACCTTCGGCGGCGGTGCGGCCCGACTTCTTGTCGGCCTTGGCGATACCCTTGGCGCGCAGCCAGTCGATCGCCGCTTCCATGTCACCGTTGGTTTCGGCGAGTGCCTTCTTGCAGTCCATCATGCCTGCGCCGGTCTTTTCGCGCAGTTCCTTCACCATTGCGGCTGTGATTTCGGTCATTGTGTGCCTCTTGTTTCAAGATCACCTTGCCGGAAGAACATCGGCGAAGGCAGCGTTGGGGACGAATGTACCCGGATGTGTGACAGGGTCATGAACCCTTGCCGGGGAGACTTGCCTCGACCCGGACAAGAAAGGCGGCGCGAGCGCCGCCTTTGCCGGAGATCAGGCCTGAGCCTCGGCCTCGCCCTCGAGGGCCGGCTCGACCGGGGTTTCGGCGGATGCGCCGAGATCACGGCCGGATGCACCCTGCTGGCGAGCGATGCCGTCGATGGCAGCGCGTGCGATCAGGTCGCAGTAGAGAGCGATGGCGCGCGAGGCGTCGTCGTTGCCCGGGATCGGGTAGTCGATCAGGTCCGGATCGCAGTTCGAGTCGATGATGGCGACGACCGGGATGCCCAGGCGCTTCGCTTCGTCGATCGCGATCTTTTCCTTGTTGGTGTCGATGATGAACATCAGGTCCGGCGTGCCGCCCATGTCGCGGATACCGCCGAGGGCCTTTTCGAGCTTCTCGCGCTCGCGCTCGAGGGTCAGGCGCTCCTTCTTGGAGTAGCCGGACCCTTCCGACGAGAGGATTTCGTCGAGCTTGCGCAGGCGTGCGATCGAGTTCGAAATGGTCTTCCAGTTCGTCATCATGCCGCCGAGCCAGCGGGAGTTGACGTAGTACTGGGCCGAACGCTTGGCCGAGTCGGCGATGAGTTCAGACGCCTGGCGCTTGGTGCCGACGAAAAGAACGCGTCCGCCGCGGGCAACGGTATCCGAGATGACCTGCAGCGCGCGCGACAGCATCGGCACGGTCTGAGCAAGGTCGATGATGTGGATGTTGTTGCGGTCGCCGAAGATGTACGGCTTCATCTTCGGGTTCCAGCGGTGGGTCTGGTGGCCGAAGTGAACACCAGCTTCCAGAAGCTGGCGCATGCTGAAATCAGGCAATGCCATGCCTTTTTCTCCTTTTCCGGTTGAACCTCCGCAAGGCGAACAGCACCCCTCTTTAAGGAATGCCACCGGCGGAAAGGCCCGGATTTCTCCCGGACGATCCCATGCCTTACGTGTGGAATGGTGGTGCGCATACAGGCGATCCTGCAAAAACGCAAGGGTCGCGAGGGAAATTTAGGAAGCCACCGCTTTCCGTTCAATAGGTTTCCGTGACGTGCTGCCTCATCTCGGCAAGCACGGAATCCTCGTCGCCGGCCTCGACGCGGTGAATGTCGCTGATGACGAACCGGCCGTCCTCGCTCGTCACGTCGAAATGCACCTCGTTCAGGCTTTCCCGCAGTTCCGGCTGGTCGAGACAGCGCCACAGCTTGAAGGTCACCCGCACCCGGGTGATGCCCTGCTCTTCCGGACCCGCCGAAACGGCGAGATCCTCCAGCGGGCAACCATCCTGCGACGCGGTGACGACGTCATAGCCGAACGGATCGCCGGGGCTTCCGTTGTCGGTCTCGTAAGCGGGCCGCTTCGACGCCTCGGCATAGGCCGCCTGGAAGCTCCGGCTGAACAGTCGACCGAGGGGTTCGGGGTCGAAGAGGTAGATCCATTCGCCCTCGCTGCTGGACCAGTTCCTGGCGGTGATGTCCATGACCTCCCGGACAGGGTCGGTAGCATCCCCGGCCGACACCGGCGAAGCGATCAGGAGGCAGGCCGTGGCCAGGAGAATTTTGCGCATGGGCGGTTCCGATGATTCCAGACTACGATCATCCTTTACCATCGCCTTT
Source organism: Pseudorhizobium sp. NPDC055634 (assembly GCF_053618655.1). Lineage (NCBI taxonomy): Bacteria > Pseudomonadati > Pseudomonadota > Alphaproteobacteria > Hyphomicrobiales > Rhizobiaceae > Pseudorhizobium > Pseudorhizobium sp. NPDC055634. The sequence goes on along the minus strand of NZ_JBSHHW010000004.1, from coordinate 362,558 downwards.
AGTGGCAATGGTATCTCCGACCAAAGTGAAGGCATCCCGGCACCAGGAAAAGGCATTCCGCCTTCCCGTTTGGCTTTGCGTTCTGCACCCCGGATGCTATAGCGCAGCCCACATTCTTGTCCAAAACTGCCGGGAATTGCTCCCTGCCAGCATTCGAAGAGGAATCCATGGAAAAGATCAAGGTAGCAAATCCGGTCGTCGATCTGGACGGCGACGAGATGACCCGCATCATCTGGCAGTTCATCAAGGACAAGCTGATCCTGCCCTACCTCGATCTGCCGATCGAATACTACGACCTCTCCGTCGAGAACCGTGACGCCACCGACGACCAGGTAACTGTCGATGCCGCCAACGCCATCAAGAAGCACGGCGTCGGCATCAAGTGCGCGACCATCACGCCTGATGAAGCCCGCGTCGAGGAATTCGGCCTCAAGAAGATGTGGAAGAGCCCGAACGGCACGATCCGCAACATCCTGGGCGGCGTGATCTTCCGCGAGCCGATCATCATGAAGAACGTGCCGCGCCTCGTCCCGGGCTGGACGCAGCCGATCATCGTCGGCCGCCACGCCTTCGGCGACCAGTACCGCGCCACCGACTTCAAGTTCCCCGGCAAGGGCAAGCTGACGATCAAGTTCGTCGGCGAGGACGGCCAGACGATCGAGCACGACGTGTTCGACGCTCCGTCGGCCGGCGTCGCGATGGCGATGTACAACCTCGACGATTCGATCCGCGACTTCGCCCGCGCTTCGCTGAACTACGCCCTGATGCGCGGCGTTCCCTGCTACCTCTCCACGAAGAACACCATCCTGAAGGCCTATGACGGCCGCTTCAAGGATATTTTCCAGGAGATCTACGACGCCGAGTTCAAGGAACAGTACGAAGCCAAGAAGATCTGGTACGAGCACCGCCTGATCGACGACATGGTCGCGGCCGCCCTGAAGTGGTCCGGCGGCTACGTCTGGGCCTGCAAGAACTATGACGGCGACGTCCAGTCCGACATCGTCGCGCAGGGCTTCGGCTCGCTCGGCCTGATGACCTCGGTCCTGATGACGCCGGACGGCCAGACGGTGGAAGCCGAAGCCGCCCACGGCACGGTGACCCGCCACTACCGCCAGCACCAGAAGGGCCAGGAGACCTCGACCAACTCGATCGCGTCGATCTTCGCCTGGACCCGCGGCCTCGCGCACCGTGCGAAGCTCGACGACAATGCCGCCCTTGCGCGGTTCTCCTCGACCCTCGAGCGCGTCTGCATCGAGACGGTCGAATCCGGCTTCATGACGAAGGACCTCGCCCTTCTCATCGGTCCCGATCAGCCGTGGCTCTCGACGACCGCCTTCCTCGACAAGATCGACGAGAACCTCAGGAAGGCCATGGCCGCCTGATCGCACTCAGGTTCCAGGATATACCGACGGCGGGAGCAATCCCGCCGTTTTTTGTGCACCGCAGGATTGCAACCGAACCCCATCGCATCTAGAACATAAAGGGAACGGAGGAAGTCAATATGCCGGATGAACTCATTCTCTATACCAATCCCATGTCGCGAGGACGGATCGCCCGATGGATGCTGGAGGAAGTCGGCGTCCCCTACCGCCGGCAGATCCGAACCTTCGGCGGCACGATCAAGTCGCCGGACTATCTCAGGCTCAATCCGATGGGCAAGGTGCCGACCCTCATCCACGGCGACAAGGTCATCACGGAATGCGCGGCGATCTGCGCCTACATGGCCGACGCCTTCCCGCAGGCTGGCCTTGCGCCGCCGCAGCGGGAGCGGGCCGATTACTATCGTTGGCTCTTCTTCGCCGCCGGTCCGCTGGAAGCGGCCGTCAGCAACCGCGCGCTCGGCTTCAAGGTGCCGGACGAAAAGCAGGTGATGATCGGATACGGGCGCTACGAGGACGTGATCGACACGCTCGACGACGCGCTGTCGAACCGGACCTATATCGCCGGCAGCAGCTTCACGGCCGCCGACGTCTATCTCGGCTCGCATCTCATGTGGGGCATGCAGTTCGGCTCGATCGAAAAGAGGCCCGCCTTCGAAGCCTATGTCGGCCGCATTCACGACCGGCCTGCGCACTTGCGTGCGACAGAACTCGACGATGCCGACATGAAGGAACTGGAGGCGGCCTGACGGCCTCCTTCAGATCATCCGCCTCGGTTATCCGCGAACGGATGACCGTCACGCCGAAAGGCCGGGCGCCTCGTAGCCCGTGCGCTCGACATATTCCCGATAGCCCCCGTCATAGCGGTGAATGCCGTCCGCCGAGACTTCCAGCACGCGGTTCGACAGTTCCGACAGGAAGTGCCGGTCGTGGCTGACGAAGAGCATGGTGCCTTCGTAGGTGGAGAGGGCCCGGATCAGCATTTCCTTGGTGTCGAGGTCGAGGTGATTGGTCGGCTCGTCGAGGACGAGGAAGTTCGGCGGATCGAACAGCATGGCCGCCATGACGAGGCGTGCCTTCTCGCCGCCCGACAGGACCCGGCATCTCTTCTCGACGTCATCGCCTGAAAAGCCGAAGCAGCCTGCAAGCGTGCGCAGCGTCCCCTGCCCCGCCCGCGGGAACTCCGACTCCAGCCACTCGAACACCGTCTGCTCGCCGTCAAGGAGATCCATGGCGTGCTGGGCGAAATAGCCCATCTTGACGCTCGCGCCGATCGAGACCGATCCCTGGTCTGGCTCGGTCGATCCGGCGACGAGCTTGAGGAGCGTCGACTTGCCCGCGCCGTTGACGCCCATGATGCACCAGCGCTCGCGGCGACGGATCATGAAGTCGAGGCCGTCGTAGATCGTCCGGCTGCCATAGGCCTTGTGCACGCCCTTGAGGCTTGCGACATCCTCTCCCGAGCGCGGCGCCGGCTGGAATTCGAAAGCGACGGCCTGGCGGCGACGCGGTGGCTCCACCCGTTCGATCTTGTCGAGCTTCTTGACGCGGCTCTGGACCTGCGCCGCATGGGAGGCCCTGGCCTTGAAGCGCTCGATGAACTTGATCTCCTTGGCGAGCATCGCCTGCTGGCGCTCGAACTGCGCTTGCTGCTGCTTCTCGTTTTGGGCCCGCTGCTGCTCGTAGAAGCCGTAATCGCCCGCATAGGTGTTGAGCGAGCCGGCATCGATCTCGATGATCTTGTTGACGATGCGGTTCATGAACTCGCGGTCGTGCGAGGTCATCAGCAGCGCGCCGTCGTAGGTCTTCAGGAACTGTTCCAGCCAGATCAGGCTTTCGAGGTCGAGGTGGTTCGACGGTTCGTCGAGCAGCATCACGTCCGGGCGCATCAGCAGGATGCGGGCGAGCGCGACGCGCATCTTCCAGCCCCCGGACAGCTTGCCGACGTCGCCGTCCATCATCTCCTGGCTAAACGAAAGCCCGGCCAGGACTTCGCGGGCGCGGCTTTCGAGCCCGTAGCCGTCGAGCTCCTCGTAGCGCGCCTGCACCTCGCCGTAGCGCTCGATGATCTCGTCCATCTCGTCGAGGCGATCCGGATCGACCATGGCCGCCTCAAGCTCCCGCAGCTCTGCCGCAACGGTACTGACGGGACCGGCGCCGTTCATGACCTCGGTCACCGCGCTGACGCCGGACATTTCCCCGACATCCTGGTTGAAGTAGCCGATCGTGACGTTCTTCTCAACGGCGACCTGGCCCTCGTCCGGGCTCTCCTGGCCGGTGATCATGCGGAACAGCGTCGTCTTGCCGGCGCCGTTCGGCCCGACCAGGCCGATCTTCTCGCCGCGATTGAGGGCTGCCGATGCCTCGATATAGAGGATGCGGTGGCTGTTCGACTTGCTGATGTTTTCGATGCGGATCATGGCGGGACAACTTCGGGAGGGGACAACAAAAAAGCCGGATCGTTGCCGACCCGGCTTTTTCAATCATGCGAGACGAAGATTATTCGGCGCTGTCGTCAGCGGCCTTCTTCTTCGGAGCGGCCTTCTTCTTCGGAGCAGCAGCTTCCTCGGCGCCTGCCTCGGCAGCTTCGTCCTTGGCAGCAGCCTTCTTCTTCGGAGCAGCCTTCTTCTTGGCCGGCTTGTCACCGCCCTCGGAACCTTCCTCGTCGTCAGCCAGAAGCTCTTCCTTGGAGACGGTCTTGTCGGTCACCGTGATCTCGGACAGCAGCTTGTCGACGACCTTCTCTTCGAAGATCGGCGCACGCAGCGAAGCGGAAGCGCCGGGCGTGTTGCGGAAGTAGTCGAGGATTTCCTTCTGCTGGCCCGGGAACTGCTGGAGCTGGGCGAAGAGAGCGCGCTGCATCTCTTCTTCCGTCACCTCGACGCCACCCTTCTCGCCGATCTCGGAGAGAACCAGACCGAGGCGGACGCGGCGTTCGGCGAGCTTGCGATATTCCTCGCGTGCTTCTTCCTCGGTCGTGTCCTCGTCCTCGAAGGTCTTGCCGGACTGGGCGAGATCGGTGTTGATCTGGCGCCAGATGTTTTCGAACTCGGCATCGACCAGGCCCTGCGGCGTGTCGAACTTGTACATCTCGTCGAGCTGGTCGAGGATCTGGCGCTTGACCTTCTGGCGGGTGACGTTGCCGTACTGGCCTTCGATCTGGCCGCGGACGATCTCCTTGAGCTTGTCCAGCGATTCGATGCCGAGCTTGGAGGCGAGTTCGTCGTTCAGTTCCAGGTCGGCAGGAGCCGCGACTTCCTTGACGGTAACGTCGAAGGTGGCTTCCTTGCCGGCAAGGTTTGCGGCCGGATAGTCAGCCGGGAAGGTCACGGTGATGGTCTTCTCGTCGCCAGCCTTGAGGCCGACGAGCTGGTCTTCGAAGCCGGGGATGAAGCGGCCGGAACCGAGAACCAGTTCGGCATCCTCCGCAGCGCCGCCGTCAAAGGCTTCGCCGTCGACCTTGCCGAGGTAGTTCATGGTGACGCGGTCGCCATCGGCGGCCTTGCCCTTCTTGGCTTCGTAGGTGCGGGCGCTTTCGGCGATCTTGAGGATCTGCTCGTTGACCTCGTCGTCGGAAACCTCGACGACCTCGCGCACGACCTTGATGCCGTCGGTCGGCTTCAGCTCGATCGGCGGGATGACTTCGTAGGACAGCGTGAATTCGAAATCGGCCTCGGCGTTGAGGATCTTCTCTGCCTCGGCTTCGTCTTCCGTCATGGTGACGGACGGCTGGGTCGCCGACTTCTCACCGCGCTCGGACAGGATCTGGGTCGGGCGCTCGCGAACAATCTCGTTGACCAGTTCGGCCATGATCGACTTGCCGTACATCTTCTTCAGATGCGCGACGGGCACCTTGCCCGGGCGGAAGCCGTTGATGCGGACCTTGTCCTTCGCGTCGGCAAGGCGCACGTTCATCTGTGCTTCCATGTCCTTGGCGGGAATGACAACCTTGATTTCGCGCTTCAGCCCTTCAGCGAGCGTTTCGGTAACCTGCATTTTAAAACCTTCATATCGTGGCGGCGGTGCTCAGACAGCCGTTGGTTTTCGATGAGCACGACGCCGGAACCTGAGTGACCGGCCGCGACTTCTGGAACGCTGATCTCTAGCCGCTGGCGGCTCCCGATCCTGCTCCTGCGGCTCTGGTGCGGGTAGAGAGACTTGAACTCCCACGCCTTGCGGCACCAGAACCTAAATCTGGCGTGTCTACCAATTTCACCATACCCGCGCTCCCGCCGCGCAAAATCCCCGCAAGGAGGCTTTCGGAGCGCGCGTCTCTATATCACCCGTTTTTTCCGGCGCAAAGGGAAAATGACGGCTCTGCGACGTGCGGAGACTTACGATCCACACACCGTTCGGCCTCAAGCGGCGGAACGGTTATTAACCATTCCTTAACCGCCATCATATAAGATATCCCTAATTCGATACAGCACTTTCGGAACGCGCCCGCCCACTCTCCGCGGGTCTGCAATCCGACCATTCGGCGGCATCTCCTCCTCCCTTGCCGTCGAAGACTGGCGACCCTCCTCCTCTAGCGCCAGTCGTGCAAATAGCGCCTGCCGGAATCCTCCCCCGGCAGGCGCTATTTTTTTGTCGGCGAAACCCGGCTCCTGAACAATCCTTAATCAATGGTTGACGCGGGATGGCGAAGGCGATGCACCTGGCGCATAGGTGGCATACAAACTTGCGCCTGTTACAGCTTTGCCGTGCATCTTATATTCCGGCCATGAAATTCAGCCGGCGCCCGATGCGCTGCCGGCGGCAGCAAAAAGAGGCAGACCATGAACATCGCACGCAAACTCAACAACTGGCGCAAGTACCGCGAAACCGTAAGCGAACTCGACCGCATGAGCGATCGTGAACTCAACGACCTCGGGATCGGCCGCAGCGACATCCGCCGCGTTGCCCGGAACGCCGTCGGCTTCTAAGCGCCGCCTGACCAATCAAGGTGTGAAAAACGCTCCGTTCGCGGGGCGTTTTTTTGTTTTTCACCCACAGCCTGCGAGCCTCAGGCGCCGCCCAAGGAACCGGCAGCGCCCAATAGTTCGGCAACCCCTCGCTTAATTGCATGGCAGTCGCTCAAACTTTGCACTGCACAATGTTATTATTCGCGTGTATAACACCGCCATCGCCGGCCCCGCCGGTATGAACCCCGAGGAACCATCATGAACCCGATCCGCTTTGCCAAGAACTGGTTGAGCTATCGTCGTACGATCAACGAACTGGGCGGCTTGTCCAACCAGGCGCTCAACGATATCGGCCTGACCCGCTACGACATCCGGCACGTCGCCTCCCGCTCCTTCCGCTAAACGCGGACAGGATGCGCCGCGGCGCAGCCGAACAGCCTACAAGATTTCGCTAAGGCACCTGCTCGGGTGCCTTTTTGATTCCGCCCCCGGCAAACGCGTGATATGAGCGCGCCCATGACCGATAAGACCGTTTCTCCCATTCATGTCGTCGGCGGCGGGCTCGCGGGCTCCGAGGCTGCCTGGCAGATCGCCCAGTCCGGAATCTCCGTCATCCTGCACGAAATGCGCGGTGTGCGCGGAACCGACGCCCACAAGACCGACGGCCTTGCCGAACTGGTATGCTCCAACTCGTTCCGCTCCGATGACGCGACCTCCAATGCGGTCGGCGTCATCCATGCGGAAATGCGCCTCGCCGGCTCGCTGATCATGGCCTGCGCCGACCGCAACCAGGTGCCGGCGGGCGGTGCGCTTGCGGTGGATCGCGACGGGTTTTCCGATGCGGTCACCAAGGCGATCTCGGAAAATCCGCTGATCACCGTCGTCCGCGAGGAAGTGCAGGGCATTCCGCCGGCCGACTGGGACCTCGCGATCATCGCGACGGGCCCCCTCACCTCGCCGGCGCTCGCCGCGGCGATCCAGGCGGAGACGGGCGAGGATTCACTCGCCTTCTTCGACGCGATCGCGCCGATCGTCTACCGCGAAACCATCAACATGGACGTCTGCTGGTACCAGTCGCGCTACGACAAGGTGGGACCCGGCGGAACCGGCAAGGACTATATCAACTGCCCTCTCGACGAGGCGCAGTACAATGCCTTCATCGATGCCCTCATCGCGGGCGACACGGTGGGCTTCAAGGAATGGGAAGGCACGCCCTATTTCGACGGCTGCCTGCCGATCGAGGTCATGGCCGAACGGGGCCGCGAGACGCTTCGTCATGGGCCGATGAAGCCGATGGGCCTGACGAATGCCCACAACCCGACGGTCAAGCCCTATGCGGTCGTCCAGCTTCGGCAGGACAATGCGCTCGGCACGCTCTACAACATGGTCGGCTTCCAGACGAAGCTGAAATACGGCACCCAGGCTGAGATCTTCCGGATGATCCCGGGGCTCGAGAACGCCGAGTTTGCGCGCCTCGGGGGCCTGCACCGCAACACCTACATGAACTCGCCGACATTTCTCGACCGGACGCTCGCCCTCAAGAGCCGCCCGGGCCTGCGCTTTGCAGGCCAGGTCACGGGCTGCGAGGGCTATGTGGAGAGCGCGGCGATCGGCCTTCTGGCCGGACGCTTCGCCGCGGCGGAACGCAAGGGCGTTACCCTTCCGCCGCCGCCCGCCACGACGGCCTTCGGCTCGCTGCTCGGCCACATCACCGGCGGCCATCTCGTTTCGCATGACGAACCGGGCAAGCGCTCCTTCCAGCCGATGAACATCAACTTCGGGCTTTTCCCGGAACTGGAGCCGGGATCGATCACCAAGCCGGAAGGCGTCAAGCGCTTTCGCGGCAAGGAAAAGGCGATCATGAAGAAGCAGCTGATGGCCGCGCGCGCCCTCAGGGACTGCGCCGCCTGGCTCGGGCTTCCTCCCGAAACTCAGGCTTCGTCTTCGGCGACGTCCATGTCGGTAGAACTGACGTAGGTTCCGAGCAGCCAGAGCGAGACCTCGGCTGCCTCGGTTTCCGTCCTGAAGGTGAAGAGGCCGTTATTGGCCGGCGAGTCGAGGAATTCGACCGCAAGGCTGCAGGCGTCCGCCTGTCCCTGCACGCGGACGCGGCCCGGCTTGATGAGATAGCAGGTATAGTGCTTCGCATGGCTGCGCATGATGCCGGTCTTGCCGTCATGCAGGCGGATGAAGACCGCCTTCCCGTCCGCCGTGGAATGCAGTTCCCGGACGGCCTCGTTCGGGAAGGCGCGACCGAATTCGAGAAGCGCGAAACCCGGATCGTTCAAGCCCTCTTCTCCGCGGTCCCGTCGTGCCATGCGGGTGGCGTAGTAGGCAAAAAGCGCGATCAGCACGAAGATGATCGACCAGACGATGACAGAGTTCACGTCCCTGCTCCCTGAGATGGACACCCGGCTGCCATAGCCGACCAGCCTTGCGCGAGCCGTTGCCCGGTTGTCAGAACCGCTGCCGGAACTGCGCCCTCAGCATGCGCAACTGGCGACGCCATTGCGGCGGGGCGACGCTTTCCTCAAGCAGGCGCGCCCCTTTCCGGCCCGCATCGCGCAGGACAGGTTCGGCGAGCGAGACCGGCAGATAGGCTGGAAATACGGACCGCGGAAGCGGGCCCGCATCCCGCGCCTTCGCGAGATGCTCGAGGCCGAGACCCGCGAAGGCTTCGATCGCGGCCGAGATCCGGTCGCGCTCCTGCCCCGCGAGGAAGGTATCGCGATCGAGCCCGGTCGCCGCCAGGATGTCGAGCGGAATATGGAGCTGGCCGCGTCGGCGGTGGAGCGGCATGAGAAGGAGAAGCCCGGCGATCGCCTGGGCGACGCCGGCGTGACCTGCCGCGTCGGCGGTCCCTGCCGCTTCGCCCGGATCGAGCACGAGACTTGCGAGCTGGATCAGCGCCGAGGCCGTCTCGCCGGCATAGCCTTCCAGTTCGTTGCGGCCGGGGAACGGGTCGTTATAGAGATCTCCGACCCGCGCATCGATCATCGCGAGGAATGTCTGCCGCGGCAGCCGATGGGCACCGATCGTCGCGAGAAGCGCAGCGGCAACCGGATTTCCGCCGGCATCCCCGTGGGCGGCGCCCTCGATCAGGTCACGCCACCACTGGAGGCGTATTTCACCCGGAAGCGCTTCGTGCACCACGTCGCGAACGCGGGCAATCTCGGCGTTGAAGGCATAGAGCGCGGCGAGCGCGTCCCGTTTGTCCTCGGGCGACAGAAGGCATGCGAGATACCGGTCGCGGTCGGTCTCGCGAAGCATCGAAAGAACTATGTCGGAACCGGAGGCCACCCGCGCTCACACCGCGATCAGGGCGGCAGCGACGGCGCGCGCTTCGGAGAGCATGACGTTGTAGGTCCGAACGGCCGCCCCGGTGGACATAGGGTCCGATGCGATGCCGCGGGCCTTCAGCGCCGCCTTGACCTGTTGCGGGATCGGGCGAAGCTCGAGGCCCGTGCCGACGAGCAGGACTTCGATGCCCTCAGCTTCGTCCAATACCTTGGCGAGCGCGTCGACCATCAGCGGCTGGCCTTCGGCAAGATCCCAGCCGTGGATCCCGGAGGGCAGGCAGAGGAGCGAACCGCGATGGGACATGTCGGCGAACCGGAAACCGCCATTGCCATAGGCATCGATCGGTGCGCGGCCCGGAAAGTGGGTGTCCCGGATTTCAATTCCCTTTGGCACTATACGTGCCTCCTTGCGTTCTCCGCGAGGCGGAGGAGTTGCGGCGCGCCCCCGGGGCACGCCGCACGAGGCATCAGGATGCGGGAGCGTCGGTCTTGACCGGCTCGCCCTTCACCCGCACTTCGGCAACATAGGCGCGCAGCGCGCGGACCTTGACGCCTTCGGCGATCTCGACCTCGACCTCGTTGTCGTCGATGACCTTGGTGACCTTGCCGGCAATGCCGCCGCCGAGAACGACGTTGTCGCCACGGCGGATGTTGGACAGCATTTCCTGCCGCTTCTTCAGCTGCGTGCGCTGCGGACGGATCAGGAAGAAGTACCAGACCACCATCAGCGGCGCGAAGAGAAACAGCATTTCGAGGCCGGAACCCATCGCAGACGGGGCTGCACCTTCCGCCTGGGCGAATGCTTCGGTGATGAACATCGAGTACTCCATGATTGACAGGAGCCCAACGCCCCCTTTTTGCAAGTGGCCGGAATATAATTGTGCCCACCCTGAATGCAACAGAAACAGGATGCTGCGCGTACCAAATCCACGACTGGCTGGCTTTTGCAGGCCGATGCAGCGTGCTAACCGCTGACCAGGGACGTTCAACACCAATTCAGCAGGGAGGATGCCGTGGCCGAGGAACTCAATCAGCGCCTGCTCGCGGAAGTGTCGCGCCTTGCCGACGCCCTGGAACGGCTGGCCGGCCCGCCTCCCGCCGCCAACGACTGGTCGTCGGCCGACTGCTTCGTCTGGGTGCCCGCAAACCAGCGGCTGCAGCCCGTGCCGCGTCCGAACCGGGTGGCGCTTTCGCTGATCCGCGGCGTCGATCACGTGCGCGACATCCTGCACGAGAACACGCTGCGTTTTGCCGAGGGCTATCCCGCCAACAACGTGCTCCTGTGGGGCGCCCGCGGGATGGGAAAATCCTCGCTGGTCAAGGCGGTGCATGAGGACGTCCGCGCCTCCGTCCAGGGCGCGCTGAAACTCGTCGAGGTGCATCGCGAGGACATTGCGTCCCTGCCGCTGCTTCTCGATATCCTCAAGGTCTCCGGCCAGCGCGTCATCGTCTTCTGCGACGATCTCTCCTTCGATCACGACGACACCGCCTACAAGTCGCTCAAGGCGGCACTCGACGGCGGCATCGAAGGGCGGCCCGACAATGTGCTCTTCTACGCAACGTCGAACCGGCGCCATCTTTTGCCGCGGCACATGATGGAAAACGAGCAGTCGACCGCCATCAACCCGTCGGAGGCGGTCGAGGAGAAGGTGTCGCTATCGGACCGGTTCGGGCTGTGGCTCGGCTTCCACAAATGCAGCCAGGACGACTACCTGACGATGATCGACGGCTATGCCGACTACTTCGGTCTCCCGCTGCAGCGGGACGAGCTTCACCGCGAAGCGCTCGAATGGGCGACCACAAGGGGCGGACGCTCCGGACGCGTCGCCTGGCAGTATATCCAGGATCTCGCCGGTCGGCTGCGGCTGCCGCTGGAGCGCAAATAACGAAAAGCCCGGACGAGCCGGGCTTTTCCGCATTCCCTGAAACGCACTACTCTACTCAAGGAATGTAATCGGGTTGACGGGCGTCGCGTCCTTGCGAACCTCGAAGTGAACCTGCGGACGCTTCGCGTCGCCGCTCATGCCGGAACTGGCGATGGTCTGGCCACGGGTGACCTTCTGGCCGCGGGCAACGTTGAGAGCGCCGGCATGGCCGTAGACGGTGACCTTGCCGTCGTCATGGCGCACCAGGACCGTATTGCCGAGCTGCTTCAGGCCGTTGCCGGCATAGATGACGACGCCGTTCTCGGCGGCCTTGATCGGCGTGCCTTCCGGGACGGAGATGTTGATGCCGTCGTTGCGGCTGCCTTCGACGTTCTGGCCGAAGCCTGCGATGACGGCGCCATTGACCGGCCAGCGATACTTGCCGATGCCGGTTGACTGCGGAGCCGCGGCCGTGACGTCCGACTTGACGGCAGCTTCGGAGACGGATGCCGTCTCGACCGGCTTCTGGGCCTCGGCGGGCTGCGCCTGCACGACCGGCTTTTCGGCGACGGGTGCGGCGGCGGGGGCTGCCGGCACCTGCCGGACGGATGCCGTCTTGACCGGGTCGGTCGCGACCGGTGCCGAGGAGGCCGAGAGGCTGAGGACCTGGCCGATGCGGATACCTTCGTTCGTCAGGCCGTTCGCCGCCTTCAACTGGTCCACGGAGATGCCGTTGGCACGGGCGATCTTCGTCAGCGTGTCGCCCGGCTGGACGGTATGGGTCCCGCCCGCACCGGCAGGCGGCGTGACCTTGCCCGGCTGGGCCATGGACTTGTCGCGGGCCGGCGTCGGCAGGACGGCAACCTTCTGTTCCGGCTGTTCGACCGGAGCCGGCGCCTTGTTCTGCAGATCGATGTCACCGGCGGCGACCTTGGCGGAATTGCTCGCCGGGCCGAAGGTCGGAATGACGACGGACTGGCCGGCGACGAGCTTGCCATTGTTGGCGCGCAGGATCTCGCGTTCCGGAACGCCGTAGCGACGCGACAGCGTGGCCGCCGACTCGCCTGCCTTCAGCGTCACCTGCGGTGCGTTGACGGTCGACCAGCCGGAGGTCGTCTTGACGGTTCCGGTCGTCAGGTCGTCGGAAGCAGCCGCGGCGGGCGCCGGACGCGCGGCACTCGGGGAATTGGAAGGGAACGGCTGTGCGAGCGCCTGCTGGCGAGCCGCCATGTCGTTGCCGGCAACGGCGCCACCGGGAGGCTCGAGTTCCGTGCGCTGCACGCTTGCCGGAGCCGACGCGGACCGCGCCGCCGAAGGAATGGAGACATAGTCGCCGCCGGCGGAAGGATAGGGCTGCGACGGCGCGGCGGGCTGATTTCCGTAACCGCCGGCGGGCGCCGAAGCGACATCGCCGCGCGGGACCGGGGCCCGGCCGTAGGCGCCTGCTCCCTGTCGTTGCGGAATGGACGCCGTGGTGAGCGAATCCGTATCGGAGAACAGACCGGAAAATCGCGTCGCATCAGAACTGCAGCCCGTGGCAGCGCTGGCGAGCAATACGGCACCTGCAATCCGGAGAAGTGATTGACGGGACTTGAGCGAACTCTTGATACGCATGACTCGACCTAACGTGACGCAACCATCGTTGGGTGAGATTAAAGCGTGTTAGTCTTACTGGCGGGTTAAAGCGCCGGTACGGAATTTGAATTTTTTCTAATTTGGTAACCATGCCACCCTGGGCGGCGGCAAATGTCAAAGTGCTGCCGCAATATGGGGGACGAGCGGCAGATAGGGCGCGGGAAAGAGATCCTCGCGGTCGAAGCGGCTTCCGGTCTTCGTGAGCCGCATCATCATGCAGGAACCGTCCTCGCGGATGAGAGGCGCGATCATCGCTCCGCCGGACACCAACTGCTCGGCATAGAAGCGCGGCATCGACGTGAAGGCCCCGGTGACCAGGATGCGGTCGAAGGTCCCCTCGCCCGGCATGCCGTTTATGCCGTCGGCCTGGCGGATCACGACGTTGCGGAGGGAAAGCTTGTCCATGCGGCCCTGGGCGCCCGTCACCAGCGTCCTGTACCTATCGACGGACAGGACCCGCTCCGCAAGCCGGCCGAGGACCGCGCCGGTGAACCCGCTACCCGTGCCGATTTCGAGCACGCGCTGGCCGGGCTTCACCTGCAAATGGTGGAGCATGCGGACGGCGAGATCGGCGCCTTCCATGAAGGCCCCACATTCGATCGGGATCGTCCTGCCCGAATAGGCGTCGGCCGCCACTGCCGCAGGCACGAACAGTGAGCGCGGCGTCTGCTCGACGGCGGTCAGAAGGTCGAGGTCGGAAATGCCCTCGGCCCGCAAACGCAGCACGAGCGCGGCAAAACCCTCTTTCTCGACCATGCTGGGCTTCAATCGGCCACTCCGAATCCAAGCGCTTCCGCGAGGCGATCCTGTACCGAATGATCGGTGAGGTCCAGCTTGAGGGGTGTGACGGATATCCGGTTGTGCTTGACGGCGTGGATATCGGTCCCTTCCCGAAAGTGACCGAGCCGTTCGCCAAACCTCAGCCAGTAATAGGGAAGCCCCCGGCCGTCCCGCCGTTCATCGATCGTCAGGCCGAAATCCAGCTTTCCCTGCGAGGTCACCTGGACGCCCTGGACATCCTTGGGCGCGCATTTCGGGAAGTTGAGGTTCAGGAAGGTTCCGTCCGGCAGATCGACATCGCTCAGCTTGCGGATGAGCTGCGGCGCGTAGGCTTCCGCTGTCTCCCAGGGAACGATACGGCCGCCTTCGGCATCATGATGGTAGGCCTGGCTCAGCGCGAAGGAGCGCACGCCCTGCAGCGTGCCTTCGATCGCCCCCGCGATCGTGCCGGAATAGGTGACGTCGTCGGCCATGTTGGCCCCGGCATTGACGCCGGAGAGAACGAGGTCCGGCTTTTCCGGAAGGACCTGGCGGATGCCCATGATGACGCAGTCGGTCGGCGTGCCGCGGAGCGCGAAGTGCTTGTCGCCCACCTGCCGCAGCCGCAGAGGCTCCGATAGAGTCAGCGAATGGGCAAGACCGCTCTGGTCGGTTTCTGGTGCGACGATCCAGACGTCGTCGGAAAGCTGGCGGGCGATGCGCTCCAGCGCCGCCAGGCCCTCCGCATGGATTCCGTCGTCATTGGTGAGCAGGATGCGCATCAGGCGCCCCGTTCAATTCTCGTGATGCCGCCCATGTAGGGGACAAGTGCGTCCGGGACGCTGATCGACCCGTCCTCGTTATAATAGTTCTCCATGACCGCAATCAGGCAGCGCCCCACGGCGGTCCCCGATCCGTTCAGCGTGTGGACGAACCTGAGCGCCTTGTCGTCCTTGACGCGGTAGCGGGCATTCATGCGGCGGCCCTGGAAATCGCCGCAGACCGAACAGGACGAGATTTCGCGATAGGTGTCCTGGCCGGGCAACCACACTTCGATATCGTAGGTCTTCTGCGCGCCGAAGCCCATGTCGCCGGTGCAGAGCGTCACGGTGCGGAAATGCAGGCCGAGGCGCTTCAGGACCGTCTCGGCGCATTCCGTCATCCGCTCATGCTCGGCGATGGAGCTTTCGGCGTCGGTGATCGAGACGAGTTCGCACTTCCAGAACTGGTGCTGGCGCAGCATGCCGCGCGTGTCGCGGCCGGCAGAACCCGCCTCCGAGCGGAAGGACGGCGTCAGCGCCGTAAAGCGCAGCGGCAGCTTTTCCTGCTCCAGCACTTCGCCGGCGACGAGGTTGGTCAGCGTCACCTCGGCGGTCGGGATCAGCCAGCGGCCATCGGTCGTGCGGAAAAGATCCTCGGCGAACTTGGGGAGCTGCCCGGTGCCGTACATGGCCTCGTCGCGCACCATCAGCGGCGAGGAGACTTCCGTATACCCGTGCTCGGTGGTGTGCAGGTCGAGCATGAACTGGCCGATGGCGCGTTCGAGCCTCGCGAGCGGCCCCGTCAGGACCGTGAAGCGCGAGCCGGAAAGCTTCGCCGCCCGCTCGAAATCCATGTAGCCGAGCGCCTCGCCGATCTCGAAGTGCTCCTCCGCGGCGTGGTTCCAGCCGGGCTTCTGCCCGACGACGTGCTTGACCACGTTGTCGTTCTCGTCCCTGCCGACCGGGACGTCGTCGAGGGGAATGTTCGGGATGCGCGACAGGGCGTCGTCGAGTGCCGACACGACCTCCCGCTCCTCCTGCTCGGCGGCGGGCATCGTGTCCTTGATCGTCGCGACCTCGGACTTCAGGCGTTCGGCAAGCTCGGTGTTCTTCTGCGCCATGGCCGCGCCGATCTCCTTGGAGGCGGCGTTGCGGCGGGACTGCATGTCCTGGAGCTTCTGAATGACGGCGCGGCGCTTCTCGTCGAGCGCCAGCAGGGTGGCCGCCATCGGTTCGGCGCCACGTTTTCCAAGCGCTTCATCCAGCGCCTGGGGGTTTTCACGAATCCACTTGATATCGAGCATCGTTCCTGGCCTTTCCAGCGGAACGCAGCACTCTCGCGGGCAAGGCAGAAAAGCCTAGGCCTTGTCCGTATCGGCAAGGTCCGACGCGGCAGGTTCGGCAAGAGCCTCCTCGGCGCGCTTGCGCTCGACGAGTCGTGCGGCGTAGATGGAAATCTCGTAGAGAAGGATAGTTGGCAGCGCAAGGCCGATCTGGGAGAGCGGATCCGGCGGCGTCAGGACGGCCGCGACGACGAAGGCGATGACGATCGCGAACTTGCGCTTCTCGCGCAGCCAGTCGCTCGTCAGCAATCCCACCCTCGCGAGAAGCGTGGTGACGACCGGCAGCTGGAACACCAGGCCGAAGGACAGCACCAGCGTCATGATCAGGCTGAGATATTCCGACACGCGCGGCAGGAGCGAGATTGCCATCTCGCCTTCCTCCGGCGCCTGCTGCATGGCGAGGAAGAACCACATCACCATCGGCGTGAAGAAGAAATAGACGAGCGCCGCGCCCATCAGGAAGAGGATCGGCGAGGCCACCAGGAATGGCAGGAAGGCTGCCCGCTCGTTCTTGTAGAGGCCCGGCGCGACGAACTTGTAGATCTGTGAGGCGATGACCGGAAAGGCGATGACCAGCGCCCCGAACATGGCCACCTTCACTTGGGTGAAGAAGAACTCCTGCGGCGCGGTGTAGATCAGCTCGGACTTGGTGACGTCCATGTCCGCCCAGGTCACCGCCCACCTGTAGGGGACGACCAGGAAGTTGAAGAGATCCTTGGCGAAGAAGAAGCAGACGAGGAAGGCGACAAAGAACGCGCCGAGCGACCATATCAGCCGCGTACGCAACTCGATCAGATGCTCGATGAGCGGCTGCGGCTTGTCTTCGAGATCACCGCTCATGCATCATCCTTCGGCGTTACGGATTTCCGCGGGGCTCGCTTGCGGGGAGCCGGCTTTTCGGCCGCCGTCTCTGCCGCTGCGTCCTTCGCGGGGGTCTTGGCTCTTGGAGCCCTGCTTACCGGCGCATCCGCCGTTTTTCTCACCGCCGGCGCCTTGCGCCTGGCCTTCTCCGGTGCCGCCGCGACGGCAGCCGCCGCGGGAACCGGGATGTCGGGGGGCGTGGACGGAAGGCTCATGGCCGGAGGCGGAACCGTCACCGGCGCCGGCTGCTCAGCCGGGACAATCCCCTCCACGACGGCCTGGGCCTCGACGTCGGGCGTCTCGACGCGCGTCGACTTCTCGAGGTCCTTGCGGATATCCTGGCCCATCTGGCGCAGCGGATTGATCGCGTCGCGAAGAGCGTTGGACGGATTGAGCTTCTGCGCATCCGAGATCGTCTTGCGCACCTCGTCCATGTCGGACTCGCGCAGCGCCTCGTCGAACTGCGTGCGGAACTCGCCCGCCATTTTGCGAAGCGTGCCCATCATCCGGCCGAACGCCCTCAGCATCGGCGGCAGGTCCTTCGGACCAACCACGACGATGAGAACGATCCCCACTACGAGAAGCTCGGTCCAGCCGATATCAAGCATTCAACAAGGCTCCTCGACCCCGGTCCGACAAGATCAGGTCCGAGTGCTTTCCTTGGTATCCTCGGACTTATGCTCGACGGTCTTGGTCGTATCAGGAGTATCGTCTTCGCTGATGCCCTTCTTGAAGCTCTTGATGCCCTTGGCGACATCACCCATCAATTCCGGAATCTTGCCGCGACCGAAGAGCACGAGCACGATCACCAGAACGATCAGCCAATGCCAAACACTGAAGGAACCCATAACTGCAACTCCAATTCTGTTTTTCTCGATTTATGCTGTTTGATCTGCTTTTTCAAATACCAAAATGTCCTGCGGAGCCGCTCCGAGCGTGACCTCGGTCAGACCCGGCGGCAGGAGATCCGCCCGTACACGGGCCCGGACGAGTTCCTCGCGACCCGAAACAGCCAGATTCAGCACTTCCACCACGCCGAGGAAGCGTCGGGAGCGGATTCTGGCCTCGATCGGCCCGCCCTGCGGCAAAACGCGCACGTCCGAAAGACGCACCGCAATGGAGACCTCGGCCCCCTCGCCGATGTCGCGGACGGGAACCGTCCCCAGCGGCGTCTCGACCATCGCCCCCCGCACCACGCCCGAGAACTCGTTGATCTCGGAGAAGAAGGCGGCGGCGAAGAGATCCCGCGGAGCCCTGTAGAGTTCCTCGGCACTGCCGACCTGCACGAGGCGGCCGTCCCGCAGAAGCGCGATCCGGTCCGCCATCCGCATGGCCTCCTCGGCATCATGGGTCACGACAATGGCGGTAGCGCGGCTTTCGCGCAGGATTGCGAGCGTATCGGCGCGAATTGCGTCCTTGAGGCGGGAGTCGAGCCCGGAAAACGGTTCGTCCATCAAGAGGACGCCCGGACGCGGTGCAAGCGCGCGCGCCAGCGCCACCCGCTGC
Source organism: Pseudorhizobium sp. NPDC055634 (assembly GCF_053618655.1). Lineage (NCBI taxonomy): Bacteria > Pseudomonadati > Pseudomonadota > Alphaproteobacteria > Hyphomicrobiales > Rhizobiaceae > Pseudorhizobium > Pseudorhizobium sp. NPDC055634. The sequence continues at coordinate 344,246 of NZ_JBSHHW010000004.1, read as the reverse complement.
TGCTCGCCACCGGAAAGCGCATGGGGGTACTTGTCGGCATACCGGGCGAGCCCCACCCGTTCGAGGGCTGCCTTCGCGGCCGCCGCCGCCTCGTGCCCGGTCAGCGCCGTCAGCCCGAAACGGACATTGTCGAGCACCGTCATATGCGGAAAGAGGGCAAAGTCCTGGAACATCAGGCCAATGCCGCGCTTTTCGGGCGGCAGGAAGGCGGCGGGGCCGGCAACCTCCCGACCGTCTATGACGACCCGCCCACCGGTCTGGGCCTCGATGCCTGCCGCGATTCGCAGCAACGTCGTCTTGCCGGATCCCGAAGGGCCGAGCAGGCAGAGGACCTCCCCGGGCTCGGCCGTCAGCGAAATGCCGCGGATCGTCGCCTTGCCGTGATAGCTGTGCCGGATATCCTCGAAGGTGAGCCGCGAGGCGAAAGAAACGCCTGCCGCCCGGGTGATCGGTGTGCCCTGGCTCTGGGGATCGGAAGTCATCACATGCTCGCAGGCTGAAGCCCGGTCGAGGGCTCACGATAAGATGACTTCATTCCTCTTCTTCACCGCTCGGTGTCAAGAGACCGAGTTCCTCGAGATCGAGCTGGGTGATCGGATCCTCGTCGTCCGACAGGTCGTCGGACATCGTCGGGATCGGCACCTGGAAGTTCGGCGGGATGCGGCCGGACAGCAGCCCCGCACCCTTCAGTTCATCGAGCCCCGGCAGGTCCCGCAGTTCCTCCAGCCCGAAATGGTCGAGAAAATCGGGCGTCGTGCCGAGCGTCACCGGGCGGCCGGGAGAGCGCCTTCGTCCGCGAAAGCGTATCCAGCCCGCCTCCATCAGGACGTCGAGCGTTCCCCTCGACGTCTGCACGCCGCGGATTTCCTCGATCTCGGCCCGCGTCACCGGCTGGTGATAGGCAATAATGGCCAGGACCTCGAGAGCGGCGCGCGACAGCTTGCGCACCTCGTTCTCGTCCTTGCGGATCACGAAGGAGAGATCGGCCGCGGTGCGGAAGGCCCACCGGTCGCCGCTGCGGACGAGGTTCACGCCACGCGCGGCGTAGCGTTCGGCAAGCCCCTGCATGACCTGCGTCACCGGGGCGCCGCGCGGCAGGCGTTCCGCAAGGAAGGCTTCGGAGACGGGCTCGGCGGAGGCAAAGACCAGCGCCTCCGCGATCCGCTCGACCTCGAGAAGCGAAAAGCTATCCTCCGGCGGCGCTCCGGCCTGCCCTTCCCGCTCGTCCTCGTCCTGGTCAGAAGCCGTCAACAGGCGCCTCCTGGACGATCGCGGGGTTGCGCCCCTGGCGGAGGTAGATCGGCTGGAAGGCGCCGTCCTGGCGGATCTCCATCTTGCCTTCCCGGACCAGTTCCAGCGAGGCGGCAAACGCACTCGCCGTCGCGGTCACGCGGTCGCGCGGCGACAGGTAGCGGAGAAGATAATGCTGCAGGACCGTCCAGTCGGTGATCTCGCCGAGCATGCGGGTCAAAAGCTCCCGCGCATCGGAGAGCGACCAGACATTGCGCTTTTCGATGGTTACCTGCGTGATGGCGTGCCGCTGCCGGATGTTGGCATACGCGGAGAGGAGGTCGAAGAGGCTTGCGTCATATGCCGACTGGACGCGATGAGGAATGTGCTCGGGAGCGCCGCGCGCATGCACGTCGCGGCCGACCTGATTGCGGTTGACCAGCCGGGTGGCGGCTTCGCGCATCGCCTCCAGCCGCTTCAGACGGAAGGCGAGCGTCGCCGCCATTTCCTCGCCCGTCGGCCCCTCGTCGCCCTTCACCTGCTGCGGTATCAGGAGCTTCGATTTCAGGAATGCGAGCCACGCGGCCATGACGAGATAGTCGGCGGCGAGCTCGATGCGGACGCGCCGCGCGCTGTCGATAAAGGCAAGATACTGTTCCGCAAGCGCCAGCACCGAGATGCGCGCAAGGTCGACCTTCTGGGACCGTGCGAGGTGAAGCAGCAGGTCGAGCGGGCCTTCGAAGCCGCCCACGTCGATGACCAGCGCCGGCTCGTCGGCCGCCCGCTCGGGGGCGTCCTGCCAAAGCTGGTCCATCGGAATGGAACTCTGCGCGATGTTCATCCTCGTTTCCGACCATGGCGTCGACGTCAGGCGATCGAGAGCAGGCTCCAGAACTCCTGACGCAGCGCGGCTTCGTCCAGTGCGTCCGCGGGGCCTAAGGCGGTCTCCACGGCTTCTGCCCGCCGAAGCGCATCGCCAGCGAGCGGCTTTGCTTCTTCAACGACAGCCTTCATTTCGTCCATCATCCCGTTGCAATGCAAGATGATATCGCAGCCACCCCCAGCTATTCGCCGGGCGCGCTCGCCGATCGTTCCCCGCAGCGCGTTCATCGAGGTGTCGTCCGACATCAGAAGCCCGTCGAAGCCGATGGTGCCGCGGATGACGTCGTCGATGACCCGGGGCGAGGTCGTCGCCGGCTGATCGGGATCGATCGCGGTAAAGACGATGTGCGCGCTCATCGCCATCAGTTCGTTCCTCAAGGCGCGGAACGGCACGAAATCATGCGCCTCGAGTTCCGCCAGGCTCGCGTCCACCACCGGGAGTTCGTGGTGCGAATCCGCCATGCCGCGCCCGTGGCCGGGGATATGCTTCATGACGGGCAGGACGCCGCCGGCCTTCAGCCCATCCGCCGCCGCCTGGCCCATGTCGGCCACCAGCATGGGATCGAAGCCGTAGGCACGGTCGCCGATGACGTTGCTGGCCCCCCTTACCGGGACGTCGAGCACCGGCAGGCAGTCCACATTGATGCCGAGGCGCAGGAGATCGAAGGCATGCAGGCGCGACATCAGCCAAGCCGCCCGCAGGCCTTTTTCCCGGTCCTGCGCGTACAAGGCGCCGAGTTCCGCGGCCGGCGGATACTTTTCCGCAAGCGGCGGCCGGATGCGCTGGACGCGCCCGCCCTCCTGGTCGATCAGGACCGGTGCGGCCGGGCGCCCGACCGCGTCGCGCATCGCCGCGACCAGGTCGGCCACCTGCGCGGCCTCCTGGATGTTTCTCGCAAAGAGGATAAAGCCCCACGGACGCTCGTCCCTGTAGAGGGCCAATTCGTCGGCGGTCAGTTCGGAGCCGCTCGCACCCAGGATCATTGCTTTTGATTCGCTCATGCCCGGATCATAGACGCCGCGGACGCAAAGGCGAATGCCGCGGGCATGAACGAAAATCGGGGCCGCGAAGGCCCCGATCGTCAATTCAGTGCCGGCTCGGCCCTACTGGGCGACGAGGCAGCTTCCGCCGGCGGCACGATAGCTCTCGCAGAGCGACACGGCATCGGCCTTGCTGCCTGCCGGGATGCGCACGCGGTAGAACGTTCCCTTGCCGGCGATCTCGGCCTTCTTGATGTCGACGCCGCGGCCGCCGATGACGGAGCCGAACTTCGACGAGAGGTTCTGGTACGACTTCTGGGCGTCCGCTTCGCTCGGGAGCGATGCGATCTGGATGACATAGCCGCCCGGAGCAACCGCTGCGACCTGTGTCGCGGGCGCAGGTGCTGCAGCCGGTTGTTCCTGCGTAGGCCGCAGGTTGCCGCGATCGCTCACAGCCGCGACGACATTGACCGGCTGTTCGGCCGGACGCGCAGTCGGAACCGGAGCCGCCATGCCGGACATAGCCGGGGCATCGTCGGTCATCTCGGCTGCAACCGGCGCAGTGTCGGCAACACCTGTGGAAACCGGAACGATGCCGGCGACACCGGCCGCATTTGCCTGCGGCTGAGCGGCGACAGGCGCGTCGGGAACGGCGGCCACTTCGACCGTCTTCACCGAGGCGGCGGGCAGCTTGTCCGTTTCAGGCGAACGGGCGGGCTCGGCGACAGTCGCGGGCTCGGCAGGCACTTCCTGCTCGACCAGCGTGCCGTCGGGGCGAACGATCATCGTCTTCACGCGGCGCGGCATCACCGCGACCGTCTGCTGACCGGCTTCGGAAGGCAGCGCCTCGGCCTCGTCCGGCAGGAGACGATCGTCCTGCATCAGCCCGCCTGCATCGGCATCTTCGGCGGTGGCAATATCCTGGCCTTCCAGCGGAAGCGAGTCGGTCATCAGCGTCTTCTGGACGACATCGACCGGTTCTTCGCTGGTAGAGATCAGGGTCTCCTGCTTGGGCGCTTCCATCGCCGCACCGGCGACGCGGTCATAGACGGCCTTGTCCTGGTTGGGGACGGTCTTTCCGCCGGGGTTTTCCGGCAGCACCTTCACGGGGTCGGTATCGGCGGCGATGACGATCGGCCCGCCGTTGTCCGCAACGGTGGAATCGTCACCGGAGAGGAAGGCATAACCGATCGATCCGCCGATCAGGACGACACCTGCGATGGCAAGCGGCAAGGAAATGGACGGCAGCGACAATCTCTCGCGCGCCGGGATGAGGCCTGTGGCCGGTGTCATGACATCCGCATAGGAAGGCTGCGGCTGGGGCGCCAGCGGAGCGGTGAGGCTGCGGCGGAAATCCTCTTCGAGGGCCCGCTCGAAGTCGTCGAGATCCGGATAGGCAGCCGGCGGAGGCGTCTGCTGGGCGGCGCCCTCGACGGCGGAAACAGGAACAGGCTCGTCAGCTTCGGCCTCGAGCGCGGGAGACGCCCGCAGCAGCGCCGAAAGCTCGCCGTCGAGATCGAAATCATAGTCGTTACGCTGGGGCGCTACGGGCTCGTCTTCCTCGATGTGAAGATCCGGAACGTCCAGGTGTGCGACGGGCTCGGGCTGGTCTTCACCGTCCGTGATCATGGACGCGTCGAACGGAAGATCATCGAGCTGCGCCACTGCCGGTGCCACGGTTTCGGCAACGCTGCGGACCGGAGCGGTCGTGGCGACGGGTTCCGTCACCAGGGGCTGAGGAGCAGCCCGGGCGATCGGCGACCAGCTTGCGGTATGCTGGATCGGAGCAGGCGCGGCGACAGCCTGAGGTATTGGCTGAGTTAGTGCCTGAGCTACGGGCTGCGGCGTCACCGGCTGCACTGCCGGCTGCGGTGCAAATACCGGCTGCGACGGCGATGCGACGGCGGATGGTGATACCGAAGCCGCGGCGGGCCGAGGCTCGGCAAAGAGTGGCTGCTCGTCGTCCAGCATTAGGTCGGAAAGATCGAAATCCAGATCGTCGAGCGCGAGTTCGAAATCATCGACCACGAATTCGTCGGCCAAAGCCGGCTCGACCGCACGGCTTGAGCCGGTCGCGATCTCGAAGCCTGCAACGTCAGATCCGGCGGATGCAGTCGCTGCGGCCTGCCGGCGCGTCACGGCTTCCGCCCACTTCTCGTGGCCATCGCCGACGGAAGGGATCGCAGTATCACGCGCCGCATTCGCCATCGAATGACGAGAAGCGTCGCCGATCAGCGCGTCGAGGTCGGAAAGATCCGCCGGTATCGCCAGCTCATGTCCGGAGGCGGGAGCGAGGTCATCGCGGGAGAACACATCGACGGAAGGGACCGCGACAGCCTCTTCCTTCGGCGGCGTCACGGCAGCCGCGGGCGACACCTCGCCGCGTGCGGAAGGATCGGAGCCGAGGTCGCGGGCAATGTTGAAATTGGCAAGCGGCATGCGGAAGCCGGGCGTGTACCCTCCCCTCCGCACCGGTTGAGCCTGAGGCTCGGCGGGCGCCGGCTCGGCAGCCCTGAACGGCGCCTCCCCGAGCGCGAGTTCGAGCTCGTCGGCGAGATCGAACTCCGTTGCACCTTCCACGTCCGGCGTCTCGTCGAGCCGCCCGGGTGCATCCGTGTCCGGTTCCGGCAGGGTATCGGCGAGGATCGTCTCGTCGAAGAACTGCTCCTCTGGTTGGCGCTGGTCGTTCGCGGCAATCCAGTCCAGTTCCTCGGGCTCCACCGCCTCCATCGGGGAAGAGACCGCGGCCTCATCCACGGATGGCGCGAAACTCTCGGCGGGCAGCCGGGAACGCGGGGAATCGTAGCGCTCGAATTCGCGCAGCAATTCGTCCTCAAGGTTGAAGGCGGGCTCGCGGCGCTCGGTCACCGGGGACCTTGGCACCAGGCGCTCGTCGTAGCCGACAATACGGGCGAGTTCCGCCAGCGGATCGTCTTCGGCAAAGAAGTCCGGACCGTCATTCCGGCTACGCGCAAGGTTATCGTCTGCCATTACTTGGTCCACCCACCTACACTTACTCGGGGCATTGCCAGTGCTTTGTGGGGAAATGGTGGCGACGCTATCGCATTTCTTCCGGCGCGGCAGTGCCCGTAATGGCCAAGCCCGACTTCAAAACAGACGCGACAGCGTGCACCAGCCCAAGTCTGGCAATGCTCAATTCTCGGTCCTTATCGTTAACAAAACGTAAGTCAGGCTGATCCTTGCCCTTGTTCCAGTGGGCGTGGAAGAAACTTGCCAGATCGTAAAGGTAAAAAGCAAGGCGATGAGGCTCCTGCGACAGTGCTGTCGCCTCAATTAGCCGTGGATACTCCGCGATCTTGGCGATCAGCTGGATTTCGCTGTCATCCTCGATGAGTTTTGCCGATGCGGCGAGATCGAGCGAATCAATGTCGAGATCGGGAAACGCCTCGCGCGCCTGGCGGAAAACCGACATGCAGCGGGCATGCGCATACTGCACGTAGAAGACCGGATTGTCCTTCGACTGCTCCGTCACCTTGGCGAAGTCGAAGTCCAGCGGCTCGGAACTCTTGCGATAGAGCATCATGAACCGGACGGAATCGCAGCCGACCTCCTCGACCACTTCGCGCAGGGTGACGAAGTCGCCGGAGCGCTTCGACATCTTCACCGGCTCGCCGTTGCGGTAGAGCTTGACCAGCTGGCACAGGAGCACCGTGAGCTTCGCGTCGCCGCCCGAAATGGCGCGCGCAAGGGCCTCGAGCCGCTTGACGTAGCCACCGTGGTCGGCGCCCAGCACGTAGATCATCTCGTTGAAGCCGCGGTCGAACTTGTCCTTGAAGTAGGCGACGTCGGCCGCGAAGTAGGTATAGCTGCCGTCCGACTTGATCAGCGGCCGGTCGATGTCGTCGCCGACGTCGGTCGAGCGGAAGAGCGTCTGCTCGCGGTCCTCCCAGTCCTCCGGCAACTGCCCCTTCGGCGGCGGCAGCGTGCCCCGATAGACATGCCCCTTGAAGGTGAGGTCGTTGATGGCGGTCCGGATGCGCTGCGCACCGTCCGCATGCAGCGTGTATTCCGAGAAGAAGACGTCGTGATGGACGTTGAGAGCGGCAAGATCCTCGCGGATCATCGCCATCATCGCGTCGATGGTCCGCCGCTTGACGAGAGGCATCCACTCGTCTTCCGGCATGGTGAGCAGGCGGGTGCCGAACTCGTCGACGAGCGCCTGGCCCACCGGGACCAGATAGTCGCCGGGATAGAGGCCGGCCGGGATTTCACCGATCGTCTCGCCGAGCGCCTCCCGATACCGCAGGAAGGCGGAGCGGGCGAGAACGTCGATCTGGCTGCCCGCGTCGTTGATGTAATATTCCTTCGTCACCTCGTAGCCGGCGAAGGCGAGGAGATTTGCCAGTGCATCGCCGACGACGGCGCCGCGGCAATGGCCGACATGCATCGGGCCGGTGGGGTTGGCCGAAACATATTCCACGTTGGTCTTGAGGCCGGCACCCATGGTCGAGCGACCGAAATCGGTCCCCGCCTCGATCATGGCGGCGAGCAGCCGCTGCCAATAGGCCTTGGTGAGCCTGACATTGATGAAGCCCGGACCGGCGACGGTCACTTCGCTCACGTCCGGATCCTGCTTCAAGGCCGTGCAGACGAGGTCTGCCAGCGTGCGCGGATTTGTCCCTAGGGGCTTTGCGAGGACCATGGCCGCATTCGTCGCGACATCGCCATGGCTGGGATCGCGCGGCGGCTCCACTGTGATGCGGCCGAAATCAATCTCTGCGCGCTTTTCCTTGACAAGGTCGATGGTTTCCAGCGCGTCCTTGATGCGGGTCTCGAAGTCGGCAAAGAGGTTCATGTCCGTATGTCCGCCTGGGGCGGTTCCTTAATAGGCCGTTACTGATGGCGCGATGCCTAACTCAAATCGGGAGTATGGTCAAACAATGCGCGATGGGCCTTGACCGCATAGGAATCCGTCATTCCGGCGAGATAATCCCCGACATGGCGCGCGCGCGCCGGGTGCGAAAGACCCTCGATGTGCTGCACCCAGTAGTGGCTGCGCATGAGCGAAGGCCTGTCCATGTAGGCGCCGAAGAGATCGGTGACGATCTGCGCCGCCCCGGTCCGGATGCGCATGATGTCCGGATGCCGGTAGATGCGGGAAAACAGCAGTTTCTTGATCTGCCGATCGGTCTCGGCCATGGCCGGCGAGAAGGTGGCGATGATCCGCCCGCAGGCCCGCACGTCGGCGCTGGAGCGCGGCCTGATCTCGGCGAGGTTCTGCTGGGCGTAGCCGATGACGTCCTCGACCATCCGGGTAATTTGCCGGCGCATCAGTTCGTGGGTGAACCGGCTGGGCTCCAGATCGGGGTAGCGATCGCGAACCTCCTTCATCAGGCCGGCAAGGAAGGGAATGTCCTCGAGCATCCCGAAATCCAGGTAGCCGGCGCGCAGGCCGTCGTCGATGTCGTGGGTGTTGTAGGCGATGTCGTCGGCGATCGCCGCCACCTGCGCCTCCAGGCTCGCAAAGGTCGCCAGTTCCAGGTCGTTGAGCGCGCAGTAATCGCGTATGGGCTGGGGGACGGGGCCGCGGGTCCCCTCGCCTTCCGGCGTCAGCAAGGGGCCATTGTGCTTCACCAGCCCCTCCAGCGTCTCCCAGCTGAGGTTGAGGCCGTCGAAATCGGCGTAGCGCCGCTCGAGCTTGGTGACGATCCGCAGCGACTGGGCGTTGTGGTCGAAGCCGCCATAGGGTTTCAGCGCCTCGTCGAGGGCATCCTCGCCCGTGTGGCCGAACGGCGTGTGGCCGAAGTCGTGGACAAGGGCGACGCCCTCGGCGAGGTCCTCGTCGAGCTTCAGCGCCCGGGCGAGCGCGCGGGCGATCTGGGCGACCTCGATCGTATGGGTGAGGCGTGTGCGGAAATGATCGCCGTCCGGGCTGATGAAGACCTGCGTCTTGTGCTTGAGGCGCCTGAAGGCGGTCGCATGGACGATGCGGTCCCGATCGCGCTGGAATTCCGAACGCGTGAGGCTGCCCTCCTCCGGAAACAGGCGGCCGCGCGACGCCCAGGGATTGGCCGCATAGGCCGCCTTTTCGCCGCTGCCATAGCCGAGCGCCTCTTTGTCGATCGTCATCAGTCCCATACCCTTTCGCAGGCTCTCGCGCTTGTCGGCCCATTGACGTGCCATTTAAGCGTTCATACCTATAGTGCAATGCGGCTACAGCCGAGACTATCAACCTTTCCCGAGCCTTGAACCCGGGCAGGAGACGAGATGAACAACCCGAATGTCACGCTTTCAGACGCGGCAGCCAAGCGCATCCGCGAAATCCTCGCAGGCGAAGAAGGCAAGCAGGCCTTGCGCGTTTCGGTCGAGGGTGGCGGATGTTCCGGCTTTTCCTACAAGTTCGACCTTGCCGACGCGCCGGCGGACGACGACACGATCGTCGCCAACGGCGACGCGAAGGTGCTGATCGACAGCCTTTCGCTGGCCTATATGGACGGCTCGCAGATCGACTTCGTCGACAACCTTCTGGGCCAGTCCTTCCAGATCAACAATCCGAACGCCGTCGCAAGCTGCGGCTGCGGCACCAGTTTCTCCATCTAGGCTTCCTCTCGCCGCCTTCACTTGATATCGGGCTTCCAAACGGCGGCAGGTCCGTTACAACGGGGCTGAACGAGGAGCGGCAGGACGATGAAGATAGCCACCTGGAACATCAACGGCGTGAAGGCGAGGATCGACAACCTGCGCCAGTGGCTGACGGATTCCCAGCCGGACATCGTCTGCCTGCAGGAGATCAAGTCGGTCGACGAGAATTTCCCGCGATTCGAGATCGAGGCGCTCGGCTATCACGTCGAGACGCATGGCCAGAAGGGCTTCAACGGCGTCGCGCTGCTTTCGAAGATCCGGCCGGACGAGGTCATCCGCGGCCTGCCGGAAGAAGACGGCGACGATCAGTCGCGCTATATCGAGGGGGTCTTCTCCGTTTCAGGCGGCGTGATCCGGGTCGCGTCGATCTACCTGCCCAACGGCAATCCCGCCGACGACCCGATCAAGTATCCCTACAAGCTTCGATGGCTGGACCGGCTGGCCATGCATGCCGCCAACTGCCTTGCCCGGGAAGAGCCGCTCATCCTTGCCGGCGACTACAATGTCATCCCGGAGCCGCACGACTGCTACGACCCGGCCGTGTGGGCGACCGACGCGCTCTTCCTGCCGCAGACGCGGGCCGCGTTCCGCCGGCTTGAAGTCCTCGGCCTGACGGACGCCGTCCGCGCGACGAATGACGCGACGAAGCTCTATACGTTCTGGGATTATCAGGCCGGGGCCTGGCAGAAGAACAACGGCATCCGCATCGACCACCTGCTGCTGTCGCCGGAGGCTGCCGATCGGCTGCGCTCGACGGCGATCGAGAAGCATGTGCGCGCGTGGGAAAAACCGTCCGATCACGTGCCGGTGGCGGCAATCTTCGATTTCGAGGCCGCCTGACCGCGTCAGGCGTCGCCTGCGCCAAGGGCTACTGCACTCCGCCGTGCGCGGCCATTTCCTGCGAAAGCGCCACGGCGACGCGGCGATCCTGCTCGTTGGCGACCGAGAAGGCCTGCTCCTGCAGGTCCTGCATCCAGTCGCAGTCCACCGGGTTGCACCGGTTGAGCGCCGCCGTCATGAAGGCGAGGCCCCGGACCGTATGGCCTTCCTGGAAAAGCAGGTCCCCGAAAACCGCCATCGCTCCGGGATGGCCACTCTTTCGCGCCTGGTTCAGCCACTTCTTCGCCTGCTGCACGCTGGCGCCGCCGCCCTCGCCCGCCAGCATCATCCGTGCCAGTTCGAACTGGGCGTCTGCAACACCGAAAGCGGATGCCGCCTGGAAATAGAGCTGCCGGGCCTGTGAAAGATCGCGCCTGACCGGCGTGCCGGCAATGCCGTCGCGGTAATAGCCGGCAAGCGACATCAGAGCATTGATGAAGAAGCCGGTATCCTCAGAGCCCGGCTCGATGCCGGCCGCCGCGATCTCGTTGTAGATCTTGAAGGCTTCGAAATCGTCCTTGGTCACGCCGTCGCCATCGGCATACATGTTGGCGAGCGCCCAGCGGGAGCCGGTATGCCCCTTCTCGGCGGCATAGCGGTAGGCTTCCACGGCGTCTTCCTTCTGCCCGTTCTTGTAGGCATTGAAGCCGAACTTGAAGAGGTCGAACGGGCCCGATTCCTTCGTTACGCCCGACTGGATGTCGAATGCTGCCGCAGGGCCGGCCGCGGCGGCAGAGGCCAGAGAAATGCCCAGGAGCAAGATACGCAAGGAACCCGATTTCATCGACGACATCGTTCAAACTCTTCCGGCCGGCGAGACGGCGACGTCCATCAGCCTCATTGTAAATTCCGCCAGGGCACGACCGCATGGGAGCGTTCCGACCGGCGTGATGCCGATGGGGAAATGGAGACAGGAAGAGTAGCCTGCCTTTTCGGCAAGACTGGGACGCAGGTGTGGCCTTATTGAAGAACTTGCCTTGCGCCCCCCGAAGCGCAAGGCATTGCCCCCCTCGCTTCGCCGATCCATCATAAACCCGCCCATGGTACTCCAGACATTACGCGACCCCGCCCCCGCGGTCCGCCGCTTTCAGACTTATCGCTGCTCCCGGTTTGTGGCGGGAAATGGACAAATTCGCCGCCTCCGGCCCACATGCCGACTCTCGCAAAGAGATGTTGCCAAATCGTCACAATCGCGCTGGCGGAGAAACAAATAGCAGCCCACAAAAAAGCCCGGCGCGAGCCGGGCTTCTGTTGGTCGAAGGTGCCGGATCAGAACCGAACCTTCAAGGCGGTCGACAAGCCGTAGGCGATGTCGTCGTCGAACTCGTAGTTGGCGCGCTGCCCGTACTGAAGGCCGTCGATGGTCACCGTGTTCGAGCTGCCGCCGGTCAGCAGCGCCAGGGCGCCGGCAAGGCGGAACTCGACGTTCTCGGTCGGCGAGTAGGAGGCGCCGACGCCAAGCGTCCACGTATCCGTCAGCGTGCCGAAGTCCTGCGACGTCCCACGATCCCAGGTGACGCTGACCGCGCCGCTCCACTGGTCGTTGAACTTGTGGCCAACACCGCCGGAGATGGTCCAGCCATCGCGATAGCCGAGATCGAGGCTCGTAACGCTGTTGGAGGTCGTGCACTTGCCGGTGACGGCCGCGGTGCAGAACGGCACCTTCTGCAACTGGCTCCAGTCGGTCCACTTCACCGAACCGAAGGCGAGCCAGTCAGGAGCGATGCCCGACTGAACCTTCAACTCGACCACGTCCGGCATATCCTGGGCGCCGTGGACATCCGTCACCCTGCCGGCCGGCGCTCCCGAAGAGGCCGGAAGCCCGGTGAGATCAAGGGTACCGGTGATGTCGTCAAGCTTGACTTCGCTGTTGTAGACGAGGCTGGCGCGGAAGGCGTATTCCGGGATTTCGTAAGCAATACCGGCACGCCATCCCCAGCCGTCGCCTTCGAGATCAAGACGGCCAACGCCGGACAGGCCGGTGCTTGCGGGAACGGCCTGCACGAGACGCTCCTGGAAGCCATAGACCTCCTGATAGAACGTACCGCCGATGAACCGGAGCTGGCCCGGGCCGGCATCGACACGATAGGAACACGTCAGAGCGTAGTTACGGCTCTCGACCTTCGTTTCGATGTCCTCGTTGGCGCCAGCCCAGTCCCTGCCCGGATCCTTGTGAGCTCCCCACGGCTCCGAGTAATCGAACATGCAGTCTGCGGCATCACCGATCGCAGCCTTCGCGCCGATACGCGGCGCCCAGTAGTTCTCGCTGCCATCGGCGGTGTCCGACAGGGAGTTCAGGTTGCCACCACCGAAGGTACCGCCTGACGGATTGTAGTTCGTGGTGTCGACGTCGCGGACGTTCTTGAGCTTGCGCTGCGGGGCAACGAATGTAACCGCCGATTCCGCTGCAAATCGACCCGGATCGAACAGAAGGTCGATGTTGTATCCGCCTCGCTCGAGGCCGCCGGCCATGGCCGGCGCAGTCATTGCGCAGCTCGCCGCGAGTGCCAACAGAGCTTTGGAAACCAGTTTACTTGTCATCTTCTCCCACCTCCCGGTATGCGTTGGGGCGAGTGTAGATAGTTCGAAGTAAATGACAACTTTCCGTGAGCGCTTCGGGGCGTCCATAAACCGGTCAAAAATTTACGTGAAACTTCAAACACCCACGTATTCGCGATCGAAAAACGGAATTTATTTTTCGTGGAAACGTTTCAGGTCAATCAAGGAAGGAATGAGATTTCCTTCGGCAGACGACGTGTGACCCGATCGCAACATGTCCGGCCCCATTGACGTCCACGGAAAACGACGGAAATTCCACTTACAAAACATCGGAAAACCCGCATCGAGGATCGATGCGGGTTTCAGAGTGTTTGACGGATCTCAGCCGGCCTCGGCGATTCTCTGCGCGGCGGTTTTGAGGCTCGCCATCTGGACTTCCAGTTCCGCGTAGCGCTCCTGCTCGGCGGCGACGACATCCGGATCGGCGTTCTGGACGAACCTCTCGTTGGCGAGCTTCTTCGCAACCTTCTCCATGTCGGCTTCGGTCTTGCCGATGGCTTTCTCGATCCTCGCCTTTTCCGCGGCGAGATCGATGAGGCTGCCGAGCGGAAGGCAGGCGATCGCCTCGCCGACGACGACCTGGGCCGCACCCTTGGAGGCGGTCTGCTGCGCCTCGATGCTCTCCACCCTCGCCAGGCGGCGGATGGCGGCATCGTGGCGCCGGAGCCGGGCCTCCGTCTGCGGGCTCGCGCCGACCACGACGAGCGGGGCCACGGCGCCAGGTGGCACGTTCATCTCGGCGCGCGCGGAACGCAGGCCGGAAACCAGGTCGATCAGCCAGTTGATCTCGGCAGCCGCGGCCTCGTCGGCAAAATCCGGCACCGGCCACTCCGCGTGGCAGAGAAGCGTGTCGCGGCTTGCCGTGTGGGCCCAGAGCTCTTCGGTCATGAACGGCATGAACGGGTGCAGGAGCTTGTAGGTCTGTTCGAGCACGTAGGCCGCGCAGGCCTGCGCCTCAGCCTTCGCCCGCTCGTCCGTTCCGGCGAAGACCGGCTTCAGGAGTTCCAGGTACCAGTCGCAGAACTGGTTCCAGACGAATCGGTAGAGCGAGCCGGCGGCATCGTTGAAGCGCTGGCTCTCGATGGCCTCGGTGACCTCGGCGATGGTGCGGCTAAGCTCCGTCAGGATCCAGCGGTTGATGGTGACGGTAGACGTCTCCGGGATGAAATGCGGGTCGCGCTCGACGCCGTTCATTTCCGCGAAGCGGGTGGCATTCCACAGCTTCGTTCCGAAGTTGCGGTAGCCGGCGATGCGGGCGGGGTCGAGCTTCACATCCCTGCCCTGCGCCGCCATGATGGCCAGCGTGAAGCGCAGCGCGTCGGCGCCGTATTCGTCGATCAGATCGAGCGGATCGATGACGTTGCCCTTCGACTTCGACATCTTCTGGCCGTTCTTGTCGCGGACCAGCGCATGGACATAGACCGTGTGGAACGGCGCCACCGGGTTGCCGTCCTCGTCCTTCATGAAATGCAGGCCCATCATCATCATCCGGGCGACCCAGAAGAAGATGATGTCGAAGCCCGTCACCAGCACGCTTGTCGGATAGTATTTCTCAAGTTCCTTCGTGTGCTCGGGCCAGCCCAGCGTCGAGAAGGGCCACAGAGCCGAGGAGAACCAGGTGTCAAGGACGTCCTCGTCGCGCGTCAGGATCTCGCCCGGCTTGAAGTTCTCCAGTAGGTCCTCGACATAGGCCTTCATCGGGCCCTCGTGGGCGATATAGTGCTGGATGGCGGCGTGCAGCGCCTCCTCCTCGGTCTTCTCGACGAAGACCTGGCCGTCCGGACCGTACCAGGCCGGGATCTGGTGTCCCCACCACAGCTGGCGGGAAATGCACCAGGGCTGGATGTTCTCCATCCACTCGAAATAGGTCTTTTCCCAGTTCTTCGGCACGAACTTGGTGCGGCCGTCGCGCACCGCCTCGATCGCGGGCTTCGCGAGCGTCTCGGCATCGACGAACCACTGGTCGGTCAGCATGGGCTCAATGACGACGTTCGAGCGGTCGCCGAAGGGCTGCATGATCTTCTTGTTCTCGACGTAGGGGACGTCGTTGCCCTCCGCGTCCTTGACCGTGACGGCAAGGCCTTCCGCATTGATGGCCTCGACGATGCGGCTGCGCGCCTCGTAGCGGTCGAGCCCGCGATATTCGTCGGGAACGAGGTTGATATCGTCCACCTCGGCCTCGGTCGGCAGTTCGCCGGATCTCGCGATTTCCATCGCGACCTGGGCATAGAAGGCATAGGGTTCGCCGTCGTCGCGCAGCCGGGCCTGGGTATCCATCAGCCGGTAGAGCGGAATGTTGTTGCGGCGGGCGACCTGGTAGTCGTTGAAGTCATGCGCGCCGGTAATCTTCACCGCCCCCGAACCGAAGGTCGGATCGGGGTATTCGTCGGTGATGATGGGGATCAGGCGGCGGTGCTCCTTCGGCCCCACGGGGATCTCGCAGAGCTTGCCGACGATCGGCCGGTAGCGCTCGTCCGACGGGTGGACCGCAACGGCGCCGTCGCCGAGCATGGTTTCCGGGCGGGTCGTCGCAATCGAGATGTAGTCGCGCTCTTCCTGAAGGACGACATTACCGTCGGCGTCCTTCTCGACATAGGTGTAGGTCTCGCCGCCGGCCAGGGGATACTTGAAGTGCCACATGTGGCCGTCGGTTTCGCGGTTCTCGACCTCGATGTCGGAGATTGCCGTCTCGAACTTCGGGTCCCAGTTGACCAGCCGCTTCCCGCGATAGATGAGCCCCTGCTTGTAAAGCGTTACAAAAACTTCAAGAACGGCCTGCGACAGTCCCTCGTCCATGGTGAAGCGCTCGCGCGACCAGTCGCAGGATGCCCCCAGTCGCTTCAACTGGTTGAAGATCAGGCCACCCGACTCTGCCTTCCACTCCCAGACCTTGTCGATGAACGCCTCCCGGCCCATCTCGCGGCGGCCGGGCAGCTTGCGCTCGGCCAGCTGGCGCTCGACGACCATCTGCGTCGCGATCCCGGCATGGTCCATGCCCGGTTGCCACAGCACGTCCTTGCCGCGCATCCGCTCGAACCGCACCATGATGTCCTGCAGCGTGTTGTTGAGCGCATGGCCCATGTGCAGCGAACCGGTGACGTTCGGCGGCGGAATGACGATCGAGAAGGTCTCGGCGCCGGGTTCGGCATTGGCGCCGGCGCGGAAGGCGTCTGCCTCGTCCCAGGCTGCTGCGATCTTCGGTTCAACGGCGGCGGAATCGTAGGTTTTGTCGAGCATTTTCCGACCAGAATTCGAGTTCTAACAGGCCCCGGTGTAAATAGGACGGGCAGAAGCAAGTCAATAAAAAAGCCGCCCCGTCGCCGGGGCGGCCCGTCCCTTGGAACGGTCAAGCGTCAGCGGCGCGGGCCGCGCGCCACCCGTTCGATTTCCTCGCGCACGAGGCGCTCGACCAGCGTCGGCAGGTTGTCGTCCAGCCACTCCTGCAGCATCGGGCGGAGCATCTCCTGGGCCATGTCCTCGACAGACCTGTTGCGGATGCCGTCGAACACGGCGGCAAGATCGTTGAAGGAGCGCGCGACCTGCGCACCGGCTTTCTCGGAAATCAGCGCCTCCACGCAGGCCGGCAGGGAGCCGGGCGCTTCAGGCGTGACAGGAGCGGCCGGCCGCTCGACCGGATCAGTCGCAGCTTCCAGGGCAAACGGCAGGGGCGCCGCGGGAGCATCGGCCTTCCCGGCCCTTGCGGGCTGCGGCGAAAATTCAGGCAACGGAGCGGGCTGCGGACGCGGAGCACTCGCAACCGCAGGCTCCTGCGCGGCGGGGGGCGCCATCTTCTGCGCCGGGGCTGCTGCCGTGGCTGCGGGCTGAACCTGGCGAACATCGGCATCGACCGGGCGGGCCGATGCCGCCCTCACCCGCGCCGCGACGTCGGCGAGAGAAAGCGACCTCTCCTGGCCGCGATCGGCCTCCAGAGCGCTTGCGGCATCCGCCTGATGCGGGCGGCCCCGGTCGTTGGCGGCCATTTCGGTGACGATGTCTATATCGCCGTCGTCGATCTCGTCCTCGGCATATACGGGCGGCATGCTTTGCGGCAAGGCGTTTTCCGCCTGCGGCTCATTGCTTTCGATGATCCGGCGGATCGAGGCCAGGATCTCTTCCATCGAGGGTTCACGCACTACACCTGGCTGAGCCATTCTTCATCCCCGCAACTGCAAACGCGGCCCTTAGCGGACCTGATTCGTCATTAGTGTACGAAAGGAGAGGCCTGAAACAATCGCGGCGGGCGATGGGATCGACGGCATACACAGAATTGTTTTGCCGTTGAGTCCCGCCGGCCACAGTCGGGCCGACCGGCGGGCGCAAGGCCGTCAGAATACGAAGGACGGCTGCTTCTGGAAGCCGGGAAGCTGCTTCACCGACGTGTTGAAGTGGGCGGTTTCGGAAATCGCGCCGTGCTCCTTGATCAGCAGCCTGGCCTGTGCGGCATTGCCGTGGCCGACAACCGCGACGAGGCGGCCGCCGTCGCGCAGCTGGTCGACGAGTGCTGCCGGAATCTCTTCCACCGCGCCGTTCACGAAGATGATGTCGTAGGGAGCCTCGGACGTATAGCCCTTTTCCATCTCGCCGTGGACGACGGCCACGTTGTCGTAGCCGAGACGCGTGAGGTTCTCGACCGCCTGCGCGCAGAGCTGCTCGTCAGCCTCGACCGAGACGACGGAGCCGGCGAGCTGGGAAAGGACCGCCGCCGCGTAACCGGTGCCGCAGCCCACTTCGAGTACCAGGTCATCCTTGCCGATGCGCGCGAGCTGCAGGAGCTTGGCAAGCGGGGACGCCTCCATGAGGTAGCGGCCGGGGGCGATCTGGAGATCTTCGTCGATATAGGCGATCGGCTTCAGCCTGGCGGGTACGAACTCCTCGCGCGGCACGGAGAGGAAGGCCTGCAAGACCGGATGAGACGTCACATCGGTGGTGCGTATCTGGTTGTCCACCATCTTGGTCCGTGCGGCTTCGAAGTCCATCATCTCGGCTGTCCTGAATATACCTGATTGCGCCGTCTTTACTGGGCGGCGGCGGCTCTTTCAAGACGCAGGCCCGATCGCCCGCTAAAAACGTTGCCCTGCCCGCCCCGTGCCGCACCCGGATGAAATGATTTTCGGGTCGCCTTTCCTCTTGCACCGTCATTCGATTCGTTCTAAACGCCCGTCACCACTCGCTCTTTTCAGCGGTAGGATGGCCTCGTGGCGGAGTGGTGACGCAGAGGACTGCAAATCCTCGTACCCCGGTTCAATTCCGGGCGAGGCCTCCAAATTTCCCGCAGCAGGATCAGAAACTTACCCCTCCATGGGGACCCGCGCGACCGGCCGCCGGCTCGTGTTGCGTGATGCAGCCTGCGTTTCATGATCTGCACCGCTTCCCCCATCGCCCCCGCACATTCCGGCAACGTTGTCCCGCCAGCAACCCGGCTGCCCGCGCATCGGCCGACATACCCATGACGGACCTCGCGCAGCCGGGTGTGGTCGTCCACCAACATCTCCTCAATGCGATTTCTGGAAACGCTCGTTAACCGCCCGAAAGGTCCGCGGGGGCCATGAACGGGAGGCTCGCTGCCCCCCAGCGAGCAAGCCTCTGAAGAAGCTCGTCAGCCTCCCTGGCGAGCTTCTTCGTTATTTCGGGCATCGGGGATTCGGGGTTCTGATCAGTGCCCCCTACAGAAGCCTGCGCGTCCGACCGCTTTCCAGACATGCTGATCAACAGGTGATGACCAGAGGCGCAATCACTGGCGCTGGAGCCGGAGGTCGGTCACCGTCACGGTCGACTTGGTCTTGGGGTCGGCCTCGAAGGTACGGATCTCCAGGGCGCCTGACGCGGTGATTTCGATCCGCAGGTCGGCGGTCATGTTCCCGCGTACCGGCCTTTGCCACTGGATGGCCAGGTTGAGCGTGTTTCCCGTTCTTTCGCCCTGGACCGCTCCGCCACCCTCAGGGCCTACGTACTGCCCGGAGATGCGCGAACCGTCCTCCTTGACCGCCGCCGATATGTCACGGGTGATGAAGCCGAGCGCCGTGCATCGCCCGCTCATGGTCAGCGAGGTCGCGCCGCCCTCCCCGTTCATCGTGCATTCGACGTTCACCCGGTCTCCGTTCAGGCGGACATATTCGCCGCCGCCCTTCCAGGTGCCGGTAAAGTCCTCCAGTCCCTCCTGGGCCGAGACCATCGTCGCGGAAGAAAGGAGCAGGGTACAGAAAAGAGCGGATCGGAGATGCATCGCAGCCTCCCTTTCCCGCCCATAACTGACGAGATCGAGAGCCGTTCCCGAATGTCGGCCGGGATCGGTCGATCAGCCCTGAAGCCCTGAAGCTCTGAAGCCTGGACGCCGTCACGTCGGCCAGTAGCGATCCGAACGGAAGTCTTCGGGTATCTCTTCAAGCGAAGACAGGGTGCGCGCCACGAAATCGATCTGCAGCGCGAGGTCGCGGATCGCTCTCGGAACCGCCACTCCGACGGCTCTCTCGCGGGTCAGGTGGCGGTCGTAGTCCAGCGCGTCGAGGCGGCGGTCCGCCTCCCGCCTCACGTCGAACGGTGATGTGCGCATTGCTTCGGCAGCGTCCAACGACCGTTGGTCCCGCAATCCGCCCTCAATAACTCTCAGCTTCATCGCAAATCCTCGTCAGTCCCGAAGCAAGCCTCGGCGATTCGGGTGGGGCGGCACAACAGCGATAATTACTCCCGCAATCTTGCCCCGCCACACACGCGGCCCAATGCCCGTGTAGGCGCTGGCCTTGCGCGGGTCGAGAATGGTGATATCCATCAGCCGCCAGACATGGGAGCCAGACCTTGCAAGATCACCTTGAGTTCCAGGACACCGATGCCTCGCTGAGCGCAACGCTGAAAGAGGTCATCGCAGGGATCGACGGTTCGTCGGTGACGCTGCGGGACCTGATGGAGGCGGTCGGCGAGCAGGGCCTTCTCCTGCTGTGCGCCGTTGCGTCGCTTCCCTTCCTCCTCCCGGTCTCCATCCCCGGCGTCAGCACGGTCTTCGGGTTCGCGATCATTCTGGTCAGCCTGTCGATCACCTTCAACAGACTGCCGTGGCTGCCCCGCCGTATCCTCGATCGGCGGCTGGAAACGCAGAAGCTCGTGCCGGCGCTTGAAAAGGGCGTCTCCATCGTCTCCCGGCTCGACGCCTACCTGAAGCCCCGCATGGGGGCGCTCGTCAGCGGCGCTGCCGCCAACCGCCTGAACGGGCTGGCGATCGCGCTGGCCGGCGTGCTCCTGATGTTCCCGCTGGGGCTGATCCCGTTTTCCAACACGCTTCCGGCGATCGCGGTCCTGCTCGTCGCCACCGGCATGATCCAGCGCGACGGACTGGTCGTGCTGGCGGGCTATGCCTTCAACGTCATCACGCTCATCTATTTCGGGATATTGGCCTACATGGCGTTCAGCGCCGGCCAGGGCCTCGCCGGCTTCTTCAGCTAGTCACGCCGGCGCAGGCGGCGGCGCTCCCACCAGACCGCGAAGCGGCGGCGCTTGCGGCGCACATAGGGAAGGTCGTGCGAGAGCACGAGCAGGCCGAGCGGCACCATCCAGAAGCCGAGAACGGGCAGGAAACCGAGCGTACCGCCGAGGATGAGGCTGCCCCCCACCAGGAGGCGGCCGATCCTTGATCGCGGCAATGGCAGGTGCCAGTTGCCGAGGGACAAGCGACCGCTGGCGGGATCGACACCGAACCGCTTCTGCCGGGGCTTGTTTTCCGAATTCTCCACACTCATCTCCACAACGCAGGCGCTGAAATGGTGCAGGATCGGCCGTGAAACAAGCGGCATGATTTTTTTTCGAAAAAGCGCTTGGCAAACGGTCAAAGCATTTGTATTACCCCGCTCGACGGCGCGCCGAGGCGCCCTGTTCCCTGGTAGCTCAGCGGTAGAGCATTCGACTGTTAATCGACAGGTCGCCGGTTCGAATCCGGCCCGGGGAGCCATTTCTTTCTGCAAGTGATTAAGCTTGCCATCGATCTGGCCCGATACCGCACCCCTTCCTCATTTCCCCTCCCGCTTTTGGCCGGCTTATGCCGTTTGTGCCTCTCGGAAATGCTCCGGCCAGGATGGCGAGGCGCACGTCGTCAGGTTTTCAAAGAAAAAGCACCGGCGCGCCGACTTTGGTCCGGCAGCGCCGGTGCAACTAGAGGAGCCGCTCCGGGAGGGGGGAACACTAGGACGACTCCCCGCCACGTCCATGTGGACGCAGGAGGACGCGTAGGTAGACTTCGGGGAATGGAGCGCCAGTGCTAAATCTGGCCCCGCACAGAAGAAGATATGGGCTTCCTACCGCTCCTCAGGCCGAACTCCCGGCCCATGGCCATTCGAATCGATGAAGATTGCTCCTGCCGATCCGAGAGCCGCCCCGGCGGGGTGCATGTCCTCCCGACGGCGGACTGCTGGGTCGCGACAGGGTGCGATTGGCCGGGATTGCAGGGGTTGCCTGGCGCGGAACGAATTTCGGACATTCACGTTCACTGCCCCATGGCTTTACATGAAAAGGAGATCGCCATGAGGAAGTTCGTACTTATCGCTGCCGCTGCAGGCCTTGCCGCGACCGGCGCCCTTGCACAGGAAGGCACGGTCAGCGGCGCCGCGGGCGGAGCGGTAACCGGCGCGATCGTCGGCGGCCCGATCGGCGCTGCCGTGGGCGGCATTGTCGGCGCTGCTGCCGGAACCGCAATCGATCCGCCGCCGGAGCGCGTCGTCACCTATGTGCGCGAACAGCCGGTTCCCGCCCAGCCGGTCGTCGTGGAGCGTGAGGTCGTCGTCGGCCAGCCGCTGCCCGAGACCGTGGTGCTGACCCCGGTCCCGGACGCACCGGAATATGCCTATACCTATGTCAACGAGCGCCGCGTCATCGTCGATCCGAAGAACTATACGGTCGTTCAGGTCCTCGACTGATCGTCCTTGATCTTATCCATGAAGCCCCGGCATCGCCCGGGGCTTCTTGCGTTGTGGACCACCAGAACCTCCAATTCGTGGCCACACCGAGACGACGGGGCCTCGCGCCGCTTCTCCAGCCCCAGCCGGAGAAATCATCCGAACTCCTCCCCGAGCAGCCGCAACCATAACTTTCGGAGGTAGCCCGGAACCGGCGCAACTTTCGATGGTTAGGCTCGCGTTCAGAGAAACGTTTCCGGGAAACCGGCCAAGGAGGAGATAAGAATGCTCAGGAAAATGGTTACGGCATCCGCCATCGTGCTGATGCTCGCTTCGGGCGCGATGGCCCAGTCCGCGTCCGAATCGGGCGACAAGTCGACCGACGGCACGGGCAGCGCGGGGAGCACCTCGGATGCCAATACCGGCCAGGCGGATACCGCCCCCGGTGGCGCCGCCGACAACGCTTCGTCGGGCAACCGCGATGACGACCGCTGCACCGAGACCAGTGCCGAACAGACGACATCCGTCCAGTCCGGCACGATTCCCGACGCAGCCTGCCAAGAATAATCCGCAACCGTTCAACCCTAAGGCTGGCGCCCGCGCCAGCCTTTTTGCGTGAGCCGCAAAGCCGCCGACAACATATTATTTCGAGAGTGCCCCGGATCGCGAAAACCTGTTTCTTGTCTCGGCTGCCTTGTCCTCCCAGAAGAGCGCTCATAAACTGAATTCCTCACAAGGCCCCCATCATGTCCCTTCACACATCCGTCCTCGACGTCATCGGCAATACGCCGCTCATTCGCCTCAAGGGCGCTTCGGAGGCGACGGGCTGCGAGATCCTCGGCAAGGCGGAATTCCTCAACCCCGGCCAATCGGTGAAGGACCGCGCGGCGCTCTACATCATCCGCGACGCCGAGCGGAAAGGCCTGCTTCGCCCGGGCGGCGTGATCGTCGAGGGTACGGCCGGCAATACCGGCATCGGGCTGACGCTTGTCGCCAAGGCGCTCGGCTACCGGACCGTCATCGTCATTCCCGAGACCCAGAGCCAGGAGAAGAAGGACGCCCTGCGCCTGCTCGGGGCCGAGCTCGTCGAGGTTCCCGCGGTCCCCTACCGTAACCCCAACAACTACGTGAAGATTTCGGGCCGGCTTGCCGAACAACTGGCGAAGACCGATCCCGCCGGTGCGATCTGGGCCAACCAGTTCGACAACGTCGCGAACCGCCAGGCGCATGTGGAGACCACCGCGCCCGAGATCTGGGATGAGACAGGCGGCCAGATCGACGGCTTCATCTGCTCGGTCGGGTCCGGGGGGACGCTCGCCGGCGTTGCCGAGGGGCTGAGGGACCGCAAGCCCGGGATCAAGATCGGCCTTGCGGACCCGGAAGGTGCCGCTCTCTACGATTACTACGCCCATGGGGAGTTGAAGTCGGAGGGTTCGTCGATCACCGAGGGGATCGGCCAGGGCCGGATCACGGCGAACCTCGAAGGCTTCGCTCCGGACTATGCCTACCAGATTCCCGATGCGGAAGCCCTGCCGGTGATCTTCGACCTTGTCGAGCGGGAGGGCCTGTGCCTCGGCGGATCGAGCGGCATCAACGTTGCCGGCGCCATCCGCCTCGCCCGCGACCTCGGCCCGGGCCATACGATCGTGACGATCCTCTGCGACTACGGAAACCGCTACCAGTCGAAGCTCTTCAACCCCGAGTTCCTGCGCTCCAAGAACCTGCCCGTGCCCCAGTGGATGACCCGCCGCCACGGGATTGTCGCCCCCTTCGAGCCCGCCTGAGCCCGTCCATGCCCGTCAACGCCCTCTTCCGCGACGATTTCTACCTGAAGACGACGGAGGCGGTCGTGACGGCGGTCCATCAGGACGGCGCCATCGAATTCGACCGGACGTGCTTCTATGCGACCTCGGGCGGCCAGCCCGGCGACACGGGTCATGTCGAGCGTTCGGATGGCAGCAGGATCACGCTTGGGCAGGCAAGGCACGGCGCGAGCAAGGACATCATCCTGCATATGCCGCTCGACGGCGAGCGGCCGCCGATCCTCGGAGAAACGGTGCGCCTCCATATCGACTGGGAGCGACGGTTCCGGCTGATGCGGATGCACACGGCCTGCCATCTGCTCTCCGTCGTCTGCCCCTTCCCGATTACCGGAGCGGCGGTCGGCGAGGACGAATCGCGCGTGGATTTCGACATGGTCGACGTCGCCGACAAGGACGAGGTGACGGCCCGGCTCCTCGAACTCGTCGACCAGGACCACCCGGTCTACGTCCAGTGGATCAGCGACGACGAGCTTGCGGCCAATCCCGGCATCGTCAAGTCGAAGAACGTCCGGCCGCCGGTGGGGCTCGGTCGTGTCAGCCTCGTCTGCATCGGCGAAAACTCCGCCGTTGACAGCCAGCCCTGCGGCGGCACACATGTTTCCCGTACCGGCGAGGTGGGCCGCATCCACATCGCCAAGATCGAGAAGAAGGGCAAGGAAAACCGGCGCTTTCGCATCCGGTTCGGCGACGCCGCCGGCGGCTGACGCCCTGCCCCGGGAGAAGCACGGTGCCAGAACATAGTCCCTTCGTCATATCGTCCGACCGGCTTGCCGCGGAGCTCGGAAGCCCGGAGCTTCGTATCGTCGACGCCTCCTTCTACCTGCCTGCGCAAATGCGCGATGCCGACGCGGAATATGCGGCCGGGCACATACCGGGCGCCGTGCGCTTCGACCACGACAAGGTCGCGGACCATTCCACGGATCTTCCCCATATGGTTCCCTCCCCGGAAGTCTTTGCCGATGCGCTCGGACGGATGGGAATCAGGGAAACGGACCGGATCGTCGTCTATGACGGGCCGGGCATGTTCTCCGCGCCGCGCGCATGGTGGCTGTTCCGCACCATGGGCGCCGAAAACGTCCTCGTCCTCGACGGCGGGCTCGACGGCTGGAAGGCCGAGGGACGCCCGCTGCAGACGGAAGTCCCGAGCCCGCAGCCGGTCGAGTTCAAGGCGCAGTTCCACCCGAACCGGGTCATCGACCTCGAAACCATGAAGGGGATCGTCGAAAGCGGCTCCAAGCAGGTGGCGGACGCCCGCAGCCCCGGTCGCTTCGCGGGAACAGAGGCGGAGCCGCGGCAGGGCCTGCGCTCGGGTCACATGCCGGGCGCGCGAAATCTTCCGGCGGGCGCATTCTCGGAGAACGGACGGTTGAAGCCGCTGGACCAGTTGCGCACCCTGATCACCGAAGCGGGTATCGACCTCGACCGCCCGGTCGTCACGAGTTGCGGATCCGGCATCACGGCCGCGGTCATCACCCTTGCGCTCGAATCGCTCGGCCACCGGGACAATGCCCTCTACGACGGGTCCTGGACGGAGTGGGGAGCGCATGCCGACACGCCGATCGTTACCGGCCCGCCCTCGGCCGCGCCCGTGCAAGACCGATGACCCGCAAACCCGCACCGCTCACGGCCCATGTCACGCGGCTCGAGATGACTTCGCCGCCGAAGGCAAGCCTGCCCGTGCCGATGAACCTCCAGACCGCCATCATCCGGGCGCCGGAAATCCCGCTCCACTACTACCGCTATCTCTACCGGCGGGTGGGCAAGCGATGGCACTGGTACCAGCGGCTGCGGCTGGCGGATGAGGAACTGGCGGCGATCATCCACGATCCCAGCGTCTCCGTGACCGTCCTCTACGTCAACGGCGCTCCGGCGGGCTTCTTCGAACTGCGCAAGGCGGACGAGAACGTCGTGGAACTTTCCTATTTCGGCTTGCTGGAATGGGCGATCGGCCTCGGCATCGGCAAGTGGTTCCTGCTGCAGGCCCTCTACGCCGCCTGGCAGGACGACCCGAGGAAGGTGACGGTGACGACCAACACGCTGGACCATCCGCGCGCCCTGCAACTCTACCAGATGATGGGTTTTTCCCCGGTGGCGACCTACGATGCCTTCGTCCATCCGATGAGCGGACCGGAACTGTTGAAGGTGCTCGACACCTGACGGGCAGGAATCGGGTGGCGCGCGAGCGCCGCTGCAGTCAGTCTCATCGCGAACGGAAAGGAACCCGCGCGATGAACCTCGTCTTCAATGCCATGCCGACGACAGAAGCTGCCCACCTCTGGGACGGAGGCACGGATGCCTACGGCCTCTTGCCGGAAACGCGCAGGTCCGACGGAGACGGCTATCCCTGCCGCCATTGCCTGCGGAATATCGATGCCGGCGAGGACGTCATGGTTCTCGCCTACCGGCCTTTTTCGGCATTGCAGCCCTATGCGGAGACGGGCCCCGTCTTTCTCCACGCGGCGCCGTGCCGCCGGCACGAAGCGTCGGACGCCCTGCCCGCCATCCTGACGTCCCCGGATTATATCGTGCGCGGTTACGGCCGCGACGACAGGATCGTCTACGGCACCGGCGCGGTTACGCCGACCGACAGTATCGCCGAACGGGCGGCGATGCTTCTCGAGCGGGGCGATGTCGCCTATGTGCATGTGCGCTCGGCCCGCAACAACTGCTACCAGTGCCGCATCGACCCCGCCTGAAGCCTGTGCCGTTCCCCAAATGGGCGAAGGGCGCCGGCCGTCCGGCCGCCGCCCTTCATTATTGCTTGTGACCGGGTGTTACTGTTCCCGGACGCTGCCGCTGTCGATATCGTCGGCGGCCTGCAGGAGAAGCCTGACGACCTCGCCGGCCTTGCGCTCGTCGCCTTCCAGCCTGCGGGCGATCACCTCCCTGAGGTTCAGGAGCGCGGCATCGACGCTGCGGGGAAGGCTCGGACCTTCGTCCCTGCCCCGCCGTTCCTGCTTCTGGCGCATGCGTTCGGCGAACTGCGCCAGCCGCTCGAGAACGGTCACCGCGAAGGTCCGGTTCTCGTCGAGGTGGGCCTTGCCTTCCGCGGTGATCGCATAGCGCTTCTTGTTGCCGTCCTGCTCGGCGACCACATAGCCCGCCTCTTCGAGATAGGTGAGCGTCGGGTAGATGACGCCCGGGCTCGGCGCATAGAAGCCGTGGGTCAGTTCCTCGATATGCTTGATGATCTCGTAGCCGTGGCGCGGCTCCTTTTCGACCAGTGCAAGCACGACGAGGCGCAGGTCGCCCTGCATCAGGAAGCGACCGATGCGGCCCTCGCCGTCGCCGCCGAACCCGCGGCCGTGGCCGCCGCCGTGGCGTCCGCCCCTGCGGGACGGACCACCGTGCATTGCGCACATGACCGCCGCCATGCGGCGGTTTCGCCCGCAGTCGCGATGATTTTCATCTCCATTCATGAACATGTTTCTATCTCCAGTTCCGTTTCGATATATCTAAGATACTACTTTCCGGAGATCATTCAAGGGGCATCTAAAATAAACAAGGGCCGGAGGATGTGACTCCAGTTCTCATGATCCGTCATCCGTTCCAACTCACGTAATTATCTACGATATATCTCTACGCGACGCTGATCACGCTTTCGGCGGGGAAGACTTCGTAGCCCAGCGCATCCGCGACAGCCGGATTGGTGATGCGCCCGCGATGGACGTTCAGCCCGTCGCGCAGATGGCGATCCTCGGCGATCGCCCGCAGCCCCCGGTCCGCCAGGGCCAGCCCGTAATGCAGCGTCGCGTTGTTGAGCGCGTGGGCCGAGGTCACCGGGACGGCACCCGGCATGTTGGCGACGCAGTAATGGATGATGCCGTCGACCTCGTAGGTCGGGTCCGAATGGGTCGTCGGGTGCGATGTCTCGAAGCATCCGCCCTGATCGATCGCCACGTCGACGACAACCGAACCGGGCTTCATCCCCGAGAGCATCTCGCGCGTGACCAGCTTCGGCGCGGTCGCTCCGGGGATGAGAACGGCACCGATCACGAGGTCGGCGGCGAAGAGCTCCTCCTCCAGCGAGTCGATCGTGGAGTAGCGGGTATGGACGCGACCGTGCAGGATATTGTCCAGTTCGCGCAGTCGCGGGAGCGAGCGGTCGAGGATGGCGACATCGGCGCCGAGCCCGACGGCCATCTGTGCGGCATGCATTCCGACGACGCCGCCGCCGATGACGGCGACCCTTGCCGGCGGGACACCGGGAACGCCGCCGAGGAGCACGCCCCTGCCCCCCAGCGCCTTCTGCAAGGCGGTCGCGCCCGCCGGTATGGCCATCCGGCCCGCGACTTCCGACATCGGGGCCAGCAGCGGCAATCCCCCGCGGTCGTCGGTGACGGTCTCATAGGCGATCGCGGTCACGCCGGAAGCCAGAAGGCCCTTGGTCTGCTCGGGATCGGGCGCCAGATGAAGATATGTGTAGAGGATCTGTCCTTCGCGAAGCTGCGCCCATTCCCGGGGCTGAGGCTCCTTCACCTTCACGATCATGTCGGCGGTCTGGAAGATTTCCTCCGCATTCGCGGCAATTTTTGCCCCGGCGGCCACATAGGCGCTGTCGTCGGCACCGATGCCGGCACCGGCCTTCGTTTCCACCAGCACGTCATGGCCATGCGCCGCATATTCGCGCACCGCGGCGGGCGTTAGCCCGACCCGATATTCATGGTTCTTGATTTCCTTCGGACACCCGACACGCATGCACGTTCCTCTCTGCCGTAATCGCCGTGGGCGAGATTT
This sequence comes from Pseudorhizobium sp. NPDC055634, assembly GCF_053618655.1. NCBI lineage: Bacteria > Pseudomonadati > Pseudomonadota > Alphaproteobacteria > Hyphomicrobiales > Rhizobiaceae > Pseudorhizobium > Pseudorhizobium sp. NPDC055634. The sequence goes on along the minus strand of NZ_JBSHHW010000004.1, from coordinate 315,676 downwards.
TATCGAGGAGGAAACCAGACCAGATATATCGAGCAATGTCCTTGCGAAGGTCCCTTTGCAGACGGGCTATTGTCGAAGATAATTGCGCACCCGAGCAATGAGACAGGGTTTACTTGCAATGAAGAGCCCGGACGCAATCGATCTTGCGATGATGCGCATTCTTCAGCAGGACGGCCGCATATCGAATGCCGAACTTGCCGAGCGCGTGGGGCTTTCCCAGTCGGCCTGCTCGCGGCGGCTTGCCGCGCTCGAAAGCGAGGGCACGATCAGCGGCTATCACGCCCGGCTTTCCAACAAGGCTCTGGACCACAAGATGATGGTGATCGTCCACATCTCGCTGTCCGGCCAGTTCGCCAAGACCCTCACCGAATTCGAGGCGGCCGTAAAGCGCTGCCCCAACGTTCTCGTATGCTACCTGATGTCGGGCGAGTACGACTACATCCTGCGCGTCGCTGCCAGGGACCTGGAGGATTACGAACGCATCCACCGCGACTGGCTGGCGGCCCTGCCCCATGTGGTGAAGATCAATTCGAGCTTCGCGCTGCGGGAAATCCTCGACCGTCCGAATATCGGCCTTTGACGCGAATTTTAGGAAACGTCCTCACCTTGATGCAACCAGGCCGTGCTAAATAAGCAGTCGGTAACGCAACGGGCGAGGCTTTCATGGCAGTCAGCACCAATCCCGGAATGACCAATCGCGGCGCGGAACGCACCAAGACCCGAATCTATGGAACGGTCACGCATCTCGGCAAGTCCGCTCGCGGCAAGATCGTCGACCTTTCGGCCACGGGCATTGCGCTGGAACTCGACGGCCCGTTCAGCGCCGCCGACGGAAGCAGGGTGAGGATAGAGAGCGACGAGCTCGGCTTCCTCGAAGGTACGGTGAAATGGTGCCGCGGCAGCAGGATCGGCATACAGCTGAACCTGAACAGCAATGCGCTGGCCCAGATCTCCGCCTATTTCCGCTTCTTCCACCGGGACGTAAGCCCGATCCTGACCCGGTAGCGCGGCGATCCCGATGTGCCTTGCGGTGCTGAAGGGGCTTAGGCCCCTCGCGGCGGGCGATGGTCGAAGGACGTCGACCCTGCGATTTTGCCGATGTACTTCCGCTCCATTGCGCATAGTCTTGCTCCGGCAACCGCCAGTCAGGAGCCGTCCATGCCGTCCATCTCTCTCCCGTCGATGACACGCCGCTCGCTGCTCGGCGGCCTTGCCGCCTCGTCTGCGCTCGTCGTGCTGCATCCGTTCGCGGCGCGCGCGCAGGCGAACCAGGCGCATCTTCGCATCATGGAAACGACCGACATCCACGTGCATGTGCTTCCCTATGACTATTACGGCGACAAGCCCAACGACACGATGGGTCTCGCGCGGACGGCCTCGCTGATCGATTCCATCAGGGCCGAGGCCGGCAATTCGCTGCTGATCGACAACGGCGACTTCCTGCAGGGCAATCCGATGGGCGATTTCATCGCCTACGAGCGCGGCATGAAGGAAGGCGACCAGCACCCGGTCATCCAGGCGATGAACGTCCTCGGCTACGATGCGGGCACGCTGGGCAACCACGAATTCAACTACGGCCTCGACTTCATGTTCAAGGTTCTGGGCGGCGCAGGCTTCCCTTACGTCTGCGCGAACCTGACACGAGGCGCGCTGGCGTCCGATCCGAGGCAGGACGACCTCTTCTTCGAGCCCTACGTGATCCTCGACAAGCAGATCAGGGACGGCGGAGGCGCAAGCAGCCCGGTCAAGGTGGGCTTCATCGGCTTCGTTCCGCCGCAGATCATGGTCTGGGACGCCAAGCATCTGGAGGGCAAGGCGCAGACCCGGGACATCGTCGATGCCGCCAAGGCCTGGGTGCCGGTGATGAAGGAGCAAGGCGCGGACATCATCGTAGCACTCGCCCATTCCGGCATCGACGGTTCGGGACTGAGCGACCGGATGGAGAACGCATCGCTCTATCTCGCAGGCGTCGAAGGCATAGACGCGGTCTTCACCGGCCACCAGCATCTCGTCTTCCCCGGGCCGAAGGATTTCGAGGGCATCGCCGGTGCGGATGCCGCGAAGGGCACGCTGATGGGCAAGCCCGCCGTCATGGCCGGGTTCTGGGGCTCGCATATGGGGCTGATCGATTTTCTGCTGGAAAAGGACGGCAGCGGCTGGAAGATCGTCGATTTCACCACCGAAGCCCGACCGATCTACCACCGCGACGCCGATCGCAAGGTCGTCGCCGACGTCAAGGACAAGCCGGAGGTGACGGCTGCGGTCAAGGACGCGCATGAGGCGACGCTCGCCTATGTGCGCCGCCCGGTCGGCAAGACATCCGCTCCTCTCTACTCGTATTTCGCGCTGGTGGCCGACGACCCGTCGGTGCAGATCGTCTCCAATGCCCAGACCTGGTACATCGCCGACATGCTCAAGGACGGCGCCTACAAGGACTATCCCGTCCTCTCCGCGGCAGCCCCGTTCAAGGCCGGCGGACGCGGCGGCGCCGAATACTATACGGACGTGCCGGCCGGCGACATCGCCATCAAGAACGTCGCGGACCTCTACCTCTATCCCAACACCGTCCAGGCCGTGCTGATCACCGGCGAGCAGGTCGGGAACTGGCTGGAGATGTCGGCGGGCATGTTCAACCAGGTGGAGCCGGGTGCGAAGGACGCGCCCCTCCTCAACACCGGCTTTCCCTCCTACAACTTCGACATCATCGACGGCGTCACCTACCAGATCGACCTTTCCCAGCCGCCCCGTTTCGACAAGGACGGCCAGTTGATCAACCCGGATGCGCGCCGCATCGTCGACCTCCGGTTCGATGGCAAGCCGATCGATCCGGCCCAGAAGTTCGTGGTGGCGACCAACAATTACCGCGCCGGCGGCGGGGGCAAGTTCCCGGAGATCGCCGGCGACAAGGTGATCTTCGTCGCCCCCGACACCAACCGCGACGTGATCGTCCGCTATATCGTCGAACAGGGCACGATCAATCCGTCGGCCGACGCCAACTGGTCGTTCAAGCCGATGGCAGGCACGACGGCGGTCTTCGAGAGCGGGCCGAAGGGCCGCGCCTATCTCGCCGAGATCAAGGGAACCAGGATCGAGGATGCCGGCGACGGCGCCGAAGGGTTCGCGAAGTTCCGCCTCCTCCTCTGACGTCACCGCCCGGTGACGGGAGGGTCGCCCTCAGGCGGCCTTCTCCCGAGCCGCCCGAGCAGGCGCAGAAGCACGAGAGTTCGGGTGCATTCAATGGGTTGTCCCCAAGGCTTTCATTCCGCCGCGGCCCGCCCATCCGGGCCTTGCATGCCGGGCATCTCGTCGGCTCTCGGGCAGGTCGACAATTGCTCCCTGAACGCCTGTATCAGCCAGCTCGCCGCCGGGCCGGGCGGATTGGCGACCTTGCGAAGCGCATAGATCGGGTACTCGCCCTGTTCATAGGCGTCGAGCCGCAGCGCCACCAGGCGCCCTGAAACGAGGTCCTCGCGCACCAGCGAGGCCGGCAGGCCGCCCCAGCCGAGGCCGCCGCGGATGAGCTGGTACTTGGTCGCGATGTCGCTGACACGCCAGGTCTTGTAGGACAGGACGTTGAAATCGCGCCCCTTGGTAAGCCCCGAGGCATCGGTGACCACGAGTTGCGTTTCCTCGCGCACGTCGTTGAGGGTCAGCGGGCGGTCGACCAGGCCGAGCGGGTGGTCGGCGGCGGCCACCGGGACCATGAAGGAATGGCCGATCCTTTCGGCATGGATCGTCTCGTCGGGCTTCATCAGCGCGCCGCCGAGGCCGATCGCGGCCCTGCCGCTGCCGACCATGTCCATGACCATGCCGAGCTCGCCGACGTTGAGATTGAGGCCCACGGTCGGAAATCGCGTGCCGAACAACCGCAGGATGGAGACCACGGCATCGGCCGGCACCATCACGCTGATCGCTATGGAAACTTCCGGTTCGAGCCCCTGCTTCAAGCTGCGCGCGCGCGAGCGCATCACCTGGAGATCGGCCACGATGCGCCGCGCGTCGGGGAGCATCGCCCGTCCGGCCTCCGTCAGGTTGGGCTGGCGCCCGCTCCTGTCGAAGAGCGGCACCTCAACCTGCGCCTCAAGATTCGCGATCGTGTAGCTGATCACCGACTGGGCGCGATTGAGCCTTCGCGCGGCGGCCGAAAAGCTGCCGGCCTCGGCGACGGCGAGGAAGACCTGCAACTGATCCAGCGTCGGGTTCGCATCCATGTCTTCCATCCATAAAATCGATAGATGGATGCGACATTATCACCGTTTCATCGATGATGGTACCTGTCCTATGGACCCTTTGTCCGCAGCCTTCTGGCCGGATCACCTCCCCGACAGTCGTCCATTACCGGAAAGCAGAGCCATGTCCTCGATTCTCCTCGTTACGTCCAGCCCGCGCGAAGGGTCCCTCTCCACCAAGGTCGCCACCGATCTCGTCGAGAAGCTGAAGAGCCGGGACAGCGAGGCAACCGTCGTTCACCGCGATCTTGGCCTCAACCCGATCGCCCACCTCGACACGGTGACCACGTCCGCGATCCGCAAGCCCGCCGCCGAGCGCAGCCCGGAGGAAGCGGCCGCGGCTGCCGCCTCTGACGAACTCGTGGCCGAACTCATGGCTGCCGATACCGTCGTGCTCGCCACCGGCCTCATCAACTTCAACATCTATTCGACACTCAAGTCCTGGATCGACAATGTCGCCCGCGCCGGCATTACCTTCCGGTATACCGCCGAGGGTCCGGAAGGCCTTGCCACCGGAAAGAAGGTCTATGTCGTGCTGTCGGCCGCCGGCATCTATTCCGAGGGCCCGGCCATGGGGATGAACCACGCCGTTCCCTACCTGAAGACGGTTCTCTCCTTCATGGGCATGACGGATGTGGAAGTGATCTATGTGGAAGGGACGGCCTTCGGCCCGGAAGCCCTGGACAAGGCGCTGGCGCAGGCCGATGCGCGAATCACGGAACTTGCCGCCGCTGCCTGAGCCCCCCTGCACGACGCGGCCGCCACCGGCGGCCGCCTTTTCCCGGCAGCGGCGCCATGCCCCTGCCTCCACGTCTCCCGCCGCCAATGGCGAAAGCCGCTAGACGGAGCGGGACTTCTCGCCGTCGGCGAAGAGCGACGGTCCGTTCTGGTCGATGATCTGGCGGGCCTTGCGATAGGTGCAGTCGAGCGCGTCATCGAGCGAGGTGAAGACGTCCGCCCGGATGAAGGTGCGCACCAGGGTCTCGCCCTCCACGTCCTTCTCGATACGCCCGGCCAGCCGGAACTGGCTTCCTTCGCGGATCGGCGTCGCATGGATCATGCAGTCGCCATGCGCCTGCGGGACCGCTGCCGGCTGAGGCGCCTGCGGTGTACGGGAGCCGCCGGAAAACAGCGACAGGATGCTGGAAATGATCGAAGCCATGCACGCTGACTAGCACGACGGCGATGCGGGTGGAAGCGGCGGCGCGCCGGTGCGGCTCCGCCCTCCAGCGTCATCGCCTTAATCGCGCTCAGATGATCAGGTTTGCCAGGATTTCGTTGTCGGTTATGTCCTGGTAGCCGATATCGGCGGCCTCGAAGCGATCGAGCAGTCCGCTGAAATTCTCCGGCCTCCTGGTCTCGATGCCGATCAGGATCGAGCCGAAGTTCCGGGCCGACTTCTTGAGATATTCGAAGCGGGCGATATCGTCCTCCGGTCCCAGCAGGTTGAGGAAGTCCCTCAGCGCTCCGGGACGCTGGGCAAGCCGCAGGATGAAGTACTTCTTGAGCCCGGAATAGCGCATGGCGCGCTCCTTGACGTCGGGCAGCCGCTCGAAGTCGAAATTGCCGCCGGTCACCACCGCGACCACCGTCTTTCCCCGCAGCCGTTCGGGGCCGAGCATGTCGAGTGCGGTCAGAGACAGGGCGCCGGCCGGTTCGAGCACCAGGCCCTCGATGTTGAGCATCTCGCTGATCGTGACGCAGATGGCATTCTCCGGGGCGAGCAGGACCTGGTCGGGCCGGAAATGCTTCAGCGCCTCGAAATTGAGGTCGCCGATCCGCGCGACCGCGGCTCCGTCGACGAAGTTGTCGACCTTGGGAAGGCGGACCGGACGCCCCTCCTCCAGGCTGCGCCTAAGGCTCGGCGCGCCGAGGGGCTCGACGAGCACGAAACCGTCGTCCGGCACGACGTCGCCGAGATAGGCCGTCACGCCCGATGCGAGCCCACCGCCGCCGACCGGCACGACCACCAGGTCGGGACGCGTTCCTTCGGGCAGCTGGCGGAGAATTTCGGCCGCCACGCTCGCCTGCCCCTCGATGATGTCGGGATGATCGAAGGGCGGCACCATGACGCCGCCGATTTTGTCCACATGCGCGTGGGCCGCCGCATAGCACTGGTCGAAGATGTCGCCGACCAGGCGGATGGTGATGAACTCACCGCCGAACATGCGGGTCTTGTCGATCTTCTGCTGTGGCGTGGTCACCGGCATGAAGACGACGCCCGGCACGCGGAAATGGCGGCAGACGAAGGCGAAGCCCTGCGCATGGTTTCCGGCCGAGGCGCAGACGAAGGTCCGACCACCCGGGGCATCTTCCATGGCCTTGCGGAAGAAGTTGAACGCGCCGCGGATCTTGTAGGAGCGGACCGGCGACAGATCCTCGCGCTTCAGCCAGATGTCCGCGCCGTAACGGCGGCTGAGGTGTTCGTTCAGTTGCAGCGGCGTTTCGGGAAAGATCTCCCGCAATGCCTTCATCGCCTCGTCCACAGCCTCTTTGCTCACGACCGCCCATCCATTGAATTTGCTCCGGTATCCCGATATGCCATAGCCAACCCGAAGAAAGAAAACCATCCTTCCGACGCCACGCGAATCGGGGATTCCAGTCTTGAACGCCAGTCTCGTCCGGCCGGCCCTCTATATCGCGTCGCTCTGCGGGCTCTATCTGTCCACCGCGATGTTCCTGCCCGCCATGATCGACCTCTATTACGGGGACGACGACTGGCAGGTCTTTGCGCTGTCCGGTTTCATGGTCGGCGGCCTGTCGCTGATGACGGCACTCGCCACCCACGGCCCGCCGCCGGTCGTCACCAAGCGGCTCGCCTTCCTGATGGTCAACCTGCTCTGGGCGGTCTTCTCGCTGGTCGGCGCCATCCCGCTCTATCTCGCCGACGTCGACCTGAGCTTCGCCCAGGCGCTGTTCGAATCGGTCTCGGGGATCACCACGACCGGCTCCACCGTGATCGTCGGGCTCGACACGCTGTCGCACGGGATCCTTCTGTGGCGGTCGCTCCTCTGCTGGCTGGGCGGCATCGGGATCGTGGCGCTCGGCCTTTTCGTGCTACCCTTCCTCAAGGTCGGGGGCATGTCGATCTTCAAGCTCGAATCATCGGACCGGAGCGACAAGCCGTTTGCCCGCCTGGCGAGCTTCACGCGTGCCTTCCTCGGTGTCTACGTCCTGCTGACCCTCGTCTGCATGATCGCCTACGACCTCGCCGGAATGAGCCATTTCGATGCCTTGAACCATGCCATGTCGACTGTCGCCACCGCCGGCTTTTCGACCCACGACATGTCATTCGCATATTTCAACAACGAGGCGATCCTCGTCATCGGAACGATCTTCCTGACGCTCGGAAGCCTGCCCTTCTCGGTCCTGATCCTCCTGGCCGTGCGCCGCCAGATCAACACCCTCCGTGATCCGCAGATCATGGTCTTCATCGGCTATCTGGTGGCGATGTCTGTCATGCTGGCCGTCTACCACCACCTGCGCAACGGCGTGGATCTTCCCGACGCACTGATCCATTCCTTCTTCAACATGGCGTCCATCCTCTCGACCGGCGGCTTCGCCAGCGACGACTACACGCTCTGGGGACCGTTCGCCGTCACGCTCGCCTTCTTCGCGACCGCCATGGGCGGCTGCTCTGGCTCGACGGCCGGCGGCATCAAGACCTACCGCTTCGTCATCATGTTCAACATGATCCGCAGCGGCCTGAAGCGCCTCGTCTATCCGAACGCGATCTATCCGGTGCGCTACGGCTCGGTGACGGTGGATGCGGACGCGCAGCGCGGGGTCTTCCTCTTCCTCGGACTGTTTCTCGCGCTATGGGCGATCGGCAGCATGGTGATGAGCATGATCGGCTACGATTTCCTCACCGCGATCTCGGCCGTGCTGACGTGCCTCTCGAATGTCGGCCCCGGCATCGGCCCCATCATCGGACCCGTCGGCAACTTCTCGACCATCAGCGATTCGGCCCTCTACCTCCTCTCGCTGATGATGCTGCTCGGCCGCCTGGAAATTCTCACCGTCCTGGTCCTGCTGACCCCGGTCTTCTGGCGCCACTGACCGCCCGCCGCTTTTACGCCGTCCCCGCCCTTTTCAATCCGGCCCCGGCACATTATGCACTTCGCCTGAAGCGGATGTGGCGAAACTGGTAGACGCAAGGGACTTAAAATCCCTCGACTTCGGTCATACGGGTTCGACCCCCGTCGTCCGCACCAAGCATGACCCGAACTGGAAGACCTTCGCCCTGACAGCTCAGCAGCCCTGCGAGGGGCTGGAGGCGCCTGCGGTTGCGCCGGCGCCGATATCGGCGACGCCCGAACTGCCGGCCGTTCCGGTGCCCTGCATCGAGGTGTCGGCGCCGCAATTGTCGACGCGGCCCGTCGCCGTGGCACTGCCGTCCGTGCCGGTCGATGTCTGCGTGTCGACGCCGGGAAGGTTGGTGGTCGCGCCGAGCGTTCCGGTAGCTCCGGCAGCACCGGCAGCACCGCCGGTCGCGGCTCCGCCTGATCCGCCATCCTGCGCCTGCGCGGCGACGTTCAGGCCGAGGGACGGGCCGAGGGGCGGGCAAAGGGCAAGCCCGAGTGCCAACATGGTGAAGGTGACGGTCCTGCGCATGGTCTCTTCCTCCGTTGATCCACTCCCTCAATTGCCGATCCGGGGGTTGGTTCCATGTCGATCCGCGCTCGAAAAGTCGCCGGGCGTACCGAAAATGTTCCAACTGCACTCGCCGGCGCCGGCGCCAGATGTCAAACAGGAATCGCCCGATTGAGAAAGCCGGGCTTTTCCCCTTATTGCCCTGCCTCATGGCGGGGCATTTTTTTATTCCGGCAGCGCCCGAATGCCCCGACGCGGGACGATGCGCGGGGGAATTAGGGTCCGGTCAACCAGCCGCGGCAATGGCGTTCGACAAGCGGCCCAGGGCTTCCATCTTTGCCCCTGCCGCGTCCTTACCGGCGCGGCCGGGAGCTCCGGCAGCCCCCTGCCCCCGCGTCCGGGGCTCCCGTCAGCTTGCCGCAAGGCTTGTCCCCTAGAGATCGCTCTGCCGGCACGCTGGCCTTCGGGAGGAGCCGGCTGCCCCGCCAGGCATCAGGCTCCTCCCGAATCCCGCCAGCCGCCGAATCCCGCCCCGCCGAACGCAAAACGCGGCCTGGAGGCCGCGTTCAGCTTCAGTCTCTGATCTGTCGGTTCAGGCCGAAAGCCGGGCGGCGAGCTTGGCCACATAATCGCCCTGGAAGCGGGCCCCGTCGAGCTCGACGGCGGAAGGCTGGCGCGAACCGTCGCTGTCGGTGATCGTGCTGGCGCCATAGGGCGAGCCGCCCTTGACGGCCTCGACGCCGCTCTGGCCCTGGAAGGCGTAAGGCAGGCCCGCCACGATCATGCCCTGGTGGAGGAATGTCGGAATGAAGCCGAGGATGGTGGATTCCTGGCCGCCGTGCTGCGTCGCCGTGGAGGTGAAGACCGAGCCGAGCTTGCCGACCAGCTTGCCTTCGGCCCAGAGGCCGCCGGTCTGGTCCCAGAAATTGCGCATCTGCGAGGCGACCGTGCCGAAGCGGGTACCGGCACCGACGATGATGGCATCGTAGTCTGCAAGTTCCGCGACGGTGGCGATCGGCGCTTCCTGGTCGAGCTTGTAGTGCGAAGCCCTTGCGATCTCCTCGGGTACGAGTTCCGGCACGCGCTTGACGGTCACCTCGGCGCCGGCGCCGCGGGCGCCCTCGGCGACAGCCCGGGCCATCGTCTCCACGTGGCCGTATGCCGAATAATAAAGAACAAGTACCTTTGCCATTGCTGATCTCCTTGGCGACGCCCCACGCGTCTCAACTCATCGGCATCTAAGCTGTTCCGCCCGCGCCGTCAGCCCCGGTGCCGGACGACGCACTGTTCGCAAAAGAGAAACGTACATGGCCATGCTACCCCCGGGCGGTGAACGGCCGACGAAACCGCTTCTGCGATCGGGAGGACTGGCGTAAAACACGAAAAAAGGTCGTAACCCCGGGGCTCACATGTCGTCTTCATCCGTCGTAACCGCCGCCATGCTCGCCATCGGCGACGAACTCCTCTCCGGACGCACCAAGGACAAGAATATCGGCCATCTCGCCGATGTGCTGACGGTCGCGGGGATAGACCTGAAGGAAGTGCGCATCGTCGCCGACGAGGAGGATGCGATCGTCGATGCGCTGAACGCGCTCCGCAAGCGATACGACTACGTCTTCACTTCGGGCGGCATCGGCCCGACCCACGACGACATCACCGCCGATGCGGTGTCGAAGGCCTTCGGACTGGCCTGCGTGCACGATCCGGAAGCGATGCGGCTTCTCGGCGAGATGTATGCCCGGCGCGAGATGGAGTTCACGGAAGCACGCCAGAGAATGGCGCGCATGCCGCAAGGCGCCCGGCATATCGCAAACCCCGTTTCCACGGCCCCGGGTTTCATCGTCGAGAACGTCTATGTCATGGCCGGCGTGCCGCAGGTCTTTCAGGCAATGGTGGAGAACGTCCTGCCGCAGTTGCAGCCCGGGGCGCCGATGCTTTCCCGGGCACTCGCCTGCCCGTTCGGCGAAGGCGATATCGGCACGCCGCTTTCCCGCATCCAGAAGGAACATCCGGCAACGAGCATCGGCTCCTATCCGAAGTATGACGGGACGCGCTTCACGACCGAAATCGTCGTGCGAGCCAGAACCGAGAGCGAACTTGCGCCTGCGGTCGAGGCAGTCCAGGACATGATACACGCGCTGCAGGCAAGCCGGTTGCCGCCGGGGATCGGCGTGGATGCCTGAAGGCAATTGTCGGGGCGGTTGACCAAAATCAAGGAAAGCCACACGTTAGGCGGCGAGAGTTGACCGACATCACGTCGCCGACAAGGGGGAAGCCATGACCTACAAGACAATCCTCGCCGTACTCGACACACCCGACCACGCGCAGCGGATCACCGACTACGCGCTCGACGTCGCCCGCCGCTTCGACGCCCATGTGCTCGGCGTTCACGCCGAGACGCTGGCGGCCCTGCCGCTGATCGCCCCGATGGAAATACCCGATCCGACGGCGATCGAGGCCCTCCAGGAGGCGGCCCGGCAGGAGACGAAGCAGGTGGAGGCGATCTTCCGCGACAGCATTGCCCGCGAGGGACGCTCGGCGGAGTGGCGCAGCTTCATTTCGTCTTCCGGCTACAATGCCGCGGCGGTCATGGAGACGATGCGGGCCGCCGACCTGATCATCGCGAGCCAGGGCGACCCCAATCACGACAACCGCTCGGAACTGGAAAACCTACTGTTCGACAGCGGGCGCCCGGTCCTGCTCGTCCCCTATGTCATGAAGGCGCCGCGCGAGATCCGCCGCGTCATGATCGCCTGGAACGGATCGCGCGAGGCGGCCCGGGCGGCCTTCGACGCCCTTCCCTTCCTGAAGGCCGCCGAAAGCGTCGAGGTCTTCTGCCACGACGCGCCCGACCGCGCGAACCAGTCTCGGGAATTTGCCGGCGTCGAGTTTGCCGCGGCGCTGGCGCGCCACGGCGTCAACGTCACGCTGACGACGCAGGAAAGCGGCGGCGTGTCGGCGGCAACGGCGATCGAGAACCGGCTTGCCGACAACAGCGTCGATCTCCTGGTCATGGGCGCCTACGGCACGTCCCGCTGGTGGGAAATGCTGTTCGGCGGCGTCACCCGCAGTCTCCTTGAATCGATGACGGCGCTCTCGCTGATGTCGCGTTGAGGGCGTACTTGCCTTCGCAGGCCCAGTCCGGCTAATAGCGAGGGCACTTCCATGTGCTCTTGCTAACGGCCTGTCCCATGTCCCTTCCTGAAAAAGCCTTTCCCGTCTCCTGGGATCAGTTCCACCGCGATGCCCGCGCGCTCGCCTGGCGGCTCGCCGGCCTCGGCCAGCAGTTCCGCGGCATCGTCTGCATCACCCGCGGCGGCCTGGTGCCGGCGGCGATCATCTCGCGCGAACTCAACATCCGCCTCATCGAGACGGTCTGCATCGCCTCCTACCACGACTATACGAGCCAGGGAGAGATGAACCTTCTCAAGGGCATCGCTGCCGAACTCACCACCGACGGCGGCGAAGGCGTGCTCGTCGTCGACGACCTGACCGATACGGGCAAGACCGCATCGGAAGTCCGCGAGATGCTGCCCAGGGCGCATTTCGCCTGCGTCTACGCCAAGCCCAAGGGCGTCCCGACCGTCGATACCTTCGTCACGGAAGTCAGCCAGGATACCTGGATCTACTTCCCCTGGGACATGGGTTTCACCTACCAGGAGCCGATTGCCAAGGGCCAGAAGGCCTGACCGGACGGAGGGCGCCTGTCGCCACCTGCAGGAGAATCGAATTCGATCTCCTGTCAAGACGAGGCCCGCCGCGATTTTCTCCGGCGGGCTTTTCCACAACTGCGGATCGCCGGCCACGATACATCGCTCAGGCCTGAAATAGCGGCGATTGCGGCCGCAGGGACTGGCCAGGGCAGGCCTTGCAGCCGCGCAACACCTCGGGTGCCTCTTCCAAATACCTGAATTTGCAGAGGAAATTTATTCCCCGTTTTCCACAGCGGCAGACACAATATCTTGTGGTTAAGAATGCGTGTCGATCTATGACTTGACGAATCTCCCGGCCCGCGAGACATTGGCCAGGTGTTGCGGCGGCAACCGGCCCGGGACCATCCGGGCGCCGGTTCCTTCATGAGTTTCAGGCGGAATGACAATGGCGGACCCGGCTATGAGGGGCGGTCCGCCAGACGGATTTCCGTGCACCCTGGCGCCTGCCGCAACATCGTGATGGGGACTGGTAAAAACAACCTGTTAGTACTATATTTAGTATTGCAGCCCACCATCAGCACAATATACAGGTCGGTATCCCAGTGATTCACCTGGATGATGAAGTTTCCCCGGCTGCCCCATAGCGTGAGCAGCCGGACCAAATATTTGTGCCCGACGGGCCAGCAGACGAGGGACAAGGCAATGCGCATCGAACGTCGTTTCACCACGCCAGAGACAGGCGCCTATGGCGCGATCGAATTCCGCAAGGCGGTGAGCGAGATCCGCAACCCGGACGGCTCGATCGTCTTCCGGCTCGCCGACATCGACGTGCCGGCGCAGTTCTCGCAGGTCGCGACCGACGTTCTCGCCCAGAAGTATTTCCGCAAGGCGGGCGTACCGAAGATCCTCAAGAAGGTCGAAGAGAACGATGTCCCCTCGTTCCTCTGGCGCTCCGTCCCCGATCTCGACGCCCTGAAGGCGCTGCCGAAGGAAGAGCAGTACGGCTCGGAAACCGATGCGCGCCAGGTCTTCGACCGTCTTGCCGGCACCTGGGCCTACTGGGGCTGGAAGGGCAAGTATTTCTCCTCGGAAGAAGATGCGCTGGCCTTCCGCGACGAGCTTGCCTACATGCTCGCCACCCAGCGCGTCGCGCCGAACTCCCCGCAGTGGTTCAACACCGGCCTGCACTGGGCCTATGGCATTGACGGCCCCGGCCAGGGCCATTTCTACGTCGATCCCTTCACCGGCAAACTGACCAAGTCCAAGTCGGCCTACGAGCATCCGCAGCCGCATGCCTGCTTCATCCAGTCCGTCGAGGACGACCTCGTCAACGAGGGCGGCATCATGGACCTGTGGGTGCGCGAGGCACGCCTCTTCAAGTACGGCTCCGGCACCGGCTCCAACTTCTCCTATCTGCGTGGCGAGGGCGAGAAGCTTTCGGGCGGCGGCAAGTCGTCGGGGCTGATGAGCTTCCTGAAGATCGGCGACCGGGCTGCCGGCGCCATCAAGTCGGGCGGCACGACGCGCCGCGCCGCCAAGATGGTCGTCGTCGACATCGACCACCCGGACATCGAGGAATACATCAACTGGAAGGTCCGCGAGGAGCAGAAGGTCGCCGCGCTCGTCACCGGCTCCAAGATCGTCGCCCGGCACCTGAAGGCGATCATGAAGGCCTGCGTCAACTGCGAAGGCAGCGACGACGACTGCTTCGACCCCGGCAAGAACCCGGCGCTGAAGCGCGAGATCCGCGCCGCCAAGCGCGACCAGGTTCCGGAAAACTACGTCAAGCGCGTCATCCAGTTCGCGCGCCAGGGCTACAAGGACCTCGAGTTCAAGACCTATGACACCGACTGGGATTCCGACGCCTACCTGACCGTTTCCGGCCAGAACTCCAACAATTCCGTCTCCCTGAAGGACGACTTCCTGCGCGCCGTCGAGAACGACGGCGAGTGGAACCTGACGGCCCGCAAGGACGGCCGGGTGATGAAGACGCTGAAGGCGCGCGAACTCTGGGAGCAGATCTCCTACGCCGCCTGGGCATCGGCCGATCCGGGCCTGCACTTCAACACGACGATGAACGACTGGCACACCTGCCCGGCCGCCGGCCCGATCCGCGCGTCGAACCCGTGCTCGGAATACATGTTCCTCGACGATACGGCCTGCAACCTCGCCTCGCTGAACCTCCTGCAGTTCAAGGATGCGGCGACGAAGCGCATCAACATCGCCGACTACGAGCATGCCGTGCGCCTGTGGACTGTCGTTCTCGAGGTCTCGGTGATGATGGCGCAGTTCCCGTCGCGCCAGATCGCCGAACTTTCCTACGAATACCGCACGCTCGGCCTCGGCTATGCCAATATCGGCGGCCTGCTGATGTCTTCCGGCATTCCCTACGATTCCACCGAGGGCCGCGCGATTGCCGGCGCCCTGACGGCGATCATGACCGGCGTCGCCTATGCGACCTCGGCGGAGATCGCCTCCGAGCTCGGCCCCTTCCCGGGCTTTGCGCCGAACCGCGAGAACATGCTGCGGGTCATCCGCAACCATCGCCGCGCCGCCCATGGCGAGAGCGCCGGCTATGAAGGCCTGTCCGTCAACCCGGTCGCGCTCGTCCATTCCGACAATCCCGACCAGGACCTCGTCGCCCATGCCCGGGCCGCCTGGGACAAGGCGCTGGAACTCGGCGAACGGCACGGCTACCGCAATGCCCAGACGACCGTGATCGCGCCGACCGGCACGATCGGCCTCGTCATGGACTGCGACACGACCGGCATCGAGCCCGACTTCGCGCTCGTCAAGTTCAAGAAGCTCGCCGGCGGCGGCTACTTCAAGATCATCAACGGCGCCGTTCCGGAAGCGCTGCGCACGCTCGGCTATTCGGAAAGCCAGATCGCCGAGATCGAGGCCTATGCGGTCGGCCACGGCAACCTCAACCAGGCGCCCGGCATCAATCCCGGCACGCTGAAGGCCAAGGGCTTCACCGACGAGAAGATCGAGGCCGTCAACGGCGCGCTGAAGTCGGCCTTCGACATCAAGTTCGTCTTCAACCAGTGGACGCTCGGCGCCGATTTCCTCAAGGATACGCTGAAGGTCACCGACGAACAGCTCTCCGACATGAGCTTCAACCTGCTCGAGCACCTCGGCTTCTCGAAGAAGGACATCGAGGCCGCCAACATCCATGTCTGCGGTGCGATGACGCTGGAAGGCGCGCCCTTCCTCAAGACCGAGCATCTCGCGGTCTTCGATTGCGCCAATCCCTGCGGCAAGATCGGCAAGCGCTACCTCTCGGTCGAAAGCCACATCCGCATGATGGCGGCTGCCCAGCCCTTCATCTCGGGCGCCATCTCCAAGACGATCAACATGCCGAACGAGGCGACCGTCGAGGATTGCGGTGCGGCCTACATGCTGTCCTGGAAGCTGGCGCTCAAGGCGAACGCCCTCTACCGCGACGGTTCCAAGCTTTCCCAGCCGCTCAACGCCTCGCTGATCGACGAGGAGGATGCCGAGGAGGCGATCGAGGACCTGATCCAGCAGCCGGTCGCCGCCCAGGCGGTGACGATCACCGAGAAGATCGTCGAGCGCGTCATCGAGCGCGTGACCCGCGAGCGTGAAAAGCTTCCGAACCGCCGCCAGGGCTATACCCAGAAGGCCAATGTCGGCGGCCACAAGGTCTATCTGCGCACCGGCGAGTTCGGCGACGGCCGCCTCGGCGAGATCTTCATCGACATGCACAAGGAAGGTGCGGCCTTCCGTGCGATGATGAACAACTTCGCCATCGCCATCTCGCTCGGCCTGCAATACGGCGTGCCGCTGGAAGAATATGTGGAGGCCTTCACCTTCACCAAGTTCGAGCCGGCCGGCATCGTCACCGGAAACGACGCGATCAAGAACGCCACGTCGATCCTCGACTACGTGTTCCGCGAACTCGCCGTCTCCTACCTCAACCGCCACGACCTCGCCCATGTGGACACGTCGGACTTCTCCAACACCGCGCTCGGCAAGGGCATCCAGGAAGGCAAGACCAACCTGATCTCGACCGGCTGGACCCGCGGCCACAAGCCGACCCTCATCCAGGGCGGTCAGTCGGGCTCGTCGGAGGCAAAGGGTGCGGCAACCGCCGCCCCCGCCAAGGCGTCCGCCGGCGGCAACGTGACGGCGTTCGCCGGCTCGGCCGCCCGCAAGCTGGAGCCGGCCGTCGCCGCCTCCACCTCCGAGATCGTCGCCTTCAAGCGCGATTACGAGGAGCGGGCGAAGGAACTGGCCGAGGAAATCGCCGAGGAGGTTCTGGACGAACTCGCGACCGAGGAACAGCAGGCCTCGACCGCCCTCTTCTCCGACAAGGCCGCCGCCGACGCCGCTGCCGCCAAGACGGAAGCCAAGAAGGTGGAAAACGAACGCCGCATGCGCTCGATCGCCCAGGGCTACACCGGCAACATGTGCTCCGAGTGCCAGAATTTCACCATGGTGCGGAACGGCACGTGCGAGAAGTGCGACACGTGTGGTGCGACGAGCGGGTGCAGCTGAGATCTACTGTTCTAGACCTTTGGCCCGAGAGAAATCTCGGGCCAAAACGCAAGGCGGAACGAAACAGGAATCAACCTCCGGATGAGCGTTCCCCTAAAACAACGAAGCCGACATCACTGCAATGATGCCGGCTTCGATACACAACAAGCAAACCGCTTTTATGTGCGCGGCAAAGATTTCTCCTCACCCTGTAGCAAGGTGACCTTACGAGGAGTCGGTCTGGAAGTCGAGCACAAGCCACTCACTTTCAACAAAGGAAGACCACTTGACTAAGACACCAACCTTCGGTTTCTCCGCATTTTTACGACTGATCTCATTGAACGAGGCGCCTCAAAAATCCGCGATACGCGAGCGCTATAAGCCGTCAAGCGGCAAGGGCTACGACTATCACCGCAGCCTTCGCCTCGCACTGCAGCGTCTCAATAGCGGCAGCCACTCAGCCGCTGACGTGCTATCATCCTTGAGTTCCATCAAGAAGGTATCAGAGCGGCATTCCGCCAAACGCGGGATCATCCGCTACATCAAATGGAGAAAGCTCGTTCCCGGGCCGGTGGCCACCTGTGAATCAGTCATATTTGAAAGCCCCCACTCACAGTTCAAAGTTCGATTCGATGCCGACTTTGTCATTGAACTCGACGGGAAGCGCACTGCTATACACATCTGGAACACGAAAGGCACGAAGCTATCTAGGAGCTTCGTTCTTGCAGCGTTGTCATTGGTGCAGGCAAACTGGCCAGGAGATCGTGACAGCGACAACGATTTCGCTGTCCTTTCACTTCAAGATATGACGCTATATCGGTGGTCGGATGATCCGGAGCATTATCAGGATTTAGCTACCACCCTGGTGTTGCGGCTAGACCGCCTTTGTCGGGCATTGATGAAAGAAGACGGCAGCACGAGCACGATTGGCACGACGGAGCCCCCATCGCCGTCGGTCTAGCGTCAAACAAACCGCGACGCCTCCCTCTCCCCTTGTGGGAGAGGTTACAAAATCGAGGGCTTAGCCGGAGGCTAAACCTCAGATTTTGTTGGTGAGGGGTAGACGGGCGAGATACGGTCCCCTCACCTGGAATTTCTAGCACTTAGCTGACGCTAAGATGCTGAAATTGACATCCTCTCCCACAGGGGGAGAGGAGCCGGCGCGGCACTCTCGGCGCATTCCCTCTCCCACCTCTCTCCTTCGTCATCCTCGGGCTTGACCCGAGGATCCAAAACCAGGCAATTTTCATCGCAGGACGGAACTCGTCCAAGTCGCCTGCACGACTAACACTCTGATTTTGCAGCTTGTATCTGGATCCTGGGGTCAAGCCCGAGGATGACGAACGAAAAAAATCATCCCCGCTCATCCCCGTCCCCGAAACCTGTGCCCATACTTTCCCCGTTCCGCAACGGATACACCGGCAGGCGTGCTGGCGAGGCGGGGCCGGCGCTGGTGGTGGGGAAACGACGTAAGTCCTCATCACCGGGGTCCGCGGAAAATGGTCTCCCTCCGGCGACACGGGGGAAGCGGGATGGTGCAAGGACCGGCCACCTGCTTCTGATGCCCGAACAGCGCGCCGGGCGTGCCTGTGCGGCACACAAGGGGGTCGACGGAGATGGTGTCGCCGGATTTTCAAGTCCGACGAGAGACCGGGGCGGAAAGCCTCGGGACCCCGGGAAACCGGCGGAAAGCACCTCCTCCCAGACCTCGACAGAGAGACCCAAGTCGCGGGGCAAAAACCGCCGAACGGGGCGCTGAGAGGTGCCACATAAACTAACTTTACGAGGCAGCTTCCAGCGCCCCGTCCGATTTGAAATTCGAAGAACACCAAGGGATGAATCCGTCCACCCGTCATCCTCGAGCCAGCGCAGCGAGACCCGAGGACAAGGGATGAATCCGCCCGCCCGTCATCCTCGGACAAGCGGAGCGCGATCCGAGGACAAGAGAGGAGCCTGTCGTGATGAAAAAGCGCCTGTCACCGCATCTTCGTCGTCACCAACAGCAGCGCAGCGATGGAGGCGATCGCCACGCCCATCCGGTCAAGCAGGACCGGCAGCGCGAAGACGAACGGCAGTGGCGTTGCACGTCGAAGCTCCGTCTTCGGCTACCTGCGGATGCATCGGGTTGGTGGAAAGAAGCCGCCGATATGCATAGTCTCTCCAATGCAACCATAGGAGGAGCAAATGGCGTACAGAAGGCGAAACGGGAAGGATACGTGGCACTGGTGCAGCAACTGCAACAACTGGCCGACTTCGGATTATGTCGAAAGGCCGACGAAGCCGCCGGGCGGGGAGCTCTGCAACGAATGCCTGGCGAAGGACGCGGCAGGCACCTGCAACAAGTAAGGTTTGCGCCCTGCCTTGCGGAAGGCAGGGCGCAACTGTCGCAATCAGAACCGGTAGTTCACGCCGGCCTTGATCGTGTGGTCGCTGAGATTGGTCTCGTTGGTCGAGGTGCCGTTGAAGCTGCGGACGTCGCCGGTGCGGGTGTAGTTGTACTCGACGCGGCCGGAGATCTGCTCGTTGAACTTCTGCTCGACGCCGGCGCCCAGCAGCCAGCCGGGCTTCCAGCCGTCGGGGCCTTCGGCCGAGGACGTGTCGCGCAGGCTGGTCATCGCCGCGCCGGCGATGCCGTAGACCAGCGTGTCACCGAGCGGTGCGCCGACCTTGGCCTTGGCGGCAAGGCGGTAACGCTCCTTCAGCTCGCCGCCGGGAACGTCGACTTCCGTATCGCCCATGTGGGAGAACTCGACTTCGCCGCCGACCACGGCGCCGCCCATTTCGGCATTGTAGCCGCCCTGGATGCCGCCCATGAATTCACTCTCGCCGGAGAAGGGGCGGAGATTATCCGAGCTCGTGCCGATATGCCCGCCGACATAGGCGCCGGTCCAGCCGCCCGAAGAGGCGACGGGCTCGCCGTAGGACGGCGCAGGCTCCGAATAGGTGAGGTCCGCTGCAAGGGCGGGGCTTGTGGCGAAAACGGCGGCGAGCGCCAGGGCATACGACTTGGCTGTCATGATCTACTCCATACACGGCCCGCATGTCCAAGACATGCCGGCATTACTCGGGTTACACACACCGCGGCGGGTGCGGCCGCCTTACAGCCCCGTCAGGCTGCACCGCCGGCAGGTTCGTTCTGAATTTCATGAATTGTTAAACGGTCCCTTAACTTCGGGACGGGGCGGCACCTGGCCGCAATCAACAAGTGTAACAAAAAGGAGAGCGCGGCCATCGAGGCCGCGCATCAGGTCAGAAGGGCGGCGTCCGGGACCGCTACTGGAGGAAGCGCGGCACCGGCGCGCCGGTCTCGAGCGAAACGCCGTTGACGTGGTCGGCGGCGGCTGCCCCCTGCCCGCCGTCAAGCCCGGTCGCCACGACGGACACCCGGAACTTGCCGTCGAGTTCGCGGTCAAAGATCGCGCCGACGACGATGTCGGCATCGTCCATCACCTCGTCGCGGATGCGGCTTGCCGCCTCGTCCACCTCGAACAGGGTCATGTCGGAGCCGCCGGAAATCGAGATCAGCACGCCCTTTGCGCCCTTCATGGAAATCTCGTCGAGCAGCGGATTGGCGATCGCCGCCTCGGCCGCGACCAGGGCCCGCCCGTCGCCGGAGGCTTCCCCGGTTCCCATCATCGCCCGGCCCATGCCCTTCATCACCGATTTCACGTCGGCGAAATCGAGGTTGATGAGGCCTTCCTTGACGATCAGGTCGGTGATGCAGCCGACGCCGGAAAAGAGCACGCGGTCGGCCGTCATGAAGGCGTCCGCGAACGTGGTCTTGGCATCGGCGATGCGGAACAGGTTCTGGTTGGGAATGACGATCACCGTATCGGCGGCGCGGCGCAGTTCCTCGATGCCGGCCTCGGCCGTCTTCATGCGGCGGTTGCCCTCGAAGGTGAAGGGCTTGGTCACCACGCCCACCGTCAGGATGCCGGCGTTGCGGGCCGCCTGGGCGATCACGGGTGCGGCACCCGTGCCGGTGCCGCCGCCCATGCCGGCGGTGACGAAGCACATGTGGCACCCGGAAAGATGGTCCATGATCTCGTCGATCGATTCCTCGGCGGCGGCGCGGCCGATCTCCGGCAGCGAGCCTGCACCCAGTCCCTCGGTGACGGCGGTGCCGAGCTGGATACGGCGGGTGGCCTTCGAGGTCGCCAGCACCTGCGCATCGGTGTTTGCGGCGATGAACTCGACCCCTTCGAGTTCCTCGACGATCATGTTGTTGATGGCGTTTCCACCGCCGCCGCCAACGCCGATCACCGCGATCTTGGGCCGCATTTCGGTGATCGTTTGCTTCTTGTCTTCCGACATGGACTGTCCTTTTGCGACACGTTTGTTCGTCGGCCCCGCCACTTGGCGCGCCGAATCGATATGCAGACTAAGCCCGTAACAAGGCAGAGGGTGGGCGAAAGGACAAGATATGGCCCCGTTTCACCGACTGTCCCCAGCATCGACGTCGGAGCGCGACGAACAAAAAAAGACCCTGCCTTGGGAGAGGCAGGGCTAGGACTGGAGGTCATTTTCGTTCTGGCGGTGGCGGCAGGGGAAACGCCACCTTTTATTGTCGAACTGCTATTCCCAGACGGGGCGGGCCTGCCGCTCATCCTCGCGCCGGCGCCAGTACCGAAGACGCATGCGCGGCGCGATCCGCTTCGCGATGAACGGGGCCACCACGAAGGAGAAGACGATCCAGGCGGGAAGAAGAAACTTCGCATTCTCCGCCAGGACCGGGATGGAGAGGATCGCGATCGCGCCGAAACCGAAGACCACCGCGTTGACCATCATCGATGCGATAACGGTAAGGTAGGTGTCTGTCCTGATCGCTGCCATTCCATGCCTCTTCATGTCGTTCGATCGGAAAACCCCCAAAACGCGATCTGGTTCCACCATTCCTTAACCGGACCGGAGATAGGCTGCCGAAAACTCAAATGCATTTATCGAGGCAGACGTGGCAGCACCGTCTTTTCGTTTCAAACATTTCGATCTCAAGGGACAGCGCGGCGGGACGGTCGTCGAGGTCACCCTCAGCGCCGTCAACAATGTCCGGCTGATGACGGCCGGCAATTTCCAGCGCTTCAAGGAACTGCTCGACTTCAAGTATGTCGGTGGCGTCGCCCGGAAGTCGCCGATCCGGCTTGTGGTCCCGGAAGACGGTCACTGGCACCTGATCGTCGACATGGAAGGACATCACGGCCTTGCGGAATCCTCGGTCAAGCTGACGCCGCCTGCGGCAGCGGCGCGCCGGGCCTCCTAGGGCTCTCCCCGCTCCTTGCGCAGCTTCGACCACCAGTCGAGCCGCTTGCGGATCTCCCGCTCGAAACCGCGCACCGGCGGGTCGTAATAGACCTGCCTGCCCATCTTCTCGGGAAAGTAGTTCTGGCCGGAGAAGGCGTCCGGCTCGTCATGGTCGTAGCGATAGCCCTCCCCGTAGCCCTCGCCCTTCATCAGCTTGGTCGGCGCGTTGAGGATATGCTTCGGCGGCAGCAGCGAGCCGTTCTCCTTCGCAGCCCGCATCGCCGCCTTGAAGGCGGTATAGACGCCGTTCGACTTCGGCGCCGTGGCGAGATAGACGCATGCCTGCGCCAGCGCCAGTTCGCCCTCGGGCGATCCCAGGTAATCGTAGGCGTCCTTGGCCGCATTGCAGATCACCAGCGCCTGCGGATCGGCAAGGCCGATATCCTCCACCGCCATGCGCACGAGACGACGCCCCAGGTAGAGCGGGTCCTCGCCGGCGTCGAACATGCGCGCCAGGTAGTAGAGCGCTGCGTCCGGGTCGGATCCGCGGACGGACTTGTGCAGCGCCGAGATCAGGTTGTAGTGGCCGTCCTGCCCCTTGTCGTAGACAGGCGCGCGCCGCTGGACGATCCGGGTCAGGCCCTCGGTGTCGAACACCTCGTCGGCCCGCGCCGCCCGCCACACCTCCTCGGCGAGCGTCAGCACCGCCCGGCCGTCGCCATCGGCCATGCGGATCAGGCTCGCTCGCGCGCCCGGATCGAGCGGCAGCGTCTTTCCCTCCGCCTCCTCGGCGCGCTGCAGCAGTTCCTCGAGGCTTTCCTCGTCATGCGGCAGAAAGGTAAGCACCCGGGCGCGGGACAGGAGCGCGGCGTTCAGTTCGAAGCTCGGGTTCTCCGTCGTCGCGCCGACGAGAATGATGGTCCCGTCCTCCATGACGGGGAGGAAGCTGTCCTGCTGGGCCCGGTTGAAGCGATGTATCTCGTCGACGAAGAGCAGCGTCTGGCGCCCCTCCATGCGGCGCATGCGCGCCGCCTCGAAGACCTTCTTCAGGTCGGCGACGCCGGAGAAGATGGCCGATATCTGCTCGAAGGCGAGGCCCGCCTCCCCCGACAGCAGCCGCGCAACCGTGGTCTTGCCCGTGCCGGGAGGCCCCCAGAAGATCATCGAGCCGAGCGAGCCCGAGGCGATCATCCGCCGCAGGACGCCGTCTTCGCCGGTCAGGTGCTTCTGGCCGGTGACCTCCGCCAGCGACTTCGGCCGCAGGCGATCGGCAAGCGGCCGCAGTCGCGCGACCTCGTCCGGGACCTGCGGCGCGAAGAGGTCGCCGCTCATCGGAAGAACTGCCGGATACGCTGACCGTCCCGCTCGATCTCGACGCGCCAGAAGCCCGGATCCTCGGCCAGCATGTCTTCCATCACGCGGGTCGAGGGAACGGCAACGCCGTTCAGCGAAACGAGAATGTCCCGCGGCCGGAAGCCGAGGCGGCTGCCGGGCGAACCGCGGGCGACGTCGACGACGACCACGCCGCTCTTCTCCGCTTCCATGCTCAGTTCCTGCGCGAGGCGCGGCGAGAGGTTGGCGACCCGGAGCCCGGCGAAGGGATTGCGGCCCTCCATCAGGCGCTCGTCGCGAGCCGGCGTTTCGGGTGCTGAACCAAGAGCGATGGCGATCTCGCGGACTTCGTCGGAGCGGACCGTCAGCACGGCTTCCTGGCCAAGGCCTGCCGTCGTCAGGCGGTAGCCGAGCGCATCGGGATGCTCGACCGCAATGCCATCGACAGCGGTGATCACTTCGCCGGGCTTCAGGCCGGCCTTGTCGGCCGGACCGCCCTCCACGACCCCGACGACAAGCGCGCCGCGGGCCGCGTCCAGGCCGAGCGCTTCCGCCACGTCCGACGTCACCGGCTCGAAGCGCGCACCGATATACGGACGCTCGAAGGTCTTGTCGCCCTTCTCCGCTGCGGCAAGGAACACCTTGACGAGGTTGGCGGGGATCGCAAAGCCGATCCCGTTCGAGCCGCCGCCGCGGGAGAAGATCGCGGTGTTGATGCCGATCAGTTCGCCGTTCATGTTCATGAGCGCCCCGCCCGAATTGCCGGGATTGATGGAGGCGTCGGTCTGGATGAAGAAGCCGAAATCGCCGGGCGTCACCTGGTTGCGGGCAAGCGCGGAAACGATGCCGTTCGTCACCGTCTGGCCGACGCCGAACGGGTTGCCGATCGCAAGCACGAGGTCACCGACTTCTACTGCATCGGAATTGCCGATCGGCAGGACGGGAAAATCCTGGCGGCCGCTTACTTTCAGGACCGCCAGATCGAGGCTTTCGTCCTTGAGCAGCACTTCCGAGGCAAACTCCCGGCCATCGGCAAGCGCGATGCGGATATCGTCGGCGCCCTGGATGACGTGATGATTGGTCACCACCAGCCCGTTATTCGAGACGATGACACCGGAGCCGAGCGAGGACTGCTTCTCGCTGCGGTTCGGCATGCGCTGGCCAAAGAACTGCTCGAAAAAGGGATCGCCGGCAAACGGGTTCCGCCGCTGCACGACGCGCTCTGCGTAGACGTTCACGACGGCACCGGCCGTCCGCTTGACCAGCGGCGCGAAGGAGAGCTGGATTTCCGCCTGGCTTTTGGGCACCGCCTTTTCCTCCTGCGCCTCAACGGCGACGGGCTGCAGGAAAAGAAGGGCGGCAAAACAGGCCGACAGGCCCATTCGAATGGTCAGCATGTGATTCCTCGCTACGAATTACCGTCCCGATTTGTAGCGCTGCAGGCTAGAAAGGAAAGGTGGCCGAACAAGGATAGCAGCCCGGCATGCCGCCCGCGGCAACGACCGTTCCCGGCAGCGGCTTTCTCCCGGCCAAGGCCGCCAAGTGCCGTCATACCGCGCCCAATGGCGGTGTGTTAGACTGACGCCACGGGCTCTCCGAGGGAGGAGATGATGGCACAGGCGTTCAAGCTGACGACCTGGAATGTCGAATGGCTGATCGATTCCTTCGGCGTGACGAGCGGGAGATACCAGGAGAGATCCAGGAGCTTCACCGGCCGGCGGCCATCGATGGCCGATGCGCAGGCCAAGCTGCAGGCCCTTCGCGGCGAGGTTCTGGAGATCGACGCGGACATCCTCTTCATGATCGAGGCGATCCGCGGCGCCGAGGCGATGCAGGAATTCGTCACCGCCTACCTTCCGGAATACCGGTTGATCACCCATGCCGGCCAAAGCGACAAGGCCTATGGCACGCTCGGCGAGCAGTGGATGTGGTTCCTGGTGAAGCCGGCCCTCGCCGATACCTGCGGGGCGCATCTCCTCGATCTTGCAATCTGGCGGAACTATACGGAAGAGGCATCGCTCGGCAGCCATGCCGGGGGCAACTGGCACCTGTCCGCGCCCTCGCTCGACAAGAAGACGATGAGCGCCGGCGCCAACATCCGCCACACGCACGACCACTACCGCCACCCGCAGGTGCTGGTGCTCACCTACCAGGGACGGCGGGTCGAGGTGATCGGCTGCCACTTCAAGAGCAAGCATATCGGCATCGAGGTCCCCCCACGGCACGCGGGCGAAACGAGCGACGCCTATTACGCCCGCGCCGATGTCGCATGGTTCATGGCCAATGCGCATCTCGCCCGGGCCAAGCTGACGACCGAGGCGACCGATGTCCGCTATTATATCGACAAGCGTTTCGCGCAGGAGGAACTGCCGATCATCTTCGTTATCGGGGACCTCAACGATGGTCCCGGCAAGGAACTGCTGGAGCGCGAATACCTGCTCCACGACCTGATCGGCGTGCTGCAGGGCGATGTCTTCTTCGCCCGCAAATTCCTGAACCACGCGCTCTTCGACTATCCGCAGAACCTGCGCTGGACCGTCAGCTTCGTCGATGAGCTCGATCCGTTGCGGTCGCCGACGATCCTGCTCGACCACATCACCTTCACCGAGGCGCTCAGCCGACGGGGTCTCGGGCCGCTCATCGTCAAGCCCCGCTCAGGCTGGGTGGAGCACGAGATTCACGGCAGGATCAACGCGGTCCTCCGGGAAAAGGCGAAGACCAGCGATCACGCGCCGGTCAGCCTCGTCGTTTCGCAGCATGAGGGCTGAAGACCGGCCTATTCCGGCAATATCCGCACGGCGCCCTTGTCGGCGCTCGACGCAAAGGCGGCATAGGCCTTGAGGGCCGTCGTGACGTTGCGCTTGCGCGGCGCCACCGGCTTCCAGCCCGCCTTGTCCTGCTCGGTGCGACGATGCGCGAGTTCGGCATCGGAAACCAGCAGGTTGATCGTCCGGTTGGGAATGTCGATCTCGATCATGTCGCCCTCGCGGACGAGGCCGATCGCCCCGCCCTCGGCCGCTTCCGGGGAGGCGTGGCCGATGGACAGGCCGGACGTGCCGCCGGAGAAGCGTCCGTCGGTGACCAGCGCGCAGGCCTTTCCGAGGCCCTTCGACTTCAGGTAGCTCGTCGGATAGAGCATTTCCTGCATGCCGGGGCCACCCTTCGGGCCTTCGTAACGGATGACGACCACGTCACCGGCGACGACCTCGTTGTTGAGGATGGCCTTGACCGAGGCGTCCTGGCTTTCGAAGACACGGGCGGGACCGGTGAACTTGAGGATGGATTCGTCAACACCCGCCGTCTTCACGATGCAGCCGTTGAGCGCGATGTTGCCGTAGAGGACCGCCAGCCCGCCATCCTTGGAGAACGGGTTCTTCACGGACCGGATGACGCCCTTTTCGCTGTCGGTATCGAGATCGTCCCAGCGCGACGACTGGGAGAAGGCAACCTGGGTGGGCACGCCGCCGGGGGCAGCCTTGAAGAAGGTGCGCACGGTCTCGCTATTGGTGCGGGTGATGTCCCAGCGGTCAATGGCGTCGCCGAGCGTCGTTTCGTGCACCGTGTAGCAATCACGGTTCAGGAGGCCGCCGCGTTCGAGCTCGCCGAGGATGCGCATGATGCCGCCGGCGCGGTGGACGTCCTCCATGTGGACGTCGCTCTTGGCCGGCGCGACCTTCGACAGGCAGGGAACCTTGCGCGACAGGCGGTCGATGTCGTCCATGGTGAAGTCGACGCCGCCTTCGTAGGCCGCAGCGAGGATGTGCAGGACCGTATTGGTGGACCCGCCCATGGCGATATCGAGCGCCATGGCGTTCTCGAAGGCCTGCTTGGTGGCGATCGAGCGCGGCAGGACGCTTTCGTCCTCCTGCTCGTACCAGCGGCGGGCGAGATGGACGATCAGGTGGCCGGCTTCCACGAACAGGCGCTTGCGATCGGCATGGGTGGCAAGCGTCGAGCCGTTGCCCGGCAGCGACAGGCCAAGTGCCTCCGTGAGGCAGTTCATGGAATTGGCCGTGAACATGCCCGAGCAGGAACCGCAGGTCGGACAGGCGGCGCGTTCGATCGCCTGGACATCGGCATCCGAAATCGCGTCGTCGGCGGCCGCCACCATGGCATCGACGAGGTCGAGGGCGACCGTCTTGCCCTGCAGGACGACCTTGCCGGCCTCCATCGGCCCGCCCGAAACGAAGACGGCCGGGATGTTGAGCCGCATGGCGGCGTTCAGCATGCCGGGGGTGATCTTGTCGCAGTTGGAGATGCAGACCATGGCATCGGCGCAATGGGCGTTGACCATGTATTCGACGGAATCGGCGATGATCTCGCGCGACGGCAGCGAGTAGAGCATGCCGTCATGGCCCATGGCGATGCCGTCGTCCACGGCGATCGTGTTGAACTCCTTGGCCACGCCGCCGGCCGCCTCGATCTCGCGCGCGACGAGCTGGCCGAGGTCCTTCAGGTGGACGTGGCCCGGGACGAACTGGGTGAACGAGTTCACCACGGCGATGATGGGCTTGCCGAAGTCGCTGTCCTTCATGCCCGTGGCACGCCACAGGCCGCGCGCACCAGCCATGTTGCGGCCGTGGGTCGTGGTTCTGGAACGATAGGCAGGCATGGATTTGTCCTCGATCTGGTATCGGCGCCCGCCGGCTTGGGATGACGCCCGGATTGAACGACTTTCCTACTCCAGACGACAGAAGGTGTCACTATCACGGACGGGGGAAACGGTACTCCCCGGTACGCCTCACGCAAAATTGCCCTTCGCCGGCGCTTCCGACGCTGTGAAACCGTTCGCACCCGGATTACGTATAGATGACAAAGCCGCCGCCCCAGGGAGACCGTCATGCCCGTCTATCATCCGCCCCGCATACCAGCCTCCGAGATCACGCCGCGCGGGGTCTACATGTCGCGCCGCACCTTTCTCGGGACCGCGGCGGCCGGACTTGCGCTGGCCGCCGGGGCCAGACCGGCGTTCGCCGCACCCCTTGCCGCATCGGCAAGCCCCTATTCCACCGACGAGATGCTGACGCCCAAGGAAGCCGTCACGACCTATAACAACTTCTACGAATTCGGGACCGGCAAGAGCGATCCTTCCGAGAGATCGCAGCATTTCAATCCGCTGCCCTGGTCGGTGAAGGTGGACGGGCTGGTGGGCAAGCCGCGCGAGTTCGGCATCGAGGAACTGATGAAGCTGCCGCTCGAGGAACGCGTCTACCGGATGCGCTGCGTCGAGGGCTGGTCGATGGTCATCCCGTGGATCGGCTTTCCGCTCTCGGCACTCCTCGACCAGGTGGACCCGCTCGGCAGCGCCAAGTACGTGACGTTCGAGACGCTGGTCCGGCCGGAGGAAATGCCCGGCCAGACGGGGCTCTTCCAGCCGCTCGAATGGCCCTATGTGGAAGGGCTGCGGCTCGACGAGGCGCGCCACCCCCTCACCATCCTCTCCGTCGGCCTCTATGGGGAGACGCTGCCGAAGCAGAACGGCGCGCCCATCCGGCTCGTCGTCCCGTGGAAATACGGTTTCAAGAGCATCAAGTCGATCGTCCGGATCTCGCTGGTCGAGAACGAACCACCGACGACCTGGAAGAATTCAAACGCCCGCGAATACGGCTTCTATTCCAACGTGAACCCGGAAGTGGATCACCCCCGCTGGAGCCAGGCCACCGAGCAGCGGATCGGCGAAGGCGGCTTCTTCAAGGTCGCCAACCGGCCGACCCTGATGTTCAACGGATATGCCGAGGAAGTGGCCGGCCTCTACGAGGGACTGGACCTGAAGGCGAACTACTGATGGCCGCAATCCCCGCCCTGCCCCGCCGGCTGCACGGACCCAGCATCTGGGCGCTCTATGCGGCCGGCCTAGTGCCGGCGGCCTGGTATTTCTACCTGGGGGCAACCGGCGGCCTCGGCGTCAATCCCGTGAAGACGTTCGAGCACCTGCTCGGCATATGGGCGCTGCGCTTTCTCATCGCGACCCTTGCCATCACGCCGCTGCGCGATTTTACCGGCATCAACTGGCTGCGCTACCGGCGGGCACTCGGGCTCCTCGCCTTCTATTACGTGCTGATGCACTTTTCCGTCTGGCTGATCCTCGATCGCGGCCTCGACTTCGGATCGATCGGTGCGGATATAGCCAAGCGCCCCTATATCACCATCGGCATGGTCTGCCTCGCCTGCCTCGTGCCCCTGGCGCTGACCTCCAACAACTGGTCGATACGCCGCCTCGGACAGAGATGGAACGGCCTGCACCGGCTCATCTATCCGGTGGCGCTCGGCGGGGCGCTGCACTACTTCCTTGCGGTCAAGTCCGTGACGCTCGTCCCCTTCGTCCACATCGCGCTCATCGTCCTCCTGCTTCTCTACCGGCCCCTGCGTCGGCCGTTCCTGAACTGGAAACGCGGAACGCCGCGACTGGCGCGCGCCGCCAGATGACGAAAAAGGCCGGGCGTTTCCACCCGGCCTTTTAAAACAGATCCGCAAGGCGGATCAGATCATCAAGCGGCTTCTGCTGCTTCAGCTTCGGCAGCAACGCGGGCCTTGTCGGCCGCGCCCTTGGCATCGACGTCGCGCTCGACGAATTCGATGACTGCGAGCGGGGCATTGTCGCCCTGGCGGAAGCCGGCCTTCATGATGCGCAGGTAGCCGCCGTTGCGGGTGGCGTAGCGCGATGCGATTGCATCGAACAGCTTGCGGACGGCGTCCTGGTCCTGGATCTGCGAGATCGCCTGACGACGAGCGTGCAGGTCGCCGCGCTTGCCGAGCGTGACGAGCTTTTCGACGATCGGACGGATTTCCTTTGCCTTCGGCAGGGTGGTCACGATCTGCTCATGGGTGATGAGCGAAGCCGCCATGTTGGCGAACATCGCCTTGCGGTGGCTTGCGGTGCGGTTGAGCTTGCGGCCTGCTTTTGCGTGGCGCATGTCTGGTCTCCTTCACTTGCAGGCATTCGCCTGCAGTCTGACTAGTTAGTATTGGTCTTCGTAACGCTTGGCGAGATCTTCGATGTTTTCCGGCGGCCAGGCGGGAACTTCCATGCCAAGATGGAGGCCCATGGATGCCAGAACTTCCTTGATCTCGTTCAGCGACTTGCGACCGAAATTCGGAGTGCGCAGCATTTCCGCCTCGGTCTTCTGGATGAGGTCGCCGATGTAGACGATGTTGTCGTTCTTCAGGCAGTTCGCCGAACGGACAGAGAGTTCCAGTTCGTCGACCTTCTTGAGGAGCGCCGGGTTGAACGCCAGTTCGGTAACGGCTTCTTCCTCGACGTCCTTCTGCGGCTCGTCGAAGTTGACGAAGACCGAGAGCTGGTCCTGAAGAATACGGGCGGCGAAGGCGACAGCGTCTTCACCGGTTACCGAACCATCGGTCTCGATGGTCATGGTCAGCTTGTCGTAATCGAGAACCTGTCCTTCGCGGGTGTTTTCCACCTTGTAGGACACCTTCTTGACCGGCGAGTAGAGGCTGTCGACCGGGATCAGGCCGATCGGCGCGTCTTCTGCACGGTTACGCTCGGCCGGGACATAGCCCTTGCCGTTGTTGACCGTGAACTCCATGCGGATCTCCGCGCCCTCGTCGAGGGTGCAGATGACATGGTCGGGGTTCAGGATCTCGATGTCGCCAACCGTCTGGATGTCGCCAGCGGTAACGGCACCAGGGCCCTGCTTGCGCACGACCATGCGCTTTGCGTCGTCGCCATCCATCTTGATGGCGATTTCCTTGATGTTCAGCACGATGTCCGTCACATCTTCCCGAACGCCGGGGATGGAGGAGAACTCGTGCAGAACGCCGTCGATCTGGACGGCGGTCACAGCCGCGCCGCGCAGCGACGACAGAAGCACCCGGCGCAGGGCGTTGCCGAGCGTCAGGCCGAAGCCCCGCTCAAGCGGCTCTGCAACCAGCGTTGCCTTCGTGCGGCCGGACGAGGTGAACTCCACCTTGTTCGGCTTGATCAGTTCCTGCCAGTTCTTCTGGATCATGTTTTAAACCTTCCGTTCGTTGCCACCATTCAATCGTGGCAACCGAGCATGAGAAGCACCGTAAGACATTGCCTTTCGGCGGTACGGCAAAACCGCCAGACTTCGACGACGAAGTAAGGCGGCATTACGCGAGTTCAATGCGACCGGGCCGAAGGCCGACGCATCCAACGATCAGACGCGGCGCTTCTTGCGCGGACGGCAGCCGTTGTGCGGGATCGGCGTAACGTCACGGATCGAAGTGATCATGAAGCCGGCAGCCTGCAGGGCGCGCAGAGCCGATTCACGGCCGGAACCCGGACCGCAGACTTCGACTTCCAGCGACTTCATGCCGTGTTCCTGAGCCTTCTTGGCGCAGTCTTCGGCAGCGATCTGAGCGGCAAACGGAGTCGACTTGCGCGAACCCTTGAAGCCCTTGGCACCAGCCGACGACCAGGCAATCGCATTGCCCTGAGCGTCCGTGATGGTGATCATCGTGTTGTTGAAGGTCGAGTTGACGTGGGCAACGCCCGACGTGATGTTCTTGCGTTCGCGACGGCGGACGCGGGTGGCTTCCTTGGCCATGGTCTTCCTTTCGTTGATCTCGTCACCGCCGTAATTCCAGCGGCTCCACCGGAACCGGACCGAGATCCGGCACCAAACTCAAAAAGAGGCCAGCGAATTGCCGCCGGCCTCCCCTCGCCCGGAGTTACCCGGGAAATTACTTCTTCTTACCAGCGATAGCCTTTGCCGGACCCTTGCGGGTGCGGGCATTGGTGTGCGTCCGCTGGCCGCGGACCGGAAGGCCGCGACGATGACGCAGGCCGCGGTAGCAGCCAAGGTCCATCAGACGCTTGATGTTCATCGAGGTCTCGCGACGCAGGTCACCTTCGACCTGGTAGTCGCGGTCGATGGCTTCGCGGATCTGCAGGACTTCCGCATCCGTCAGCTGATGGACGCGACGATCAGCCGGGATACCGACCTTCTCGATGATTTCCTGTGCGAACTTCGGGCCGATCCCGTGAATATACGTCAACGCGATAACGACGCGCTTCGCAGTCGGGATGTTGACGCCAGCGATACGTGCCACGCCTATTCTCCTTGCGTTCCAGTTGCCATCCGGCAAGTGGTACTTCTTCCATGAGAGCAGCCAATCTAAGGCCGCCAGTTCAAATCCATCCGGAACAGGTCAAAACGATCGGACCCGGACACCCTAGTGGGGAGATCCGCACCGATCGCATATGCTGTCGCGAGTTGGCGCGGTGTTTAGCGGAATCGGTTAAAAAATGCAACCGGCCCCGCCAAGATTCTTTGGAATGCCGCGGCTGCTCAGAGAGCCGCGAGCAGTTTCTCGATTTCCGCCGTAACGGCGTCCATCTCGGCCATGCCGTCCACGGACTTCAGCTTGCCCTTGGCATAGTAGTAGCCGATCAGCGGAGAGGTCTCCTTGTAGTAGACCTCGAGGCGCTGGGTCATCGTCTCGGCATTGTCGTCGGGGCGACGCTTGAAGTGAGTCGAGCCGCACTTGTCGCAGACACCTTCCTTGGCCGGAACCTTGTCTGTGTCATGGTAGACGGTGCCGCACTGGGCGCAGGAATAGCGGCCGGATACCCGGCGGATCAGTTCCTTGTCGTCGACCCTCAGTTCGATGACCGCGGAAAGGTCCATGCCCTTGTCCCGCAGCATCGTCTCCGTGGCATCCGCCTGGACGAGCGTCCGCGGGAAGCCGTCGAGGATGAAACCGTTGGCGCAGTCCGGCTGGTCGATTCGCTCGGAGACGATGGCGATGACGATATCGTCGGAGACGAGCTTGCCTGCATCCATGACCGCCTTGGCGCGCTTGCCGACATCGGTTTCGGCGGCCACCGCGGCGCGCAGCATGTCCCCCGTGGAGAGCTGCGGAATGCCGTGCTTCTCCACGATCCGCTGGGCCTGGGTTCCCTTTCCCGCGCCCGGCGGTCCCAAAAGAATCAGTCTCATCGTCCCCTCTTTCCTCCACGCAGTTTCGACTTCTTGATCAGCCCCTCATACTGCTGAGCAATAAGGTGACCCTGGATCTGTGCAACCGTGTCGAGAGTTACACTGACAACGATCAAAAGCGAAGTCCCACCAAGGGCTAATGGTACGCCCGTACGGGCGATCAGCAGCTCCGGCAGCACGCAGACGAAGACGAGGTATGCCGCACCGACGACGGTGATCCGCGTCAGGACGTAGTCGATGTATTCGGCCGTCCGCTCGCCCGGGCGAATGCCGGGGATGAAGCCGCCGTGCTTCTTCAGGTTGTCGGCGGTGTCCTTCGGATTGAAGACGATCGCCGTATAGAAGAATGCAAAGAACGCGATGAGCAGGCCGTAGAGCACCATGAATGCCGGCTGGCCGTGGCCGAGCGCCGAAATGATGGTGGTTGCCCAGCCCGGCATCTCGGAACTGCCCGCAAAGCCGGCCGCCGTGGCGGGCAGCAGCAGCAGCGAGGAGGCGAAGATCGCGGGGATGACGCCGGCCGTGTTGAGCTTCAGCGGCAGGTGCGAGGTATCGCCCTGGAACATCCGGTTGCCGACCTGGCGCTTCGGATACTGGATCAGCAGGCGGCGCTGCGCACGCTCCACGAAGACGATCAGCATGATCACGCCGATCGCCACGACGATGACCGCGAGGATGTGCGCCGTCGACAGCGCGCCGGTGCGGCCGAGTTCCAGCGTCCCGGCAAGAGCCGTCGGGAGCGCGGCGACAATGCCGGCGAAGATGATGAGCGAAATTCCGTTGCCGATCCCGCGAGCGGTGATCTGCTCGCCGAGCCACATCAGGAACATGGTGCCGCCAAGAAGCGTGACGACGGTCGAGATGCGGAAGAACCAGCCCGGATCCACGACGAGGCCGTTGCCGCTCTCGAGGCCGACCGCAATGCCGTAGGCCTGCAGGGTTCCGAGGAGCACCGTGCCGTAGCGGGTGTACTGGTTGATGACCTTGCGGCCCTGCTCGCCTTCCTTCTTCAGCGCTTCGAGAGAAGGAACGACCGACGTCATCAGCTGCACGATGATCGACGCGGAAATGTACGGCATGATGCCGAGCGCGAAGATCGCCATGCGCTCGACGGCGCCGCCGGCAAACATGTTGAAGAGGCCGAGGATACCGCCGGCCTGCCCGCGGAATGCCTGCGCATAGGCCTCGGGATTGAGCCCGGGCAGCGGGATATGCGTGCCGAGACGGTAGACGAGCAGTGCGGCGAGCGTGAACCACAGCCGCTTCTTGAGATCCTCAGCCTTGGCAAAGGTCGAGAAATTGAGGTTGGAGGCAAGTTGTTCCGCTGCAGAAGCCATGCATCTCTCCGCCTGACCAATTCCGGCGGCGGGGGTGTGCCGGTTCCGGAATGCAGTCCAAATTCAGTTTCAGATAACGGGCGGGGATCGCAGGTGCAATCTGTGCCTCACCCTGTTTTCCGTATGGCTCCGGAATACGCCGGCCTGGCGACCGGTCCCGGAATCGTGAGGCTCACATATGGGAGCAAAATCGCCCGGTGTGAAGCACTCCGGGCGATCTTAAACGGTTTATTCAGCCGCTGCGGCTTCCGGAAGCTTGATCGAGCCACCGGCCTTTTCGATCTTCTCGACGGCAGCCTTGGAGGCGCCGGCGGCTTCGATCGAAACCTTGGCCTTCAGTTCGCCGTCGGACAGGATCCGCACGCCGTCCTTGAAGCGACGGATGACGCCGGCAGCCTTCAGGGCAGCAGCATCGATCGTGGCCTTCGGGTCGAGCTTCTTGGCATCGATCGCGGTCTGGATACGGCCGAGCGATACGGTGACGTATTCGGAAGCGAAGATGTTGGTGAAGCCGCGCTTCGGCAGACGACGATAGATCGGCATCTGGCCGCCTTCGAAGCCGTTGACGGCGACGCCGGAACGAGCCTTCTGACCCTTCACGCCGCGACCACCGGTCTTGCCCTTGCCGGAGCCGATACCGCGACCAACGCGGATGCGGTCCTTGGTGGCGCCTTCGTTGTCTTTGATTTCATTCAGTTTCATGATGACTTCCCCCGTCTCACTTCTCGTCGACGACGCGAACGAGATGCTGGACAGCACGGATCATGCCGCGAACCGAAGGAGTATCCTCCAGGGTGCGGACCCGGTGCATCTTGTTGAGACCGAGACCGATCAGCGTCTGGCGCTGTACAGCCGGCCGGCGGATGGGGCTACCGATCTGTTCGACGGTAACCGTCTTGTTGGCGTCTGCCTTGGTGGCTTTCTTGGCCATGATCGCTCTCCTTATTCTTCCGCGGCGTTGCCGGAAGCGGCGCGGCGAGCCTGGAGCGTTGCATACTTGATGCCACGCTGAGCTGCGACGTCCTTCGGATGAACCTGATGCTTCAGGGCGTCGAAGGTTGCGCGAACCATGTTGTAGGGGTTCGACGAACCGGTCGACTTGGCGACGACGTCATGAACGCCGAGCGTTTCGAAGACGGCGCGCATCGGACCACCGGCGATGATACCGGTACCAGCCTTGGCAGCGCGCAGCAGAACCTTGCCGGCGCCGTGACGGCCGTTGACGTCGTGATGCAGCGTACGGCCATCGCGAAGCGGGACGAAGATCAGATCGCGCTTGGCGGATTCGGTCGCCTTGCGGATCGCTTCCGGCACTTCGCGTGCCTTGCCGTGACCGAAGCCTACGCGGCCCTTCTGGTCGCCGACGACGACGAGTGCTGCGAAGCCGAAGCGACGGCCGCCCTTGACAACCTTGGCGACGCGGTTGATCGCGACCAGCTTGTCGACGAATTCGCTATCGCGCTCTTCGCGGTTCTGGCGATCGTCGCGAGAACCTCTTCTTTCTTGTGCCATTGTCCTGTTCCTTTTTCTTTTCCGGGTGCAATCGGCAGATTACGGGGTGATCCTTCAGACCGGATCGGTGCGGCATAACCGCAGTTTGCCCGGCCAGGCAAGCGCCAGGGCCGGGCAAATTCCTTAGAAGCTCAGACCGCCTTCGCGGGCAGCTTCGGCCAGGGCCTTGATGCGGCCGTGGTAGATGAAGGCGCCGCGATCGAACACGACTTCCTTCACGCCCGCCTTGGTCGCACGTTCTGCGACAAGCTTGCCGACGGCGGCAGCGGCTTCAACGTCCGCACCGGTCTTGAGCTTGGAGCGCAGGTCGGCGTCGAGCGTGGAGGCGGCAGCAAGCGTGCGGCCGGCCACGTCATCGATGACCTGGACATAGATGTTCTTCGACGAGCGATGAACCGACAGGCGCGGACGGCCGTTGGCGACCGCCTTAATCTGGCGGCGCACGCGGCTCGCGCGCTTTGCAAGTGCTTGTTTCCTGCTAGCCATTTCGCGTGATCCTTACTTCTTCTTGCCTTCCTTGCGGACGATCCGTTCCTCGGCGTACTTGACGCCCTTGCCCTTGTAGGGCTCCGGACCGCGGTATTCGCGGATTTCCGCGGCAACCTGACCGACCTGCTGCTTGTTGATGCCGGTGACGACGATTTCCGTCGGCTTCGGCACGGCAATCGAAATACCCTTCGGCGGTTCGTAGACGACGTCATGGCTGAAACCGAGAGCCAGCTGCAGGTTCTGGCCCTGCATGGAGGCACGGTAGCCGACGCCGTTGATCTCGAGCTTGCGCTCGAAACCGTCCTTAACGCCCTTGAAGATATTCTCGATCATCGTCCGCGACATGCCCCACTTGGAGCGGGCATCCTTGGAGTCGTTGATCGGGGTTACCGAGACGGCGTTATCGCTGAATTCAAGCTTCACTTCGTCATTGGCGACGAAGAACAGCTCGCCCTTGGGGCCCTTTGCAGTCACTTTCTGGCCATCGACCGTAGCCGTGACACCTGCAGGAACCTGAACGGGCCTTTTACCGATACGAGACATTTTTTTATCCTGTCTGTTCGCTATGGAGATCCCTGCCCTGTCTTAGAAGACGGAGCAAAGAACCTCGCCACCAACGTTCTGTTCGCGAGCCTGGTGATCGGCCATCACGCCCTTCGGAGTCGAAAGGATGGTGATGCCGAGGCCGTTCGCGACCTGCGGGATGGACTTCACCGAGACATAGACCCGGCGGCCAGGCTTGGACACGCGGCCGATCTCACGGATCACCGACGCGCCTTCGTAGTACTTCAGTTCGATTTCGATCTCGGACTTGCCGTTGCCGTAATCGGTCTGGGAATAGCCGCGGATGTAGCCTTCCGCCTGCAGGACGTCCAGGACGCGAGCGCGCAGCTTGGAAGCTGGCGTCGTGACGGACGACTTGCGGCGAGCAGCGCCATTGCGGATGCGGGTGAGCATATCGCCCAGCGGATCAGTCATGGTCATCTAACCGTCTCCTTACCAGCTCGACTTGACGACGCCCGGCACCTTGCCGAGGTTGCCCAGCTCGCGAAGCGCGATACGCGACATCTTGAGCTTGCGATAGAATGCGCGCGGGCGGCCCGTGACTTCGCACCGGTTACGGATGCGGGTCTTGGAGCCATCGCGCGGCAGCGAGGCGAGCTTCAGGGTTGCCTGGAACCGCTCTTCGATCGGCAGCTCCTGGTTCATGATGGTCGCCTTCAGGGCTGCACGCTTTGCAGCCTGGTTGGCAACGGTCTTGCGGCGGCGCTTGTTCTTTTCAACTGCGCTGGTCTTCGCCATATCGGAGTTCCTTTTCTACGCTCGTCGTTACGGTTACTGACGGAACGGGAAGTTGAACTCTGTCAGCAGAGCCCGTGCTTCGTCGTCGGTCGTGGCCGTCGTGCAAACGATGATGTCCATGCCCCACATCTGATCAACCTTGTCGTAATTGATCTCCGGGAACACGATGTGTTCCTTGATGCCCATGGCGAAGTTGCCACGGCCGTCAAAGCTCTTCGGATTCAGGCCGCGGAAGTCGCGAACGCGCGGAAGCGCGATGTTGACCAGGCGATCCAGGAATTCATACATGCGCGCGCCGCGCAGGGTCACCTTGGCGCCGATCGGCATGCCTTCGCGGACCTTGAAGCCAGCGATGGAGTTGCGGGCGCGGGTGATGACAGCCTTCTGGCCCGAGATCGCAGCCAGGTCGGCAGCAGCAACGGTGGGCTTCTTGGAGTCGGCAGTCGCCTCGCCCACACCCATGTTGATGACGATCTTCTCCAGCTTCGGGATCATCATCTCGTTGCTGTAGGAGAACTTCTCCATCAGAGCGCCACGGATCCGGGAAACGTATTCAGCCTTGAGCCGCGGCTCGTACTTTGCCTCAGCCATCGATCACATCTCCCGTACGCTTGGCAACCCGCACCTTCTTACCGTCGACAACCTGGAAACCGACGCGGGTCGGCTTTCCGTCCTTCGCGACGATCGCGATGTTCGACAGGTGGATGGATGCTTCCTTGTTGATGATGCCGGCTTCCTGCGTCTGAGTCTGACGCTGGTGGCGCTTCACCATGTTCACGCCGCGCACGAGTGCGCGGTCTTCCTTCGGCAGGACCTGAAGGACTTCGCCGGTGCGGCCCTTGTCCTTGCCAGTCAATACGACAACGTTGTCGCCCTTGCGGATCTTTTGCATCGCTATCGCTCCCTTACAGTACTTCTGGAGCCAGAGAGATGATCTTCATGTGGTTCTTGGCGCGAAGTTCGCGCGGAACCGGTCCGAAGATACGGGTACCGATCGGCTCTTTCTTGTTGTCGATGAGGACCGCCGCGTTGTTATCGAAGCGGATGACGCTGCCGTCCGCGCGACGGATGTCCTTGGCGGTACGCACAACAACCGCCTTCATCACGTCGCCCTTCTTAACGCGGCCGCGCGGAATAGCTTCCTTGATCGACACGACGATTACATCGCCGATCGAAGCGTACTTGCGCTTGGAGCCGCCCAGCACCTTGATGCACATGACACGACGTGCGCCGGAATTATCCGCCACGTCGAGGTTTGTTTGCATCTGAATCATGTCAGTCGCCTTTTTCTAATGACCGGAACGACCGGGCGCGCGAACGCCCCGATCCGGCTTATGGACAGAATTTCATTGTGCGCGGGATGGATCTTGCCAAGGTGGTTTCCTGTTAAGGACCTTCCCTGCGCTCAAAGCAAAAGAACGCTCGTTGCCGAGCGTCCTGCGCCGATGGCGTGCTTCATACAGAATTTTGCGCCAGAAGCAAGGCCCCGGCGCAAAATCGCTGCAAATCAAGCCTGGGCGGATACGACCGTCCAGCGCTTGTCCTTGGAGATGGGCGCACATTCCTGGATGGAAACGACGTCGCCTACCTTGTACTGGTTGTTTTCATCATGCGCCTTGTACTTCTTGGAACGGCGGACCGTCTTCTGAAGCAGCGGGTGCGCGAATCGGCGCTCGACGCGGACAACAACGGTCTTCTCGTTCTTGTCGGAAACTACGACGCCCTGCAGAATGCGTTTCGGCATATTGTTCTTCCTTAGGCCTTGGCTTCTGCCGCCTTCTGGCGGGCAATGGTTTTTACGCGGGCAATATCCTTGCGAACCTCATTGATTCGCGAGGACTTCTCGAGCTGGCCGGTGGCCTTCTGGAAGCGCAGGTTGAACTGCTCCTTCTTGAGCTCTGCGAGCTTGTCCTTGAGCTGGTCGGCCGTGAGGGCGCGAACTTCTTCGGCTTTCATCCTAGCCTCTCCTTACTCTGCGATGCGCTGTACGAAGCGCGTCTTGACCGAGAGCTTGGCAGCACCGAGGCGAAGCGCCTCGCGGGCGATCTCCTCGGAGACGCCGTCGATCTCGAACATCATCCGGCCGGGCTTGACCTTGCATGCCCAGTATTCAACCGAACCCTTGCCCTTACCCATACGAACTTCGGTCGGCTTGGCCGTGACCGGGACGTCGGGGAATACGCGGATCCACACGCGCCCTGCACGCTTCATGTAACGGGTGATCGCGCGGCGGGCCGCCTCGATCTCGCGAGCATTGACGCGGTTGGGCTCCTGTGCCTTCAGGCCGAATTCGCCGAAAGCCAGGTCGAAGCCGCCCTTGGCGACGCCCTTGATGCGTCCCTTGAACTGCTTCCGGAACTTGGTACGCTTTGGCTGCAACATTTTCTTACTTCTCCGAGCTTATCTTTCGCCAGCGTTGATCAAGCGTTTTCGCGTTCGCGGCGACGATCGCCACGGTCGCTACGTTCGCGGCTTGCCGGACCCTGTGCATCGCCTTCCAGCGCACGGCGTTCGGATGCCATAGGATCGTGCTCCAGGATTTCGCCCTTGAAGATCCAGACCTTGATGCCGCAGATCCCGTAGGCGGTTTCCGCCTCTGCCGTGCCGTAGTCGATGTCGGCGCGCAGGGTGTGAAGCGGAACGCGACCTTCGCGGTACCACTCCGTACGGGCGATTTCAGCACCGCCGAGACGGCCGGCGCAGGTGATCTTGATGCCTTCGGCGCCAAGACGCATGGCCGACTGGACAGCGCGCTTCATGGCGCGGCGGAAGGCCACGCGACGCTCGAGCTGCTGGGCGATCGACTGTGCGACCAGGGTCGCGTCGACTTCCGGCTTGCGAACCTCGACGATGTTGAGGTGCGTTTCGGAGGACGTCATCTCGGAAAGCTTCTTGCGGAGCTTTTCGATGTCGGCGCCCTTCTTGCCGATGATCAGGCCCGGACGTGCCGAGTGGATCGTGACGCGGCACTTCTTGTGCGGACGCTCGATGACGACCTTTGCAATGCCGGCCTGCTTCAGTTCGGACATCAGGTATGCACGGATCTTGAGGTCTTCGTGCAGGAGCTGCCCGTATTCGGCGTTGTCGGCGAACCAGCGGCTATCCCAGGTACGGTTGATGCCGAGGCGGAAGCCGATCGGATTGATTTTCTGGCCCATTATGCGGCCTCCCCTTTTTCCTCGACTTCACGAACCACGATCGTCAGGTGCGCGAAGGGCTTCTCGATGCGAGATGCACGGCCGCGACCACGAGCGTGGAAACGCTTCATGACGATCGACTTGCCGACGTATGCTTCCGATACGATCAGGCTGTCGACGTCGAGGTCATGGTTGTTCTCGGCATTGGCGATAGCCGACTCGAGAGTCTTCTTCACCGTGCCTGCGATGCGCTTGCGGGAAAATTCCAGCTCGGCAAGCGCGCGGTCCACCTTCTTGCCGCGGATCAGGGCGGCAACGAGGTTCAACTTCTGGGGGCTGACGCGGAGCGTGCGGGCAACGGCTTGCGCCTCGTTGTCCTTCAGCCGGCGTTCGGTCTTTGCCTTCGCCATCGTTACTTCCTCTTCGCCTTCTTGTCCGCGCCGTGACCGTAGTAGGTCCGGGTGGGAGCGAATTCACCGAACTTGTGCCCGACCATGTCTTCGTTGACCGAGACAGGCACATGCTTGTTGCCGTTGTAGACGCCGAACGTAAGACCGACGAACTGCGGCAGGATCGTGGAGCGACGGCTCCAGATCTTGATCACTTCACTGCGGCCGCCTTCGCGCACCTTCTCAGCCTTCTTGAGAAGATAGCCGTCAACAAACGGGCCTTTCCATACTGAACGAGCCATTCCTGACTACCTCTCTTACTTCTTGCGCTGATGGCGCGAACGCATGATGAACTTGTCGGTCGACTTGTTCGAGCGCGTGCGCTTGCCCTTGGTGGGCTTGCCCCACGGGGAAACGGGATGACGGCCACCGGAGGTGCGGCCTTCACCACCGCCGTGCGGGTGGTCGACGGGGTTCATGACGACACCGCGGTTGTGCGGGGTCTTGCCGCGCCAGCGGGTACGGCCGGCCTTGCCATCGTTGATGTTGCCGTGATCCGGGTTGGAAACGGCGCCGATGGTTGCAAGGCAGCTGCCGTGTACCAGGCGCTGTTCGCCCGAGTTCAGGCGCAGGATGGCCATGCCCTGGTCGCGACCGACGAGCTGAACGTAGGTGCCTGCCGAACGGGCGATCTGCCCGCCCTTGCCCGGCTTCATCTCGACGTTGTGGACGATGGAGCCGACCGGGATGTACTGCAGCGGCATGGTGTTGCCGGGCTTGACGTCGACGGCCTTGGCGGATGCGATGACCTTGTCGCCGGCAGCAAGGCGCTGCGGAGCGAGGATGTAGGCCAGCTCGCCGTCCTCGTACTTGACGAGAGCGATGAACGCCGTGCGGTTAGGGTCGTATTCCAGGCGCTCGACGGTGCCTTCGACGTCGAACTTGCGACGCTTGAAGTCGACCAGGCGGTAGGTCCGCTTGTGGCCGCCGCCGATGAAGCGGGCGGTGATGCGACCAAGGTTGTTACGGCCGCCGCTCTTGGACAGACCTTCCGTCAGCGCCTTGACCGGCTTGCCCTTGTGAAGACCGGACCGGTCGACGATGACCAGCTGACGCTGGCTCGGGGTCGTCGGGTTGTAGCTTTTCAATGCCATTGTTCTTTACCTCAGAGTCCGGTGGAGACGTCGATCGACTGGCCTTCGACCAGCGTGACGACGGCCTTCTTCACGTCCTTCTGCTTGCCAATGAAGCCGCGGAAACGCTTTACCTTGCCCTTGCGGACCAGCGTGTTGACGGCCTTGACCTTCACACCGAACAGCGCCTCGACGGCAGCCTTGATTTCGGGCTTGGAAGCATCCTTGGCAACGTTGAAGACGACCTGGTTCTGTTCGGATACCAGCGTCGACTTTTCGGTGATCGCCGGCGAGACGATCACATCATAGTGGCGAAGATCGGTCACTTGAAACGCTCCTCTAGAGCTTCCACCGCAGCCTTGGACAGCACGAGCTTGCCCCGACGCAGGATGTCGTAAACATTGATGCCCTGAACCGGCAGAACGTCGACGTTCGGGATGTTCTGGGCTGCGAGCTTGAAGTTGTTGTCGAGTTCAGCACCACCGATGAAGAGGACATTGGTGAGGCCGAGCGTCGCGAACGAACCGGCAAGCGCCTTGGTCTTGGCTTCGGTTGCGACCAGATTGTCGATGACGATCAGGTCTTCAGCCTTCAGCTTGGCCGAGAGGGCGTGACGCAGGGCCAGAGCGCGAACCTTCTTGGGAAGGTCATGCTCGTGGCTGCGGACGACCGGGCCGTGAGCCTTGCCACCGCCGCGGAACTGGGGTGCACGTGCCGAATGGTGACGAGCGCGGCCCGTACCCTTCTGCTTGTACATCTTCGCGCCGGTGCGGGAAACTTCCGAACGGTTCTTGATCTTGTGGGTACCCTGCTGCTTCTTGGCGAGCTGCCAACGAACCATGCGGGCGAGAATGTCTTCGCGGGGATCGAGGCCGAAGATCTCATCCGAAAGGGAGACCTTGCCAGCGTCTTTTCCCTCGAGGGTCTTGACGTTGAATTCCATTTGCTTGGCTCCCTTACTTCGCAGCCGACTTGACGGCGTCGCGAACCACGATCCACGCGCCCTTGGAGCCGGGGACGGCACCCTTGACGAGGATCAGGCCGCGGCCTTCGTCGGTGGAGACAACTTCGAGGTTCTGCGTGGTGACGCGCGTCTGGCCCATATGACCAGCCATGCGCTTGCCCTTCCAGACGCGACCCGGATCCTGGTTGGAACCGGTCGAACCATGCGAGCGGTGCGAAACGGACACACCGTGCGTGGCGCGAAGGCCGCCGAAGTTATGGCGCTTCATGGCGCCGGCAAAACCCTTACCGATCGAAGTGCCGGTGACGTCAACCAGCTGGCCGGCTTCGAAATGCGAAGCCTTCAGCTCGGTGCCGACATCGATCATGTTGTCTTCGGAAACGCGAAACTCGACGAGCTTCGACTTGGGCTCGACTTCGGCGACGGCGAAGTGGCCGCGCAGCGCCTTGGTCGTGTTCTTCACCTTGGCCGTGCCGGCACCGAGCTGAACAGCCGTGTAGCCGTTCTTGTCCTTGGTGCGGTGAGCGACGACCTGGCAGTTTTCCAGCCGCAGTACCGTTACCGGGATATGTTCGCCGGCGTCGTTATAGACGCGGGTCATTCCCACTTTCTGTGCAATTACACCCGAACGCATCGGTTCAATCCTTCTCACTCAGCTCGAGGCAATACCTCAGAGCTTGATCTCAACATCGACACCAGCGGCGAGATCGAGCTTCATCAGCGCGTCTACCGTCTGCGGTGTCGGATCTACGATGTCGAGAAGGCGCTTGTGGGTGCGCATCTCGAACTGCTCGCGGCTCTTCTTGTCGATGTGGGGGGACCGGTTAACCGTAAACTTCTCGATTCGGGTCGGAAGCGGAACGGGGCCCCGGACACTAGCACCGGTGCGCTTCGCCG
This sequence comes from Pseudorhizobium sp. NPDC055634, assembly GCF_053618655.1. NCBI lineage: Bacteria > Pseudomonadati > Pseudomonadota > Alphaproteobacteria > Hyphomicrobiales > Rhizobiaceae > Pseudorhizobium > Pseudorhizobium sp. NPDC055634. Next base: position 271,045 of record NZ_JBSHHW010000004.1, on the reverse strand, counting down.
TCGACACGATCTCGCGCGTGGAAGCGTCGAGAATACGATGATCGAATGCCTTAAGGCGAATGCGGATATTTTGGCCGTTCATTCGACGTTATCCTTGTTCTTCGTTTGCCGCGTGCACGCAATACGGCACGGGACCTTTTTCTACCTAAGGCGGACCACCGGTTTCAAAGATCGAAGGGGACACCGGGTTGCGGTATCCCTTTCCACTCTTCGGGCCGAGCGGCCCACCTTATTGTTGATTGCAGTTCCCTGCCCCATGCGAAGCAGGGACAAATCGCGCTCGCGCGCCATTTGCTACATTTTCGTGTCATAAGCAAGTCACCACCGGCTTCTTGCTTAAATATTCTGGCGCCAAAGGTGCAGACCAGGCCTGCACCTTTGGCTGTAGATCACTCGATGATCGAGGCGACGATGCCGGCGCCGACGGTACGGCCGCCTTCGCGGATAGCGAAGCGCAGCTTTTCTTCCATCGCGATCGGAACGATCAGCTCGACGTCAACCGTGACGTTGTCGCCAGGCATGACCATTTCCGTGCCTTCCGGAAGCGTCACGATGCCCGTCACGTCCGTCGTGCGGAAGTAGAACTGCGGACGGTAGTTCGTGAAGAACGGCGTATGACGGCCGCCCTCTTCCTTCGTCAGGATGTAGGCTTCTGCCTTGAACTTCTTGTGCGGCTTGACCGAACCCGGCTTGCACAGAACCTGACCGCGCTCGATGCCGTTGCGGTCCACGCCGCGAAGCAGCGCGCCGATGTTGTCGCCGGCCTGGCCCTGGTCGAGCAGCTTGCGGAACATCTCGACGCCCGTGCAGGTCGTCTTCGACGTCGCGCGGATGCCGACGATCTCGATTTCCTCACCGACCTTGATGATGCCGCGCTCGACGCGACCCGTGGCAACCGTGCCGCGGCCCGAGATCGAGAACACGTCTTCGACCGGCATCAGGAACGGCTGGTCGATCGGACGCTCAGGCGTCGGGATGTATGCATCGACGGCAGCCATCAGTTCGCGGATCGCGTCTTCGCCGATCTTCTTGTCGGAATCTTCGAGAGCAGCAAGCGCCGAACCCTTGACCACCGGAATGTCGTCGCCCGGGAAGTCGTAGGACGACAGAAGCTCGCGCACTTCCAGCTCGACCAGCTCGAGAAGCTCGGCATCGTCAACCTGGTCGACCTTGTTGAGGAACACGACGATCGCCGGAACGCCGACCTGGCGGGCCAGCAGGATGTGCTCGCGCGTCTGCGGCATCGGGCCGTCAGCGGCCGAGCAGACCAGGATCGCGCCGTCCATCTGGGCAGCACCGGTGATCATGTTCTTCACGTAGTCGGCGTGGCCGGGGCAGTCGACGTGCGCGTAGTGACGGGCAGGCGTCTCGTACTCGACGTGCGCCGTCGAAATGGTGATGCCGCGCGCCTTCTCTTCAGGAGCGGCGTCGATCTGGTCATACGCCTTGAACTCGCCGAAGTACTTCGTGATCGCTGCCGTCAGCGACGTCTTGCCATGGTCAACGTGACCAATCGTGCCGATGTTGACGTGCGGCTTCGTCCGCTCAAACTTGCTCTTTGCCATTTCCGGCTCTCCGTTCTTATGCCCTTGCGGGGAGAATGTTCTATGGGTTCAGAGGGATACCCCGGTCACTTCTGACCGGAGTACTTTGCCTGGATTTCCGTTGCCACGTTGGACGGGACCGGAGCGTAGTGGTCGAAGACCATCGAGTACTGCGCGCGGCCCTGGGACATGGAGCGCAGGCTGTCGACGTACTTGAACATGTTCGCCAGCGGAACGTGGGCGTTGATGACGATCGCGATGCCGCGCTGCTCCTGGCCCTGGATCTGGCCACGGCGGGAGTTGAGGTCACCGATAACGTCGCCGACGTAATCTTCCGGCGTCACGACCTCGACCTTCATCATCGGCTCGAGAAGCTGTGCGCCAGCCTTCTTGGCTGCTTCACGGAAGCAGGCACGCGATGCGATTTCGAAGGCCAGGACCGACGAGTCGACGTCGTGGAAGGCGCCGTCGATGAGGGTCGCCTTGACGCCCAGCATCGGGAAGCCGGCCAGCGGACCGGACGACAGAACGCTCTCGATGCCCTTCTGGACACCCGGGATGTATTCCTTCGGAACGGCACCACCGACGATCTTCGATTCGAAGACGAAATCTTCGCCATCCGGGTTCGGTTCGAAGACGATCTTGACGCGCGCGAACTGGCCGGTACCACCGGACTGCTTCTTGTGCGTGTAGTCTTCTTCCGTCTGGCGGGTGATGGTTTCGCGGTAGGCAACCTGCGGAGCACCGACGTTGGCTTCAACCTTGAACTCGCGACGCATGCGGTCGACGATGATGTCGAGGTGAAGTTCGCCCATGCCGGCGATGATCGTCTGGCCGGATTCCTGGTCGGTCTTGACGCGGAAGGACGGGTCTTCGGCCGCCAGGCGGTTGAGCGCGAGGCCCATCTTTTCCTGGTCGCCCTTGGACTTCGGCTCGATCGCGATCTGGATGACCGGCTCGGGGAATTCCATGCGCTCGAGGATAACCGGCTTCAGGGGATCGCAGAGCGTGTCGCCCGTAGTGGTTTCCTTGAGGCCTGCGAGAGCAACGATGTCGCCTGCAAAGGCTTCCTCGATGTCTTCACGGCTGTTGGAGTGCATCTGCAGCATACGGCCGACGCGCTCGCGCTTGTCCTTGACCGTGTTCAGAACCGAGGAGCCCTTCTCGAGCTTGCCGGAATAGATGCGTGCGAAGGTGAGCGAACCGACGAAGGGGTCGTTCATGATCTTGAACGCCAGCATCGAAAGCGGCTCGGCGTCGTCAGCGTGACGCTCGATCTCGGCTTCGGTCTTGAAGTCGATGCCCTTGATCGCCGGAATGTCGAGCGGCGAAGGCAGGTAGTCGACGACGGCGTCGAGAAGCGGCTGAACGCCCTTGTTCTTGAACGCGGTACCGCAGAACATCGGGTGGAACTTCACGTCGATCGTGCCGCGGCGAACGAGTTCGCGGATCTTGTCGTTGTCCGGCATGTCGCCGTTCAGGTAGGCTTCCATCGCTTCTTCGTCGATCTCGACAACAGTCTCGATCAGCTTGTCGCGATATTCCTCGGCCTTTTCCTTCATGTCTTCCGGGATCTCGACGACATCCCAGGCAGCACCGAGGGATTCGTCGCGCCAGACGAGCGCGTTCATCTCAACGAGGTCGATGACGCCCTTGAAGTCGCTTTCAGCGCCGATCGGCAGCTGCATGACGACAGCCGTCGCGCCGAGGCGAGTCTTGATCATCTCGACCGAGCGGTAGAAGTCGGCGCCGGTCTTGTCCATCTTGTTGCAGAAGATCATGCGCGGAACATGATACTTCTCGGCCTGGCGCCAGACGGTTTCCGTCTGCGGCTCTACGCCGGCGTTGGCATCGAGCAGCGCGATGGCGCCGTCGAGAACGCGCAGCGAACGCTCGACTTCAATGGTGAAGTCGACGTGGCCGGGGGTGTCGATGATGTTGAAGCGGCGAGCCTTGCCGTCACGACCTTTCCAGAAGGTCGTGGTGGCAGCGGACGTGATGGTGATGCCGCGCTCCTGCTCCTGCTCCATCCAGTCCATGGTGGCTGCGCCATCGTGAACTTCGCCGATCTTGTGCGACTTACCCGTGTAGTACAGGATCCGCTCGGTCGTCGTGGTCTTGCCGGCGTCGATATGCGCCATGATACCGAAATTTCGGTAGTCTTCGATTTTATATTCGCGAGCCATAGGACTGCCTTTCGAAATTCGATCGGATGAAGATTACCAGCGGTAATGCGAGAAGGCGCGGTTGGCGTCGGCCATCTTGTGCGTGTCTTCGCGCTTCTTGACGGCGCTGCCACGGTTGTTGGCGGCATCCATCAACTCACCCGAAAGGCGATCGATCATCGTTGTTTCATTACGCTTGCGGGCAGCGGCGATGAGCCAGCGGATCGCAAGAGCCTGGCGTCGCTCCGGACGAACATCGACCGGAACCTGATAGGTAGCACCACCGACGCGGCGCGAACGGACTTCAACATGCGGAGCGACGTTGTCGAGGGCCTGGTGGAAGACTGCCAGGGGCTCCTGCTTCGCCTTGCTCTGCACGGCGTCGAACGCGCCATACACAATGCTTTCAGCCACGGACTTCTTGCCGTGGAGCATGATGGCGTTCATGAACTTGGTGACGACCAGATCGCCGAACTTCGGGTCCGGGTTGATCTCACGCTTTTCTGCACTGTGACGTCGGGACATACTTCTCGTCTCTCAAAGGTTGCGGGCGCTTTATCACGCGGAGAACCTCGCGCAGCGCCGAATAGGTTGGAATCCGAAGGATTACTTCGGACGCTTCGCACCGTACTTGGAACGGCGCTGCTTGCGGTTCTTGACACCCTGAGTATCGAGAACGCCGCGGATGATGTGGTAGCGAACGCCCGGCAAGTCCTTGACGCGGCCGCCGCGGATCATGACCACGGAGTGTTCCTGAAGGTTGTGACCTTCGCCCGGAATGTAGCCGATGACTTCGAAGCCATTCGTCAGACGGATCTTGGCGACCTTACGCAGAGCCGAGTTCGGCTTCTTCGGGGTCGTGGTGTAGACGCGGGTGCAAACGCCGCGCTTCTGCGGATTCTCCTGCAGAGCAGGAACCTTGTTGCGCTTTACCTGTGCCTGACGCGGCTTGCGGATCAGCTGGTTTACGGTAGGCATATAACCATCCCTTGCAAAATTGTCTTCCAAACCCTTTCGGGCCAATCTATGCCGTCTCCGGCGGCGACACACACATTCATGCGCAAAACGTGGCCCTATCCGACTGCCGGATGGACCACAGAAAGCAGAGGACGCATTCCTCATGCGTCATGCGTGCAGCATTCTTGTCTTCATCGTGCGTCTGGAACCGCGTTTGAGACGCTTGTCCGGTACGAGTCGTTCCGAACGGGTAAGTCTCACGTCGCTTCCGATGGTGGGGCGTTTACTGTTTTACCCCTTCCCCGTCAAGACCGGGCCTGAAAATAATGGCTTTCACCCCTTTCGGAGCAGGCCTGACGACATAAAATTAGTAATTCTTCTGTGCTCGCGCAAGTGCACGCGCCCGGTCCCTTGCGGAACCTTTGCCAAGCCCGATATTGCGCCTTACCATCACCCGACCGCGGGACTCAGCTGGAGGCCCGACAGATACCAATGGAGTTCACTATGGTGTCCACCCCCGACAACGACAACAATCTCGAAGGGCCCATGGTGTTCATCATCATCGGCAAGGCCTATGAGGCAAAAGACACCGAAGGCATAGACCTGCACATCCTGCTGCAGGCGCCCGACGACGATTCGGCCGTCCGGGAAGCGCTCAACGCGCTGTCGGAGGAAGGTTTCATAGAGGCTGACCTCGACCAGATCGGCGTGCTGCAGGAAGAGCCCGTCGAGGAGCCGCACGCCTCCGCCTATCAGGGCGCGCTTGAGGGCGAGGTCGCGATCATCCGCTTCGCCCCTTGAATACTAGGGATCCGCCGGATTGCCGGCGGATCCCCTCATCTATCCCGTCAGTTCGCCGTCGGCAGGATGTGGATGATCGGCCGTGGCGTCGCGGACGTTTCCGGCGGCAGATCCGGGTAGGTCACTTCAGGAACCTTGCCGGTCAGCGAGTTGAGGAAGGCGACGATCAGGTCGACTTCGTTGTCGTGGAGTTCCTCTCCAAGCTGCGCCGTCCCCATGATGGCGACCGCCTGCTTAAGATCCCATACCTTGCCCGAGTGGAAGTATGGCGCGGTCACCGCGATGTTGCGCAGCGGCGCGGCGCGGAAGACGTAGGAATCGTCTGCCGTGTTGGTGACCTGGAACCGCCCCTTGTCGTTTTCCGGCAGGACGTCGGCGCCGGGCTTCTCAATCAGGCCGAAGGGATAGTACCCCTCCCCGCCGACATTTATCCCGGCGTGGCAAGAGACGCAGCCCTTGTCCATGAAGAGCGCCAGACCCTGCTTCTGCTCCGTCGAGAGCGCATCCTCGTCACCGTTCAGATAGGCGTCGAAGGGAGCGGGCGTGATCAGGGTCGCCTCGAAGGCTTCGATGGCCTTGGCGAAGTTGTCGAAGGTCACGGGGTCCTTCTCGCCCGGGAAGGCTTCCTCGAACCATTCGACATACTTCGGCATCGACTTCAGCGTCGTAATCAGCTGGTCGGGCGTATTGGCCATCTCGACCCCTGCCTGGACCGGCCCCTTGGCCTGTGCCTTCAGGTCTTCGGCGCGGCCATCCCAGAACTGGGCGATGTTGAAGACGGCGTTCAGCGCGGTCGGCGAGTTGCGCGGTCCTCTCTGCCAGCCGTGACCGATAGAGGTCTCGAGGTTGTCGTCGCCGCCGGTGGCCAGGTTATGGCACGAGTTGCACGAGAAAACGCCCGATGCCGACATGCGGGGGTCGAACCAGAGCGCCTTGCCGAGCGCGATCTTTTCCGGGGTGATCTTGTTGTCCTTCACCGACGGGATCGTCGATGGCAAGGGTTTGAACATTTCCAGAGCGGTTTCCCTCAGATCAGCGGGAACCGGCTCTACCGCGAACGCGGCGGTCGCCAGGACGACGCCGAGCGCGACTGACGACAAGAGCATTTTCATTTGAGCCTCCGTTCATGAGTGAACGAGTCTCTTGTAAAGGCCTCCCGGACCCGGGAGTTGCGGCAGGTCAATACATTAGCGCCGACTAATGACAAAGCGCAATGCCTTGACAAAACGCAGAAAACGCCCGGATTTCTCCGGGCGTTTTCATAGGTTCCGACAGGAGTATACCAGGCCTTACTCGGCCGGGGTGCCCTCGCCGGACAGTTCCTGCAACATCGGGGTTGCGGCCGACGCACCGGAGCTCTTGCGGCGTTCCTCGAGGATGAGGTCGTCGCGCGAGGTGGCGATGCGGCGGATCTGGGTCATGGTTCCGCCGGTACCGGCCGGGATAAGGCGGCCGACGATGACGTTTTCCTTCAGACCCTGCAGCGTGTCGGTCTTGCCGGCGATGGCAGCTTCCGTGAGAACCTTCGTGGTCTCCTGGAAGGATGCAGCCGAGATGAACGACGGCGTCTGCAGCGATGCCTTGGTGATCCCGAGCAGGACCGGCTCGCCCGAAGCAGGCTTCTTGCCTTCCTCGATCAGCTGGTCGTTGAGATCGTCCAGCTCGATCCGGTCGACGTTGTCGCCGACGATGTACTGGCTGTCGCCCGCATCGGTGATCTCCACCTTCTGCAGCATCTGTCGAACGATGACCTCGATGTGCTTGTCATTGATGACAACGCCCTGCAGTCGGTAGACTTCCTGGATCTCGTTGACGAGGTAGGAAGCCAGAGCCTCCACGCCCTTGATCGCCAGGATGTCGTGCGGCGCAGGATTGCCGTCGAGGATGTAGTCGCCCTTCTCGATGTAGTCGCCGTCCTGGAGATGGAAGGGCTTGCCCTTCGGGATCAGGTATTCGACCGGCTCGACACCGTCTTCCGCCGGCTCGATCATGACGCGACGCTTGTTCTTGTAGTCGCGGCCGAGGCGGATCGTACCATCGATCTCGGCGATGATGGCGTGGTCCTTCGGACGACGGGCCTCGAACAGTTCGGCAACGCGCGGCAGACCACCGGTGATGTCCTTGGTCTTGGCGCTTTCCATCGGAACACGCGCAAGGACGTCACCCTGGCTGACCTTCTGGCCCGGCTCGACGGAAAGGATGGCGTCGACCGACAGCATGAAGCGGGCTTCGCCACCACGGGCGAGCTTCATGATGTTGCCGGACGCATCCTTGATGACGATGGCAGGCTTGAGGTCCGCACCGCGCGGCGTCGAACGCCAGTCGATGACCTGGCGCTTGGTGATGCCGGTCGATTCGTCGGTGGATTCGGAGACCGAGATCGAGTCGACCACGTCCTCGAACTGAACGACACCCTCGACTTCCGTCATCATCGGACGGGTATAGGGGTCCCACTCTGCCAGACGCTGGCCGCGCTTGACCTTGTCGCCGTCGTCGACGAACAGCTTGGAGCCGTAGGCGACGCGCTGCGACGACCGTTCCACACCACGCTCGTCCAGAATGGTGATGGCCATGTTGCGGCCCATCGCCACCAGAACACCTTCCGAGTTGCGGAGGATGTTGCGGTTCTTGATCTGGACGGTGCCCTCGTACGAGGCTTCCAGGAAGGACTGGTCGACAACCGTCGCCGTGCCCCCAAGGTGGAAGGTACGCATGGTCAGCTGGGTACCCGGCTCACCGATCGACTGAGCGGCGATGACGCCGACGGCCTCGCCCATGTTGACCGGCGTACCGCGTGCAAGGTCGCGGCCGTAGCAGACCGAGCAGACGCCCGTCTGGACTTCGCAGGTCAGCGCCGAGCGGATGCGGATCGACTGGATCCCGGCCTTCTCGATCTCGATGACGTCGGGCTCGAGAATCATCTTGCCGGCGTCGACGATGCGCTCACCCGTGACCGGATGATCGATGTCGTCAAGCGCCGTACGACCGAGAATACGTGCTCCAAGCGAAGCCACGACCTGGCCGGCATCGACGATGGCCGTCATCGTGAGACCGCTCTCGGTGCCGCAATCGACCATGTTGACGATGCAGTCCTGCGCGACGTCGACCAGACGGCGGGTCAGGTAACCCGAGTTCGCCGTCTTCAAGGCGGTGTCTGCAAGACCCTTACGGGCGCCGTGCGTCGAGTTGAAGTACTCGTTCACGGTCAGGCCTTCCTTGAAGTTCGAGATGATCGGCGTCTCGATGATCTCGCCCGACGGCTTGGCCATAAGGCCGCGCATGCCGCCCAGCTGACGCATCTGGTTCGGAGAACCACGGGCGCCGGAGTGCGACATCATGTAGATCGAGTTCATCGGCTTCTGACGGCCGGTGGCCTCGTCGAACTCGACCGCCTTGATGCGGGCCATCATTTCTTCGGCGACCTTTTCGGTTGCCTTGCCCCAGGCGTCGACGACCTTGTTGTACTTTTCGCCCTGGGTGATCAGGCCGTCATTGTACTGCTGCTCGTATTCCTTCACCAGCGCTTCGGTTTCGCCGACGATCTTCACCTTGGTCTCGGGGATGATCATGTCATCCTTGCCGAAGGAGATGCCGGCCTTGCAGGCGTTGGTAAAGCCGAGCTGCATGATCCGGTCGCAGAAGATCACCGTGTCCTTCTGACCGCAGTGACGATAGACCGCGTCGATCATCTTGGAGATGTTCTTCTTGGTCATTTCCTGGTTGCAGATGTCGAACGGCACGTTCGGGTTCTTCGGCAGGAGTTCGCCGATGATCATGCGGCCGGGAGTCGTTTCGTAGATCTTCGAGACGGGGTTGCCGTTCTCGTCGACCGTCTTGTAGCGGCCCTTGATCTTGGCATGCAGCGTCACGACCTTGTTTTCAAGCGCGTGATGCAGCTCGCCCATGTCGGAGAAGGCCATGCCTTCGCCCGGCTCGTTCTGGTTCTGGATCGACAGGTAGTAGAGGCCGAGAACCATGTCCTGCGACGGAACGATGATCGGTGCACCGTTGGCCGGGTGCAGGATGTTGTTCGTCGACATCATCAGGACGCGGGCTTCAAGCTGAGCCTCAAGCGACAGCGGCACGTGAACGGCCATCTGGTCGCCGTCGAAGTCGGCGTTGAAGGCGGTGCAGACGAGCGGGTGCAGCTGGATCGCCTTGCCTTCGACCAGGATCGGTTCGAAGGCCTGGATGCCCAGGCGGTGCAGCGTCGGCGCGCGGTTCAGGAGAACCGGATGCTCGCGGATGACCTCGTCGAGGATATCCCAAACTTCCGGCTTTTCCTTCTCGACCAGCTTCTTGGCCTGCTTGACGGTCGAGGAGTAACCCTTGGCGTCGAGGCGGGCGTAGATGAACGGCTTGAAGAGCTCGAGCGCCATCTTCTTCGGGAGGCCGCACTGGTGCAGCTTGAGTTCCGGACCGGTCACGATGACCGAACGGCCGGAATAGTCGACGCGCTTGCCGAGCAGGTTCTGGCGGAAGCGGCCCTGCTTGCCCTTCAGCATGTCGGACAGCGACTTCAGCGGACGCTTGTTGGCGCCGGTGATGACGCGGCCGCGACGGCCGTTGTCGAACAGCGCATCGACAGATTCCTGCAGCATGCGCTTTTCGTTGCGGATGATGATGCCCGGAGCGCGCAGTTCGATCAGGCGCTTCAGACGGTTGTTACGGTTGATGACGCGACGATAGAGGTCGTTCAGGTCGGAGGTCGCGAAACGGCCGCCATCGAGCGGCACGAGCGGACGCAGGTCCGGCGGGATCACCGGCACGACCTTCATGATCATCCATTCCGGGCGATTGCCGGACTCGATGAAGTTCTCGACGATCTTCAGCCGCTTCATCAGCTTCTTCTGCTTCAGATCGGACGTCGTGTCGGCAAGCTCCGAGCGCAGGTCGCCGGCGATCTTGTCGAGGTTCATCGAGGCGAGCATCTCGTAGATGGCCTCGGCGCCGATCATCGCGGTGAACTGATCCTCGCCGAACTCGTCGACGGCGATCATGTACTCTTCTTCGGAGAGAAGCTGGTTCTCCTTGAGCGACGTCAGGCCCGGCTCGGTCACGATGTAGTTCTCGAAGTAGAGAACGCGCTCGACATCCTTCAGCGTCATGTCGAGAAGGGTGGCGATACGCGACGGAAGCGACTTCAGGAACCAGATGTGGGCGACCGGAGCGGCAAGCTCGATATGACCCATGCGCTCACGGCGAACGCGCGACAGCGTGACTTCGACGCCGCACTTTTCGCAGATGATGCCCTTGTACTTCATGCGCTTGTACTTGCCGCACAGGCACTCGTAGTCCTTGATCGGTCCGAAGATGCGCGCGCAGAAGAGGCCGTCACGCTCGGGCTTGAACGTACGGTAGTTGATGGTCTCCGGCTTTTTGATTTCACCGTAGGACCAGGAGAGAATCTTCTCGGGGCTCGCGATCGAGATACGGATCGAATCGAAGTGCTGTGCCGGCACCTGCGGGTTGAAAAGATTCATGACCTCTTGGTTCATGCCTATCTCCTTACGGGGCAATTTGCCCTCAACTTGCGATCATGGCCTTCCACATTCCCGGGACGGACGGCCTGTCGCTCAAAATGGTCATAGCCGCACAATGCGGCGAAACTTCCCCTGCCCTTCCGGACCGACCGGACGGGAGGAGAGCGGCGCGCGCCAGCCTGGAGGCGCGCGCCCTTTCGGAGATTACTCGGCCGCGTCCGGCAGCTGACCCGCGTCGCCTGCCTCGACCTTCGAGTTTTCAAGCTCGACGGACAGACCCAGCGAACGCATTTCCTTGACGAGAACGTTGAAGCTCTCCGGAATGCCGGCTTCGAACGTGTCGTCGCCGCGGACGATCGCCTCGTAGACCTTGGTACGACCAGCAACGTCGTCCGACTTCACCGTCAGCATTTCCTGCAGGGTGTAGGCGGCGCCGTAAGCCTCGAGAGCCCAGACCTCCATTTCCCCGAAGCGCTGACCGCCGAACTGCGCCTTGCCGCCCAGCGGCTGCTGGGTAACGAGCGAGTAAGGACCGATCGAACGGGCGTGGATCTTGTCGTCGACAAGGTGGTTCAGCTTGATCATGTACATGTAGCCGACGGTCACCTTGCGGTCGAAGGCCTCGCCGGTACGTCCGTCGTAGAGAACGGACTGGCCGGAGGAGTCGAGACCCGCCTTGCTCAGCATGTTCGACACATCAGCCTCGTGAGCACCGTCGAAGACCGGCGTCGCGATCGAGACGCCACGCTTCGACTGCTCGGCGAGACGAACGAGCGACTCGTCGTCGAAGCTAGCCACTTCGTCGTTGGCCACGCTGGCATAGACGTCCTTCAGCTCGCGCTTCAGGTCGCTGATGTCGTTGGAGCGCTTGTACTCTTCCAGCATCTCGCCGATACGCTTGCCCATGCCGGCGCAAGCCCAGGCAAGGTGCGTCTCGAGGATCTGGCCGACGTTCATGCGCGACGGCACGCCGAGCGGGTTAAGCACGATGTCGACATGCGTACCGTCTTCGAGGAACGGCATGTCCTCTACCGGAACGATGCGCGACACGACGCCCTTGTTGCCATGACGGCCGGCCATCTTGTCGCCCGGCTGGATCTTGCGCTTCACAGCGACGAAGACCTTGACCATCTTCATGACGCCCGGAGGCATTTCGTCGCCGCGCTGGACCTTCTCGACCTTGTCCATGAAGCGCTGTTCAAGGCGCGACTTGGACTCGTCGTACTGGGCCCGCAGGGCTTCGATCTCGCCCTGGACCTTCTCGTCCTCGACGGCGAACATCCACCACTGCGACCGCGGGTATTCCGACACGACGTTGTTGCTGAGTTCGGCGCCCTTCTTGAAGCCCTTCGGGCCGGCGACGGACTTCTGGCCACGCAGCATGTCGATCAGTCGGCCGTAGACGTTACGGTCGAGGATCGCCTGCTCGTCGTCACGGTCCTTGGCGAGCTGCTCGATCTCCTCGCGCTCGATCGCCATGGCGCGTTCGTCCTTCTCCACGCCGTGGCGGTTGAAGACGCGAACTTCGACGACCGTGCCGAAGGTGCCGGGCGGCATGCGCATGGAGGTGTCGCGGACGTCGGATGCCTTCTCGCCGAAGATGGCGCGCAGGAGCTTTTCTTCCGGCGTCATCGGGCTTTCGCCCTTCGGCGTGATCTTGCCGACGAGGATATCGCCCGGCTGCACCTCGGCTCCGATATACACGATACCGGCTTCGTCCAGGTTCTTCAGCGCTTCTTCCGAAACGTTCGGAATGTCGCGGGTGATTTCTTCCGGACCAAGCTTGGTGTCACGCGCCATCACCTCGAATTCCTCGATGTGGATGGAGGTGAACACGTCGTCGGACACGATGCGCTCGGAGAGCAGGATCGAGTCTTCGTAGTTGTAGCCGTTCCACGGCATGAACGCGACGAGCGCGTTGCGGCCGAGCGCGAGGTCGCCGAGGTCGGTCGACGGACCGTCCGCGATGATGTCGCCCTTGTTCAGGATGTCGCCAACGGCAACCAGCGGACGCTGGTTGACGCAGGTGTTCTGGTTGGAACGCTGGAACTTCTGCAGGCGGTAGATATCGACGCCGGAACGGCCGGCCTCGAGATCTTCCGTGGCGCGAATGACGATACGGGTCGCATCGACCTGGTCGACCACGCCGCCGCGGCGTGCCGCGATGGCAGCGCCGGAGTCACGTGCCACGACCGGCTCCATGCCGGTACCGACGAACGGTGCCTCGGCGCGGACCAGCGGAACCGCCTGACGCTGCATGTTCGAGCCCATGAGGGCGCGGTTGGCGTCGTCGTTTTCCAGGAACGGAATGAGCGCGGCCGCGACCGAGACGAGCTGCTTCGGCGAGACGTCCATCAGGTTTATGGTGTCGCGCGGAGCGAGCATGACTTCGCCGGCATGACGGCAGACGACGAATTCCTCGACGAAGTTGCCGTCGCTCGTCAGTTCAGCGTTCGCCTGGGCAACGTAGTACTTCGCCTCTTCCATGGCGGAGAGGTAGAGCACGTCGTTGGTGACCTTGCCGTCGATGATCTTGCGGTACGGGCTCTCGATGAAGCCGTACTTGTTGACGCGGGCAAAGGTCGCGAGCGAGTTGATCAGACCGATGTTCGGGCCTTCCGGCGTCTCGATCGGGCAGATACGGCCGTAATGGGTCGGGTGAACGTCGCGGACTTCGAAGCCTGCGCGCTCGCGGGTCAGACCACCCGGTCCAAGAGCCGAGAGACGGCGCTTGTGGGTGATTTCCGAAAGCGGGTTCACCTGGTCCATGAACTGCGACAGCTGCGAGGAACCGAAGAACTCGCGGACTGCGGCGGCTGCCGGCTTGGCGTTGATCAGGTCCTGCGGCATGACCGTGTCGATCTCGATCGACGACATGCGCTCCTTGATGGCGCGCTCCATGCGGAGCAGGCCCAGACGATACTGGTTCTCCATCAGCTCGCCGACCGAACGGACGCGGCGGTTGCCGAGGTTGTCGATATCGTCGATCTCGCCCTTGCCGTCACGCAGCTCGACGAGCATCTTGACCACGGCCAGGATGTCTTCCTTGCGAAGCGTGCGGACGGTATCCGGAGCGTCGAGGTCGAGACGCATGTTCATCTTCACGCGGCCGACGGCGGAGAGGTCGTAACGCTCCGCATCGAAGAACAGCGAGTTGAACATGGCTTCGGCCGATTCCATGGTCGGCGGCTCGCCCGGGCGCATGACGCGGTAGATGTCGAAGAGCGCGTCCTGGCGGTTCTCGTTCTTGTCCGCAGACAGCGTGTTGCGGATGTAGGCGCCGACGTTGATGTGGTCGATGCCGAGAACCGGGATCTCGGTGAAGCCGGCTTCCAGGATCATCGGAAGCGTCTTCTCGTCGATCTCGTCGCCGGCCTCGAGATAGATCTCACCGGTCTTCATGTTGACGATGTCTTCGGCGAGATAGTTGCCGTAGAGGTCGTCATTGGACGCCTTGAGGGCCTTCAGGCCCTTGTCGGTCAGCTGGCGGAGAAGGCGCGGCGTCAGCTTCTTGCCCGATTCCACGACCACTTCGCCGGTATCGGCGTCGATCATGTCGGACAGAGCCTTGGCGCCCTTCAGGGTCTCGGGCTGGAACGGGATGCGCCAGCCGTCGCCGTCGCGGACGTAGTCGGACTTCGTGTAGAAGGTCTCGAGGATTTCCTCGCCGTCCATCCCGAGCGCCATCAGCAGCGACGTCACCGGGATCTTGCGGCGGCGGTCGATGCGGGCGTAGACGATGTCCTTGGCGTCGAACTCGATATCCAGCCAGGAGCCGCGATACGGAATGACGCGGGCCGCGAAGAGCAGCTTGCCGGAGGAGTGGCTCTTGCCCTTGTCGTGGTCGAAGAAGACGCCTGGCGAACGGTGCATCTGCGAGACGATGACGCGCTCGGTACCGTTGACGATGAAGGTACCGTTGTCGGTCATCAGGGGCATGTCGCCCATGTAGACGGACTGTTCCTTGATGTCCTTGATCGACTTGGCGCCGGTGTCCTCGTCAATATCGAACACGATGAGGCGCAGCGTCACCTTGAGCGGCGCTGCATAGGTCAGGTCGCGCTGACGGCATTCCTCGACGTCGAACTTCGGCGGCTCGAACTCGTAGGATACGAACTCCAGCATGGATGCGCCGGAGAAGTCGGTGATCGGGAAAACCGACCGGAAGACTGCGTTCAGACCTTCGTCCGGACGGCCACCTTCTGGCTCTTCCACCATGAGGAACTGATCGTAGGACGCCTTCTGGACCTCGATGAGGTTCGGCATCTCAGTGACTTCGGGGATCTTACCAAAAAACTTGCGTACGCGCCTGCGACCATTGAACGTAAGGGTCTGAGCCATCGTCGCTCCTTCAAAAATGCATCCGGGCCTGCAACGGACGGGACTCGCTGGCCAGTCGGTCCCCGTCGATCATGGGTATCAAACTCGTCCCCCTTCCTGAGCCGCCGGCCGGATTGCCGGTCGCCTCGGACGGGGACCATCCTCTTGAGAACCCATTACCCAAAAGCCGTTTCACGGGCTTTTGGGTAATATGTTCAACGAACGAGCGATGGGAGAGGACTTTCGTCCCCTCCCGCCGTATTCCGTATTACTTGACGTCGACCTTTGCGCCGGCATCCTCAAGCTTCTTCTTGAGGTCAGCGGCTTCAGCCTTGGAAACGCCTTCCTTGACAGCCTTCGGAGCGCCTTCGACGAGGTCCTTGGCTTCCTTGAGGCCGAGGCCGGTGATGCCGCGGACTTCCTTGATGACGTTGATCTTGTTGGCGCCGGCATCCGTGAGGATGACGTCGAACTCGGTCTTTTCTTCTTCAGCCGGAGCAGCTGCGCCAGCAGCGCCACCAGCGGCAGCAACAGCTACCGGAGCAGCGGCGGAAACGCCCCACTTTTCTTCGAGCATCTTGGACAGCTCAGCAGCTTCCAGGACGGTCAGCGAGGAGAGGTCTTCAACGATCTTTGCGAGATCAGCCATTTTACTAGTTCCTTATGTGTTCGGTTCGAACTGGTTTGATATCTACAGCGAAAAACCGCCTTACGCGGCTTCGTCCTTCTTGGCATAGGCTGCGAAAACGCGGGCAAGCTGGCTTGCCGGTGCCTGTACGACGCCTGCGATACGGGTTGCCGGGGTCTGAATCATACCCAGCAGCTTCGCGCGCAGTTCGTCCAGCGAAGGCAGGGTCGCAAGCGACTTGACGCCTTCCGCGTTTAGCGCGGTCGAACCCATGGTGCCGCCGATGACAACGAGCTTGTCGTTGGTCTTGGCGAAATCCATGACGACCTTCGGAGCGATGATCGGGTCATCGCTGTAAGCGATGAGCGTCTGACCCTTGAACAGGTCCGACATCCCTTCCGACTCCGTGCCCTGAAGAGCGATCTTGGCCAGACGGTTCTTCGCGACTTTGACGGTGCCGCCAGCAGCGCGCATCTTCGAACGAAAATCGTTCATCTGCGCAACTGTGACACCAGCATAGTGGGCCACGACAACCGAACCGGAAGCCTTGAAGACTTCGTTCAGCTCCGTGACAAATTCGCGCTTTTCCGCTCTTTCCACTGTCTGTCTCCAGTTGACGGGACCGCAATCCTGCAGGCCCCATCGGTTTGCCTTTGCCCCAAGGGATCTTTCAATCAAGATCCCAAGCGACGCTTGAGGATCCTGTCCCCTCGCACTGTCGCCGCACGGCTACAGGCACAAGGCACACAAGGCTCGAACCGAACATCGGGACGTGACGTCCGCGATGAAATCCGTTCTTACCCGTCTCATGCAGGCAAAGTGATTAAGGATGAACCACCTGCAATCTCGGACAGGAAATCCAGGTTTCCCTGGACATTCCCGGCCCCGAAGGACCGGGAATTCTTGCTAGCCCGGGAAGACCCGGGAATTTGACGATCAGGCCGTTACGGTCGACGGATCGATCTTGACGCCCGGACCCATGGTCGAGGAGATCGCTACGCGCTTGACGTAGTTGCCCTTCGCACCGGCGGGCTTCGCCTTGATGACGGCGTCAGCGAAGGCCTTGATGTTCTCTTCGAGCGCCTTGGCGTCGAAGGAAGCCTTGCCGATGCCGGCGTGAACGATACCGGCCTTCTCGACGCGGAACTCGACGGCGCCGCCCTTGGATGCCTTGACGGCACCCGCAACGTCCATCGTGACCGTGCCGACCTTCGGGTTCGGCATCATGCCGCGGGGGCCGAGAACCTTGCCGAGGCGACCGACGAGCGGCATCATGTCCGGCGTGGCGATGCAGCGATCGAAGTCGATCTTGCCGCCCTGGACGATTTCCAGCAGGTCTTCCGCACCGACGATGTCTGCACCGGCAGCCTTGGCTTCGTCGGCCTTGGCGCCGCGAGCGAAGACGGCGACGCGAACATCACGGCCCGTGCCGTTCGGCAGGTTGACGACGCCGCGGACCATCTGGTCGGCATGACGCGGATCAACGCCGAGGTTCATCGCGATCTCGATGGTCTCGTCGAACTTCGCGATCGCCCGCTCCTTGACCAGCGAAACAGCATCGGACAGCGCGACCAGCTTGGTCGGGTCGATGCCTTCACGGATCTTCTGAATGCGCTTTGCTACCTTCGCCATGATCAAGCCACCACTTCCAGGCCCATGGAGCGGGCAGAGCCCTCGACCATCGCCATTGCGCCTTCGACGTCGGCTGCGTTGAGATCCTTCATCTTGGCTTCGGCGATCGTACGGACCTGGGCCTTGGTGATCGTGCCGGCCTTGCCGCCCTTGCCGGGCGTCTTGGAACCGGACTGGATCTTCGCTTCCTTCTTCAGCCAGTAGGTAACCGGCGGCTGCTTCATGACGAAGGTGAAGGACTTGTCCTGGTAATAGGTGATGACGCACGGAATCGGCATCCCCTTTTCCATTTCCTGCGTGGCGGCATTGAACGCCTTGCAGAATTCCATGATGTTAATGCCACGCTGACCAAGTGCGGGGCCAATCGGCGGGGACGGGTTTGCCGATCCTGCCTTGACCTGCAGCTTGAGCTGGCCTGCAACTTTCTTAGCCATTTCTCTCTGCCTTTCTACTCTGGCCGGTGACCCGGCCGACGATTGCCGGCTGGGCCGGCGGCTGCGGTTGCGTGGTTCGATCGGTTGAGGCCCGGCTTCAGGCCGCCGTCTCCCACGCGGTTCGGAGAGTTACCCCTCCTTCGATCAGACCTTTTCGACCTGACCGTATTCCAGTTCCACCGGAGTGGCGCGACCGAAGATCGAGACCTCGACCTTGAGGCGCGAACGCTCCTCGTCGACATCCTGCACGGTGCCGTTGAACGAAGCGAACGGACCGTCCGATACGCGAACCTGCTCGCCGATCTCGAAGCTGATCGAGGACTTCGGACGCTCGACGCCTTCCTGGACCT
This sequence comes from Pseudorhizobium sp. NPDC055634, assembly GCF_053618655.1. Taxonomy (NCBI): domain Bacteria; kingdom Pseudomonadati; phylum Pseudomonadota; class Alphaproteobacteria; order Hyphomicrobiales; family Rhizobiaceae; genus Pseudorhizobium; species Pseudorhizobium sp. NPDC055634. The sequence goes on along the minus strand of NZ_JBSHHW010000004.1, from coordinate 252,731 downwards.
GGCCCAGGATGCGCTCGGCCTCGAAATCCGGAATCGGAACCGGCTTCGAATCGGAACCGAGGAAGCCGGTGACCTTCGGCGTGTTCTTGATCAGGTGATAGGCCTCGTCGGTCAGGTTCGCCCGCACCAGCACGTAGCCGGGGAAGAACTTGCGCTCGGAATCGACCTTGCGGCCGCGACGGACCTCAACAACCTTCTCGGTCGGCACCAGGATTCTCTCGAACAGATGATCAAGACCCTTCTGGCGGGCCTTGTTCTCGATGTCCTCGGCAACCTTCTTTTCAAAATTCGAATATGCGTGGACGATGTACCAACGCGCCGCCATCTTCATCTCCACAATCAATTGCCGACGTTCAGCACAAGGCCGATCAGCCAGCCGATAAGCTGGTCAGCAGCAAAGAAAAACAGAGCAGCGAAGATAACCATCAGGAGGACCATCGCGGTGGAGATCAATGTCTCGCGGCGCGACGGCCACGTGATCTTGGAAGCCTCGGAACGAACCTGCTGCAGAAACTGTACTGGGTTGGTTTTGGAAGCCATCGATGTCCACGCCATTACGGCACGTAAAGCTGATCTCGTTCAGCCCCACGCACCGCGTGTCTGTTTTTCCCTACATAGACTTCCATTCCCACTTCTACAAGAGGGAATCGATGCCCGATGAATTTCGCCGGCCGCATGAGCGGCAGGCTCGCCCTTCAACGCCGCGACAGTTCGCGCAACGGAAGGACTGGCAGGGGCAGAGGGGCTCGAACCCCCGACCTGCGGTTTTGGAGACCGCCGCTCTACCAACTGAGCTATACCCCTTCACCGCCCCGATGGCGCATCGTGCCCCGGGACAGGCGGCTTAATATTCAACTTGCCTGCCGATGACAAGCATTATTCGCGGCAAAAATCCCCTGCCCCGGACTTTCTTTGCCGACGCGCTGTCACCGGCCGGAGACCGACGCCGGGCGCCCGCCGCGCATAGCAAAAAGCCCCCGCCGTTGCCGGCGGGGGCTTCCTCATCCCTTGCGGGAAAAGTCCGTTATTCGATGATCGAGGCGACGATGCCGGCGCCGACGGTACGGCCGCCTTCGCGGATAGCGAAGCGCAGCTTTTCTTCCATCGCGATCGGAACGATCAGCTCGACGTCAACCGTGACGTTGTCGCCAGGCATGACCATTTCCGTGCCTTCCGGAAGCGTCACGATGCCCGTCACGTCCGTCGTGCGGAAGTAGAACTGCGGACGGTAGTTCGTGAAGAACGGCGTATGACGGCCGCCCTCTTCCTTCGTCAGGATGTAGGCTTCTGCCTTGAACTTCTTGTGCGGCTTGACCGAACCCGGCTTGCACAGAACCTGACCGCGCTCGATGCCGTTGCGGTCCACGCCGCGAAGCAGCGCGCCGATGTTGTCGCCGGCCTGGCCCTGGTCGAGCAGCTTGCGGAACATCTCGACGCCCGTGCAGGTCGTCTTCGACGTCGCGCGGATGCCGACGATCTCGATTTCCTCACCGACCTTGATGATGCCGCGCTCGACGCGACCCGTGGCAACCGTGCCGCGGCCCGAGATCGAGAACACGTCTTCGACCGGCATCAGGAACGGCTGGTCGATCGGACGCTCAGGCGTCGGGATGTAGGCATCGACGGCAGCCATCAGTTCGCGGATCGCGTCTTCGCCGATCTTCTTGTCGGAATCTTCGAGAGCAGCAAGCGCCGAACCCTTGACCACCGGAATGTCGTCGCCCGGGAAGTCGTAGGACGACAGAAGCTCGCGCACTTCCAGCTCGACCAGCTCGAGAAGCTCGGCATCGTCAACCTGGTCGACCTTGTTGAGGAACACGACGATCGCCGGAACGCCGACCTGGCGGGCCAGCAGGATGTGCTCGCGCGTCTGCGGCATCGGGCCGTCAGCGGCCGAGCAGACCAGGATCGCGCCGTCCATCTGGGCAGCACCGGTGATCATGTTCTTCACGTAGTCGGCGTGGCCGGGGCAGTCGACGTGCGCGTAGTGACGGGCAGGCGTCTCGTACTCGACGTGCGCCGTCGAAATGGTGATGCCGCGCGCCTTCTCTTCAGGAGCGGCGTCGATCTGGTCATACGCCTTGAACTCGCCGAAGTACTTCGTGATCGCTGCCGTCAGCGACGTCTTGCCATGGTCAACGTGACCAATCGTGCCGATGTTGACGTGCGGCTTCGTCCGCTCAAACTTGCTCTTTGCCATTGAATGCTTCCTGTGGACTGATGTGGACCCGGCGCGCGGGTTTGGTGTGGCCGTTTAAGGCTTTCGGTCAAGATGCGCAAGACATAATTGCTTGGCGCCTGCTCGGCCGGCCTTCCCGGAAAGCGGCGACCTGCCTTTGCCCGCAAGCCGCCTCGTTCATCCGGCTGGTCAGGCGCTGCAGGGTCGGCTAACGGTGAGACGAACCGTCATCCAGGGCAACGAAATGAAGTCTCGCATGGAACCCAACGCACCGAGCCTCGTGATGCGCCTCGACTTCCCCGACCGGCACCGCCTGGGCCGCGGCAAGATCGAGCTTCTCGAGCATATCCGGGAAGAGGGCTCGATCTCCGCCGGAGGCCGCGCCATGGAGATGTCCTACCGGCGGGCGTGGATCCTCGTGGACGAGATGAACCGGATGTTCCTGCAGCCGGTGGTGACGACGCAGCGGGGCGGAAGCCAGGGCGGCCGGGCGGTGCTGACGCCCTTCGGCGAGGAACTCGTCTCCCGCTTCCGGGCGATGGAAAGCGAATGCCTCGCGGCATTGGCGCCGGACATCGGCTGGCTGCTGGCGGCGCGACGCCCGAGCACCGAAGACACCGACGAGGACAGCTGAGCGCCCCACCCCTCCTCCTTCTGCCCTACCTTTAGTGAAGGACAGTGAAACCCTGCGCCTCGAACAGCGGCTTCGCCTTTTCCGATTTCAGGAATTCCAGATAGGCGCCGGCTTGCGGGTTGTCGGAACTCGCAACGAGGGCGACCGGGTAGACGATCGGCGGATGCGTGTCCTCCGGGAAGGTCGCGACGACGGTGACGCCGGGATCGGCCACGGCATCGGTCTGGTAGACGATCCCGAACGGCGCCTCGCCACGCGAGACGAGGAGGAGTGCCGCCCGGACATTCTCCGCACCCGCGACGCTTGCCTCGACCGAGGGCCAGACGCCGAGCGTTTCGAGCGCCGCCTTGCCGTATTTCCCGGCCGGTACCGAATCGGGCGATGCCATGGCGAGCTTTCCGCCGGCAAGCAGGCCGGCGAGGTCGAAGCCCGGCTCCATCTTCACAGGTGCCGCTCCCTGCGTTCCGATCAGCACGAGGCGGTTGCCGAGCAGGTCGACCCTGCTTTCATCCTTGATGAGCTTGCGCTCGGCCAGATAGTCCATCCAGTCGCGGTCGGCCGAAATGTATATGTCCGCCGGTGCGCCGGCCTCGATCTGCCTGGCGAGCGCCGAGCTTGCCGCATAGGAAACCGACACCTTCGGGCCACCTTGGCTCACCCATGCGGCGTTCGCCGCATCAAGCGCATTCTTCATGCTGGCGGCTGCGAAAACCGTGACCGGCTCCTGTGCAGCAGCCTGCGAACACGCGAGACCGAACAGGGCAAACGCCAGAAGCATGGCCCGCGCATATCCCGAAAGCTTCACGATCATGGACAATCCTCCCGTTGTATATGATCAAACATATCGGAATTCACGCCCGCGTCCAGCCTGTCGCCGGCCCTCGCGTCGACTTGGATCAGGACTTCGGGGGGAGCTCTCTTTTGGGCTTGCAGCCAGCGTCAGCCTGAAACTGCCGTCTGCCGCAGTGCCGGTCCTGCTTCCGAGATCCGACACCTTGATCAGGCCGAAGGGCTTGCACTCGACGCCCCGAACGTCAGTGGCCCGTAACGGGCGATGAAACCGTAGACGCCGGACCCGAACTAACCGGATCATCTGCGCGTGGAGATGCGGCCATCGTTGTAGAGGTTTTTACTACGGTGGAGAGCGTAAATTTTCCTTACGGAAAACTCATCTGCTTTCACCTAAACTGGCGTCGCCAAATATTCTTGTATTCATTATTACGACTAGCCACAGTGTCCGCTCTAACATCTCGTCGCCATTCTAAAATGGGGGACTCTATGATTTACAATGAACCCTTGAGGAAAATTCAAACAAAAGAGGCGAACGAACTGGCTGAATTTCTTTTGTTTAGAGGTGAGCTGGCGAATTCTATGCGAGCATTGCAAATCTACGAGCGCCTTCGCTTCGGACGCTCCACGGAAGAGGATTCTTTTGTGGCAGCCTCGTTGTTCCGCGACGCAATAGTGCAGTTTACTGGCTGCTTTGGAAAAACTGAGCCAAAGCTCCAGAGCGCTACTGTGTATGCCCAGTTTCCTGGCGCGAGCGATTTCTTTCGGTGGGTGCAAGATTTGCGAGATGCATACGCGGCCCACAACTTCGGGCCGATGCGCCAATCCGTGGTCGGTATGGCGAAGCAAGGTGACGGTTACGCCAGAGGTGAGTTCGTTAGCGTTTACGGCGGCCCCGACCAATCGGGGATCCACCAACTCAAGCGCTTCGTGCAGATCGCCCAAAACACGGTCGACCGAAGGATATCAGTTCTCGATGCCATTGTCTCGGACCAAGTAAAAGCGATGACGCCGGATCAGTATGATGAATTACCTATAGCGGAGTTTGTCGCAGCTGGCCCTGGGGAAGTCAGGATGACAAGGGAACGCTTTGCTTCTCGTCACAGAAAATTTGCCGGGGAGGATTAGCACAACCGGGTTCGCCAAGGATATAATGCAAATCCGCTATCGAAATAGCCAAGCGGAATGCAATCTCTGCGTCACGCTGTAGCCGTTCTTTTAGTCCACCCATGCCGCCACATGGTTCCCGGCGAGCGGCCGGCCGTAGCCGGCATCCTACCATGCGAGCAGCTTGGCGCCGAGTCAGAGAGGCGACCGCCCGCCCCTCCTCGTAGTGGAGAGACCGCCGAGCGACAGCCAGAGGCTGAGGTCCAGCATGGACCAGCCATCGGTCGTGTAGACGATGGCCGTAGACGAGCAGGCGGTATGGCTAAGGGGCCGGGAAGCTGGAGCGGGTAGCGGGAATCGAACCCGCGTATTCAGCTTGGAAGGCTGCTGCTCTACCATTGAGCTATACCCGCGGGGCGGCCGATCCAGTGACGAATGGTGGAGGGAGTTGGATTTGAACCAACGTAGGCTGAGCCAACGGATTTACAGTCCGTCCCCTTTAACCACTCGGGCATCCCTCCATATCCGTCGGGATCGTTACCAAGCTCGCGGATCGATGCGCCGGGCTTCGATCTGCGCCGCGTATATGACGGCCTGCTGCCCGTCTGTCAACACGGGTTTAACGTCAATTCCGTGAAAAAAATCGCGCCTCGTTCGAGGCTTATCTCCGGGGTGACGACTATGCTCCGGAACGAGCCGGGGCTATAAGGCCGCATGAGCAAGAACGACAAAGACAACAAGCCCGGGCGCGACACCCATTATGCCAATCTTCGGCGCGCGGTGCGCGATGCGAAGCGCGAACGCGGCGAAATCCCCACCCCCGATCCGCGCAAGAACCGCCGTAAGGACGCCGGCTGGACACCTCCCAAGCTGGAGTCCGACCAGGTCTTCCTCTACGGCCTGCATACGGTGCGGGCGGCACTCGCCAACCCGCAGCGGAAGCTCATCAGGCTCTCCGTCACGCAGAACGCGCTCGCGCGCCTCGAGGCGGGAGACGTGAACGCCCTTCCCTGCCCGGTCGACCTCGTGCAGCCGCAGGACCTCGACAAGGCGCTGGGACCCGATGCCATCCACCAGGGCGTCATGCTGGAGACGCGACCGCTGCCCGTCCGGCGCCTCGAGGCGCTGAAGGACAGCCCGCTCCTGCTCGTGCTCGACCAGGTAACCGATCCGCACAATGTCGGCGCGATCATGCGCTCGGCGGTCGCCTTCGGTGCGGGCGCGCTTGTCACCACCCAGAGACACAGCCCGGTGGAATCGGGCGTCCTGGCGAAGTCGGCCTCCGGTGCCCTTGAGCTCATCCCCCATATCCAGGTCACCAACCTTGCCGATGCCCTGAACGAGCTTCACGCGCTCGGCTTCCAGACGGTCGGCCTCGATTCGGAGGGGCCGCAGCCGCTGGAGGAAACACTTTCCGGCGACAGGATTGCGCTGGTCCTCGGCTCGGAAGGCAAGGGCCTGCGCCAGAAGACCCGGGAGACCGTCACGGCACTCGCACGCCTCGACATGCCCGGCGAGATCAAGTCGCTCAACGTATCGAACGCCGCGGCCGTCGCGCTTTACGCGACCCGCATTCACCTGGCGCGCGCCGGATCGTGACACGCCTGCGGGAGGATCCCGGCCGACGCCGGTCCCTCCCGCGGCAGGACAATGCCAATCGGGGAAGGCCTTGGGAACCGGCACCACCACGACAAGCCTGATCGACGTCTTCATATCCGCGGCACTCGATGCCGGGCGCGCGATCATGGACGTCTACCGGGCCGGACCGACGGCGAGCTACAAGGCCGACAGTTCACCCGTGACGGAAGCGGACGAGCAGGCCGAACGCATCATCCTCGCGGCGCTGCGGCAGGCCGTTCCCGAGATTCCCGTCGTCGCCGAGGAAGCTGTTGCCGCAGGCCGCATACCGGTGATCGGCGACGGGCCGTTCATCCTGGTCGATCCACTCGACGGGACGAAGGAGTTCATCGCCCGCCGCGATGAATTCACGGTCAATATCGCCCTGATCCGGGATGGCGCGCCGGTGCTCGGCGTCGTCTACGCGCCCGCGCTCGGCCTTGCCTATACGGGCAATGGCGACAAGGCCTGCCGATTGGCGATCGGACCGGATTTCGACGTCCGGGAAGTCAAGCCGATCCACGTGCGCGAGGCCGGCCCCGTCGTGGTCGCGGTCGCCAGCCGGTCACACAACACGCCGGAGACGGAAGCCTTCCTTAAGGACAACCAGATCGCCGAGACCTGCCGGATCGGCTCGTCCCTGAAGTTCGGCCTGGTCGCGGAAGGGCAGGCCGACATCTACCCCCGCTTCGGCCGGACGATGGAATGGGATACCGCGGCCGGCGATGCGGTGCTGCGCGCGGCAGGCGGCACGACCGCGACGCTCGACGGCAATCCCCTCCTCTACGGAAGGACGTCGGACGCCGGCTTCCCCCTGTTCGCCAATCCCGATTTCATCGCCCGGGGAAAAGCAGGGTCCGCCGGCTGATCGCTTCTCAGCCTGCCTCCGGCGTGCTGAACCTGTCGATCAGTATCTGCCGTAACCTGTCCATCGGCGGTGCCGGGGCCTCGGGGGACGGTGTCATGCCGGCGGAAAAACCGTCCTTCATGAAACTTTCGACCAGCGCCTTGTCACGACTGACGATGTGGACGGGCACGTCCCGGGACGCGTCCGGCCCCGTGATAAGGGCCGCGGGCTGATGGTCTCCCACGAGCACGAAGACGGCGTCTTCGCCGAAATTTGCGATGTAGGAACCGAGCGTCTCGAGCGTGTAGTCGAGGGTCGCGGCATATTGCCGGCGGACCCGGTCCTGGTCCGCCCACACGACTTCCGGCGGATCGCCGCTTTCGGTATGCCCGTCGAAGATCGTCCCGTCGCCGACCTCGTCCCAGTCGACGAGGCGGGGTACCGGCGTCCAGGGGGCATGGCTGGAAATCAGCGCGATCTCCGCCATGACGGGTCTGTCGCTACCGCCAGCGGGCCGTCGGGCGAGGCGTTCGAAGGCTGACAAGGTGTACTGGTCCGGCATCGTGACCCAGTTGAAGGGCTTGCCGCGATAGCCGAGGTCCTTCTCGGCCAGAACCTCGTCATACCCGAAATAGGCCGACTCGGGCCAATCCATGGTGATTGCGGGCATGACCGCGACCGTCCGCCAGCCGGCATCGCGGAACAACCGGTTGAGGCTCGGCCGCCTGCTCGTCATCAACCGATCGTAGCGCGCCTGGCTGTCGACCCTGAGGCCCGAAAGAAGCGTGCCGTGGGCAAGCCAGCTGAGCCCCCCGACCGTCGGCGATCCGGTCCAGCCGCTGGCGGACGCGAATCCGGCGTCGGAAAGCTGCTTCTCGATGGCATCGAGGCGGGGACCGATCATTCCGCCGTAGCGGGCATCCTCGATCGCGCTCCGGCCATAGGATTCGATGAAGACGAGGATGACGTCTCGGCCTGCGATCCGCTCGAATCCGGGAGCGGCAGCGGCCCCCTCACCCTCATCCGCCAGTTCCGTTTCGAATGCGCGGATATCGGCCGCGGAACTCGCGACAAGCGACAGTCGCTCTCCGAGATAGGGTGCCACGTGCAGCCGGGCGACGGGTTGCGCCCCCATCCGGGCATCCAGCGCCATCGACAGGATACCGGCCGCGAGGAGCAGCGAGAAGACGGCAACCGCGACCCTTCGGGCATTGCGGGGAAGACCCGTCATCCGGATGCAGGCCCAGAGGAAGGCCAGAACGAGGATCGCCAGGACAGCGAACGCCGAGCAGATCGCGACGGCCGCGGTGATCGTGCCGACGGAGCCGGAAAGGAGGTTCCAGCCATCGAAGATCATCCTGAGGTCGAGATAGGGGTTGAAGCGGCGGTGGAAGGCCGAAAGCACGGCAAGATCGCCGATCTTGAGAAAAAAGAGGAAGAAGACCACGATGGTCGAAAGGATCGCGACGGCCAGCGCCATTCTTTGCGGCAGAAGCAGCAATGCCAGAGCAATCAGCGGTATCTCGACCGGCAGGCGGAGGAAGCGGGAAATGCCACCGCCTGCGGCGCCCGGCGTGTCCGGCATGAGGCAGGCGAGGAGCGCGATGGCGAGGAAGACGGCAACCGCCAGCGCCGCCCGCCATCCATTTATCCCGTCCATCCTCACGCTTCCGCTCATCCGAACGTGCCTCCCGCGCGTATACTCAAAAAGGCGACGCCGCGCCGGGGCCGGATCATGAACGACGAGCGAGGAAACCGATAGCCATGCGCATGCTGAAGAGATCCGCCGTGGCTGCGGCCCTCGTGCTTCTGCCCCTCCTCGTGCTCGCCGTCGATCCGGAACGGCTTGCCGATGCACTTGCCGACGTCCCGCCGGGACACGCGCTCGCCGCTTTGGTCGTCGTCCAGTTCCAGATCGTGCTCTCCGCCTTGCGCTGGCGTTTTACCGCGCGGCGTCTCGGCCACCCCATGTCGCGGCGCCGGGCGATACGGGAATACTACCTCGGCGGCATCCTCAACCAGACCCTGCCGGGCGGCATCGCGGGCGACGCCACAAGGGCGTATCGTACCGGCGGCAGCGAGGCCGGCGGGTGGAAGCGGGCCACGGCGGCCGTCGTCATGGAGCGGCTGTCGGGTCAATTTGCCTTCTTCATGCTCACATTCATCGGATTGCTCGCCTGGGCGCCGCGCCTGCCCGCCGATGTCGGTCTCGACCTTCGGGCCGTCGCGCTGGCAGCGCTTTCCATCGTCGCGGCGATCATCGCCGCAGTTCTGCTTTCCCGACCGCTCAGGACCTGGGGAGCACGTCATCTTCCGGATATCGCTGCTGTCTTCTGGAAGGATGGCGCCTTCGTGATCCAGGCGGGACTGAGCATCCTGATCGTCGCGGGCTATGTCGCAACCTTCCTGATCGCGTCCGATGCAGTCGGCGCGCCTCTGCCCGCGGCCGCCGCCTTCACCATCATACCGCTCTGCCTTCTGACGATGCTGGTGCCCATCGGCATCGGCGGCTGGGGAAGCCGGGAGGCGGCAGCGGCCCTGCTCTGGCCGCTCGTCGGCTACACCAGCGCCCAGGGACTTGCAGCAAGTCTTCTCTATGGTGCCTTCTCGCTGGCAGGAACCGCCCTTCCCGGCCTCATCGTCTACGCCGCGTCGGCTGTCGGCGGATGGCGGCAGGGCACGACGGCCGTCCGGTGAACTCACGGCATCAACCGCGCATAGATATCGCCTGACCGATCGTCCGGCTCGAGCGCATCAAGGTCCGCGAGGAGTTGCCTTGCGCCCTTCCAGTCTCCATCGGCGAAACGGTGCGTCTCGCCGACCACGCGGTTGAAGCGGTAGGGGCCGAGGCTTTCGAGCAAGCGCACGGCTTCGCGGGCGATCTCCGGCAGCGCCGGGATGTATTCGAAGGCGATGAGCCGAATTGGCCGTGAAAGGCCCCGCAGGATGTCCGCCTCCGCCCCCTCGACGTCGATCTTGCAGAAGTCCGGGACGCCGTAGACCCGGATCAGCCGGTCGAGGGTCGTCAGGGGAACGACGACCTCATGATCCCACGACACATCGCGAAAGCCCGCCGCCGTCCCGACGCCTTGGATGAAGCGGTCGGAAATCGTCGTGACCGTGGGATGGCGGCGCGAGATGCGAAGCCTCGCCTCGCCTTCGGCAGCCCCGACCGCCACGCGCTCGAACCCCGCCAGCCGGCGGGAGAGATGCCGATCGATCATGTCGGCGAAGACGGGCTGCGGCTCGACGGCCACCACCCTGGCGCCGAGGGACAGAAGCGTCCGGCTCCGGCTTCCCACATGCGCGCCGATATCGAAGACGAGATCGCCGGGCCTCACGATCCCGGCGTAGAACCGCCTGAGCTGCGCCCGGCGCCACGGCTGGCCGTAATAGATCGCCAGCGACCGGGCGACGCCGATCGCGGTATCGAACCCGCCTGCGCCCCTCATCGGCCGCCCTCGCCGGGGCGCATGAGATAGAGGCAGTCGACCGCGAACGAATAGATCAGCAACAGAAGCGAGACGGCGGCCATCCAGACGGAAGCCGGAGCGTCCACCCCGGGGACGAGGATCAGGCAGAGGGTCGCCACCTGGATCACGCAGACGGCCTTGCGTCGCAGCGAGGGCGGAAGCGGTGCGGTGAGAGAAGGCATGAGATACTGCGACAGGATGAAGCCGTAGCGCAGAAGGCCAATCATCACGACCCAGGCACCCGCCTTGCCGAGCAGGAAGACCGCCACCGCGAGGCAGAGGATGAGGAGCGCATCGACCTCCATGTCGAACCGCGCGCCGAGGTCCGATTCCAGCCTCTGCAGCCGGGCGAGATATCCGTCGAACCCGTCGAGCGTGAGGGCAACCGTCGCGAGAAGCACGAGCGCCCAGGACGTATCCCCGGGAAAGTCCGGGATGAGTACCGCTGCAGCGACCAGGCTGACGATCGCCGATCGGATCGCGGTGACCGTATTGGCGAGGCCGAAGCTTTCGAAGCGGTGATGGTGCAGGCCTGCCACCACGAAGGCGAAGATGAGCAGAAGAACGAGGGTCGCCGCGATGACGGTGGCACGACCGAGAGAGAGGTGAAGCGCTATCGCCGAATAGGCGGCGACCGCGACTACGAACACGCTGCCGAGCACCGCCAGCGCGCTGGAACGCAGCGCGGGCGACGGGTCGGGGCCCGTCGGGGACACGTGCGATGCAAATGCCTGCTTCAATCGCATCTCGTCCTACTCCGCTGCCAGAAGCGCCCGGATATCCAGCAGATGGCCGGCGCGCTCCTTCTTTGTCTGCAGATAGGCGACGTTTTCGATGGTCACCTCGCCCGTCACCGGCACGCGGCTCTCCACCTCGATCCCCGCACTGCGAAGCGCGGCGATCTTGGTCGGGTTGTTGGTGAACAGGACGACCTTGCCGATCTGCAGCAGTTCCAGCATCGCAACGGCTGCCTCATAGCGGCGATGATCGACATCATAGCCGAGTTCGGCATCCGCATCGATGGTATCGAGGCCCTGGTGCTGGTATCCGTAGGCGCGCATCTTGGCGCCGATGCCCGTGCCCCTTCCCTCCTGGTCGAGATAGAGAAGCACGCCTCCACCCGCCGCCTTCATCGAGGCGAGGCCGTTGCGCAGCTGGTCTCCGCAGTCGCACTTGAGGGAGCCGCAGAGATCGCCGGTAATGCACGAGGAATGGATGCGGACGGGGACCGGCCGCGATGGGTCGGGACTGCCGACGACGATGGCGATCTGGTCCTTCTGGGCAAGCCCTCCGCGAAAGACCACGAACTCGCAATCGCCGAGATCCCTCAGCGGAACGCGGGTGCGCACGACGATCTGGAATTTCTGTCGCTGGCTGCCGGCCGGCGCCAGCAGCGACCGGTCGAGCCTGCAGCATCCATCGAAGCGATGTCCGGCCGCGCCCACGTCGGCGCAGACCATGGCCGGCAAGAGGAGCGCCATCCGCGCAAGTTCCACTGACACGCTCGTCAGCGGGTCGGCCGGACTCCAACGGTCGGGTGCCGGCTGGCCGAGAGCGTAGGCAAGGCGCGACGCCTCGTCGAAGGAGACGCCGGCAAGCGGGACGGCGATATCGCGATCGACGCCCGGCATGAGACGCATTGCCCGGTTTGCCGTCAGAAGGAGGCTGTGCCGCGCCTCTACGGCAGCGGCGAACCGATCGTAGACGGCCGGCGCCGCGCTATCGAGCGCAAGGGCGGCCAGCGTCCGCCGCCCGTCCTCCAGAAGAACCGGTCGACCGTATCGCAGTTCTGCGACCACACGCTCCACCTGAACCGCGGCAGAGGCAAACTCAAAACCCTGATCGTCGGATGACATTGCCGATAACCCTCCCGAAATGGCCGGTGCAGGCCTTTACGCGTCGAGACTTCCGCCGGATCAATCACGTCTTCGGCATCGGCCGGATGTTCGCCGACGCCTTGCCGGATCGACTGCACAGAACAAGATAACGCCCCAGTGCCGGTTTCGGGTCCCGAGTTTTGTGACGGTTGTGCGACATCCGATCCGGGACAGTCTGGAGAGAGGAGAGACGGAATGAACCTCGGTGCTTCCCCAGCGGAGGTTGCGCAAACGCAAATCGCCCGGGCCCTCTGGTTCCGCTCCGCCGGCGCATGCGAACTGAGGCCGGAGGCGCTTGCCGAACCGGCCCAAGGGGAGGTGCTCGTGCGCGCGCTCTTCAGCGGCATCAGCCGGGGCACGGAAAACCTCGTCTTCAACGGCCGTGTGCCGGCGAGCGAGTTCGAGCGCATGCGCGGGCCCCACATGGGCGGCGAGTTCCCCTTTCCCGTCAAGTACGGCTATTCGACGGTCGGTAGGGTCGAGGACGGAGACGGCGCGCTTTCGGGAAAGCTCGTCTTCTGCCTTCATCCGCATCAGGATCTCTTCACCGCCGCCGCTTCCGAACTGATCGTGCTGCCCGACGGCCTGCCGCCGGAACGCGCGGTGTTGGCCGCCAACATGGAGACCGTCCTCAATATCGTGTGGGATGCAGGAGTGATGCCGGGCGACCGTGTCGCGATCTTCGGGGCGGGCGTGATCGGCAGCCTCGTCGCCCACCTCGCATCGCGAATTTGCGGAACGGAGCCCCTGCTGATCGATCCCAATCCCGCGCGGCGGGCGCTTGCGGCGCGTCTCGACCTCGACTTCTCGACCGGCAACGTCGTGCCAGGAGAATTCGACGTGCTGGTGAATGCGTCGGGATCGGCCGAGGCCCTCTCGCAGGCGATCGATCTTGCGGGACAGGAGGCCCGCATCGTGGAGGCCAGCTGGCACGGAAACGAACGCGCCAGCATTCCGCTCGGCGGCGCTTTTCACGCACGCAGGCTGACGCTTGCCAGTTCGCAGGTGGGTTCGGTGCCGCCATCCCGGCGTGCGCGCTGGACTACCGGCCGCCGCCTCGCCAAGGCGCTCGACCTTCTTCTCGACGCGCGCCTCGACGCGCTGATCTCCGGCGAGACCGCCTTCCCGGACCTCGAAAGCGCCTATCCGAGGATCCTCGCCGATCCGGACACCCTCTGCCACCGTATTCGTTACTGAAGAGCCACGGAGTTTCAATCGCATGTTCGCAGTCGAAGTCCGCGATCACATCATGATCGCCCACAGCCTCCCCCGCCCCGTATTCGGCCCTGCCCAAGGCATGCATGGCGCAACCTTCGTGGTCGATGCCGCCTTCTTCACGCGGGAGGTCGACGACAACGGACTGGCGGTCGATATCGGCGCCGCGACGACGGTACTTCGAGAAGTCCTGGCGCCGCTCAACTACCAGAACCTCGATGAACTGCCAGTCTTCGCAGGTAGGGTCACGACCACCGAGGTGATCGCGAAGCATATATTCGACCAGCTTGCGGCCGCCGTCGCGGACGGCAGGCTGGGCGACGGAAGCCGGCGCATCTGCCGGCTGAAGGTGACGCTGCACGAATCCCACGCGGCGCGGGGCTGGTACGAGGCCGACCTTTGAGCCGGACGGTCGCCTTCGCCTATCCCGGAAACCTCGCGCTGAACACCGGCGGCTACGCCTACGACCGGCGCGTCATCACCGGGCTTTCGGATCGCGGATGGAAGGTCGAGCACCTGCCTCTCGGCGACGGTTTCCCATTCGCCTCGCCGGAGACGAAACGGGAGGCGGAAGAGCTCCTCTCAGCCTTGCCCGACGGTGCGCGGCTGGTCGCCGACGGCCTCGCCTTCGGGGTGCTGGAGGGCTGGGCGGAGCGTGAAGGCGACCGCCTGCGGATCATCGCCCTCGTCCACCACCCGCTGGCGTTGGAGACCGGGCTCGCGGCAGGAGATCGTGACCGGTTCACGCAAAGCGAGCGCCGCGCCCTTGCCTGCGCGAAGCATGTCATCGTGACGTCGCCGACGACAGGGCGCGCTTTGGCCTCCGCCTACGGCGTGCCGGCCGACCGCATCACCGTGGCGGTGCCCGGCACCGAACCCGGGCCCATGGCGAGCGGCAACGGCGATCCCCCGCATATCCTCTCCATCGGCACGCTCATTCCGCGCAAGGGCCATGACGTGCTGATCGCTGCGCTCAAGCGGATCGACCATCTGCCCTGGACCGCCACGATCGTCGGCAGCCGTACCCTCAGTCCGCAGACGGCACGCGAACTCGAGGCGCAGGTCATCGCGACCGGGCTCGAAGACCGCATTAGTCTTCCGGGCGAATGCGCGGATACGAGGCCGCTCCTCGCCAAGGCGGACATATTCGCATTGGCAAGCAGATTCGAGGGTTATGGCATGGTCTTCGCGGAGGCGCTTTCCCAGGGACTGCCCATCGTTGCCTGCCGGACGGGCGCCGTTCCGGACGTCGTGCCGGAGGACGCCGGGATGCTGACGCCCGTCGACGACGTCGAGGCCTTCGCCGCAGCACTCGGCAGTCTCGTTACGGACAGGGGATTGCGGCGAAGGAAGGCGGAAGCGGCCCGGCGGGCGGGCTCGCTCCTGCCCGGCTGGGAGGAGACGGTGGACATCATATCAGGCAGACTGGAGGCGCTTTCGTGAGCGGTTTCGACAAGGACTGGCTGGCGCTTCGGGAGCCGGCGGATCGCGCCGCCCGCGACGAAAGGCTGGTGGAAGGCCTTGCGGCCTACCTTGAGAAAATGGAGCGTCCGCGCCTCCTCGACATCGGCTGCGGCACCGGCTCGACGCTGCGCAGCCTTTCGGAGCACGTGCCGGAGGAGACAAGCTGGCTGTTGCTCGACAACGACCCGCTTCTCCTGGAGGAGGCATCGCGGCGGGCGGGCACCGATCGGCGGATCGAGTTTCGCGTCCACGACCTCACCGACCTCGATGCCCTGCCGCTCGACGGCGTGAGCGTCGTCACGGCATCGGCGCTGTTCGATCTCTGCTCGGAGGGTTTCTGCGCCGCGCTTGCGGACAGGCTGGCCGAAGAAGGCTGCGGCCTCTATGCGGCGCTGAACTATGACGGTGTCATGCGCTGGTCTCCGCAGCATCCGCTCGACGGCCGGATGACCGAGCTCTTCAACCGGCACCAGCGCACGGACAAGGGGTTCGGGCCGGCGCTCGGGCCTGACGCGACGGCCTGTCTCGCCGGCCAGTTGGCGGCGCGCGGGTTTACCGTGGCGACCGGAGAGAGCCCGTGGCGACTGGACGGCCGGACGGCCGCCCTTCACGCCGAACTGCTCAAAAGCCTGCGCGAGCCGCTCGTGGCGGCAGGAGACTTTCCGGAAACGGCGGTCGATGAATGGCTGGAGTTCAGGCTGGACGCGATTTCAAGGCCCGGAGCCTCATGCCTCGTTGGCCACCGCGATCTCCTCGCCCTTCCCGGCTGACGCTTCGCGGGGCCGCAGCGCGCAGTCGAACAGGATATCGCTCCCGAGGTCGTAGACGTCGGTGACCGGCCGGTGCGCGCCCGCGAGCCTCTCGATGGGCGGCAGGCAGATTCCGCTCGGGCCCGAACCGATGATGATCGGGGAAATGGCGACGTGAAGCCGGTCGACCAGGCCTGCGTCGATGAAGCGGGCCATGGTGCGCGCGCCTCCCTCCACCAGCACGCGCCGCAGGTTGCGCTCGAATAGAGCGTCGAGGATGTCGCGAGGATCGAGCCCGCCCTCCTTCGGCTCCAGGCAGACGATCTCCGCATTGGGGAGCGCGGCTGCGGCCGCCCGCGTGCTCCGGAAGACGATCACCGGCGCGCCGCCGTCATTCAGCAGGCTCTCGTGGCCCTCGAGCGTTCCGTGGCAGTCTATGACCACCCGGACCGGCGAGAGGCCCTTGACCATCCGGACGGAAAGGCTCGGATCGTCGGCCTTCACGGTGCCGACCCCGACGATGACCGCATCCACCAATGCCCGGCACCGGTGGAGATGCGCCAGCCCGTGTTCGCCGGAAATGTCGCGCGCGTCGCCGGCTGGTGTCGCGACCCTGCCGTCGAGCGACTGGCCGACC
The DNA here is from genome assembly GCF_053618655.1 of Pseudorhizobium sp. NPDC055634. Lineage (NCBI taxonomy): Bacteria > Pseudomonadati > Pseudomonadota > Alphaproteobacteria > Hyphomicrobiales > Rhizobiaceae > Pseudorhizobium > Pseudorhizobium sp. NPDC055634. The sequence continues at coordinate 236,143 of NZ_JBSHHW010000004.1, read as the reverse complement.
TGCGCCAGCACGAAACGGCCGGAGGCACCGGCAATCGGGCCATAGAGGCGGCCGGCAGGTTCCCCGGCGACCACTTCCCCGGTTCCCTGGCGAAGCGCCAGCAGTCCGGCCCATGTCGCGTCGCTCATTTCCAGACTGAACATGCTGCTCCCTGACTCATCCCTTGCGCCGCCTCCACCATGAGAGGCACCGCGCCGATAGGCAACGCGAAAGGCGGCCGAAGGCTCCACGCGCCGGCCGTCTGGATAGCAGAAAGCGTAGAAGGCGGAACCCGCGGGCGGACCGAAGCGGGCGCCGATGTCGGAGATCTTCCGACATATCGACGCCATCGGGATCGGCTCGGAGGACCGGTTATGGAGGGAGATGACCGCTACGCAGCCGCGTCCAGGTCTTTCAGGAAGTCACCCAGGAGCCAGTTGAAACTCGCCGCATTCTGCAGGAACGGGGCATGCCCCGAGCCCTGAAGGCGTAGACACTTCCTGTTCCACAGATTTGAAAACGGCAGGCCATCGATATAGTCGAGGTTGATGACGGGATCGTCGGCGCCGTTCACCACGGCGATCGGCACGGCGCTTCTGGCGACGACCTCGCGCTGGTCGCTCCGCTCCGTTCGTCGCTCGGAAGAAAACAGGATCGGCCGGAAATCCTTGTCGGTTCTGAGCGCCGCATCCTCGAACCGCTTTTCGGCGTCGGGCCCGAAAACGTGCCTGACGTATTCCGCGGCATCAGGCGGAAGAAACGGCCCCCTGGTTGCCACGGTCTGGAGGAGATTTCCCTTGAACCCCTCCGAGATATTGTCCCCCACGGGGGGAGCGCCAGTGATGAAGAGGCCCCGGCAACCTGTACCCTTGGCGAGCATTTCGATCGCCACGGCGCCGCCCAGGGACCAGCCAAGAAGCACGGGATCGCGGGCGCCGAGTTCGTCGAGCGTTTCGGCGACCGCCTCGGCGAGCCCCACTATCGGATAGGTGCGCGATTTTTCCCTCGCATCGTCCGATCGCCCATGTCCGGGCAGATCCACTGCAATGAGCCGATACCGCTCCGCGAGATCGGAGTGGACCTGCCGGTGAAAGACCTCCCGGGAGAAGGAGTTCCCGTGGATCAGGACGACATCGGGCCCGCTGCTGCGGGTCAGTTCCACGGCCACCTTTCCATGTGAGGTTTCAACGAGGCGTTCGGAGGTCTCGGTCATTCTGTCTCCTGGGGCAAATCCACATCGTTGACCGACCCGGGAGCCCGCCAGCGGCATGGGCTCCGGACCTATCCCGCATCAGGGCGAGGATCCTTACCTGCCCCCTCGACATGTCTCTTCCGTTTCGGCGCCCCTTCCGATTCATCACAACCGTAACGGACGGGATGCGCGCCGGGCGGAGGGCGCTGCAGTGGTGACGTTGGCGCCCGTTATCATGTCAGGGATCTGCTGCTGCCAAGTCCTAGCGATCCGCTCCGGCGATCGGCGGATGATCCCGTTTCGATGCGCCGGCGGGATTGACCTTGATGTAATCGATAAAGGCCCGCAGCGGAGGCGGCACCAGTCGGCGCCCGGAGTAGTAGAGATATGGTCCATCGAAGGACGACCACCAGTCCGGCAAGATCGGCTCCAGCGCGCCGCTTTCGAGCTGCGGCCTGAGCCAGTCCTCGAACAGCCCAATAATGCCTACCCCGGCGACGGCCATATCGACGGCGAGATCCATCGCCCCACCCACGCTGACGATGAGCGGCCCCCGCGGTTCGATGCTTATCTGTTCGCCATCCTTCTCCAGGTCCCACGGACTTGTAAGGGCCCCGCTGCGGAAGCGCCCCAGCAGGCAGGCGTGATCGAGCAGGTCTCGCGGATGGGCGGGCCTTCCTCGACGATCGAGATAGGCGGGTGCGGCAGCAAGGATGAAACACTGCCTGCGCGATCCGATCGGCACCGCGATCATGTCCTGTTCCAGGCGATCATCGTATCTGATCCCGGCATCCGAGCCGGCGGCGAGCACGTCGACGAAACTGTCCTCTGCGACTATCTCGACGTCGATCTCCGGGTATCGCTCCAGGAAACCGGCGAGGATTTGCGGAAGCACCACACGTGCCGCCGCCACGGGCACGTTGAGCCGCAATTTCCCTGCCGGGGTATCGCGAAACGCTTTCATGCTCTCAAGCGTGTCGTCGACCTCATTCAGTGCCGGAACGAGCCGGTCCATCAGCCGTGCGCCGGCTTCGGTTACGGTCACACTCCGCGTTGTCCGGTGCAGGAGTCTCACCCCGAGGCGGTCCTCCAGGCGGCGGACGGCCTCGCTGAGCGTAGTGGGACTGATACCGGTTTCCCGCGATGCACCACGGAAGCCTCGGGCTCGGGCCACTGCCAGGAAGGCATTGAGATCAGAAAGGTTCGTCGCCATTGCGCCAGTTTACCGTACAGCTCGTGCGAATTGTACCGGATTATCGCGTCAGTCAGCAAGGCACAGGTTCCTGACACAGCCAAACGGGCTGAACTCCAGTTAAAGGATGCACGCCATGACCCACGCACCGCTCGCCTCTTCTGCGGCCCCCACTGCCCAGCAGGTGGCCGCAAACCTCGTCTCTGCTTTGGTAAACACGCTGCGCTCTCCGATCCTTCGCACGCCGGCCGAGGATGGTCTCGACTATGAGGACGTCTTCTTCCCGGCGATGGACGGCGTCGCGATCGAGGGATGGTTCATCCCCGGCAAAAGCGACCGCCTGATTATCGCCAACCATCCCATCTGGGCAAACCGCCAGGGCTTTGCGGGACATCTATCGCCTTACGGAGACCCGTGGGCCGCAAGCGGCAACAATATCGAAGTCGACTTCATGCCGGACTACAAGCATCTCCACGACGCCGGCTACAACATCCTCGCCTACGACCTTCGCAATTTCGGTCAAAGCGCTGCCGGCAGCGGCGGCGTCATCGCAAATGGAACGCGCGAATACCGCGACGTGATCGGGTCGCTGCGATATGTACGGTCCCGTCCTGATCTGAAGGGGATGAAGGTCGGCCTGCTCAGCCGGTGCTGCGGCATGAACGCCACCATGGTCGGCATGACCCGGCATCCGGAGGAATTCACGGACGTCCAGGCGATCGTCGCGCCGCAGCCGATCTCGCTCACTTCCTTCTACAAGACGATCCTCGGCCACATGGGCATGCCCGATGCCCTTCCCGAAGTGGCGGATGCGCTTCGTCGGGCGACCAGCCTCGACCTCAACGACCTGGACATGCCGCAATACGCCCCGGCCGTGAACGTCCCGACGCTGCTGCTTCAGGTTCGAGATGATGTCCTGACCACGCCTTCCGACGTCCAATCCATCTTCGACGGACTGGCGACCGACCGGAAGGAACTGATCTGGATCGACGGCACCAACCGACGTTTCGACGGCTACAACTATCTGCCGAAGCATCCGGAACCGATGCTCGACTGGTTCGCACGCCACATCGTCTGAGAAAACGACTTGCGGAGGTCCTGCAGAAGCGGATCTCCGCAAATCCACTGTCGGTCGTTTCCCGCCGCGAGCGCGCGCCTTTCGGCACCCCGAAGAGGTCCGCAGCGACGGCAGAAACAGCTAAGTCTGGAAAATATTGGTGCCCCCGGCAGGGTTCGAACCCGCGACCCCCTGATTACAAATCAGGTGCTCTACCAACTGAGCTACAAGGGCAATCCGTAGAGCGGGAGTTAGCATATTCTCCACGCGTGTAAAGCGCTAAAAACCGCAGCGGCGGACGCTCAGTCTTGCTCTAGGGGGGCCGGCCGTACCGCATCGGGCGGGCACAGCCCTTGTCGAGAAAGGAATTTCTCCGCTAGGTATGCCGGCATCACGAGGGTCATCCATGTCCAGCACCGCCACGAGCCTCTCCTTCTGCGCATCCTCCGCCCCGGAGGCGATTGCCGCACGGGACGAACTCATCCGGATCTACGGCAACAGCCCGGTCGAGGAGGCGGATGTCATCGTCGCGCTCGGCGGCGACGGCTTCATGCTGCACACGCTGCACGGGACGATCAATTCCGGCAAGGCCATCTACGGGATGAACTGCGGATCGGTCGGTTTCCTGATGAACGACTACCGTACCGAGAACCTGCGGGAGCGGATCGAATCGGCTGTCGAGAACGTGCTTCATCCGCTGCAGATGAAGACCACCAATGCCGACGGGACGACTTCGATCGCGCTTGCCATCAACGAGGTCTACCTCTTCCGCCAGTCCTACCAGGCGGCCAAGCTTCGGGTGGAGATCGACGGGCGCGAGCGGCTCGGAGAGCTCATCTGCGACGGACTGATGGTCGCCACACCGGCCGGCTCGACCGCCTACAACCTTTCCGCCCACGGGCCGATCCTGCCGCTCGAGGCGCCGCTGCTCGCGATGACGCCGGTCAGTCCCTTCCGGCCCCGCCGCTGGCGCGGCGCACTCCTTCCCGACCGGGTGCGGCTGGATCTCCATATCCTGGAGCCGGACAAGCGCCCGGTGAATGCGGTTGCGGACAATATGGAGGTGAAGTCCGTGCTTCACGTGCAGGTGCAGCAGTCGGAGGAGATGACCGCGCGCATCCTGTCGGATCCCGACCACACGTGGTCGGACCGCATCCTCGCCGAACAGTTCAACAACTAGCGTCAAACGAAAAGGGCGCCGCCGGGCGCCCTCACCTGTTCGCCAGACGACCGGGCGTCAGTCGACGTCGGCGACGGCCGCGTCGGGCTTGCCGCTGATCCGGTGCGCAAGTGCCGCTTCCATGAACTCGTTGAGATCGCCGTTCAGGACGTCGTCGGGTGCGCTGCTTTCCACGCCCGTGCGGAGATCCTTCACCAGCTGGTAGGGCTGGAGGACGTAGGAGCGGATCTGGTGGCCCCAGCCGATATCCGTCTTCGAAGCGGCTTCGGCATTGGCGGCCTCCTCGCGCTTCTTCAGCTCGGCCTCGTAAAGGCGGGCGCGCAGCATGTCCCAGGCCTTGGCCCGGTTCTTGTGCTGCGACCGCTCCTGCTGGCAGGCGACGACGATCCCGGTCGGGATATGCGTGATGCGCACCGCCGAGTCGGTGGTGTTGACGTGCTGGCCGCCGGCACCGGAGGACCGGTAGGTGTCGATGCGGCAATCGCTCTCGTTCACCTCGATGTTGATCGAGTCGTCGATGACCGGATAGACCCAGATCGACGAGAAGGACGTGTGGCGACGGGCATTGCTGTCATAGGGCGAGATGCGGACCAGGCGGTGAACGCCCGATTCGGTCTTCATCCAGCCATAGGCGTTGTGCCCCTTGACGAGAATGGTCGCCGACTTGATGCCGGCCTCCTCGCCTTCATGGACTTCCAGCACCTCGACCTTGTAGCCCTGGCGCTCGGCCCAGCGGATATACATGCGAAGCAGCATGTTGGCCCAGTCCTGGCTTTCCGTGCCGCCGGCGCCGGAATGCACTTCGACATAGGTGTCGTTTCCATCCGCCTCGCCCGAAAGCATCGCCTCCACCTGGCGGCGGTTCGCCTCGGTCCGCAGCGCCTTCAGCGCGTCCTCGGCATCCTTGACGATTGCCTCGTCGCCCTCTTCCTCACCCATCTCGATGAGTTCGATATTGTCGGAAAGCTGCTGTTCCAGCGCGCGCACGCCACTGATGGAATCGTCGAGCTGCTGGCGCTCGCGCATCAGTTTCTGTGCCTGGGAGGCGTCGTTCCAGAGGTTGGGGTCCTCTGCCTTGTTGTTCAACCAGTCCAGTCGTCTTATCGCCTGGTCCCAGTCAAAGATGCCTCCTCAGCAGGCCGACAGCCTGCTTGATTTCGTCGACTACACTCGTGATTTCAGCCCGCATGGCTCGCTTCTTACTCTCGTTCTCAATTGGAAGACGGGGTGGACATAGTTGTGCCGGCGGCGGATGTAAAGGCCGCGCCGGCATGCTCTGGAGACGGGGTCAGAACAGTCCGGCGGCGCCGGACGTGACGGCCTGGTGGGCCTGGGGCGAGGTTTCCAGGATCTCTTCCGGCGGCAGGTATTCGGTATCGCCGATGACCGCGAAGACGTCGGCCGGGCCCGTGCCGGGCTTGAATGCCTCGACGATCATGTCGGGCTCGCCCTCGAAGGCCATCATGCCGGTCGTGCGGTTGACCGGGATGAACTGCATGCCTTCCGGGACGTGGAACTTCTCGGGAGGCGTGCGCTTGACGGCCTCTTCCATGAATTCCGCAAAGACCGGAGCGGCAAGCGAGCCGCCGGTCGCGCCGCGTCCGAGCGGCGTCGGCGTATCGAAGCCGAGGTAGACGCCGGCGACGAGGTTCGGCGTATAGCCCACGAACCAGGCATCCTTCTCGTCGTTGGTGGTGCCGGTCTTGCCCGCAACCGGGCGATCGTCGATCTTGATCTTGCCGGCGGCCGTTCCGCGCTTGACCACGCCTTCCATCATCGACGTGATCTGGTAGGCCGTCATCGGATCGAGGACCTGCTCGCGGTTGTCGAGCAGGATCGGCTCGTCCTGGCCTGTCCAGCTCGAGGCGTTGCAGCCGTCGCAGGTGCGCTCCTCGTGGCGGAAGATGGTCTTTCCGTAGCGATCCTGGATGCGGTCGATCACCGTCGGCTTGATCTGCTTGCCGCCATTGGCAAGCACCGCATAGGCCGACACCATGCGAAGGACCGTGGTCTCGCCGGAGCCGAGCGACATGGCCAGAACCGGCAGCATGTCGTCGTAGATGCCGAAACGCTCCGCATATTCCGCCACCAGTTCCATGCCCATGTCCTGGGCCAGGCGAACGGTCATCTGGTTACGCGACTTCTCGATACCAAGGCGCAGGGTCTGCGGGCCGGCGGAGCCGCCGCCGTAGTTTTCCGGACGCCACACCTTGCCGCCGGCGACCATTTCGATCGGCGCGTCGAGAATGACGGATGCCGGCGTGTAGCCGTTGTCGAGCGCCGCGGCGTAGACGAAGGGCTTGAACGAGGAGCCCGGCTGGCGCATCGCCTGGGTGGCGCGGTTGAATTCGGACTGGGCGTAGGAGAAGCCACCGACCATGGCGAGCACGCGCCCGGTATTCGGGTCCATCGCGACGAAGCCGCCCTGGACCTTCGGCGGCTGGCGGAGGCGATAGGCACCCGCCTTGTCGGCCAGCGGTTCGACGAACACGACGTCGCCCGCCGTGAGGACGCCCTCGGGCGACTTGGCCGTCTTGCGCTCGCCCTTCGCGTCGCGGAAGGCCCATTTCATGTCCTGCGCGGCGATGACGCCCGCTTCCCGGGCGTCGCCGACCTTGCCGCCGGCATCGAGCGAGGGCTGCAGCACGATGTCGACGGCGTCGGCGGACACGGCCTTGACCATGGCGAGCTTCCATTCGGGAACGTCCCGGAGACCCGGCACCTTTGCCAGTTCCGTCGCCCAGTCGCCGGTCGCATTGACCTTCGCCACCGGCCCATGGAAGCCGCGGCGCTCGTCGTAGTCGACCAGCGCCTTGTTGAGGCTCTTGCGGGCCAGAACCTGGAGGTCGGGATCCAGCGAGGTCCGTACCGAGAGACCGCCTCCGTAAAGCGTGTCGTCGCCGTACTTCTCGATAATCTGGCGGCGGACCTCCTCGGCGAAGAAATCGGACGCGAAGAGATGCGTGCCGCCGCGGCGCGGCTGGACGCCGAGCGGCTGCTTCTTTGCCTCGTCGGCGTCGGCACGGGTGATGTGGCCGTTCTCGGCCATGCGCTCGATCACCCAGTTCCGCCGTTCGATCGCGGCCTGCGCCTTGCGGAAGGGGTGATAATTGTTGGGGCCCTTCGGGAGAGCCGCGAGGTAGGCGGCCTCGGCGATCGTCAGTTCGGTCACCGACTTGTCGAAATAGGTGAGTGCGGCACCGGCAATGCCGTAGGAGTTCAGGCCGAAGAAGATCTCGTTCAGGTAGAGCTCGAGGATCTTGTCCTTCGAATAGGTCTGCTCGATCCGGAAGGAGAGGATGGCCTCCTTGATCTTGCGGTCTATCGTCTGGTCGTTGCTGAGAAGGAAGTTCTTCGCGACCTGCTGGGTGATGGTCGAAGCGCCCTCGGGGCGGCGTCCGGACGCAAGGTTCTGGAAGTTGTTGACCACGGCGCGGGCAAGACCGGCCACGTCGATGCCCGGGTGGTTGTAGAAATTCTTGTCCTCGGCGGAGAGGAAGGCGGCCTTGACGCGATCCGGAACGGCCTGGATCGGCAGGAACAGACGCCGTTCGCGGGCATATTCGGCCATGAGCGCACCGTTGCCCGCATGAACGCGCGTCGCGACAGGCGGCTCGTAGGCGCTGAGGACCTCGTAATCGGGCAAATCCCTGGAGACGCCGACGAGATACACCGCGGCGATCACGGCGACGCCCAGGAAGAGGACGGACGCCAATCCAAAGAAATACCCGATAAGTCTGATCATATTGAAGCTACCGCTTGGCTTTCACTCGGTGCCCGGACACCATCGCATGATTACGGGGCTTTTGCACGCTGATCCGGCCAGCGCAAGTCGACATTGGTTTGCATTCGAGTCACGTCGCCCGGTTCACGGGGACTAACGGCTTGAATGTGAGCAAAATAGGGCCCTTGGACTAAGTTCCCAGGGCGTTGGCGTCTGTGGCAAGCCGGCACCAGCCCTTCAGCCGCCACCCGCATAGACCCGGTCCCTGTAACGCAGGATCGCCTCGACGAGCAGGCCGCTCACCTTGGCGCGCCATTTCTCGTCGGCGAGCAGCTTTTCGTCCTCGGGATTGGAGAGGAAGCCCAGTTCGAGAAGGACGGAGGGAATGTCGGGCGCCCTCAGGACCTGGAAACCGGCATAGCGGTGGGCGTTGTTGATCAGGCCAACCTGCCCCTCGAAGGACTGGATGACGTTGTTGGCGAGGGTGATGGAGAGCGCCTGCGTTTCGCGGCGCGTCAGATCGAGCAGGATGTCGGCGACTTCCGGGGGCTCGTCCTTCAGGCTGACGCCCGCGAGCTGGTCGGAGAGGTTCTCGCGGGCGGCGAGATTTTCGGCCATGCGGTCCGAGGCCCGGTCCGAAAGCGTGTAGACGGTCGCCCCGCGAATATCCTTCTGGCTCAGCGTATCGGCATGCAGCGAGAGGAAGAGATCGGCGCCGGCCTGGCGGGCCAGGGTCACCCGCTCCGAAAGGGAGAGGAAGGTATCGCTGTCGCGGGTCAGCACGGCCTTCACGCCCGGCATGCCGGCAAGTTGCCCGACAAGAGCCTGCGCGAAGGAAAGCGTGATCGCCTTTTCAGGGGTCTTGGTGGCGGAGCCGATCGCTCCTGTGTCTATCCCGCCATGGCCGGCATCCACGGCAACGACGAAGGTTCCGTCCTCCGGCTTTGCGGCAACCCCGGCGGGGACCGATCCCGTATCGCCCTGCCAGCCCTGCTCACCCACGAGCGCGGCGAAGACCTCGGGGGTTGCCATCTCGGCATCGAGGACGAGCCGGAAGTCGCCCTCCTCCCCTTCCTGGACCTCGGCAAGGCTGAGCTTGACCGGACGCCTGGCGGTCAGGACGATCCGTGCGCTCTCCTCGTCCATGGCCCCGTAGCGGATGTCCTCGAACAGGCCGCGGGCAGCGAGGTCTTCCCGCGGGAAGCCGAAGGCCGTCGCCGGCAGGTCGACCACGACCCGCCGCGGGGAATCGATGTAGTGGACGGAGAACTCGGGCTTTTGGTCGAAATCGATGACGACGCGTGTCCTCGCCTCGTCTCCCGCGATGCGGGCTGCATAGGCAAGCAACGGCGTGGACCCGCCCGCTTCCGCCTGCGCATGTGCCGGCGGCGGAAAAAGCGCAGGCAGCAGGAAGGCGACGGCCATCACCGCGGCTGAAACGATTCGCACAAACAACTGCCTCTCCCGCACTCCGTGCAATGCACCATGCCTGTTCGCGACATGATCCGCCATCGCGGGCCCTTGAATCGCCCAACGCGACGTCGTGTGCATGTCCCCGACATCTGACCCGCCACCACTGGCGAATCAACCACTTCCAGTAGCCTTCTCATTTAATCCACAATATGGCGGCCCCGGCTTTTCCCTTGCTATTATGTCGCAGAAACCATACAAGGCGCATGAGGACTAAGGTGTTGACGGGATAGTCTTCCGGCAGGCCTGCCAGCCCCAGGGACCTGGCGCCGAAACCGGACAGTCATCCGCCGTCTGTCTACTTTGATCCTGATACGCAATCCTCCCGGCACTGGCCGGAACAATACCGGATGGCACGCCATCCACGCTCACATGGAGCACCTCACCGGGCCTCGAGCCCTAAGATATCGTCGTTCTCGTTGGACTTACATGTTGCGGCAAGTGTTTCAGAACCGGGATACCCTGAAGGAGCAAAGTGCTCCGGCAGCCGTCCGGGCGTCGTCGCAAGAGCCTGCGGGAACCAATTTTTCCGGCGCAATCACCATCCTGCATGAAAGGCCTGTCCGCGCGGCAGGCTTTTCTGCACCTGCTCGGCTGCGCCGAGGAGCAGAATATACATGGCAGACAAAATGCTCATCGATGCGTCTCACGAAGAGGAGACGCGGGTAGTCGTCGTTCGCGGCAACCGTATCGAAGAATTCGATTTCGAGTCACAGCACAAGAAGCAGATACGCGGCAACATCTATCTGGCCAAGGTAACGAGGGTCGAGCCCTCGCTGCAGGCCGCGTTCGTCGACTATGGCGGCAATCGCCACGGCTTCCTCGCCTTTGCGGAAATCCACCCCGACTACTACCAGATCCCCCTGGCTGACCGGCAGGCGCTGATGCAGGCCGAAGCCGAGGAGCAGAGGAAGATCGCCGACGACGACGCGATCGACCCGATCTCCGATCCGGCCGAGGCGGAACAGCCGGTGGTCGAGGATGTCGCAGTCGAGGCATCCGACGCCGATGCCGGATCCGAGGCCGCCGAAGCGAGCCCCGGCGAAGAAGCCGTTGCCGAAAAGCCGAAGGCCAAGCCGCGCCGCAGCCGCTCGCGCAAGAAGGCCGTCGAGGCGGAAGCAGCCGACACCGAGGCAGGCGAAGTCACTGACGCCGCCGACGAGAGCGGCGACGACAAGGGCACGCCGAGCGAAATGGCGGCGATGGTCGAAACCGATTCGATCTCCGAAGACGTCCGCGGCCGCCGTCGCCAGTCCGACGACGACGACCACGACGACGAGAAGGAAGAAATCGAGTCGGTCGGCGCCGAAGATGCGATGGAAGAAGTTCCCGACCGCATCTACCGCAAGCCGCGCAAGCAGTACCGCATCCAGGAAGTCATCAAGCGCCGCCAGATCCTCTTGGTGCAGGTTGCCAAGGAAGAGCGCGGCAACAAGGGCGCGGCCCTGACCACCTATCTGTCGCTTGCCGGCCGCTATTCCGTTTTGATGCCGAACACCGCGCGCGGCGGCGGCATTTCCCGCAAGATCACCCAGCCGCAGGACCGCAAGCGCCTGAAGGAAATCGCCCGCGAACTGGAAGTTCCGCAGGGCATGGGCGTGATCGTCCGCACCGCCGGGGCCAACCGCACCCGCGTCGAGATCAAGCGCGACTTCGAATACCTGATGCGGCTTTGGGAAAACGTCCGCACGCTGACGCTGAACTCCACCGCGCCCTGCCTCGTCTACGAGGAAGGCAGCCTGATCAAGCGCTCGATCCGCGACCTCTACAACAAGGACATCTCGGAAATCGTCGTTGCCGGCGAAGAAGGCTATCGTGAAGCCAAGGACTTCATGAAGATGCTGATGCCGAGCCATGCAAAGGTCGTTCAGCCCTACCGGGACCTGCATCCGATCTTCTCGCGCTCGGGCATCGAGGCGCAACTCGACCGCATGCTGCAGCCCCAGGTGACGCTGAAGTCCGGCGGCTACCTGATCATCAACCAGACGGAAGCGCTGGTCGCCATCGACGTCAACTCGGGTCGCTCGACACGCGAGCATTCGATCGAGGAAACCGCTCTCCAGACGAACCTGGAGGCAGCCGAGGAAGTCGCGCGCCAGCTTCGCCTGCGCGACCTCGCCGGCCTGATCGTCATCGACTTCATCGACATGGAAGAGAAGCGCAACAACCGCGCCGTCGAGAAGAAGCTGAAGGACTGCCTGAAGAACGACCGCGCCCGCATCCAGGTCGGCCGTATCTCCCATTTCGGCCTGCTGGAAATGTCGCGCCAGCGCATCCGGGCCAGCGTCCTGGAATCGACCACGCAGATCTGCACCCATTGCGGCGGCACGGGCCACGTCCGGTCGCAGTCCTCGGTTGCCCTGCATGTGCTGCGCGGTATCGAGGAGCATCTCCTCAAGAACACCACGCATGACATCACGGTCCGCACCACGCCGGAAACCGCGCTCTATCTCCTCAACCAGAAGCGCAACACCGTCGTCGATTACGAGAAGCGCTTCGGCGTCTCGATCTACATCGAGTCGGACGACGGCATCGGCTCCAGCCACTTCGCCATCGATCGCGGCGATCCGGTGGAGAACCCGGTGAGGATCGAGAGCCTCATGCAGTTCGCCGCCTTCCCCGTGGAGGAGGACGAGGACGACGTCGTCATCGAGGAGGATGAAGACGAGGAAGTCGCCGAGGAGAGGGCTGCTCCCGCTGCCGCCGCCTCCAACCACGGCGACGAGCAGAACGGTCGCAAGCGCAAGCGCCGCCGCCGCCGTCGCGGCAAGGGCGGCGATCGTCCCGAAGGCGTGAGCGCCTCGGACGCCGATGACAGCGACGTAGACGGCGAGGACGCCGGCGAGGCCGACGACGCCGAGGGCGTTGACGCGGAAGCGTCAGGCGCCGCGGACGATGAGAACGGACGCCGCAAGCGCCGCCGCCGCGGCAAGCGCGGTGGTCGTCGCAACCGTCCGGAAGACGGCGTAGAAACCGCCTCGGACGATTCGGAAGGATCTGACGAGGAACCCGGCGACGATGCCGAAGCAGCGGTTGCCACCGAGGCACCGGCAGTCGAATCGGCCGCAGAAGCTCCGGCCGAAGAACCGGTTGCCGGCGAAGAGGTGGCTGTGGCCGAACCGGCCGTGGAGGCACCCGCCCCCAAGCCCCGGCGCAGCCGCAAGAAGGCAGCGGTCGCCGAAACCGCTCCGGTCGAGGCCGCAAGCACCGTCTCCGAAGCCGCCCTCGAGACGGCTGCCGGGATCGCCGAGCCTGCCGCCCAGGAGACCATTGCTCCGCAGGTCGATGCCGCGCTCGGAGAGGATGCGCCCGAGGCCGATGCCCCTTCGGAAGAGGAGCAGAAGCCGGTGCGAGCCAACCGCGCTTCGAACATCAGCTCCTCGGACCCGGTGGTGAAGAGCTCCGAGCCTGTCGGTGACGAACCGAACGACGAGCCGCCGAAGCCGAAGAAGGCTGGCTGGTGGCAACGCCGCGGCTTCCTCTAGGAAGCCGCTGCCCCGACGATTAGAATGGCCGCCTCGTGCGGCCATTCTCGTGACCGGTCAGCCCTGCAACGCAGATGTGATCGCGCTTCACGGGACCATCGCCGCTTTTTAGTTCCGGTTGCTGCCGCCCCTGGCTTAGCTTTGCCCCAAATCGGGGATACTCCCGCCGCAGCCGCCAATCTCACGAGGATCATACATGCCTGCCCGCTCCAAGACCCTAGCCCTCGGTTCCATGCTGATGACCGCCCTGTGGCTGACGCCGCCGGCGCTCGCGCTCGAGGAACACGAGAAGAAGGAGATGGGGGCTTTCATCCGCGAATACCTTCTGGAAAACCCGGAGGTGATGCTGGAGGTCCAGTCCGCGCTGGAGGCGAAGCAGCACGCGCAGCGGCTGGAGCAGGCCGGACAGGCGGTCGCCACGAACCGCGACGCGATCTTCAACTCGGAACATGACATTGCACTCGGCAATCCCGAGGGCGACGTCACGGTGGTTGAGTTCTTCGACTACAACTGCGGCTACTGCAAGCGGGCGCTGGCCGACATGGAAAAGGTCCTCTCGAGCGATCCTAACGTCCGCTTCGTCCTGAAGGAACTGCCGATCCTCGGGCCGGACTCGATCGACGCGCACCGGGTCTCCAATGCCGTGCGCCTCGTCGCTCCGGAGAAATACGGCGACTTCCACCGCGCGCTCCTCGGCAGCACCGACACGGCCACCGAAGAAAGCGCCATTGCGGTCGCGACATCGCTCGGCATCAATGCCGACGACATCCGCAAGTCGATGGCGGACAGTCCGAACGACCAACTGGTCCGCGACGCCTACGCGCTGGCGACCAATCTTGGCGTGACCGGCACGCCCACCTACATTGTCGGCGACGAGGCGCTGTTCGGCGCGGTCGGCGAAGATGCGCTCGAGGAGAAGATCGCCAACATCCGCGCCTGCGGAAAAAGCACCTGCTGACATCCGGCCCGAGATCAGGCTCCCGGGGCGAGCGACACGGGGAAAGCCGGGCGTTTCAGGCAGCGGGGGCTTTTCCTTGCAGGCCGTGGCGGCTATAGGTGGCGCTCAATTCTGATGGAACATCAAAAAAAGATGAACAAGACGGTCTTTGTCCTGAACGGCCCCAATCTCAACATGCTCGGCAAGCGGGAGCCCGGGATCTACGGCGGAAAGACGCTGAAGGATATCGAGAACGACTGCATCGCCGCGGGGCGCGACTACGGACTGACCGTCGATTTCCGGCAGAGCAACCATGAAGGCGTGCTCGTGGACTGGCTCCACGAGGCGGGCGAGAAGGCCGCAGGCGTCGCCATCAATGCCGGCGCCTATACCCATACCTCGCTTGCCCTGCACGACGCGATCCGCGCAATCCAGCCGGTTCCGGTCATCGAAGTGCACATTTCTAATGTGCACGCGCGCGAGGAATTCCGCCATCACTCGAAGATCGCGCCGGCCTGCAAGGGCGTCATCTGCGGCTTCGGCCCGATGAGCTACATCCTGGCGCTGCACGCCTTGAAAAGCATCACTGACTGACAAGATAACAGAACAATAGGAATTGCCATGTCTGAGAAGAAGAACGGTATCGACAAGGGATTGATCCGCGATCTCGCGAACATCCTCAACGACACCGACCTCACCGAAATCGAGATCGAGCAGGACGACCTGCGTATCCGCGTCTCCCGCCAGTCGACGACGCAATACGTCCAGGCCCCCGTGGCACAACACGCTCCGGCGCTGGCTGCGGCGCCCGCCCCTGCCGCCGCACCGGCAGCAGCTCCTGCCGCGCGCGACAACGCCAATGCCGTGCCGGCGCCGATGGTCGGTACCGTCTACCTCGCCCCGGCCCCCGGTTCCCGCCCCTTCATCGAGGTCGGTTCGACGGTCAAGGAAGGGCAGACGCTCCTCATCATCGAAGCGATGAAGACCATGAACCAGATTTCCGCGCCCCGCTCCGGCAAGGTCACCGAGATCCTGGTCACCGACGGGCAACCGGTCGAATACGGCGAACCGCTCGTCGTCATCGAGTAGGACCACCAATGATTTCGAAAATCCTCATAGCCAACCGCGGCGAGATTGCGCTTCGCGTGCTTCGCGCCTGCAAGGAACTCGGTATCGCGACCGTCGCGGTTCATTCGACCGCCGACGCCGATGCCATGCATGTGCGGCTGGCCGACGAGAGCGTCTGCATCGGCCCTCCGCCGTCGCGTGACAGCTATCTCAACATTCACCAGATCGTCGCCGCCTGCGAGATTACCGGCGCGGACGCCGTTCACCCGGGCTATGGCTTCCTGTCGGAGAACGCCAAGTTCGCAGACATCCTGGACGCTCACGGCATCACCTTCATCGGCCCGACGGCCGAGCACATCCGGATGATGGGCGACAAGATCACCGCCAAGCAGACGGCCGTCGAACTCGGCATCCCCGTCGTTCCCGGTTCCGATGGCGAGGTTACGCCGGAAAACGTGCTGGAGACGGCCCGCAAGATCGGGTTCCCGGTGCTGATCAAGGCGACGGCCGGCGGCGGTGGCCGCGGCATGAAGGTCGCCAAGATCGAGGACGACCTGATGGAAGCCTTCGATACCGCACGCTCGGAAGCGGCGGCCGCATTCGGCAACCCGGCCGTCTACATGGAGAAGTACCTCGGCAAGCCGCGGCACATCGAAGTGCAGGTCGTCGGTGACGGCGAAGGCAACGCGATCCATCTGGGGGAACGCGACTGCTCGCTGCAGCGCCGCCACCAGAAGGTATGGGAAGAGGCCAACTCCCCTGCGCTCAACGTCGAGCAGCGCATGAAGATCGGCCAGATCTGCGCCGACGCCATGAAGAAGATGAAATACCGCGGCGCCGGCACGATCGAGTTCCTCTACGAGAACGGCGAGTTCTACTTCATCGAGATGAACACGCGCCTCCAGGTCGAGCATCCGATCACGGAGGCGATCACCGGTATCGACCTCGTGCACGAACAGATCCGCGTCGCTTCCGGTGCGGGACTTTCCGTCACGCAGGACGAGATCACCTTCTCCGGCCACGCGATCGAGTGCCGCATCAATGCGGAGGATCCGCGGACCTTCGTTCCCTCGCCCGGAACGATCACGCATTTCCACGCGCCCGGCGGTCTTGGCGTTCGCGTCGATTCCGGAGCCTATGCCGGCTACAAGATCCCGCCCTACTACGACAGCCTCATCGGCAAGCTGATCGTGCACGGCCGGACGCGGATAGAATGCATGATGCGCCTGCGCCGGGTGCTGGACGAGTTCGTCGTGGACGGCGTGAAAACAACTCTCCCTCTTTTCCAGGAACTTGTCTCCAATCAGGATATCGCCAACGGCGAGTATGATATCCATTGGCTGGAAAACTATCTGGCGCATCACAAAGCGCAATAGGAGAGGCATGGTCGGGCGGCGCGGCAGATACTATCCGGCCATCACTCCGGAGATACTGTTGCGCGCCTATTCCATCGGGCTTTTTCCGATGGCCGAATCGGCCGACGACCCGGAAATCTTCTGGGTCGAGCCGGAGGTGCGGGGGATCCTGCCCTTCGAGAAATTCCATATCTCACGGAGCCTCGCCAAGACGCTTCGCAAGAACCCCTTCGACATCCGCTTCGATACCGCGTTTAGCCAGGTGCTGGAAAAGTGCGCGGAACCGGCCGGCGACCGTCCCAGCACTTGGATCAACGCGACCATCCGCCGGCTTTACAACGAGCTTCATGCCATGGGCCACGCCCACAGCGTGGAAGCCTTCGTCGGCGAGGAACTCGTGGGCGGCCTCTACGGCGTCTCGCTCGGCGCGGCCTTCTTCGGCGAGAGCATGTTCTCGCGGCGGACCGATTCCTCCAAGATCTGCCTCGTGCATCTGGTCCAGAGACTGAAGGCGAACGGCTTCACGCTACTCGATACCCAATTCACGACCGAGCACCTCAAGGCGTTCGGTGCGATCGACATTCCGAAGGAAGAGTATCTGGAGAAGCTGAAGGACGCGCTGGAATCGCCCCATCTGAAGTTCTAGCTCAGTTGGTGGCAGCCGGCGCCGGCACGTCCGACTCCTGCTTGCAGCCCGTCAGCCACACGTCGTAGATCGGATGCTCGACGGCGTTGAGGCCGGGGCTGTCGGCAAACATCCAGCCGGTGAAGATCCGCCGGATCTTGCGGTCGAGGGTGATCTCGTCCACCTCGATGAACCCGTCCACCCGCTGGGCTTCCGTTTCGTCGCGCGAATAGCAGACCTTCGGCGTCACCTGCAGGGCGCCGTATTGCACGGTCTCGTCGATATAGACGTCGAAGGTGGTGATGCGGCCGGTGATCTTGTCGATGCCGGCGAAGACGGCGACCGGGTTGGAGATGCGAGCGGCAAGGACCGGGACGACGCAAGCGGCCGACGCAGCCGCTGCAAGGAGGCAGATCGTCAGCTTGCGCATGATACTCGTCATCGATGATGGTCCCAATCTCGCGTCCTGCCCCATGGCTTTGACCGCGCCGGCCGGCGCGTCTCCGGCCTAGAAGCCGAATGTGGCCAAAACAGGTGTCAGCTTCCCGGCGTCCAGGCGTCGTAGTCGCCCGTCACGCGGGGGCGCTCACCGGCGCCGACAAGCGATCCCTTCGGATGGTATGCGCCGGGCGTTCCCGTGAGGTTCGGCTTGTGGGGCAGTTCCCATTCGCGGGGCTTGTAGCTCTCCTGCGACGGGGGGACGTCGGTGCGGTGGTGCATCCAGCCATGCCAGCCGGGCGGGATCGCCGATGCTTCGGCGGGGCCGTTGAAGATCACCCAGCGGCGCGGCACGCCGAAGGAGGTCTCCGGACCCTCGTAGTAGACGTTGCCGAGCTCGTCCACGCCGACCTTCTTGCCGGAGCGCCAGGTGAAGAAGCGCGTCCCGATCGTCTGTCCGTTCCACCAGGTGAATATCTGCAGCAGGAGATTTTTCATGTGTTCTTCATCAGCTCTGGCAACGACGCCCGCGCAGCGGACGCCCGAGGATTGTCCGATCGCTTATGCAACCTGAAGCGCGCCATGTCCAGCGATTCCGGTTCGCCAACGCCGCCTCAGAGCTTCAGCTTGAAGCCGTAGTGGCTCCTTGCGAAACCCAGCCGCTCGTAGAAGCGGTGTGCGTCCTGGCGCGCCATGTTCGAGGTCAGCTGCACCAGGCGGCAGCCCCGGCGCCGCGCCTCGTCGACGGCATGGCCGATCATCGCCGCCCCTATCCCCCGCCCGCGCATGTCGGCGCGGGTCTGGACGGCCTCGATCACCATGGAGAGGCCACCCCTGCCGGTCAGCGTCCGGTTGAACATGATCTCGAACGTGCCGACAACCTCGCCGTCGCGCTCGGCGACGAAGAGCTGCTCGTTCGCCGAGAGGTCGATCGCGATGAAGGCCTTGAGGTAGTCGTCGTAGGCTTGCGCATCGGTGGTGTCGCCATGACCGCCCAGGTCGTCGGACGCGAAGAGAGCGATGAGTGACGGAAGGTCCGCCTCCCGCGCCCTGCGGATCAGGATGTCCTTGCCCGCGCCGCTCACAGGTTCCGCAGCGGCTTTTCGAGGACGACCGCGGGCAGGCCGGAGTTCGGGCCGCCCCACTCCTCCATGCGGTCCACCTCGGAGAAGCCGAGCCGCTGGTAGAAGGAGATCGCGCGCTCGTTCTCGAGCGCCACCTCGGTGCGCATGACCTCGGCATAGGGGAAGCAGGTTTCCAGTTCGGCGAAGATATCGCGTCCGACCCCCTCGCCCTGGCAGGATGGCCGGACGTAGAGCTGGTGCAGCATCACCGTCTTTTCCATCTTCGGGTACATGGCCGCATAGCCGAGCCCGGCGAGTTCGGTGCCGTTGTCCGCAACCAGAAACTCGCCGTCCTTGCGCACGATCCGGGCGCGGATGGCCGCCGGCGAATGCCAGCTGTTCACCAGCTGCGTGACCCTTTCGGGGCCATAGAACGGATCGTAGGTCGCGTGGAATGTTTCCTTGAGAAGATCGCGGATCTTCTCGACGTCTCCTTCTGCGGCGGTGCGGACAAAGAAGACCATACGGCCTATTCCTCTATCCCGAGCTTTGCCTTCACCAGCGCCTGGACGGCCTGCGGATTGGCCTTGCCGCCGGTTGCCTTCATCACCTGGCCGACGAACCATCCGGCGAGCGCGGGCTTGGCCTGCGCCTTGGCGACCTGGTCGGGATTGGCCGCGATGATCTCGTCGACCGCCGCCTCGATCGCGCCGGTGTCGCTCACCTGCTTCATCCCGCGCGCCTCGACGATCTCGGCCGGGTCGCCGCCCTCGTTCCAGACGATCTCGAACAGGTCCTTGGCGATCTTGCCGGAGATCGTCTCGGCCTTGATGAGGTCGATGATGCCGCCCAGCTGGTCGGGAGAAACGGGAGTCTCTTCAATGCCTTTGCCGGCTTTGTTCAAGGCGCCAAGCAAGTCGTTGATAACCCAGTTCGCGGCCGTCTTGCCGTCGCGACCTGCGGCAACGGCCTCGAAATAGTCGGCGATCGCCTTCTCCGAAACCAGCACCGAGGCGTCGTAGACCGAGAGCCCCAGCTCGCGCACGAAGCGGTCCTTCTTGTCGTCCGGCAGTTCGGGAAGGTCCCGCTTCAGTTCCTCGACGAAGGCGTCGTCGAACTCCAGCGGCAGCAGGTCCGGATCGGGGAAGTAGCGGTAGTCATGCGCCTCTTCCTTCGACCGCATGGAGCGGGTCTCGCCCTTGCCGGGATCGAAGAGGCGGGTCTCCTGGTCGATCGTGCCGCCGTCCTCGAGGATGCCGATCTGGCGGCGGGCCTCGTACTCGATCGCCTGGCCGATGAAGCGGATGGAGTTGACGTTCTTGATCTCGCAGCGCGTCCCGAAGGGCTCGCCCGGGCGGCGCACGGAAACGTTGACGTCGGCACGCATCGAGCCCTCGTCCATGTTGCCGTCGCAGGTGCCGAGATAGCGGACGATCGAGCGCAGCTTCGTCATGTAGGCCTTGGCCTCGTCCGAAGACCGCATGTCGGGCTTGGAGACGATCTCCATCAGCGCGACGCCGGAGCGGTTGAGGTCGACGAAGGACATGGTCGGATGCTGGTCGTGCATCGACTTGCCGGCATCCTGCTCCAGATGCAGGCGCTCGATGCCGATCTCCACATCCTCGAAATTGCCCTGCCGGTCGGGACCGAGCGAGATCGTGATGATGCCCTCGCCGACGATCGGGTCCTTGAACTGCGAGATCTGGTAGCCCTGCGGAAGGTCGGGATAGAAATAGTTCTTGCGGTCGAAGAGGGAGCGATTGTTGATCTTCGCCTTCAGACCGAGACCCGTACGCACCGCCTGGCGGACGCATTCCTCGTTGATGACCGGCAGCATTCCGGGCATGGCCGCATCGACGAGCGACACGTTCGCATTGGGGTCGTTGCCGAATTCGGTCGAAGCGCCCGAGAAGAGCTTCGACTTCGACAGGACCTGCGCATGCACTTCCATGCCGATGATCACCTCCCAGTCGCCGGTGGCACCGGGAATGAGACGCTTCGGATCGGGCGTGCGGACATCGACAATGGTCATGGAATGCTCTTGAAATCGTCTTGTTGGGGTTCTCCGTGAGGTAGAGCAAATGGCGCGGTGGCGCAAGCGCGCGACCCTGTCCGGACATAAAACATCCTTGCCACTCTTGGGGTAAATTTAACCGCAGGGTGCCAGGCTTCGGATATGCAACCCGAACAGCTCGCCGCATCAGTTCTGATCTACCTGCTTCTCAACCTCGTCGTGTTCTGCATCTACCGGTGGGACAAGCAGGCGGCGATCGCCGGCGAACGGCGCGTGCGGGAGAGCACCCTGCTGGTGCTGGCATTCATCGGCGGCAGTTTCGGCGCGATCACGGCGCAGCGCGTGCTGAGACACAAGACGCGCAAGGAGCCGTTCCGGACCATCCTGGCGCTGATCGCCTCGCTTCACGTCGTTCTCGTCACCTTCCTCGCGGGGATATGGCTCCTGGCGCCGGAGGGCACGATCGCCGCCATGCTCAGCCTCCCCGAAGACCATCAGTAGGCCGGGCCATAGGATTCCGCGACCTCCTCCACAAGGACCTTGGAGAGGCCGACCGACTGCACCTCGCGGTCGAGTTTGGGGGAATAGGTGGCCGAGAGCCAGTTGATGCGGTAGCCGTGCTTCTCGAAGAAGCTGACGGCC
Organism: Pseudorhizobium sp. NPDC055634; assembly: GCF_053618655.1. NCBI lineage: Bacteria > Pseudomonadati > Pseudomonadota > Alphaproteobacteria > Hyphomicrobiales > Rhizobiaceae > Pseudorhizobium > Pseudorhizobium sp. NPDC055634. The sequence goes on along the minus strand of NZ_JBSHHW010000004.1, from coordinate 214,721 downwards.
TCCTCGTTGCGGGCATGGGTCTCGACGCGGGCCGTGTCGAAGCCCTGGCGCACGATATCCGCCTCGATCGCCGCCAACAGCGCGCTTCCGTGCCCCTGGCGCTGGAAGGGAGGGTCGATCCAGAAGTCGCTGATCAGTTCGTCGAGCTTTTCGCGGGCCGCCCAGCCGGCTATCGCGCCGCCCTGCTCGATCACGGTGATCGTAAGCCAGGCGGACCGCGTGAAATTCTCGAAAGCCATGCGGGCATTGTCACGGATGCCGGCCATCTCGCCGACATTCAGCATCGCCTTCTCCCAGGCGCGCAGGCCGATCTCGCTCAGTGTCCCGGTTTCGTCCTCACGCGCGTTGCGAATGCTCGCCATGGCAGCCCCTGTTTTTCACAGTAGACCACTGAGTCTGGCGTTTTGCCAAGTGCCAACGCGGTACGTGCAGGTCTCGTCGCCGGACCCTACCACCACTTCTTCGGCGTGAAGCGGCCGGCGGCCTGTTCGATGACGTGCGCCGTCCGGAACAGGGTCTCTTCCTCGAAGGGCTTGCCGATCAGCTGCAGGCCGAGCGGCAGGCCCTTGTGGTCGAGGCCGGCGGGGACGGCGATGCCGGGGAGGCCCGCCATGTTCACCGTCACGGTGAAGATGTCGTTGAGGTACATCTTGACCGGATCGGCCGCGAGCGCCTCGTCGGCGACGCCGAATGCGGAGGACGGGGTCGCGGGCGTCAGGATCGCATCGACCCCGGCGTCGAAGACCTGCTCGAAATCGCGCTTGATGAGCGTGCGGACCTTCTGCGCCTGCAGGTAGTAGGCGTCGTAATAGCCGGCCGACAGCACGTAGGTGCCGATCATGATGCGGCGCTTGACTTCCTGGCCGAAGCCGGCGGCGCGCGTCTTCTCGTACATGTCGACGATGTCCTTGCCGTCGACCCGCAGGCCGTAGCGGACGCCGTCATAGCGCGCGAGGTTGGAGGAGGCTTCCGCGGGCGCGACGATGTAATAGGCGGGCAGCGCGTATTTGGTGTGCGGCAGGCTGATGTCGACGATTTCGGCACCGGCGTCCTTCAGCCAGGCGATGCCCTGCTGCCAGAGCGCCTCGATCTCCTCGGGCATGCCCTCGACGCGGTATTCCTTCGGGATGCCGATCCGCATGCCCTTGACCGACTGGCCGAGCGAGGCCTCGTAGTCGGGAACCGGCAGGTCGACCGAGGTCGTGTCCTTCGCATCGACGCTTGCCATGGACTTCAGGAGAATAGCGGCATCGCGCACATCGCGGGCGATCGGTCCTGCCTGGTCGAGCGACGAGGCGAAGGCGACGACGCCCCAGCGGGAGCAGCGGCCATAGGTCGGCTTGATGCCGACCGTGCCGGTGAACGCGGCCGGCTGGCGGATCGAGCCACCCGTATCGGTCGCGGTCGCGCCGGCGCACAGATGCGCGGCGACGGCAGCGGCCGAACCGCCGGACGAACCGCCCGGTACGAGCTGCTGGTTGGAGCCTTCGGAACGCCAGGGGTTGATGACCGGACCGTAATAGGAGGTTTCGTTGGACGAGCCCATGGCGAACTCGTCCATGTTGAGCTTGCCGAGCATGACCGCACCGTCATCCCAGAGGTTCTGGGTCACGGTCGATTCGTATTTCGGACGGAAGCCGTCGAGGATGTGGGAGCATGCCTGGGTGTGGACGTCGCGGGTGCCGAACAGGTCCTTGATGCCGAGCGGGATACCCTCGAGCGCACCGGCCTTGCCGGCGGCGAGACGTTCGTCGGAGGCCTTCGCCATGTCGTGCGCCTTCTCCGGCGTCACCGTGATATAGGCATTGAGCGCCTCGTTGGCGGCCGAGATCGCGTCGAGATAGGCCTGCGTGAGTTCCACGGCCTTGATGTCCCTGGACTTCAGCTTCTCGCGGGCTTCGGCAATGGTCAGGCTGGTAAGTTCGGTCATGTGATTATTCGCTCAGCGGTGTGTCGGGAATTGTCGGAAAACGGCGGACGCCGTTACTCGACGACCTTCGGCACGAGGAAGAAATTGCGGTCGGTCGCCGGGGCGTTGGCGACGATGTCGTCGGCCTTGCCGCCGTCGGTGACCTCGTCGGCGCGCTTGCGCATGACCATGGGGGTGACCGATGTCATGGGCTCGACCCCCGAAACGTCCACTTCGCCGAGTTGCTCGACGAAGCCCAGGATGCCGTTCAATTCACCCACCATGTGCTCGGCCTCGTCTTCGCTGACAGCGATGCGGGCAAGGCGCGCGACGCGCTTGACGGTGGCGAGATCGACGGACATGGCATGACTCCGGGCAAGAATTTCCTACCGCTATAATGGCCACGTCCGCCGTTCGCAACGGGGAAGCGGATAATCAGAAGCTCAGCACGGTGCCGGGTGCCGGCACCTCCACCCGCGTCCGCGTCCCCTCCATTCCCTTGACGAATTTATCCGCCGTCTGGTCGATGATCGGGAAGGAGCCGTAGTGGCAGGGAATGGCGTGCTTGAAGTCGAAGAAGCGCTGGCAGGCGAGCGCGGCGACGGCACCGCCCATGGTGAACCGGTCGCCAATCGGCACCAGGCCGATATCCGGCTGGTGCAGTTCGTTGATCAGCCCCATGTCCGTGAAGATATCGGTATCGCCCATGTGAAGCAGCGAGGGCTCGTCGTCGAAATGCAGCATCAGCCCGTTGGCACTGCCCAGGGAATGCGAGACCCCGTCCTCGGTGATCTGCGCGGACGAATGCTGGGCCTGCGTGAAGGTGACGGTAAAGCCGTCGAAGGAGACCGTGCCGCCGGTATTTCCCATGTCGATCTTCGCAACGCCCTTCTTGGAAAGCCATCCGGCGAGGTCGGCATTGGCAAGCACGATGGCGCCGGTTTCCTTCGCCAGGGAAACGGTGTCGCCGACATGGTCGCCATGACCGTGAGTCAGGAGGATATGCGTCACGCCCTCGGCCGCATCATGGGCATCGAGACCGGCAAAGCCGGGATTGCCGGTGAAGAACGGGTCGATCAGGATCTTGGCCGTTGCCGTTTCGAGGCGGAAAGCGGAATGGCCGAGCCAGGTGATCTTCATGAAAAGTCTCCTCGTAGGTGATGCGAATGCTGGCGGAAATGCTAAAGAGATATCCCACCCCCACCCAAATGGAAGCGGTACCACGCCTGTTTCTGCGCGAAGGAAGAAAACGGATGACAGTGCTGACGATCGAGGAACTGGCCGAGACGCTGCAGACCGGTCAGGCGATCGCAGGCCTCGATCTCGGCACAAAGACGATCGGGATCGCCATGTCCGACCTCGGCCGTCGCTTCGCCACCCCGCGGCCCGTGCTGAAGCGCACCAAGTTCACCAGGGACGCGGAACTGCTGCTGGCGTTCGCGGAAAAGGAGAAGGTCGCCGGCTTCATCATCGGCCTGCCCATGAACATGGACGGATCGGTCGGCCCCAGGGTCCAGGCAACGCGCGCCTTCGTGCGCTCCATGGCGGAAAAGACCACCCTCCCCTTCGTCTTCTGGGACGAGCGGCTGTCCACCGTGGCGGCGGAGCGGGCGCTGCTGGAAATGGATGTCTCGCGGGCGAAGCGCGCCGAACGCATCGATTCGGCGGCGGCGAGCTTTATCCTTCAGGGCGCGCTGGACAGGCTTTCGTCGCTACGCAGGGCAGCTGACGCCGACGCCTCCTGACGCGCACGCCACCAGGCGGCAATCTTCCTGCGTCGACGGAAGGCGATGATCGCAAAGACGATGAGGCTGTCGACGACGATGGCGCGGGCGACCAGCGGCGGGATATCGGCGGCCGGAATGCCGAGCACATTGCTGTAGACCTCGAACACCAGGTCATGCGTCTCGCGCGTCAGCATGAAGAAGCCGAAGCTCATGTCATTGTAGGAGAGCCCATACCAGCTGCCGAGCAGCAGGATCGGTCCGCCCCATAGAATCAGGAACCACTTCATGCAGCCTTCCTTCCGGGCTGCGACAGGTGGAACTCCACCGTCGGCAGCCATCTCAGCAAAGCCATGACGCTGAGCAGGATCGCCGGAACAGCGATATTCAGAGCCAGCACCGCGAAGAACATCGTCATGATGCCCAGCAATGCGCGTTCCGGAAAAAGGGTGCCCTGCAGCAACGGCTCGACTCGTCCATGGTTAACATTGCGTTAATCCCAACTTAGGCCACTGGCCGGCAAGGGCAACGCAAACCCGCGCCTATGGTTAACGCGGCGACCCGCGCGTCGGATACCCCAGCCCGCGGGCTTGCTCGGAAGCGACATCGGCGCGGCACCTCATTTTCCCCGTTGACCGACCAATTAATTTGGACAAGTGTACAAATAATGCGATCAAACGTAAAAGAAGCCCTGCTGCGAAACGCCGCCACCCTGTTCTCCCGCAGCGGCTACAACGCCGTTTCCCTGCGCGACGTCGCCAAGGCCGCGGGGGTCAATGTCGGGAGCCTGACCTATCACTTCGGTTCGAAGGCAAACCTGCTGCGGGAAATCTACCAGCGGCACACCCACCCCATGAATGCGCGGCGCCTGGAGCTTCTCGGCGAGGCTCGGCGAATCAGCGATTCCGACCAGCGGCTGACGGCAATCCTGCGGGCCTACGTGGTGCCGGCCTTCATCTCGTCCTCGGAAGGCGACGGCGGCGGGGCGGAGTTCACCCGCATGCGCGCGGTTCTTTCGGCGGAAGGAAATCCCGACGCGCAGGCGATCATCGCCGACGCCTTCGACGAGACCAGCCGGACCTTCATCGAGGCCCTGGCGGAGTGCCTCCCCGGCGCGCCGCTCGAAAGTCTCGTGTGGCGCGGCCAGTTCCTGCTCGGCGGGCTCTACTACGCCCTCATCAATCCCGAGCGCATCACCCGCCTCTCCAACGGAAGCGTCGACGGCGACGACCGCGACGCGGCCATCGAGCACCTGGTCGAGGCGACCTATGCCAGCTTCAGGAGCCTGTCGGAGACGGCGCCCGCCGGTCCAAGCTCCCAGCCAAAACAAACCCCATCAGGAAAGTGAGTATGTGAATGACCTCTGCCCCGTCTCGCGAGGACCAGCAGAAGCGCAAGCCGGATTTCGTCGCGCCCGGGCTTACATGCGACGCGCACTGCCATGTATTCGGGCCGGGGGCCTCGTTTCCCTATGCGCCGAACCGCCGCTACACGCCGGAGGATGCGCCGAGGGAGGCGCTGGCAGCGCTGCACGAGCGGCTCGGCATCAAGCGCGCGGTGATCGTGCAGGCGAGCTGCCACGGCACGGACAACCGCGCGATGCTGGATGCCATCGCCTGGCGGCCGGACCTCTACCGGGGTGTGGCGATCATCGACGACAGCTTCGACGACAAGGCCTTGCAGACGCTCCATGACGGCGGCGTGCGCGGCGTGCGGTTCAACTTCGTCAAGCATCTCGGCGGCGCGCCCGATATGGTCGTCTTCGACCGTGTGATCGAGCGCATCAAGGGACGCGGCTGGCACGTCGTCCTGCATCTCGACGCCGTCGACATCGTGCCGCTCTCCGACATGATCCGCCGCCTGCCCATTCCGTTCGTGATCGACCACATGGGGCGCGTCGACACGAGCCTTGGCATCGAACAGCCGGCCTTCCGGTCGCTGCTCGACCTCGCGCGGCGGGACGATTGCTGGGTCAAGGTCTGCGGCTCCGAGCGCATCTCGGCCTATCCATTCGATGCGGCCCTGCCGTTTGCCCGGGCTCTCGTGGAGGCGAGCCCCGAGCGGACGCTCTGGGGAACGGACTTCCCGCATCCCAACCTGAAGGACCCGGTCGACGAGGCTGATCTTCTCGACCTGGTCCCACGGATCGTGCCGGACGTGGAGGGTCAACGGCGATTGCTGGTCGAAAACCCGGCCCGGCTCTACGGCTTTACCACCTGAAGAACGTCACCTGGAGGAGGAAGACATGAGGAAAACGAAAACCAAGCAGGCGGGATTGTTCCGCCGCACGATGATCAAGGCATTGCTGCCGGCAATGCTCTTGGCGACGACGGCTCCGGCCGTGGGCTGGACACAGGAGGAGTATCCGGCCCGCGACATCACGCTCGTCCTGCCCTTCGGGCCCGGCGGCATCGCCGACATCACGTCCCGCGTGGTGGCCGATTCGCTCGGCAAGAGGCTCGGCAAGCAGATCATCATAATGAACCAGCCGGGCGCTGCAGGTTCGGTCGCCGCGCGTGCCGCATTGAACGCACCGGCCGACGGCTACACGCTTGCGCTTCTATCCAACGGCACGGCGATCAGCGTCCCGCTCTTCGCGAACCTGCAGTTCGATCCGGTGAAGGATTTCGTCCCGGTATCGAGCCTTGCCTATTTCGACTTCGTCTTCGTGTCGAAGAAGGGCGGCAAGTTTTCCACGCTTGCCGACGTGCTCGCCGCCGCCAAGGCCGAGCCGGGCATGCTCAACGTCGGCACGATCAACGTCGGCAGCAGCCAGAACCTTGCAGCCGAGCTCTTCAAGTCGACGGCCGGCATCGACTTCACCATCGTGCCCTACAAGGCGACGCCGGACCTTCTCGTGGCGCTCCTCGGTGACGAACTCGACGTCATCATCGACAGCCAGACGGCGCTGAAGGCGGCGCTCGAACAGGGCCAGGCGGTCGCCCTCGCCTCGTCCGGCCCCAAGCGCTCCAGCCTGCTGCCCGATCTCGCGACGGCCGAGGAACAGGGCGTCGAAGGCTTCGACGTCACCTCATGGAACGCGATCTTCGCGCCGGCCGGCACACCGCCGGAAGTGGTCGAGAAGCTGAACGCAACGCTTGTCGAGGTGCTGGCGGACCCGGCGGTCCAGAAGCGCTTTGCCGAACTCGGCGTCGAGGCCCGCTCGAGCACGCCGCAGGAGATCGGTGACCGGCTCGCCGCCGATATCGAGAAGTGGGGCGCCGTCATCGAAAAGGCCGGCATTCCCAAGCAGTAACCGTTACCGTTACCGGGAGACGGGGTGGCGGCTCCGTCTCCTCTCGGCCCGGGGGATGTGAGCCTGCTCGCTCTCCCGGGCCTTGTTCAGCCGTAGATCCCGCGCACCAGGCGCCGTATGGATGCGGCGACCTTGTCCCAGTCCTTTTCGCTACGCAGCGGAAGGCCCGCGAATTCGCCCGTTGCCCGCGACGAGATCACCAGGTGCTGGATCGCGGCGAACAGGATGCCGTTCGCGGTCGGCGCATCGACGCCCTTCGGGGCCGAGAGACTGCCGCGCATCCGGTCGAGCCATTTCGCCAGCGCCCTGGAGCGGGCCTCGGCAAGACGGCGCACCTGCGGCGTATCCTTGGAGACCTCCCAGGCGATGATCTTGCAGACGAGCGGGTCGTCGCGCAGCGCTTCCATGTAAAGGAGCGACAGCCGTTCCATGAGGTCGCCATAGGTGAGCAGGAACATGCCGCCCGTATCTTCGGGAATGCGCTCCTTCACCCAGTCGCCGAGATCGGCGCCGATGGCGTCCAGCAGACCGTCGAGGCCGCCGTAATAGCGGTAGATCAGCTGCTTGTCGCAGCCGGCGCGCCGCGCGATGGCATTGATACCGAAACCCTGGAAACCCTCCTCCGCCAGAAGGTCGCGGGCGGCCGCAAAGATGGCCGCTTCGGTCTGGGCACGGTTCTTGACGCGCTTTTCGGGCACGGATGGGGTGAAGGCTTCCTGCACTGCCAGCATAGACGAGATACTCCAAGGGGCTTTCCGGCGATAAGCCCCGCAATCGCCCGGCACAATGCGCCACCGGCCGCCATACACAGAAACCGCAAGCATTGCGTCGCCCGCCGGGCGCGGATAAGCCTCACTCTCCCTTCGCATTCATCCCTCCGGGCCCGCATGCTGATCATCTTCGAGAGTATCCTGCCGATCTTCCTGCTGGTCCTGCTTGGCGTCGCGCTCAAGCGCAGCCCGCTGATCAACGGCAGTTTCTGGGACGGCCTGGAGCAGTGCGGATATTACGTCCTGTTTCCCGCCCTCCTCTTCCACACGCTGGCGACGGCGGATTTCGCGAGCCTGGAGACGGGCGCAATCGGCGTCACCGCCGTCGTGGTCGTGGTCCTCGTCTCGGCGCTGGTGCTTTCGCTCTGGCCGCTGCTGAGGCGGATCGGCGTCACGCCCTCCGCCTACAGTTCGGTCTTCCAGACCGCAACGCGCTGGAATGCCTTCATCGCGCTTGCGATCGCCGGCAAGACCTATGGAGACTTGGGGCTGACCGTCGTGGCGCTGGTGATGGCGGTGGTCATCGTCCCGATAAACCTGATCAATGTCGCGGTTCTTCTCTCGTTTTCCGGCACGCGGACGAGCTATGGGGCCTTCGTGCTGCGGATCGTCACCAATCCGCTGATCATCAGCAGCCTGCTGGGCGTGATCGTCAACCGGCTGGGCGTGCCGATCTACGAACCGCTGATGACCTCCGTCGATCTGGTCGGGCGCGCCGCACTGAGCCTCGGGTTGATTGCGGTCGGCGCCGGCCTTCGTATTTCCGATGCGCTGAAGCCGCGGCCGCTGGTCCTGTTCTCGACGGCGATCAAGCTCGTCTTCTTTCCCCTGCTGATGATCGCCGCCGCGATTATCGCCGGCGTCACCGGGCCGGCCGTCGCGCTGCTCGGACTGAGCGCCGGCGTCCCGACCGCCATGAACGGCTATCTCCTTGCAAAGAAGATGGGCGGTGACGCGGAACTATACGCCGCCACCGCCACAGTGCAGACGGTCTTTTCCTTCGTCACGATCCCGCTGGTGCTGATGGTCGCGGCTCAGTTCGCCGCCGGATAGAGAAGGTCAACGATATAGGAGGCGTCGAAACGGGCGTCGATCATGCCGTAGGTCGAGCGCCAGCCACCCGCAAGACGGGTTTCCAGGAAGGCATCGGCGATCTTGCCGGCGCCGAGGCGCGCCAGTTCGGCGGCACCGGCGGCGAGCGCGAGCTGCTCCACCAGAAGGCGCGCCGCTCCCTCGTCCGTCTCGCAGAGCGCCATAGCCGCCCTCAGAACCTCGATCGTCTTGCGACCCGATGCGCCGAGATCCCGCTCGAAGCCGGAAAGGACGAGTTCGAACAGGTCTTTGCCGCGCGACAGGACGCGCAGGACGTCCAGCGCCATGACATTGCCGGACCCTTCCCAGATCGCGTTGACCGGCGCCTCGCGGTAGTGGCGGGCCACCGGCCGCTCCTCAACATAGCCGTTGCCGCCGAGGCATTCCATCGCCTCGTAGATCAGCGACGGCGCGATCTTGCAGTTCCAGTACTTGATCACCGGCGTCATGACCCGCGCGAAGGCCGCGTCCGCCGGGCTGCTTGCCGCGCGGTCGAAGGCATCCGCGAGCCGGAAGGCGAGCGCGGTCGCGGCCGCGACGTCGAGCGCCATGTCCGCCAGCACCCGGGTCATCAGCGGCTGGTCGATCAGGTTCTTCCCGAACACGCTGCGGCCGCGGCAGTGATGCACCGCTTCGGCGAGCGAGGCGCGCATGATGCCCGCCGACGCAAGCGCGCAGTCGAGCCGCGTCAGGGTCACCATGTCGAGAATGGTGCGGACGCCGGCGCCCGGGTCGCCGAGCAGATATCCGAAGGCATCGGTGAACTCGACCTCGGAGGAGGCGTTCGACCGGTTGCCGAGCTTGTCCTTCAGCCGCTGGAACTGCAGGCCGTTGGCCGAACCGTCCTCCAGCAGGCGCGGAACGAGGAAGCAGCCGATCCCCTCGCCGGTCTTGGCCAGCATGACGAAGGCATCGCTCATCGGCGCCGACATGAACCACTTGTGCCCGGAGAGGCGATAGATCCCCTCGCCCACCCGCTCCGCGGTGGAGCGATTGGCGCGCACGTCCGTGCCGCCCTGCTTCTCGGTCATGCCCATGCCGAGCGTGATCGCGCTCTTCTGAAGGGCCGGCCGGTTGGAGGAATCGTACTTGCGCGACAATATCTTCGGCGCCCATTCCTTCTGCACTCGCGGCGACGCCATGAGGGCGGCGACGGAGGCGCTGGTCATGGTCAGCGGGCAAAGATGGCCGCATTCGAGCTGCGACGTCAGGTAGAAGCGCGTGGCGCGCGCCTTGTGTTCGCTGCCCTTGGCCTCGGCGACGCTCTCCCAGACCGAGGAATGGAGCCCGATGGACATGGAACGCCGCATCAGGGCGTGCCAGGCCGGATGAAACTCGACGACATCGAGCCGCTCGCCGCGCGGACCATGGGTGCGCAGCTTCGGCGGGTTCTCGTTCGCCATCCGCGCCAGTTCCTGTGCCTCCGGGGACGTGGCGTACTGGCCGATGGAATCGAACTCCTCGCGCAGTGTGCGGTGCAGGCCGGCGGTGAGATCAACCATCAGGGGATCTGAGCGGTAGGCATTGATGCCGGACCAGGGTTTCGGCTGGTTCAGTTCGGCAAGCTTCTGTTCGGTCCGGGTATTCTGTGTCATGCTTGGCTTCTAGCCCGTTTCTCTGAAAAATGCATGAGGATGAGCGGACTTTTCCCGTCCATTCGCTTGCCCGTTTCCCGGCCAGTCTTTATAGACGCCCGAACGCAAGCGGAGACACCTCATGGTCTTCTTCCCCCACCGCCACCTTCTCGGCATCAAGGGCCTTACCGAACAGGATATCACCTTTCTTCTCGACAAGGCCGACGAGGCCGTGCAGATCAGCCGGCAGCGCGAAAAGAAAACATCCACCCTGCGCGGGCTGACCCAGATCAACCTGTTCTTCGAAGCGTCGACGCGCACGCAAGCCTCCTTCGAGCTTGCCGGCAAACGGCTCGGCGCCGACGTCATGAACATGTCGGTCGGCAATTCGTCGGTGAAGAAGGGCGAGACGCTCATCGACACCGCCATGACGCTGAACGCCATGCACCCGGACGTGCTCGTGCTTCGCCATTCCTCCGCCGGGGCAGCCGCGCTCCTGGCGCAGAAGGTCGCCTGCTCGGTGGTCAATGCCGGCGACGGGCAGCACGAACACCCGACGCAGGCCCTCCTCGACGCGCTGACGATCCGGCGCGCCAAGGGCAAGCTCTCGCGCATCATCGTCGCGATCTGCGGCGACGTGCTTCATTCCCGCGTCGCGCGCTCGAACATCCTGCTTCTGAATGCCATGGGGGCACGGGTGCGCGTCGTCGCACCCGCCACCCTCCTGCCCTCGGGCATCGCGCAGATGGGAGCCGAAGTCTTCCACTCGATGGAGGAAGGCCTCAAGGATGCCGACGTGGTGATGATGCTGCGCCTGCAGCGGGAGCGGATGTCGGGCTCCTTCGTGCCGTCCGTCCGCGAATACTTCCATTACTACGGACTGAACGCCGAGAAGCTGAAGGCCGCCAGGGAGGATGCCCTCGTCATGCATCCCGGCCCGATGAACCGCGGCGTGGAGATCGCATCGGACGTGGCCGACGGCCCGCAGAGCGTCATCGAGCAACAGGTGGAAATGGGGGTTGCCGTGCGCATGGCAGTGATGGAGACGCTGCTTCTCTCGCAGAACCAGGGGGCACGGGCATGACACGAGCGCTCGTTCTCAACAACGCCCGCATCATCGACCCGTCCCGCAATCTCGACGAAGTGGGGTCGATCGTCGTCGGCGACGACGGCCGCATCCTTGCCGCCGGGGCAGATGCCCGCAACCAGGGGGCGCCGGACGGCGCGCAGGTCCGGGACTGCAAGGGCCTTGTCGCGGTACCGGGTCTTATCGACAGCCGCGTCTTCGTCGGCGAACCCGGGGCGGAACATCGCGAGACGATCGAATCCGCAAGCCGCGCCGCGGCCGCGGGCGGCGTCACCTCCTTCATCATGATGCCGGACACCGATCCCGTCCTCGACGACATCGCGCTGATCGAGTTCGTCAAGAAGACCGCCCGGGACACGGCACTTGTCAACGTCCATCCGGCCGGAGCACTGACGAAGGGGCTCGCCGGCAAGGAGATGACCGAAATCGGCCTGCTTCAGCAGGCGGGCGCCGTCGCTTTCACCAATGGCCGGCACGCGCTGCCGGACACGCTGGTGCTGCGTCGGGCGATGACCTACGCCCGGGAATACGGCGCCGTCGTCGCGCTCGAACCGCGCGAGACCTATATCGGCAACGGGGTGATGAACGAGGGGCTCTTCGCTAGCTGGCTCGGGCTCGCCGGCGTTCCGAAGGAAGCAGAGATCATTCCGCTGGAGCGCGACCTCAGGATCGCCGGGCTGACGCGGGCGAAGTACCATGCCGCGAAGATTTCCGTGCCGGACTCCGCCGAGGCGATCCGGCTTGCCCGCGGGCGCGGGGCGAACGTCACCTGCGGCATCTCGATCAACCACCTCTGCCTCAACGAGAACGACATCGGCGAATACCGGACCTTCTTCAAGCTCTCCCCGCCGCTGAGAACCGAGGAGGATCGGGTCGCCATGGTCGAGGCCCTGGCGACGGGAACCATCGACATCATCGTCTCCTCCCATGATCCGCAGGACGTCGACACGAAGCGCCTGCCCTTCGCCGATGCCGCCGATGGCGCCGTCGGCCTGGAGACGATGCTTGCCGCCGCGCTTCGGCTGCATCACTCCGGACAGGTGCCGCTGATGCGCCTCATCGACGCCATGTCGACCCGCCCGGCGCAGATCTTCAGCCTCGACGCCGGCACGCTCAAACCGGGCGCAAAGGCCGACATCACGCTGATCGACCTCGACGAGCCGTGGATCGTGTCGAAGGATGCTCTCCTGTCGCGATCGAAGAACACGCCCTTCGAGGACGCCCGTTTTTCCGGCCGCGCCGTCGCGACCTATGTCGCCGGCAAACGCGTCCATTCGCTTTAAGGAGACGTGCCGGTGAGTGACCTGTTGACCTGGCAGATCGGCGGCGGGGTGGCGATCGCTTCCCTCGCGCTCGGCTACCTCCTCGGCTCGATCCCGTTCGGCCTGCTGCTGACACGGATGGCCGGCCTCGGTGACATCCGGTCGATCGGATCGGGCAATATCGGCGCGACCAACGTGCTGCGCACCGGCAACAGGAAGCTCGCTGCCGCAACCCTCCTCCTCGATGCGCTGAAGGCGACCGTCGCCGCGCTGGCCGGCACCTATATCGCCGGACCGGAAGCCGGGCTTCTCGCCGGCTTCGGCGCCTTCCTCGGGCATCTCTTCCCGGTGTGGCTCGGCTTCAAGGGCGGCAAGGGCGTGGCGACCTATATCGGCATGCTCCTCGGCGTGGCGCCGATATGGGTGCTGGTCTTCGCGGCCGTGTGGCTCGCCGTCGCCTTCGTCAGCAAGTACTCGTCGCTGTCCGCGCTGGTTGCAACCCTTGTTATTCCGGTTGCATTGTGGATAGTAGGTAGCGAAAAGGTTGCTCTCGTCATGGCGATCATGACGGCGGTGACCTGGTGGCGCCACGAAGCCAATATCAGGCGGCTTCTGGCGGGCACGGAAGGCAGGATCGGCCAGAAGGGATAGCGAGAAGGGATAGCGATGCCCGACGGCGGCGCAAGACGACAGGGGATTGCGCTCACCGACAGGCAAAGGATCGCCTGGCTTCGCCTCATCCGCAGCGACAACGTCGGGCCGGCCACCTTCCGCGACCTCATCAACCACTTCGGCTCGGCGGAAAATGCGCTGGCCATGCTGCCGGAACTGTCCAGTCGCGGCGGAGCCTTGCGCGCGATCCGGATCGCCTCCGTGGAGGATGCCGAACGCGAACTCGAAGCGGCCCGCCGACACGGCGCCCGTTTCGTCGGCATCGGCGAACCCGATTATCCGCCGGCCCTCCGGCAGATCGACGGCGCTCCGCCGCTCCTCGCCACAATGGGACGTTCGTCCGTCGCGCTCAGCCCGTCGGTCGGCATCGTCGGCTCCCGCAATGCCTCGATCAGCGGCGCGAAATTTGCGACCATGATCGCCCGCGACGTCGGCCGCGTCGGCTATAGCGTCACGTCCGGGCTTGCCCGCGGCATCGATACCGCCGCCCACCGGGCAAGCCTGGATACCGGGACGATCGCGGTCTTGGCGGGCGGGCTCGACCAGCCCTATCCGCCCGAGAATATCCCGCTCCTGAAGGAGATCGTGGCGGGCGAAGGGCTGGCGATCAGCGAGATGCCCTTCGGCTGGGAGCCGCGGGCGCGCGACTTCCCGCGGCGCAACCGGCTGATTGCGGGCATTTCGCATGGGGTCGTCGTCATCGAGGCCGCGCAGAGGTCGGGTTCCCTGATTACGGCGCGAATGGCCGGAGACTTCGGCCGTCTCGTCTTTGCGGTGCCGGGCTCTCCGCTCGACCCGCGATGCCACGGCACCAATGCGCTCCTGAAGGAGGGCGCGATCGTCACCACGTCTTCGGAGGACGTCCTCGAGGCTCTTGCGCCACTGGCCGGGCTCGACGGCGGTGGCACCGCGGTGATCGAGGAGACCGGCGACGAGGTGGACGCGACCGCCCTGCTTCCCCCCGACGACAGCGACCGCGCCACGATCATCTCCTCGCTCGGCCCAACCCCGGTCGAGATCGACGACATCATCCGTCACACCGGCCTCTCCCCATCGGCCGTCTATCTCGTCCTGCTGGAAGTCGACCTCGCCGGTCGCCTACATCGTCATGCCGGGGGTCTTGTCTCGCTGTCCATGAGTGAATGATCGGGGCCTGCGGCCGGAATGAACGTCACCCGCTTCGACATAGGCCATCTCGATCAGGTAGCAGAGCATGTCCGCGCCTTCGTTGCGTGCAACCTGATGCAATTCGCCCAGCATCTGGCGGATGTAAGCGATGGCTTCCTTGTCCTCCAAACCCGCACGCTCCGAATCCATGACTGATCCCGCTGCCCCCGCAATCCGATGGATGAACCTCCATCGATGGAACAGGATAGATTATTTATCGCAGATTGCAATCTAGGGTTAAATCTCCCACTGGTTGTATCGCGTTGTATCGGCTAAATTGACCTCGGCACTTGACCGCGGCTCAATCGCCATCCATGTCGGAACCAAAATCCGGTCCGGAACCCGTGTCCGCGTCCGGCCATGCACCTCACAGAGAAGCTCAATGAACGTCGTCGTCGTCGAATCTCCGGCCAAGGCCAAGACCATCAACAAGTATCTCGGGCCCGGCTACAAGGTTCTCGCATCCTTCGGGCATGTCCGCGATCTGCCCGCCAAGGACGGATCGGTCCTTCCCGACCAGGACTTCGAAATGTCCTGGGAGGTCGACAGCGCCTCGCAGAAGCGCATCAAGGACATTGCCGACGCGGTCAAGGCATCCGACGGCCTGTTCCTTGCCACCGACCCGGATCGCGAAGGTGAAGCCATTTCCTGGCACGTCCTCGATCTTCTCAAGAAGAAACGCGTCCTCGGGGACAAGCCCGTCAAGCGCGTCGTCTTCAACGCCATCACCAAGAAGGCCGTGCTCGACGCGATGGCGGCGCCGCGGGACATCGACGTTCCGCTGGTCGACGCCTATCTCGCCCGCCGCGCCCTCGATTACCTCGTGGGCTTCAACCTTTCGCCGGTCCTGTGGCGCAAGCTGCCCGGCGCGCGGTCGGCCGGACGCGTGCAGTCGGTCGCGCTGCGTCTCGTCTGCGACCGCGAGTCGGAAATCGAGCGCTTCGTCTCGGAAGAATACTGGAACATCTCGGCACTGCTCAGGACCCCGCGCGGCGACGAGTTCGAGGCGCGGCTGGTGTCGGCGGACGGCAAGCGGCTGCAGAACCGCTCGATCAAGACGGGCGACGACGCCAATCGCCTGAAAGCACTGCTCGACGGCGCGAACTACGTGGTCGAGAGCGTCGAGGCAAAGCCGGTCAAGCGCAATCCCGGCCCGCCCTTCACGACCTCGACGCTGCAGCAGGCTGCGTCCTCCAACCTCGGCTTCAACGCCTCGCGCACCATGCAGGTGGCCCAGAAGCTCTATGAGGGCGTCGATATCGGCGGCGAGACGGTCGGCCTGATCACCTATATGCGTACCGACGGTGTGCAGATGGCGCCGGAGGCGATCGAGGGTGCGCGGCGCGCCGTGCAGGAACAGTTCGGCGAACGCTACGTGCCGGAAAAGCCCCGCTTCTACTCCACCAAGGCGAAGAACGCCCAGGAAGCGCACGAAGCCATCCGCCCGACCGATTTCAACCGCACGCCCGACAAGGTCCGCCGCTATCTCGACGCGGACCAGGCACGTCTCTACGAACTGGTCTGGAAGCGCGGTATCGCCAGCCAGATGGCATCGGCCGAGATCGAGCGCACGACCGTCGAGATTCTCGCGGAGAACGACGGCCAGAAGGCAGGCCTGCGGGCCGTCGGCTCGGTGATCCGCTTCGACGGATTTCTCGGCGCCTATACCGACAGCCGCGAGGATGCGGAACCTTCCGACGAGGGCGACGAGGACGTACGGCTGCCGGAAATCAACGCCCGTGACAAGCTCGACAAGAACAGGGTGAATGCCAGCCAGCACTTCACCGAGCCGCCGCCGCGCTATTCCGAAGCCTCGCTCATCAAGAAGATGGAAGAGCTCGGCATCGGACGGCCCTCGACCTATGCCGCCACCCTCAAGACGCTGAGCGACCGAGACTACGTCACCATGGAGAAGCGCAAGCTGATCCCGCAGGCGAAGGGCCGACTGGTCACGGCGTTCCTGGAGAACTTCTTCACGAAGTATGTCGAGTACGACTTCACGGCGGATCTCGAGGAGAAACTCGACAGGATTTCCGCCGGCGACCTCGACTGGAAGCAGGTTCTTCGCGAATTCTGGCAGGATTTCTTCGCTCAGATCGAGGAAACCAAGGAACTGCGCGTCACCAACGTCCTGGACGCGCTCAACGAGGCGCTCGCACCGCTGGTCTTCCCCAAGCGCGAGGACGGCAGCGATCCGCGCATCTGCCAGGTCTGCGGCACGGGCAAGCTCTCGCTCAAGCTCGGCAAGTACGGCGCCTTCGTCGGCTGCTCCAACTATCCGGAATGCAACTATACGCGCCAGCTCTCGCAGGAAGGTGCGGAAGCGGACGCAAACGGCCTCAACGAGCCGAAGTCGCTCGGCGCCGACCCGCATACGGGCGAGGACCTGACGCTCCGTTCCGGCCGCTTCGGACCCTATATCCAGCGCGGCGAAGGCAAGGAAGCCAAGCGCGCGTCGCTGCCTAAGGGCTGGAAGCCCGAGGACATAGACCACGAGAAGGCGCTCGCCCTCATCAGCCTGCCGCGTGACATCGGCAAGCATCCGGAAAGCGGGAAGATGATCTCCGCCGGCATCGGGCGCTACGGCCCGTTCCTGCTGCATGACGGCAGCTATGCCAATCTCGAAAGCGTCGAGGACGTGTTCACGATCGGCCTCAACCGGGCCGTCACGGTCCTTGCCGAGAAGCAGGCCAAGGGACCGGGCGGGCGCGGGCGCGGAACACCGGCCGCACTGAAGACGTTGGGAGATCATCCCGATGGCGGCGCGATTACCGTTCGTGACGGCCGCTACGGACCCTATGTCAACTGGGGCAAGGTCAATGCGACGCTGCCCAAGGGCAAGGATCCGCAGGCGGTAACGATGGAAGAGGCACTTGCGCTGATCGTCGAGAAGGGCGGCAAGGCGGGTTCGGGCAAGGCGAAGGCAACAAAGCCGAAGGCGGCCGCGAAACCGAAGGCCGCGTCCAAGCCGAAGGCTGCGGCAAAGCCCAAGGCCGCGGCAAAGCCGAAGGCCACCACGAAGACTGCGACGAAGGCGAAGAAGACCGGAACGTGACCAGACAAGATCGGGAAAGATCCGCGCCAGGACGCCGCAAGGAAAATGCGCCCTCCTCCGGAGGTACGGCCATCATCCACGGCGCGGTGCCGCCGCGCGAGGTCCTGCTCGAGTTCATCGCCGACAATCCCGATCGCGCATCCAAGCGCGAGATCGCCAAGGCCTTCGGCCTCAAGGGCGAGGCGCGGGTGGAATTGAAGGACCTCCTGAGGACGCTCGAGGACGAGGGGCTCCTGAAGAAGAGCCGCAAGTCCCTGTCGCGCCCGGGCGCGCTGCCCCCCGTCACGGTCATCGACATCACCACCCGCGACAAGGATGGCGAACTCATCGGCCGGCCTGCGGAATGGCCGGAGGACCAGGGCGTCGCGCCGGCGGTGCTGATCCGTCAGCCTTCCGAGCGCAAGGGCAAGGGCAAGACGCCTGCGGCCGGGCTCAACGACAGGGTTCTCGCCAAGATCTTCCCCAACAAGGATCGCAGCGGCTCCGCCTATACGGCGCGCATCATCAAGATCATCGACCGCCGTCGCGGCGCGTCGCTCGGCGTCATCCGCACTATGGAGAACGAGACGCGGCTGATGCCGATCGATCGGCGAGGTGAGGAGATGCTGATCGAACGGGACGGCATGGGCGATGCCAAGGACGGCGACCTCGTCGAGGTGGAAGTTGCACGCAGCGGCCGGTTCGGCCTGCCCCGCGCCCGCGTCCTGTCGGTGGTCGGCTCGGTCGGGTCCGAGAAGGCGATCTCGATGATCGCCATCTACGCCCACGGCATTCCCCATATCTTTCCCCAGGCGGTCCTGGACGAAGCCGAGGCGGCACGTCCGGCGACGATGGCCAAGCGCGAGGACTGGCGCCATGTCCCGCTCATCACCATCGACCCGGCCGACGCCAAGGACCATGACGACGCTGTCTACGCGGAGCCGGACAACTCTCCGGACAACCCGGGCGGCGTCATCGTCACCGTCGCGATCGCCGATGTCTCCTGGTATGTCCGTACCGGCTCCCCGCTCGACCGCGAGGCGCTAAAGCGCGGCAACTCGGTCTATTTCCCGGACCGCGTCGTGCCGATGCTGCCCGAACGGATCTCCAACAATCTCTGCTCCCTCCGCGAAGGCGAGGACCGGCCGGCGATCGCCGTGCGCATGGTCTTTTCCAAAGAGGGCCGCAAGGCGGGCCACACCTTCCATCGCATCATGATGAAGAGTGCCGCCAAGCTTTCCTACCAGCAGGCGCAGGCCGCGATCGACGGCAAGCCGGACGACAAGACCGCGCCGCTTCTGGAGCCGATCCTCAAGCCTCTCTGGGAGGCCTATGCGACCCTCAAGCGCGGTCGCGAGCGGCGGCAGCCGCTCGAACTCGACATGCCGGAGCGGAAGATCATTCTCAAGCCCGACGGGACCGTGGACCGGGTCTTCATCCCCGAGCGGCTGGATGCCCACAAGCTCATCGAAGAGATGATGATCCAGGCGAATGTCGCCGCGGCCGAAACGCTGGAGAAGAAGCGCCAGCCGCTCGTCTACCGCGTCCACGACGCGCCGGCGCTCTCGAAGCAGGAGACGCTCAGGGAATTCCTCGCCACGATCGGCCTCTCCATGGCCCAGGGCGGACAGCTGCGGGCGAACTCCTTCAATGGGATCCTGGCGCGGGCGCTCGACACGCCCCACCAGATCATGGTCAACGAGATGGTCCTTCGCTCGCAGAGCCAGGCGATCTACAGCCCCGAGAACATCGGCCACTTCGGGCTGAACCTGATGAAATACGCGCACTTCACGTCGCCGATCCGGCGCTATGCCGACCTGATCGTGCATCGCGCGCTGGTCGGATCGCTCGGACTGGGCGAAGGCGGCATCACGCCCGAGGAGGAAGGAAACCTCGACGACATTGCCGCCGAGATCTCGACCTTCGAGCGGCGGGCAATGGCGGCCGAGCGCGATACGATCAACCGGCTCATCGCCCATCACCTGAGCGAGCGCATCGGCGAGGAATTCGAGGGGCGCGTATCGGGCGTCACCAAGGCCGGCCTGTTCATAGCGCTGCCGGAGTACGGGGCGGACGGTTTCGTGCCCATCTCCACCCTCGGCACGGACTATTTCATCTACGACGAGGCCCATCAGGCACTGACGGGCGAAAAATCCGGGCTTGGCTACCAGCTCGGGGATTCCGTCGAGGTTCGGCTGGCCGAAGCGATCCCGCTGGCCGGCGCGTTGCGCTTCGAAATGCTCAGCGAGGGCCGCAAAATGCCGACCGCGACACGATCTTTTCACAAATCCGGGCGAAGAGACCGAAGCCAGCGGCGGGTGAAGGCCGGCACCCGGCCCCCGCGCGGCCGATAGGAGTAAGCATATGCATGGACAGGGAGACCAGCCGGTCCGATTCGGAGGGGCGCGGGAGGAAGAGCGCGCCCTCATGCCGTCGATAGGACGCGGAATGAGGGGCACCTGCCCCGCCTGCGGCACCGGCCACCTGTTCCGGGCCTTCCTCAAGCCGGTGGACGAATGCTCGGCCTGCGGCGAGGAAATGCACCACCACAGGGCCGACGACCTGCCGGCCTACCTCGTCATCTTCGTCGTCGGGCATGTGCTGATGACGGGCTACATGCTGACGGACGCGGTTTACCCCTTGTCCGCCTGGGTGCATCTCGCAATCTGGATACCGCTCTCCGTCCTTGCCGCGCTCCTGACGATCCAGCCGATCAAGGGCGGCGTCATCGGGCTCCAGTGGGCCTACAGGATGCACGGCTTCGGCGGCGAGACAGAAGAGGACGCCGCCGATCACGGAGACCGACTTCCGTGAAGCCGGCCGCGGTCGCACCCGCACCGTTCGCCATGGACGAACCTTCGCTCAGGCACATGGAAAAGCTGCGCCCGAAGGATGCGAGCACCATAATCCTTCTCGATCGCAACCAGGGCACGCCCCGCTTCCTGATGGGACGCAGAGGCGGCGGCCATGCCTTCATGCCCGACGTCTACGTCTTTCCGGGCGGACGCCGGGACAGGCAGGACTACGCCCTTCCCTTCCGGCGTGACCTGCATCCGCTGGTTACCGAGCGGCTTCTCGCGCGAACGGCGACCCGCACCGGACCGTCGACCGCCCGCGCCCTTGCACTGGCGGCCCTGCGCGAACTGCGCGAGGAGACCGGCCTTGCGAGTGGTGGCCCGGCGGACCTCGGCGCCCTGCGCTACGTGGCGCGTGCCGTCACGCCGCCCGGCAACGTTCGCCGCTTCGACACCCGTTTCTTCCTCCTGCCGGCCGACGAGGCCGATATCGCCGCGGTACCGCTCGAGGATACCGACGAACTGCAGGATCTCCGCTGGGTGGCATTCTCCGACCTTGCCGACCTCAAGGTGCCGCAGATAACGCGTGCCGTTCTCGACGACGTCAAAATGCTGCTTGAGAGCGACCCCACCCTCCCCTATGGACTGCCGGTTCCCTACTACTTCATGCGCGGTGGACGGTTCGTCCGGACCGAACTCTAGAGGCACAGGATGTCCCATCCCAAGAACGACCTCAACCACGCCGTCGAGGAAATACACTGGCCATCGCTCCTCGCGGCGATCTCGGCGATCAGCGCGGTCGGTATAGCGATCGGCCTCGGCCTTCCGCTGCTGAGCATCATCCTGGAGAAGCGCGGCATATCCTCGACGATGATCGGGCTGAACTCGGCCATGGCAGGCGTGGCCGCGATGATTGCCGCGCCCATCACGACGCGGCTCGCCCATGACTTCGGGGTCGCCAGGACCATGCTCTGGGCCGTCCTCATCTCGTCCGTCAGCGGACTGGGCTTCTATTATGCCACTGACTTCTGGATGTGGTTTCCGCTGCGCTTCGCCTTCCATGGCGCCACGACCACGCTGTTCATCCTCTCCGAGTTCTGGATCAACGCCACCGCCCCGCCACGTCGCAGGGGGCTGGTGCTGGGCATCTACGCGACCGTTCTGGCGGTCGGGTTCGCCATGGGACCTCTGCTGTTTTCCGCCATCGGCAGCGAGGGCGTGGCGCCCTTCCTGATCGGCGCCGGCGCCATATTGATGGCGGCCGTGCCGATCTACATTGCACGCCACGAAAGCCCCGTTCTCGACGAAAAGCCGGAGCGCCACTTCCTCCGCTACATCTTCCTCGTGCCCACCGCGACCGCCGCCGTCTTCGTCTTCGGCGCAGTGGAGGCCGGAGGCCTTTCGCTGTTTCCGATCTATGCGGTGCGGATGGGCTTCGGCGAGGCGCAGGCAGCACTGCTCCTCACCGTGATGGGCATCGGCAACATGATCTTCCAGATCCCGCTCGGCATGTATTCCGACCGGCTGCGGGACCGGCGACCGCTCCTGGCGCTGATGGCGCTGACGGGCCTCGTGGGCTCGCTGCTTCTGCCGCTTCTGATCGGGGACTGGCTGCTGACGGCCGTCGTGCTGCTGTTCTGGGGTGGCTGCGTGTCGGGCCTCTACACGGTAGGCCTTGCCCATCTCGGCTCGCGACTCACCGGCGCCGACCTCGCCGCGGCGAACGCCGCCTTCGTCTTCTGCTATGCCGTGGGGACAGTTGCGGGGCCGCAGGCGATCGGCGCGGCGATCGATATCGCCGGCAATAACGGTTTCGCATGGGCACTTGCCTCGTTCTTCGGGCTTTATGTCCTGCTCTCGATCGGCCGGTTCCTTTTTAAACCGAAACGGACTTGACTTTTCGGGCGCGATTTGTAGTTTCGCGCCAGATTTCGCCGTGGACACCATCCGGCCGTCCGCGGCTTCATTTTTCCTAAAGGCAGAACACCATGGCGAAAGCTACGACCATCAAGATCAAGCTGCTGTCGACGGCGGACACCGGTTTCTTCTACGTGACCAAGAAGAACAGCCGTACGATGACGGACAAGATGTCCAAGACCAAGTACGACCCGGTCGCCAAGAAGCACGTCGAATTCAAGGAAACCAAGATCAAGTAAGATCGCGGTATCCGCAAGGACGAAGGCGCGGGCCCCAGGGCGACGCGCCTTTTTTCATGCCTGCCCTTCAGGACAAATAAAAAAGCACCGCTTCTGAAAAGCGGTGCTTTTTTATTTGGGGGTCGACCGATTGCAAACCGGCACGAGGAACCGGGAGATGCAACCGATCGACCGACCCCACGACCCAGGAGATGCGGCGGACCTGAGCATCATGGGGTATCTGACATTACTGAAAATCGCGCAAACTCTTAAAGAAATCAACTAAATCTTGCCCTCCCTCCGCGCGAACTCGAATGTTGGTTAAAATATGACGTAATTCGCCGCGCAAAGAATGAATAGCGGCATCTTAACCTGACGCCGCTTCGGTCTGTTCTTGAGGACTGGAGATATTGGTCGGCAATGTCGGCGCCACATCGGCGGCGCAGCTGGCCCCGCAACGAGGGCGATGGGCTAGACTACCTAACTTCAGGCGGCCGCCGCGACGACCCTGTTCCGGCCGCCGTTCTTTGCTTCGTAGAGCGCCCTGTCGGCCTGCTTCATCAGCTGCTCTGGCGTCTCGGCTCCCGCCTCGTTGGAGGCGATCCCGAGCGAGGCGGTCACGCTGATCGACTGGCCGGTCGCGCGGATGAGGAAGGCCTGGTGTTCGATCAGCCCGCGCAGCCGCTCGGCAATGACGCCGGCTGCCTCGGCGTCGGTGTCCGGCATCACGACGACGAACTCCTCCCCGCCATAGCGGCAGGCGAGATCCGCTCCGCGGACGGTCGAACGGATGCGTGCTGCGAACTGCCGGATAATGTCGTCGCCGGCATCGTGGCCGTAGGTATCGTTGATCGCCTTGAAGCGATCGATGTCGGTGATGCAGACCGAGAGCGCCCTGCCCCGTGCGGCGGCGCGATTGAAGAGCGTCTTCAGGTGGCTGTCGAGGTAACGGCGGTTGTGCAGCCCGGTCAGGCCGTCGGTAACCGCCAGTTCCATCGTCTGCTGGACGCTGACGCGCAGGCGGTCGTTGTAGCGCTTGCGCCGGATCTGGGTCAGACTGCGGGCGACGAGTTCGTTCGGGTCGACCGGCCGCATGATGTAGTCGTTGACGCCGAGGTCGAGCGCGCGGACGATGAGGTCCTCCTCGCCCTGCTCGGTGACGATGAGCAGCGGCAGGAAGCGGGTCCGCTCCAGCGACCGGAGCTGCGAACAGAGGCGCAGGGGGTCATAGTCGTCGAAATTGGCATTGACGATGACGAGGTCGAAGCTGTTTTCGGCGGCCTCGAACAAGGCTGCCTGCGGGTCGGAGATCGCCACGACCTCGGCAATGGGCTTCAGCGCCTTGATGAGCCGCTCCTGGGAGTTGGCACGGCTATCGACCAGCAGGACCTGTCCCGGCTCGTCCCGGCCGTCCGTGCCCTTCAGCATGTCTTCTATACCGGCGCTCTGGGCCGTCTCGGCGCGGATGCGCAACTCGTCGCTCAGCGTCTTCAGCCGAACGAGGCTCTTCACGCGGGAGATGAGCTGCAGGTCATTGACCGGCTTCGTCAGGAAGTCGTCGGCGCCGGCCTTCAACCCGCGCACCCTGTCGGCCGGCTGGTCGAGCGCCGTCACCACGACGACCGGAATATGGGAAAAGCGCGGATCCGCCTTCAGGCGCTCGCAGACCTCGAAGCCGCTGAGGCCGGGCATCATGATGTCGAGGAGAATGAGGTCGACCTGGCTCTGCTCGCAGATTGCCAGCGCCTTGTAGCCGTCCTCGGCGGTCAGGACGTCGAAATATTCCGCCACCAGCCGGGCCTCGAGCAGCTTGAGGTTGGCGGGGACATCGTCAACGACCAGTATGCGTGCGGTCATGTCCTGCGCTCCGGCATCACGCGTCGCCCAGATAGGTCTTGATGGTCTCGATGAATTTCGGAACTGAGATCGGCTTCGAAACATAGGCTTCGCAGCCACCCTGGCGGATACGCTCCTCGTCGCCCTTCATCGCGAAGGCGGTCACGGCGATCACCGGGATGATATGGAGTTCGTCGTCTTCCTTGAGCCACTTAGTCACCTCGAGCCCGGAGACTTCCGGAAGCTGGATGTCCATCAGGATGAGGTCGGGGCGGTGCTTGCGGGCAAGCTCCATCGCCTCCATGCCATTGCGCGTCTGGATGGTTTCATAGCCGCAAGCCTCGATCAGATCGCGGAAGAGCTTCATGTTGAGCTCGTTGTCTTCGACAATCATGACCCGTTTGGGCATGTACCCCGTCCCCGATGCTGCCTTGCAAGCCTCATTTCAAGATATAAGGTCGCGCACGGCCGATTCCATCTCCGTCACATCGAGCGACGGTACGGCCATTTGGTTGAAAAAGAGGTAACCATCTCCGGGCAATGCGAGACGATCCCAAAAACGTGAAGGCCGGGCGCGAGGCGGCGGACCAGACGGCGGTGGCCGTGCTGGGCTGGCTGGCGGGCGAGCCTGACATGCTCGGTCGTTTCCTCGCCCTTTCCGGGCTGGAAGCCGGGCAGTTGCGCCAGGCCGTCAACGATCCGGATTTCCTGGCGGGCATGCTCGATTTCGTGATGGCCCACGAGCCGACGCTGCTGGCCTTCTGCGAGGCAAGCGGAACGAAGCCGGAGGACGTCGCCTCCGCCTGGCGTCACCTTTCCAAGCCCGGCCTCGATTCCGGGGAATACTGAGCCCCTCTTCCATGTGGACGCGCAATGAGCGGCGTTGAGATTTGCCGTGGCAGGGCATAGATTGCGGATGTTCAACTTCCGTTCCGCCCCATGACGCCCTCGCCCGAGACAAAACCCGGCTTCTGTCGTGACTGCCTCGCCGAGCAGAAGGCGGAACTGCGCCGCTGCCGCAGCTGCGGCAGTCCCCGGCTCCTCTATCATCGCGAACTCCACGACCTCTCCATCGCCCATATCGACTGCGACGCCTTCTATGCGGCCGTCGAGAAACGCGACAATCCGGAGCTTGTCGACAAGCCGGTCATCATCGGCGGCGGCAAGCGCGGCGTCGTCTCCACGGCCTGCTACATCGCCCGCATCAACGGCGTGCGATCGGCCATGCCGATGTTCAAGGCGCTGGAGGCCTGTCCCGACGCGGTCGTCATCCGCCCGAACATGGAGAAATACGTGCGGGTTGGCCGCGAGATACGGCAGATGATGCTGGAACTGACGCCGCTCGTTCAACCGCTTTCGATCGACGAGGCGTTTCTCGACCTTTCCGGCACGCAGCGCCTGCATCACGACCGGCCGGCGCGCATCCTCGCGAAGCTTGCGAACCGGATCTCGTCCGAGATCGGCATCAGCATTTCGATCGGGCTTTCCTACTGCAAGTTCCTGGCCAAGGTCGGATCCGACCTCCAGAAACCGCGCGGCTTTTCCGTGGTCGGCCGCGAAGAGGCCCTCTCCTTCCTCGCGCCGCGTCCGGTGACGACGATATGGGGTGTCGGCAAGGCCTTCAACACGACGCTGGAGGCCGACGGGATCCGGACGATCGGGCAATTGCAGGCGATGGAGGAAGCCGACCTGATGCGGCGCTACGGCTCCATGGGCCAGCGCCTCTACCGGCTTGCCCGCGGTATCGACGACCGCAGCGTCCATCCAAACGACCCGGCCAAGAGCGTTTCCGCCGAGGTGACATTCTTCGACGACATCTCTCGGCGAGAAGATCTCGTCCCGATCCTTCGCCGCCTGTCGGAGAAGGTTTCCTTGCGCCTGAAGAAGAACGCGATCGCGGGCCAGACGGTGGTCCTCAAGCTCAAGACATCGGATTTCAAGAGCCGCACGCGAAACCGGCGGCTGGAGGACCCGACCCAGCTCGCCGACCGTATCTTCCGCACCGGGCTGTCGCTTCTCGAACCTGAAGCCGACGGCACCCGGTTTCGCCTCATAGGCATCGGCGTCACCGACCTTTGCGATCCCGACCGGGCGGACCCGCCGGACCTGGTGGACCACGATGCGGGGCGCCGCGCCGCGGCAGAGGCTGCCATGGACCGGCTTCGCGACAAGTTCGGCAAGGCGGCGGTCGAAACCGGCTATACGTTCGGCGACCGCAGGCGCGATCACTGACATGTGATGACGCGCCGCCCTCAATCCGATTCGTTACATTCTTCGGCAAATCTTCATTAATTCACCGCTGGTAATCTCCCCCGCTCAGTATTGCGTAAAGAGGTTCTCCATGCTGCGTCGTCTCGCGTTTGGTGTCGGGCTCCTGTCCGCCACGATCCTTTCCCATCCCGCCCTCGCCGAAATCGAACATACGCTGCAGATCGTCGTCTCCAAGAGCAACCAGTCGATGACCGTTTATGACGGGGACAAGGTCATCGCGACCACGCGGGTCTCCACGGGCAAGGCTGGCCATTCGACGCCGAGCGGCATCTTCTCCATCCTGGAAAAGCGCCGGTACCACGAATCCAACATCTATTCGAACGCGCCGATGCCGTTCATGCAGAGACTGACCTGGTCCGGAATCGCGCTTCACGAAGGCCATGTACCGGACTACCCGGCCTCGCACGGCTGCGTGCGCCTTCCTCCGGGCTTTGCAAAGACGCTCTTCGGGATGACGGAGCGCGGCGTCCACGTGATCGTCGCAGACGCACCGGTGACGCCGGCCCCGATTACCCACGCCAACCTCTTCGCCCCTCTCAAGCCGCTGCAATCGGAACCGCTGATGTCGGACATCGACCTGCGGCCGACGGTCAAGCGGCAGGCATCCGAAGCCTATGAAGTGGCGATGGCGGAGGGCGCGACCGACCCCACGCTGACCGGTTCCATCGAACCGCAGGACGCCCGGCCGCTGCGCATCCTCGTCAAGCGGCGCGAACTGCGCGAGACCGTGCAGGACGTACAGGCCATGCTGAACGATCTCGGCTTCGATGCGGGAACGCCCGACGGACTGATGGGCTCGAAGACGCAGGCGGCAATCGCCGGCTTCAAGCGGTGGAAGGAGCTTCCCCCGGGCTCGGCGCTGACCAGGGAGTTTCTTTCCGCGCTCCATCGCTCTTCCGGCAAGCAGGAACCGCCTGCGGCGCAACTCCTCGTCCGCCGCAATTTCGCACCGCTCTTCGAGGCGCCCATCGGCCTGAAGAACCCCGAGACCCCGCTCGGCACGCATTTCTTCACGGCAAGCAACGTGAACCGCACTGAAGGCAGCGCCGAGTGGCACGCGCTGACCCTTCCGAACCATCTCACGCCGGCGGACCGCAAGCGACTGGACATCGGCGCGGACACGGCTGCTTCATCCGCATCCGGAGCGCTCGACCGCCTCGACATCCCCGCCGATATCCGCGAGCGCATCGCTTCGCTGCTGACCGACGGCACCTCCATGACGATCACCGACGAGGGCCTGGGACCGGAGACCGGAAAGGGCACCGACTTCATCACCCTGACCCGTTCCGAGGCTCAGCTTGCCGAGGCCCGGACTGCGGCGGCAAAGCCGAAGCAGGTCCGCCAGAAGCCGGCCCGCGCCTATCGCAACGGCGTCGGCCTCTACTGAGGCCGGTTATACGAGTTCGACGTCCAGCACTCCCGGCGCCGCCCGCAGCGCGGCGGCGATTTCGGGGGAAATACGGAATTTCTCGGCCAGTTCGACCTCGATCTCGCGCTGCCCGTCGTCCTTGATGACGACGAAGGAGACCAGCCCGTCGCCCCTTGCATTCAGGTGGCGGGTCACCGTCTTCAGGGGACCTGAGTCCCGGACATAGAGGCGCAGGGCCTTCTGCATCCGCACCGACTGCTCCTCCAGCGAGGCGACCGTCTGGATGCGCAGGCCGATGCCTTCCGGACGTTCGTCGGCCTGAACCGTGATGACGAGCGATTTGCCCGGTTCGAGCAGGTCGCGATACTGCGCCAGCGCCTCGGAAAAAAGCACGGCCTCGAACTGGCCCGAGGCATCGGAGAAGGTGACGATCCCCATCTTGTTGCCGGTTCGGGTCTTGCGCTCCTGGCGCCCGGTGACCGTTCCGGCAAGACGGCCCGCCGTCGCCCCCTTCTTCACCGCCACGGAGAAGTCTGCGAAGCTCTGGACGCGCATCTTCGCCAGCACGTCGCCATAGGAATCCAGCGGGTGCGCGGAGAGATAGAAACCGAGCACCTGGTATTCCCGCATCAGCTTCTCGGACGGAACCCAGGGCGAGAAAGGCGGGAAGATCAGCGTCTCGGGGCCGGCCGCGGACGACGAGCCGAACATGTCGGACTGGCCGCTCGTCTTGTTTTCCTGGGCGCGCTGGGCATAGCCGATGATGCGATCGAGGCCGCCGATCAGTTCGGCACGGTCGCGGCCGAAGCAGTCGAAGGCGCCGGCGCAGATGAGGCTTTCCAGCACGCGGCGGTTGATCTGCTTCGGATCGATGCGCAGGCAGAAGTCCTCGATCGACGCGAAGGGCCGGTCGCCGCGGACCTCGACGATGTGTTCGACGGCGGCTTCGCCGACCCCCTTGATGGCCGCGAGCGCATAGTAGATCCGGTTGTCATCGGTCTCGAAACGACGGAACGAGGTCTGCACCGACGGCGGCACGACGGTGATGCCGAGGCGGGCCGCGTCCTGGCGGAAATCGTTCAACTTTTCCGTATTCGCCATGTCGAACGTCATCGACGCGGCAAGGAATTCGGCCGGATAATGGGCCTTCATGAAGGCCGTCTGGTAGGACACGATGGCGTAGGCGGCGGCGTGCGACTTGTTGAAGCCGTAATTGGCAAACTTGGCGAGAAGGTCAAAGATCAGGTCGGCCTGCGGCTTCAACACACCGTTCTTGACGGCACCATCGACGAAGCGGGCCCGCTGCTTGTCCATCTCCTCCTTGATCTTCTTGCCCATCGCCCGGCGCAGGAGGTCTGCCTCTCCGAGCGAATAGCCGGACAGGACCTGGGCGATCTGCATCACCTGCTCCTGGTAGACGATGACGCCCTGGGTCTCCTTGAGGAGATAGTCGATCTTCGGATGAACCGACTCGATCTCCTCCTCGCCATGCTTGCGGGCGTTGTAGACCGGGATGTTCTCCATCGGGCCCGGGCGATAGAGCGCCACGAGCGCGATGATGTCCTCGATGCAGTCCGGCCGCATGCCGATCAGCGCCTTGCGCATGCCGGCGCTTTCCACCTGGAACACCCCGATCGTCTCGCCGCGGGAGAGCATTTCGTAGGTCTTCTCGTCATCCAGCGGAATGGCGGCGAGGTCCACATGGATGCCGCGCTTGGCGACGTAATCGACCGCGGTCTTCAGTACGGTGAGCGTCTTCAGGCCGAGGAAGTCGAACTTGACCAGTCCCGCCTGCTCGACCCATTTCATGTTGAACTGGGTGACCGGCATGTCGGAGCGCGGATCGCGATACATCGGCACGAGCTTCGACAGCGGCCGGTCGCCGATGACGATGCCGGCGGCGTGGGTCGATGCATGCCGGTAGAGGCCTTCGATCTTCTGGGCGATGTCGAGCAGCCGGGCGACGACCGGTTCCTTCTCCGCCTCTTCCTGGAGGCGGGGCTCCTCCTCGATCGCCTTGGAAAGCGGCGTCGGGTTGGCGGGATTGTTCGGCACCAGCTTGCAGATCTTGTCCACCTGGCCATAGGGCATTTCCAGCACGCGCCCGACGTCGCGCAACGCCGCCCGCGCCTGCAGCGATCCGAAGGTGATGATCTGGGCCACCTGCTCGCGGCCATACTTCTGCTGGACGTAGCGGATCACCTCCTCGCGCCGGTCCTGGCAGAAGTCGATGTCGAAGTCGGGCATCGAGACGCGCTCGGGATTGAGGAAGCGTTCGAAGAGCAGCGAGAAGCGGAGCGGATCGACATCGGTGATCGTCAGCGCATAGGCGACCAGCGAGCCCGCGCCCGATCCGCGGCCGGGACCGACAGGGATGTTGTTCTGCTTCGCCCACTTGATGAAGTCCGAGACGATCAGGAAGTAGCCCGGGAACTTCATCCTCTCGATGACGCTCAGCTCGAAGTCGAGGCGCTCGCGATAGTCCTGCTCCGTATAGCCGGGGCTGATGCCGAGAGCGGCAATGCGCCGCTCCAGACCTTCGATCGACTGCCGGCGCAACTCCTCCGTCTCCGCGCGCTCGGCCTCTTCCGGATCGGCCGTGGCGCCGGTGAAGCGCGGCAGGATGGGAGCGCGGGTGTTGAGGATGAAGGAACAGCGCCGGGCGATCTCGACCGTGTTGGCGAGCGCCTCCGGCAGATCGGCAAACAGCGCCGCCATCTCGGCGCGGCTCTTCAGGTAGTGGTCGGGCGTCAGCCGGAAACGGCTGTCGTCGGAGACGATCGCATTGTGCGCGACCGCCATCAGCGCATCATGGGCGTCATAATCGTCGCGCGAGGGAAAGAATGCCTCGTTGGTGGCGACCAGGGGAAGATCGTGCTCGTAGGCAAGGCTGATCATCTTGTGCTCGTGGCGCCGGTCATAGGCGCCGTGCCGCTGCAGCTCGACATAGAGCCGGTCGCCGAACGCCTGCTTCAGCGCCAGAAGCCGTGACCTTGCCTGGGCGGGATTGCCTTCCCGCATCGCCCTGTCGACGGGGCCGCCGGCCGCGCCGGTCAGTGCAATCAGCCCCTCCGTCCCGATCTCCTGGAGCCAGGACAGCTCGATATAAGTGCTGCCATGCCCCTCGCCTCCGAGATAGGCGCGGCTGACGAGATCGACCAGCCGCTCGTAGCCGTCGGCCGTAGAGGCCAGGAGCACGATGGCGGGCTGCTTCGCCATCTGGTTGTTGCGGCGATCCTCTGCCTGATCCTCCATGTCGATGGAGACCTGGCAGCCGATGATCGGCTGGAGACCGTCGCCGATCGCCTTCTGGGCAAATTCAAGCGCGACGAACAGGTTGTTGGTGTCGGTGATCGCGATCGCCGGCTGGCCGTCGGAAAGCGCCTTCGCCAGTACCTTCTTGAGCGGCAGCGCTCCTTCGAGCAGCGAAAATGCCGAATGGACGCGCAGATGGACGAACTGAGGCGAATGCTCTCCGCTCGCTGCACCCGTGCTTTCCATCTCGTCGGCCATCGTCGTCTCTCACCTCATGAATCAGGTGATTTTCCGGCGCGAAGCCTCCCAAGTCCAGTTCGGACTTGCGTCGTCAACGGATATTCCGCCTTCGGCCCGTCTACATGGCCAGCATGAGCATGGAGATGCTCGCGATGAAGGTTGCAATGGAAGCGAATGCGGCGATGTCCCGAATGAAATCAGTCATGGTCGTCTCCCTTGTTCCTTTATGTTTTTATTTTGTTCTATTTTTGTCCAATGAGTCAAGCGCGAAACGAAACGAGAACAAAAAGGGCCGCCGTTGCCGGCAGCCTCGGTATACAAAAGGTTAAGAGGGAAGCTTCAGAAGCCGACGACCTTGCCGCCGTCGATCGTTACCCGCCGGTCCATGCGGGATGCCAGGTCGTGGTTGTGGGTGGCGATCAGGGCCGCGAGGCCGGACTGCTTCACCAGCGCCTCCAGCGCATCGAACACATAGGAGGCGGTTTCCGGATCGAGGTTGCCGGTCGGCTCGTCGGCAAGAAGGACGCGCGGGGCATTGGCGACGGCGCGCGCAATGGCGACGCGCTGCTGCTCGCCGCCGGAGAGCTCTGCCGGACGGTGATCGGCGCGATGGCCGATGCGCATGTAGTCGAGAAGCTGGCTTGCCCGCTCCTTCGCCTCCCGCTCGGGAAGCCCTGCGATCAGCTGCGGCATCATGATGTTCTCGAGCGCCGTGAATTCCGGCAGCAGGTGGTGGAACTGATAGACGAAACCGATCTCGCTGCGGCGGATGGCGGTGCGGTCGTCGTCGGGAAGGCCGTTGCAGGCATGGCCGCCGACGAAGACCTCGCCGCCATCGGGATGTTCCAGCAGTCCGGCGAGATGCAGGAGAGTGGATTTCCCGGTTCCCGAAGGCGCCACGAGCGCGACGATCTCGCCGCTGCGCAACTCGAAATCCGCACCCTTGAGGATGGAAAGCGTGGTTTCGCCCTGGCCATAATGTCTTTCGACACCGGAGAGCTTCAGGACTGTCTTGCCTGCCATAAGGGATCTGGTCCTATTCGTATCGGAGGGCCTGCACCGGATCGAGCCGCGAAGCCCGCCAGGCGGGGAAGATGGTGGCGATGAAGGAGAGCGTCAGCGCCATCAGCACGACCGAGAGCGTCTCGCTGAAGCTCATCTCCGCCGGGAGCTGGCTGAGGAAATAGAGTTCGGGATCGAAAAGCACCGTACCTGAAAGCCAGGAAAAGAACTGCCGGATGGATTCGATGTTGAGGCAGACGATGACGCCGAGGACGACGCCGGCGAGCGTTCCGACCGTGCCGATCGCCGCGCCGGTCATGAAGAATATCCGCATCACCGCGCCGGAACTCGCCCCCATTGTGCGCAGGATGGCGATATCGCTTCCCTTGTCCTTCACGAGCATGATGAGGCCGGAAATGATGTTCAGCGCCGCCACGAGAACGATCAGCGTGAGGATCATGAACATGACGTTCCGCTCGACCTGCAGGGCGGAAAAGAAGGTCTGGTTGCGCTGGCGCCAGTCGGTGATGTGGATCTGCCGCCCGGCGGCCGCCTCCACGAGCGGGCGCAACCCGTCGACGCCCTCGGGATGGTCGACGAACAGCTCGATCGACTGCACCAGTCCGCCGGCATTGAAGTAGAGCTGCGCCTCCTCCAGCGGCATGAAGATCATCGTCGCGTCGTATTCCGACATGCCGATCTCGAAGACGCCGGAGACGGGATAGGACTTGACCCGCGGATTGACCCCCATCGGGGTAATGTCGCCCTCGGGCGAGATCAGCGTGATGTCGTCGCCGGCGGTGATCCCGAGCGAGGCTGCAAGCCGCGAGCCGACCAGAACGCCCTGCCCCGACGCAAAGCCGATTATGTCGCCCTGACGGATGTTGTTGGCGACTTCGCCGAGCTTTTCCAGGTCTTCCGGGCGCACGCCGCGGACGAGCGCGCCGGAGCCGGCCCCGGCGCGACCGGAGGCGAGCGTCTGCCCCTCGACCAGCGGCAGCGCGATCCGCACGCCCGGCACGGCCTGGAACTTGGCCGTCAGGTCCGCATAGTCGGTAAATGGCCCGTCCACCGGCTGCACGATCATGTGGCCATTGATGCCGAGGATGCGGGAGATCAGTTCGGTGCGGAAGCCGTTCATGACGGCCATGACGATGATCAGCGTCGCGACGCCCAGCATGATGCCGATGAAGGAGAAGCCGGCAATGACGGAGATGAAGGCTTCCTTCCGGCGGGAGCGCAGGTAGCGCCACGCGACCATGCGTTCGAACGCGGAAAAGGGCCCGGCAGCCGATCCGTGGCCTTCCCTGTTCGTCTGCTCCCCTGCCGTCACGCTCGCCATCCGTCCGTCCCTAGCCTCAACTCATCGTCCATCCGGTGACGCGGCCTCAGCCGGCCAGCCGGTTCATCGCGGCTTCGAAGGTCATCACCTCGCGGGCACCGGTCTTGCGGTCCTTGACCTCGACCTCGCCGGCTGCCGCCGAACGCGGGCCGACGATTACCTGGACCGGCACGCCGATCAGGTCGGCGGTCGCGAACTTGGTGCCGGCGCGGTCGTCGCTGTCGTCATAGAGGACGTCCCTGCCGGCCTTGCCGAGGCCCGCATAGAGGTTTTCCGACAGCCGGTCGCATGCCTCGTCGCCCGGCTTCATGTTGATGACGACGACGTCGAACGGGGCGACGGCCTCCGGCCAGATGATTCCGTTCTCGTCATGCGAGGCTTCGATGATGGCGGGAACAAGGCGCGTCGGGCCGATGCCGTAGGATCCCATGTGGACAAAGTGTTCCTTGCCGTCCGGACCCTGCACCTTGGCGCCCATCGGCTCGGAATACTTGGTGCCGAAATAGAAGATGTGGCCGACCTCGATGCCACGGGCGGACAGGCGGTCGCTCTCGGGGATGGCATCGAAGGCCGCCTCGTCGTGCATTTCGGAGGTCGCCGCATAGACGGACGTCCACTTGTCGAAGATCGCCTGCAGGCCCGCGACGTCGTCGAAATCGGTATCCGCGGAGGGGATGTCGAAATCGACGAAGGCCTTGTGGCTGAAGACTTCCGATTCGCCGGTCTCGGCGAGGATGATGAATTCGTGGCTGTGATTGCCGCCGATCGGGCCGGTATCGGCGCGCATCGGGATGGCGCGCAGCCCCATCCGCGCGAAGGTGCGCAGATAGGCCACGAACATCCGGTTGTAGGAGTGGATGGCATCCTGCTGCGTCAGGTCGAAGGAATAGGCATCCTTCATCAGGAACTCGCGCGAGCGCATCGTGCCGAAGCGGGGGCGGATCTCGTCGCGGAACTTCAGCTGGATATGGTAGAGGTTCAGCGGCAGGTTCTTGTAGGACTTCACGTAGGAGCGGAAGATGTCGGTGATCATCTCCTCGTTCGTCGGGCCGTAGAGCAGCGGACGGTCCTGCCGGTCCTTGATGCGCAGCATTTCCTTGCCGTAGTCGTCATAGCGGCCGCTCTCCTGCCAGAGTTCGGCCGATTGCAGCGTCGGCATCAGCAGCTCGATCGCGCCGGAGCGATTCTGCTCCTCGCGGATGATCCGGTTGACCTTGTCGAGGACGCGCTTGCCGAGCGGGAGCCAGGAGTAAATGCCCTGGCTCTGCTGGCGGATCATCCCCGCCCGCAGCATCAGGCGGTGGGAAACGATCTCCGCTTCCTTGGGATTTTCCTTGAGGATCGGCATGAAATAGCGGGATAGGCGCATGGAATGTTCCGAAGTTTCGACGTCCCCACCGGGAATCGCGGTTTTCAAGCTGGTTGGCTGCGTTCATAGCGGTTTCGCCGGGCCAAGGAAACCCGCCGACCGGTGCGTTCGTCACGTTCGCGGCCCCGTCGCACGACCGCAAACCCGACCCTTCGAGGGCGGCGCCGTGACAGCGATGCGACATTTCAGCCGATGACGAAATAATATTTTGAGTGTAGCCAAATTACAAAAAAGCAGGTGACAAGGCCCAATCTTTAGGCTAGCTTCGGCCCATAAAAGAGGCAGGAAGTACAAATTCTTGCCGACCTCGCGGTCAAGTCTTGGGAGGATCAGATCTCAGGCGCGTTCGACGCAGCCCCGGCAACGGTAAGGATCACGCGAAACTGGAAACAAGGCCTAACGGCCTTGTTTTTTTTTGCCCTTCAGCCTTGGAGACTATCCGAATTCCGGCACGATGCGGGGAAGATTGCCGATGCTGAGGCCGAAATAATTCGAGGCGAGGAACCACGCCGCATAGATTGCAGCTGAAATCGCCGTCGTCAGCAGAAGCACGCGGCCTGCCCGGAACCGGGCCGGGGCACTTTCCACCGTTCCCAGCGTCACGTCCCCCTCATCGCCCTGCGAACGCATACCGAGCGGCAGCACGGCGAAAAGCGTGATCCACCAGATGATGAAGTAGACGGCGAAGAAGGAGAGAAACGACATTCGAGGGGTTCCTGTGATTTCGCGCTTATAGCCGCAAACGCAGTGACCTCAAACCCGCCGGCGCGGGCGGAGTGTCACACCTCTTCGAGCTCGACCAGCGTGCCATTCATGTCCTTTGGGTGCAGGAAGAGCACCGGCTTTCCATGGGCGCCCGTCTTCGGGTTGCCGTCGCCCAGCACGCGAAGACCGCTCGCCCTCAACTGGTCACGGGCGGCCAGGATGTCGTCCACCTCGTAGCATATGTGGTGCATGCCCCCCGACGGCGACCTTTCGAGGAAGGCCGCGATCGGGGAATCGGCGCCGAGCGGCTCCAGAAGCTCCACCTTGGTATTGTCCAGTTCGACGAAGACGACGGTCACGCCGTGCTCCGGGAGGGGCTGCGGCTGCGATACACGCGCGCCGAGCACATCCCGATAGATCGCAGTCGCCTGCGCGAGATCCGGGACCGCAATGGCGATGTGGTTGACCCGGCCAAGCATGACGTTCCCCTAGACCTTGTTGACGAACACGGTAACCACGGGCTTCTTGCCCCAGGCTTCGTTGGCGGCGGAGCGCACCGCGCGTCGGATTGCCTCGCGCACCATCTCAAGGTCCTTGCGGCGGGCCCGCGGAATGCTCTCCACCGCGCCGAGCACGGCATCGTACAAGGTGTCCTCCATGTCCTCGCCCTCCTCATCGAACTCCGGCAGGCCGAAGGCGACGAGGTCCGGATCGCCGATGAAGTCGAACCGGCTGTCGAGAAGCACGTTCACCGAGACATGGCCGACATAGGAGAGCTTGCGGCGGTCGCCGATGCCCATCTCGTCGAGGTCGCCGATCAGCTTGCCGTCCTTGAAGATGCGGCCGTGGGCCACCTGGTCGATGACCTCGGCCGGTCCCGGGGCAATCCGCAGCACGTCACCGTTGCGCACCCGCGGAATGGTCGGGATGCCCGCCTGCGCGCCAAGCTCGGCCTGGGCGGTCAGGTGGGCGGCCTCGCCATGGACCGGCACGAGGATCTGCGGGCGGGTCCACTCGTACATCCTGACGAGTTCGTTGCGGCGCGGATGGCCGGAGACGTGAACCAGCGCGTCCGCATCGGTGACGATGTTGATGCCCTGGTCGATCAGGCCGTTCATGATGTCGAGGATCGCCTTCTCGTTGCCGGGGATGGTCCTCGAGGAGAAGACGACGGTATCGCCGGCCGCGAGCGCGACATTGCGCATCTCGTCCCTGGCGATCTTGGCAAGTGCGGCCCGCGGCTCGCCCTGGCTGCCCGTGAGGACGACCACGACCTTGTCGCGGGGAATGTATCCGTATTCGTCCTCCGCGATGAAGGGCTGTATCCCCTCCATGAGACCGACGTCGCGGGCGACATTGACCACCCGCTTCATCGAACTGCCGAGCAGCAGGACCTCGCGACCGGCCGCCTGGGCCGCGCGGGCGATGGAGCGGATACGGCCGACATTCGACGAGAAGGTGGTGATCGCCACCCTGCCCTCGGCCTCCTCGATGATCTTCCGCAGGCCGTGCGAGACCTCTTCCTCGGAGGGAGAGACGCCGTCGCGGTTCGCATTGGTGGAATCGCACATCAGGGCGAGCACGCCCTCGTCGCCGATCGCCCGGAAGCGTGCCTCGTCGGTCATCGGACCGAGCGAGGGGGCCTGGTCGATCTTCCAGTCGCCCGTATGGACGACGTTTCCGAGCGGCGTGCGGATCACCAGCGACATTGGCTCGGGAATGGAGTGGTTGACGGCGACCGCCTCCACATCGAACGGCCCGATCGAGATCCGGTCGCCGGCCTTGAACGGCGTCACCGGAATATCGGCGCGCGTGCCCTCGTAATTGCGCTTGGCTTCCAGCATTCCTGCCGTAAAACCAGAGGCATAGACCGGAACGTTGAGGCCGGGCCACAGGTCGTTCAGGGCGCCGTAGTGATCCTCGTGCGCATGGGTGATGATGATGGCCTTGAGGTTCTCGCGCTCCTTGGCCAGGAAGCGGATGTCGGGGAGGATCAGATCGACGCCCGGCAGTTCCGGGCCGGCGAAGGTCACGCCGCAATCGACCATGATCCACTGGCGTTTGCCGGGCGTGCCGTACCCGTAGAGCGCCAGGTTCATGCCGATCTCGCCGACACCTCCGAGCGGCAGAAACACCAGTTCTTCCTGTCTAGCCATAACGTCCTTATTCCGTTCTTCCAAAGAATACATCACCGGCTGCTACGGACAAAACCTGTCCTGTGCCGGTCTCG
The DNA here is from genome assembly GCF_053618655.1 of Pseudorhizobium sp. NPDC055634. Lineage (NCBI taxonomy): Bacteria > Pseudomonadati > Pseudomonadota > Alphaproteobacteria > Hyphomicrobiales > Rhizobiaceae > Pseudorhizobium > Pseudorhizobium sp. NPDC055634. Next base: position 176,625 of record NZ_JBSHHW010000004.1, on the reverse strand, counting down.
AGCTGCAGCAGCCCCTGTCCATCAATGCCCGCAAACCTGCCGGATAGCGAGCGGTCGGGGAGGTTCACGGTGACGGGCTCGCCGATCCCGCAGGCGACCTCCAGCCAGCGCCTGCTGATCTCCGCCACGCCGCGCCCCTCATCCCATGATTCCAGAACCATCGCCATCTCGTTGAAAAGATGCGCGAACACTTCTTCGGGAGCCACGTGGCAGCCGTGGTCTTCGAGCCGGGTCACGGGATAACTGGTTGCGTCCGGCATGTGCCGGATATTGATACCGATCCCGATGACCAGCGCCTGCCTGCCGTCCGGAAGCTTCTCAGCCTCGATCAGGATGCCGCAGGTCTTCCGGCGTCCGATCAGAATGTCGTTCGGCCACTTCACCTCGACCGGTTCGGAGCCCGGCGGCAGGACCCTCCGGATGGCGCCATGCACCGCAAGCGCGACGGCGAGCGGGAGCGAACCCAGGCGGTCCATCGGGGCGGCGTCGATGAGGAGCAGCGAGGCGTAGAGGTTGCCGGCTTCGGAGGTCCAGGCCCTGCCGCGGCGTCCGCGGCCGCTCGTCTGGCGCGTCGCCGTCAGCCAGAGGCGGCCCGGGTCACCCGCCCTTGCGCGCGCCAGGCATTCGGTATTCGTGGAACCGACATCACCCAGCGCCTCGTGGCGGAACGCCTCCAGCGAGAAGCGTCCCGTTGGTCTTGCCATCCTCAGAAGAAGGACTTCGCCGCGGCGTTGGCGGCGTTGCCGACCGGTCCGCCGAAGAGGACGTAGGCCGTGACGAAGAGGCCCGAGAGACCGAAGACGAGGCGGAGTTCTCCGGAAATGCGCGCAAACTCGCCGGTCGCCTCATCGAACCACATCAGCTTGACGATACGCAGGTAATAGTAGGCACCGACAACGGAGGTCAGGACGCCGATGACCGCCAGCGCGTAGAGCTTGGCCTCGATCGCCGCGACGAAGACGAAGTACTTCGCGAAGAAACCGGCCAGCGGAGGAATACCCGCCATGGAGAACATCAGCGCGGTCAGCACGACTGCCATGAACGGCTTGGTCGATGCGAGGCCTGCGAGATCGTCGACGTTCTCGACGTTCTCGCCTTCCTTGCGGCGCATGGCCATGATGCAGGCGAAGGTGCCGAGCGTCATCACCATGTAGATCAGCATGTAGAGCATGACGCCCGATACGCCGGTCTCCGTGCCGGCGGCGAGGCCGACCAGCGCGAAGCCCATGTGGCCGATCGAGGAATAGGCCATCAGTCGCTTGATGTTGCGCTGGCCGATCGCGGCGAAGGATCCGAGAAGCATCGACGCGATGGAGACAAAGACGAGGATCTGCTGCCAGTCGGCGACGATCGGCGAGAAGGCTTCCGAAACGACGCGGACGAGGATCGCCATGGCGGCAACCTTGGGACCGGCCGCGAAGAAGGCGGTCACGGGCGTCGGCGCGCCTTCGTAGACGTCCGGCGTCCACATGTGGAACGGCACGGCCGAAATCTTGAAGCAGACGCCGGCGAGCACGAAGACGAGACCGAAGACGAGGCCCAGCGAACGGGTCTCGGAGGAGAGAACCGCGGCGATCTCGTCGAAGCCGGTATTGCCGGTGAAGCCGTAGACCAGCGAGCAGCCGTAGAGCAGCATGCCCGAGGAGAGCGAACCCAGCACGAAGTACTTCAGGCCGGATTCGGTCGAGCGGAGGCTGTCCCGGTTGATCGCGGCGCAGACATAAAGCGCCAGCGACATGAGCTCGAGGCCGAGATAAAGGGCCAGGAGGTCGTTGGCTGAGATCAGGAGCATCATGCCCAGAGTCGCCAGCACCATCAGGACCGGGAACTCGAAGCGGTCGAGCTGTTCTGAGCGGGCATGGCCGACCGTCATGATCATCGCCGTCACCGAGCCGATCAGGGCGACGACCTTCATGAACCGCGCGAAGGGATCGAGCAGGAAGGCGCCGCCATAGGCCTCGCCCTCACCCGGCGCCAGAACCAGCCAGAGGCCCGCCGCGATCAGCAGGGCAACGGCAAGGCCGGTAACCGTCGGTGCGGAACGGTCGCCGGAGAAGACGCCGATCATCAGGAGCGCGAGCGCTCCCACCGCCAGAATGATTTCCGGCATGGACAGTTGCAGGCTAGCGAGGAGAAGTTCAGAGCTCATGTCCGATTATGTCCTGTCTCAGTGCACTGTCAGTGCAAGGTCTTGCGCAGCCTGCAGGGCGGCGGCGTAATTGTTCACAAGCAGATCCACCGACGCCGACGTCGCATCGAAGATCGGTGCGGGATAGACCCCGTAAAAGATCGTCAGCACCATCAGCGGGTAGAGGATCAGCTTTTCGCGGGTCGTCAGGTCGCGGAGGCCCTTGAGGCTTTCCTTCTCCAGCCCGCCGAAGATCACCCGGCGGTAGAGCCAGAGCGCGTAGCAGGCCGAGAGGATAACACCCGTCGCGGCGAAGAGCGCAACCCAGGTGTTGACCTGGAAGACCCCGATCACGGTCAGGAATTCGCCGACGAAGCCCGACGTGCCGGGCAGGCCGACATTCGCCATGGTGAAGACCATGAAGGCGACGGCATATTTCGGCATGTTGTTGACGAGCCCGCCATAGGCCGAGATCTCGCGGGTATGGAGGCGGTCATAGATGACGCCGACGCAGAGGAAGAGCGCGCCGGAGACGATGCCGTGCGACAGCATCTGGAAGATCGCGCCCTGCACGCCCTGCACGTTGGCGGCGAAGATGCCCATGGTGACATAGCCCATGTGCGCGACCGAGGAGTAGGCGATCAGCTTCTTGATGTCGTCCTGCATCAACGCCACCAGCGAGGTGTAGATGATCGCCAGCACCGAGAGCGTGAAGACGAAGGGCGCGAAGTAGTCCGACGCCAGCGGGAACATGGCGAGCGAGATACGGATGAAGCCGTAGCCGCCGAGCTTCAGCATGACGCCGGCCAGGATGACGGAACCGGCCGTCGGCGCCTGCACGTGCGCATCCGGAAGCCAGGTGTGGACCGGCCACATCGGCATCTTCACCGCGAAGGCTGCGAAGGCAGCCAGCCACAACCACGTCTGCAGGTTGGCCGGGAAGTTGAACTTCAGCAGCTCGACCATGTCGGTCGTGCCGGCCTGCCAGTACATGGCCATGATGGCGAGCATCATCAGCACCGAACCGGCAAGCGTATAGAGGAAGAACTTGTAGGACGCGTAGACGCGATCCTTGCCGCCCCAGACGCCGATGATGACGAACATCGGGATCAGCGTCGCTTCGAAGAAGACGTAGAAGAGGACGATGTCGAGCGAGACGAACACGCCGACCATGACGACTTCCAGGAGCAGGAAGGCGATCATGTATTCCTTCAGCCGCTTCTCGACCGACTGCCAGCTTGCCAGCACGCAGAAGGGCATGAGGAACGTCGTCAGGATGACGAACAGCATGGAAATGCCGTCCACCCCGAGGTGGTAGGAAATTCCGGTCGTCAGCCAGGCATGCTTCTCGACCATCTGGAAGCCGGGGTTCGAATTGTCGAAGCCGATCCAGATGAAGAGCGAGACGACAAAGGTGAAGACCGTCGTCAGCAGCGAGACGTTCAGGATATTGCGGCGCCCGTAGGTGCTGTCCTCGCGGGTGAGCAGGAGGAGGAACACGCCGACGAGCGGCAGGAAGGTGACCGTCGAGAGAATTGGCCAGTCGGTCATTACATTGAGCTCCCGAGCATCATCCAGGTGACGAGGGCGGCGACGCCGATCAGCATCGCGAACGCATAGTGATAGAGGTAGCCGGACTGCAGGCGCACGACGCTGCGGGTCACGTCGACGACGCGCGCGGCGACGCCGTTCGGGCCATAGGTATCGATGATGCCGATGTCACCCTTCTTCCAGAGGAAGCGACCGAGAGCCTTGGCGGACCGCACGAACAGGAAGTCGTAGATCTCGTCGAAGTACCACTTGTTGAGCAGGAACTCGTAGAGGACCTTTTGCGACGCGGCCAGGCGACGCGGCGTCTCCGGCGACTTGATGTAGAAGTACCAGGCCGTCGCGAAGCCAACCGCCATGGCGATGAACGGGCTCCACTTGACCAGCAGCGGCACGTGGTGGAACTCCTCGAGGATCTGGTTGGCGGGCAGCGTGAAGAGCGCGCCCTTCCAGAACTCGTTGTACTCGTGGCCGAAGAAATAGCCCTGGAACACGACGCCGGCGCCAACCGCGCCGATGGCGAGGATGTAGAGCGGCACCAGCATGACCTGGGGCGATTCATGGACGTGGTGCATCACGTCGGCCGAGGCCCGCGGCTTGCCGAAGAAGGTGAGGAAGGCGAGCCGCCACGAGTAGAAGCTCGTAAACAGCGCCGCGATTACCAGCAGCGTGAAGGCAAAGCCAGCGGCCACCGAATGCGAGGCATAGGCGGACTCGATGATGAAGTCCTTCGAGAAGAAGCCGGCGAAGCCGATCATCGTACCCGGGATGCCGACGCCCGTCAGCGCCAGCGTGCCGATCGTCATCATCCAGAAGGTGACAGGGATGTGCTTGCGCAGGCCGCCCATGTAACGCATGTCCTGCTCGCCATCGACGGCGTGGATCACGGAGCCTGCTCCAAGGAAGAGCAGCGCCTTGAAGAAGGCGTGGGTGAACAGGTGGAAGATGGCGGCGCCATAGGCCCCTACCCCCAGCGCGACGAACATGTAGCCGAGCTGCGAGCAGGTGGAATAGGCGATGACGCGCTTGATGTCGTTCTGCACGAGACCGACGGTCGCGGCGAAGAATGCGGTGATCGCACCGATGATGGTGACGAACAGCAGCGCGTCCGGCGACAGTTCGAAGATCGGCGACATGCGGGCGACGAGGAAGACGCCGGCGGTGACCATGGTGGCGGCATGGATGAGCGCCGAGACCGGGGTCGGGCCTTCCATGGCGTCCGGAAGCCAGGTGTGCAGAAGGAACTGCGCCGACTTGCCCATAGCACCCATGAAGAGCAGCAGGCAGATGACGGTCAGCGCACCGGCGCGGGTCAGCTCCATGCCGAAGATGTTGGCGATCACTTCACCGCTGTCGGCGGCACCTGCGGCGGGGATATAGTTGGCGGCTGCGGCGAAGATCGTCTCGAGGTTGATCGAGCCGAACAGCATGAAGATGCCGGCAATGCCGAGAAGGAAGCCGAAGTCGCCGACGCGGTTGACGATGAAGGCCTTCATCGCGGCAGCCGTGGCGGAGGGCTTCTTGTACCAGAAGCCGATCAGCAGGTAGGAGGCAAGGCCCACGCCTTCCCAGCCGAAGAACATCTGCGCCAGGTTGTCGGAGGTCACCAGCATCAGCATGGCGAAGGTGAACAGCGACAGGTAGGCGAAGAAGCGCGGCCGATGCGGGTCGTGGTGCATGTAGCCGATCGAGTAGATGTGAACGAGCGACGACACGGTGTTGACGACGACGAACATCACCGCCGTCAGCGTGTCGATCCGGAAGGCCCACTCGACGTCGATGCCGCCGGACTGGATCCAGCGCAGGACCTCGACCTTGATGACCTCGTGGCCATCGCCATGCGACATCGCGACGTTGAAGAAGACGATCCATGACAGGATCGCGACGATCACCATCAGACCGCTGGTGATGTATTCCGAAGCCTTTGCGCCGATCGACCGGCCGAACAGGCCGGCGATCAGGAAGCCGATCAGGGGAAGGAAGACGATTGCCTTGTAGATCATGACCTGATCAGCCCTTCATCATGTTGACGTCTTCGACGGCGATCGACCCGCGGTTGCGGTAGAAGACGACGAGAATTGCAAGACCGATGGCCGCTTCGGCAGCCGCGACGGTCAGAATGAACAGTGCGAACACCTGCCCGACGATGTCGTTCAGGTAGGAGGAGAAGGCCACCATGTTCAGGTTGACCGACAGCAGAATCAGCTCGATCGACATCAGGATGATGATGACGTTCTTGCGGTTCAGGAAGATGCCGAACACGCCGAGGATGAAGAGGATGGCGCTGACGGTGAGGTAGTGGGAGAGAGCGATTTCCATGTCCGTTTCCTTCTTCGCCTGCCTCAGAGACCCTGGCCCGACTTCACCTTGACCACCTCGACGGCGGTCTCCGGCGTGCGGGCAACCTGGCGGGAGACGTCCTGGCGCTTGATGTGCGTGCGGTGGCGGAGGGTCAGTACGATGGCGCCGATCATGGCGACTAGCAGCACAAGACCGGCGATCTGGAAGAAGTAGACGTAGTGGGTATAGAGAACGTCTCCCAGCGCCGCCGTGTTGGTGCGTTCCGCCGGGTTCGGGATCGGCATGGTGATGGCTTCCGCCGCCTGCGGGGTCAGGACGCTGCCGCCGATCACGATGATCAGCTCGGCCGCGACGATCAGCCCGATCAGGATGCCGACCGGCGCATATTGCAGCACCCCTGCCCGCAGTTCCGCGAAGTCGATGTCGAGCATCATGACCACGAAGAGGAAGAGCACCGCGACCGCGCCGATGTATACCACCAGCAGGATCATCGCCAGGAACTCCGCACCGGTCAGCAGGAACAGGCCGGCCGCGTTGAAGAACACCAGGATCAGGAACAGAACCGAATGAACCGGGTTGCGTGACGAGATGACCATGAAGGCCGACGCCACCGCGACGAACGCAAAGAGATAGAAGAAAACAGCCTGCAGACCCATCGTGGTGCCTTTTCGTCCTCATCGGGGATCGGCTTTCCGCCTCTCCCCGCTTCATCCGGCCGCCCGCGGCGTGCCGGAAAGTACATTGCATGTGCGGCCACCGTCGACGGTGGCCCGTGCGTCAGCGGTACGGCGCGTCCTGCGCCATGTTGCGCGCGATCTCGCGCTCCCAGCGGTCGCCGTTCTCCAGAAGCCGCGCCTTGTCGTAGTAGAGCTCTTCGCGCGTCTCTGTCGAAAACTCGAAGTTCGGGCCCTCGACGATCGCATCCACCGGGCACGCCTCCTGGCAGAAGCCGCAATAGATGCACTTCACCATGTCGATGTCGTAGCGCACGGTGCGGCGGGTTCCGTCGTTACGGCGGGGCCCGGCCTCGATCGTGATCGCCTGCGCGGGACAGATCGCCTCGCACAGCTTGCAGGCGATGCAGCGTTCCTCGCCGTTCGGATAGCGGCGCAGCGCGTGCTCGCCACGGAAGCGCGGCGATACCGGGTTCTTCTCGAACGGGTAGTTGACCGTCGCCTTGGGTCGGAAGAAGTAGCGCATCGACAGGAAGAAGGCGCCGACGAACTCCTTCAGGAAGAGCGAACTGACGGCCTGAGTCACACTTGCCATCGTTATTCTCCAGTAGGGCTCGAGAGAAGGCGGGCCATGTTATGCCCACCCCATCAGCTTGAGCACGAATGCGGTAATGATGACCATGGCCAGCGAGAGCGGAAGGAAGACCTTCCAGCCCAGCCGCATCAGCTGGTCGTAGCGGTAGCGCGGTACGAATGCCTTCACCATCGAGAAGATGAAGAAGACGAAGAGCACCTTGAGGATGAACCAGATGATGCCCGGGACCCAGTTGAGGATCCAGATATCGACCGGGGGCAGCCAGCCGCCGAGGAAGAGGATCGTCGTCAGCGAGCAGATCAGCAGGATCGCCGCATACTCGCCGAGCATCAGCATCATGTACGGGGCCGAAGAATATTCGACCATGTAGCCGGCCACCAGTTCGGATTCCGCTTCCGGAAGGTCGAAGGGCGGGCGGTTGGTCTCGGCGAGACCCGAGATGATGAAGATGACGAACATCGGGAAGAGCGGCAGCCAGTGCCAGTCGAGGAAGGAGTTCGGCAGGCCCATCATCGTGCCGAGGCCGTCCCTCTGCGCGAAGACCATGTCGGAGAGGTTCAGCGAACCGACGCAGAGAAGAACGGTGACGATGACGAAGCCGATCGAGACCTCGTAGGAAACCATCTGCGCGGCGGAACGAAGCGCGCCGAGGAACGGGTACTTCGAGTTCGACGCCCAGCCCGACATGATCACGCCGTAGACTTCCAGCGAGGAGATGGCGAACACGTAGAGGATGCCGACATTGATGTTGGCGATCACCCAGTTCTCGTTGAACGGGATCACCGCCCATGTGGCGAGCGCCAGCGTCACGGCCACGAGCGGGGCAAGGAGGAAGACGCCCTTGTTGGCACCAGACGGGATGATCGGCTCCTTGAAGACGAACTTCAGGAGGTCGGCGAACGACTGGAACAGCCCCCAGGGACCGACCACGTTCGGACCACGGCGAAGCTGGACAGCCGCCCAGATCTTGCGGTCGGCGTAGAGGATATAGGCGATGAAGACCAGAAGGCAGACGAGGACGAGCAGAGACTGCCCGATCATCACCAGCGCCGGCCACGCGTAGGTCGAGAAAAATGTACCGTCCATATTCCTGTTACTCCGCCGCAGCCTGGAAATTGTTGCGGGCAAGCGCCGAGCACTCGGCCATTACTGCCGATGCCCGTGCAATCGGGTTCGTCAAATAGAAGTCTTTGATCGGGGACGCAAACGCGGACTTGCTCATCTCACCGGCTTTTTGCCCCAATGCCGCCACATGGGCGACGTCGCCGGCGGCGATCTCGTCCAGATCGGCGAAATGCGGATAGGCTTCGTAGAGCTTGGCACGCAGGGCCGAGAGCGAATCAAACGGCAGCTTCTTGCCCAGCACGTCCGACAGGGCGCGGATGATCGCCCAGTCCTCTCGCGCCTCGCCCGGCGGGAATGCAGAGCGGTTGCCCATCTGTACGCGCCCCTCGGTGTTGACCCAGGTGCCCGACTTTTCGGTATAGGTCGCGGCCGGCAGGATGACGTCGGCATGGTGGGCGCCGTTGTCGCCGTGGCTGCCGATATAGACGGTGAACTTCGCGCCCTTGCGGGTGAAGTCCAGCTCGTCGGCGCCGAGCAGGAAGAGCACGTCCATGGTTGCCAGCATGTCCGACGCACCGACGCCGTTCGCACCCGGCACGAAGCCGAGGTCCAGCGCGCCGACGCGGGAAGCCGCCGTGTGCAGCACCCCGAAGCCGTTCCACTCCGCCGTGACGGCGCCCAGCGAAGCGGCAAGCTTTGCGGCGGCGCCGAGGATCGCAGCGCCGTCCGGACGGGCAAGCGCGCCCTGGCCGACGATGATCATCGGGTTCTTGGCGTTGCGCAGCGTCTCGAGGAAGCTACCGGAACCGTTGACGAGCTCATTCAGCGTGTCCGGTCCGGCGCCGAGATATTCATGGCCGTAGCGCAGGTCGACATTCTCGCCGATCACGCCGATCGGGAAATCGCCGCGGCGCCAGCGCTTGCGGATGCGCGCGTTGAGCACGGTCGCCTCGAGCCGCGGGTTCGCGCCGATCAGCAGCAGCGCGCCGGCGCGCTCGATGCCTTCGATCGTCGGGTTGAAGAGGTAGCTGGCGCGGCCGAGCGACGGGTCCAGCGCGGCGCCATCCTGGCGGCAGTCGAGGTTTTCCGAGTCGAGCGAACGGATGAGTTCCTTCAGCGCATACATTTCCTCGACTGCGGCAAGGTCACCGGCGACAGCGCCGATCTTGTCTGCGGACGCGGCCGAAACGGCAGCCTTGATCGCGGCGAAGGCCTCGCCCCAGCTTGCGGGCTGCAGGCGACCGTCACGCCGGACATAGGGCCGGTCGAGGCGCTGCGTCTTCAGGCCGTCCCAGATGAAGCGGGTCTTGTCGGAGATCCATTCCTCGTTCACCAGTTCGTTGACGCGCGGCATGATGCGCATCACTTCGCGGCCGCGCGTATCGACCCTGATCGCCGAACCGACGGCATCCATCACGTCGATGGTTTCCGTCTTGTTCAGCTCCCACGGACGCGCCGTAAAGGCGAAGGGACGCGAGGTGAGCGCGCCGACGGGGCAGAGGTCGATGACATTGCCCTGCAGTTCGGAGGTCATCGCATGCTCGAGATAGGTGGTGATCTCGGCATCCTCCCCGCGGCCGATGAGGCCGAGTTCGGAAATGCCGCCCACTTCGGTCGTGAAGCGGACGCAGCGCGTGCAATGGATGCAGCGGTTCATCACCGTCTTGACGAGCGGGCCGATATACTTGTCTTCGACGGCGCGCTTGTTCTCGGTGTAGCGGGAGGCATCCATGCCGAAGGCCATGGCCTGGTCCTGCAGGTCGCACTCGCCGCCCTGGTCGCAGATCGGGCAATCCAACGGGTGGTTGATGAGCAGGAACTCCATCACGCCTTCGCGGGCCTTCTTGACCATCGGCGTGTTGGTGAAGACTTCCGGCAGTTCGCCGTTCGGGCCGCCCCGGATGTCGCGCACGCCCATGGCGCAGGACGCCGCCGGCTTCGGCGGGCCGCCCTTCACCTCGACCAGACACATGCGGCAGTTGCCCGCCACCGACAGGCGTTCGTGGAAACAGAACCGCGGAACCTCGGCACCGGCTTCCTCGCACGCCTGCAACAGCGTGAAATGATCCGGAACCTCGATTTCCTTGCCGTCGATCTTCAGCTTTGCCATCGTATCACTTACGTCCTGTGCTCAATCCCGCAGCCACGGCCGGGGAAAAATCCTTACTTCGCCAGCTTCTTGGCCTGGCCCACCCAATCGTCCCGGCCGATGCGTCCATCCAGTCCGAGCGCCTCGTCGAACTTCGCGACATCGGCGTCCTTCCAGGCGGCGATCTGGCCGAGGCTGGTAATGCCCTGCCCGTTCAGAACCTTCTCCAGCTTGGGGCCGATGCCGGCAATCCGTTTCAGGTCGTCGCCGGCTGTTGCCTTCGGCTTTGCGGTCGTGGCCTTCCGCGCGCCGGCTTTCGCAGCCGGCTTTTCCCGGCCCTGCTTTTTCTCAACCGGCTTTGACGCAGCCTCGACCGAACGGTCACCGGACGCAGACTTCCGCGCTTGCCCGGCCGTTTGCGCGGGCGTTGCGACGGACGGAGAGACCACCTCCTCCGCCTTCGGCTCCTGCGGGCTTTCCGGCGCGCGGGCGGGCGAGCCCGCCATGCGGTTCTGCGCCTCCAGCGCGCCCTGAAGGGCCCCGAAGAAGGCGCCGGCGAACTGTCCGGCAATGCTCATGCCGACGGCAGTGGCGGCCGCCATTGCCGCGGTCGACTGCGCCAGAAGCGGGTTTGCGGCCATGGCTTCGGCGAAATCGGCATAGACGGAAGCCGGCGCCGGCTTGGCCGTCGCTGCTCCTTCCTGCTTTTCTTCCACCGGCTTGGCCACGTTTCCTACTCCGCTGCTTCCATGACGGCGCCGTGCGCCAGGGCGTTATGGGTGTAGCGGTCGATGCGCGCCTCGATCTCGGGGCGGAAGTTGCGGATCAGGCCCTGGATCGGCCAGGCCGCTGCATCGCCGAGCGCGCAGATCGTGTGTCCCTCGATCTGCTTGGAGACCTGGAACAGCATGTCGATCTCGCGCTTCTGGGCATTGCCGCGCACCATGCGCTCCAGCACACGCATCATCCAGCCCGTGCCTTCGCGGCAGGGCGTGCACTGACCGCAGCTCTCGTGCTTGAAGAAGGCCGCGATGCGCCAGATCGCCTTGATGATGTCCGTCGACTTGTCCATGACGATCATGCCGCCGGTGCCGAAGGAGGACTTCACCTCGCGCATGCCGTCGAAGTCCATGATCGCGTCGGCCATGTCCTCGCCGCGCACCACCGGGCAGGAGGCACCGCCGGGGATGACGCCGAGCAGGTTGTCCCAGCCGCCGCGAATACCGCCGCAGTGCCGCTCGATGATCTCGCGGAAGGACAGGCCCATGGCTTCCTCAAAGGTGCAGGGCTTGTTGACGTGGCCGGAGACCATGAACAGCTTGGTGCCGACATTGTTCGGGCGGCCGATCGAGGAGAACCAGCCCGCGCCGCGGCGCAGGATCGTCGGCGCCACCGCGATCGATTCGACGTTGTTGACGGTGGTCGGGCAGCCGTAGAGGCCCATGTTCGCGGGGAACGGCGGCTTCAGGCGCGGCTGGCCCTTCTTGCCCTCGAGGCTTTCGAGGAGCGCGGTTTCCTCGCCGCAGATATAGGCGCCGGCGCCGTGGTGGACGTAGATGTCCATGTCCCAGCCGTGCTTGTTGTTCTTGCCAAGGAGGCCGGCGTCATAGCATTCGTCGATCGCCGCCTGCAGCGCCTCGCGCTCGCGGATGTATTCGCCGCGGACGTAGATGTAGGCGGTGTGGGCGCCCATGGCGAAGCTCGCGATCACGCAGCCTTCGATCAGCGTATGCGGATCGTGGCGCATGATGTCGCGGTCCTTGCAGGTGCCGGGCTCGGATTCGTCGGCGTTGACCACGAGGTAATGCGGGCGGCCGTCGGACTCCTTCGGCATGAAGGACCATTTCAGGCCGGTCGGGAAGCCGGCGCCGCCGCGACCGCGCAGGCCCGACGCCTTCATCTCCTCGATGATCCAGTCCCTGCCCTTTTCAAGGATCTGCTTGGTGCCGTCCCAATGACCACGGCTCATCGCCCCCTTCAGGGACTTGTCCTTGAGGCCGTAGATATTGGTAAAGATGCGATCCTGATCTTTTAGCATGATCTATTCCACCGGTCCGCCGACACTTGCCGGCCGTTGTTATGCATCGCGCGGCCCGGCGAGCGGGCCGCAGAAGAGTTCGCATTCCCTACGAAGCGTCGCCTTCCGGCGTCGTCTTCTTGCGTGTCCGCTTCGGCTTGGCGTCGCCCGAGACCGTACCCGGCTCCGGCGGCGCTCCCTCGGCTGCGCTGCCGGCGCGCTTGCGATCCGGCTTCGGCGTCGATGCGGTTCCCGAAAGCGGCTGCGTCTCCGCGGCCTTGACGCGCTTCCTGGAGCCTTCCTTGTCGGTCAGCGGCGTCTTGATCGACGGATCGGCCTCCTCGGCCGTATCCTTCGGACGCGCGGCGTCGGACGGCGGCACCTGGGTCGCAGGCGCTGCGGTCCCGGCAGCGGGCTTCTGCTCTGCGCCATTCGCGGCCGGCTTCACGTCGTCAACCAGCGTGACCGGGCCACCGACGGGCGCCGAGGAGAACCGCTCGATCTGCGGGCCGGGCGTGATTTCCTGGCCTTGTCCGGCCTGGAAGCGGTCGATGATGTGCTCGAGCTGCTCCGGCGTCAGGTCCTCGTAGGCGTCCTTGAAGATCATCACCATCGGGGCGTTCACGCACGCCCCCTGACATTCGACCTCTTCCCAGGACAGCGTGCCGTCCTCGTTGAGCTCGAAGGGTTCCGCATGGATCTTCGACTTGCAGACCTTGATGAGGTCCTCGGCGCCGCGCAGCATGCAGGGCGTCGTGCCGCAGACCTGGACATGCGCCCGGGTGCCGATGGGCTTCAACTGGAACTGGGTGTAGAAGGTCGCCACTTCCAGCACCCGGATGTAGGGCATGTCGAGCTTCTGGGCGACGTATTCGATCGCCGCGCGCGTGACCCAGCCGTCCTGCTCCTGAGCCCGCATGAGCAGCGGAATCACCGCGGACTGCTGGCGGCCTTCCGGATACTTGCGGATCGTGGCTTCGGCCCAGGCGGCGTTCTCCGCGCTGAAGGCGAAGCTTGCCGGTTGCACATTCTCTTCGGCCAGTCGACGAACAGACATTCTTCTTACGCCTTATCAGTCTTGGAAGCAGGCTGCCGGAAACCGGCGCCCGTGATTTCGATTGCGAAAGCCATCAGCGGTCGACCTCGCCGAACACGATGTCGAGCGAGCCGAGGATCGCCGACACGTCGGCGAGCTGGTGGCCGCGGCACAGGAAGTCCATGGCCTGCAGGTGTGCATAGCCCGGCGCCCTTATCTTGAGGCGGTAAGGCTTGTTGGTGCCGTCGGCGACGAGGTAGACGCCGAACTCGCCCTTCGGCGCCTCGACGGCCGCATACACTTCGCCGGCCGGCACGTGATAGCCCTCCGTGTAGAGCTTGAAGTGATGGATGAGCGCTTCCATCGAACGCTTCATCTCGCCGCGCTTCGGCGGGACGACCTTGCCGTCCAGCGACGAGACGGGCCCGACCCTGGCATCACCCAGCAGGCGATTGACGCACTGCTTCATGATCTTCACCGATTCCCGCATCTCGATCATGCGGATCAGGTAGCGGTCGAAACAGTCGCCGTTCTTGCCGATCGGGATGTCGAACTCCATGTCGGCATAGCATTCGTAGGGCTGCGACTTGCGCAGGTCCCAGGCTGCGCCCGAGCCGCGGACCATGACGCCCGAGAAGCCCCAGGCCCAGGCATCCTCGAGCTTCACGACGCCGATATCGACGTTGCGCTGCTTGAAGATACGGTTGCCGGTCAGGAGGTCATCGATATCGTCCAGCGTCTTCAGGAACGGATCGCACCAGGCGCCTATATCCTCCACCAGTTCCGGCGGCAGGTCCTGGTGGACACCGCCGGGGCGGAAATAGGCGGCGTGCATGCGCGAGCCCGATGCACGCTCGTAGAAGACCATCAGCTTCTCGCGCTCCTCGAAGCCCCAGAGCGGCGGCGTCAGCGCGCCGACGTCCATCGCCTGTGTCGTGACGTTGAGAAGGTGCGACAGGATGCGGCCGATTTCCGAGTAGAGGACACGGATCAGCTGGCCGCGGATCGGGATCTCGAGGCCGAGGAGCTTCTCGACCGCCAGGCAGTAAGCATGCTCCTGGTTCATCGGCGCCACGTAGTCGAGGCGGTCGAAATAGGGCAGCGCCTGCAGATAGGTCTTCGTCTCGATCAGCTTTTCAGTGCCGCGGTGAAGCAGGCCGATATGCGGATCGACGCGCTCCACGATTTCGCCGTCAAGCTCCAGCACCAGCCGAAGCACGCCGTGCGCCGCCGGATGCTGCGGTCCGAAGTTGATGTTGAAGTTGCGGACGTTATGTTCGTTCATTCTGTCAGCTCCATGCCGAGCGGCCAAGCCGCAACGGGCGGAATGAAAAGCAGCACCCGGCGCCGAGACGCCGGTTCATCAGACCTTGGCTTTTTCGTCGCCCGGCAGCACGTAATCGGTGCCTTCCCAGGGAGACAGGAAATCGAAGTTGCGGAATTCCTGGCGCAGCATCACCGGCTCGTAGACGACACGCTTGGCCGCATCGTCGTAGCGAACCTCGACAAACCCCGTCGTCGGAAAGTCCTTGCGCAGCGGATGGCCCTCGAAGCCGTAGTCGGTCAGGATGCGCCGCAGGTCCGGATGGCCCGTGAAGACGATGCCGTACATGTCCCACGCCTCGCGCTCGAACCAGTCGGCACCCGGAAAGACGGGACAGGCCGAGGGGATCGCCTCGTCCTCGCCCACCATGACCGTCACGCGGATGCGCAGGTTCTGGCGCGGCGACAGCATGTGGTAGACCACATCGAAGCGCTTCCTGCGCTGCGGCCAGTCGACGCCGCAGATGTCGAGCAGGTTGACGAAGCTGCACTGCACGTCGTCGCGCAGGAAGGTCAGCAGGGCGACAATGTTTTCGGGCGTCGTCACCACCGTCAGCTCGTCGAATTCGATCTTGGAATCGACGACGAACCGAGGATGCATCTCGGCGATGTAGGAAGAAAGCTCTCTCAGGGCTTCGCTCATGATACGGTCCTTGCCCTCAGCGCTCGATCGTTCCGGTGCGACGGATCTTCTTCTGCAGCAGAAGCACGCCGTAAAGCAGCGCCTCCGCCGTGGGGGGACAGCCCGGGACGTAGATGTCCACAGGCACCACGCGGTCACAGCCCCGCACCACGGAGTAGGAATAGTGATAATAGCCGCCGCCGTTGGCGCAGGAGCCCATCGAGATGACGTAGCGCGGCTCCGGCATCTGGTCGTAGACCTTGCGGAGCGCGGGCGCCATCTTGTTGGTCAGCGTGCCGGCAACGATCATCACGTCCGACTGGCGCGGCGAGGCGCGCGGCGCAAAACCGAAGCGCTCGGCGTCGTAGCGCGGCATGGACATCTGCATCATCTCGACCGCGCAGCAGGCGAGACCGAAGGTCATCCACATCAGCGAGCCGGTGCGGGCCCAGTTGATCAGCTCGTCCGTCGAGGTGACGAGAAAGCCCTTGTCGGCGAGCTCATTGTTGATCTCGCCGAAGAAACGGTCATCGCTGCCGATCGGCTTGCCGGTATTGGGATCGATTATGCCCTTGGGCTGCGGCGCGACCAGGGTGTTGCCGGTGTCGACTACTCCCATTCCAGCGCTCCTTTCTTCCATTCATAGATGAAACCGATGGTCAGCACGCCCAGGAAAACCATCATCGACCAGAAACCGAACCAGCCGATCTCGCCGAAGGAGACCGCCCAGGGGAAGAGGAAGGCCACTTCCAGGTCGAAGATGATGAACAGGATCGACACGAGGTAGAATCGGATGTCGAACTTCATGCGCGCGTCGTCGAACGCATTGAAGCCGCATTCGTAGGCTGAAAGCTTTTCGGAGTCGGGCGCCTTGTAGGCGACGGCGAAGGGAGCAATCAGGAGGGCCAACCCGATCACCAAGGCGATTCCGATAAAGATCGCGATCGGAAGATAGGAACTGAGGAGTTCACTCATAGTATTCGATCCTGCTTGCCGTAAGCGCCGGGCGGCGCTCGATCAGCAATGCGCGGGCAAAGCGAACGTGCATTGCAACTGGCCCGTGACTACCCCAGCCCACGCTTTGGCGCAAGAGATTTAGAGTCGCGATTTTGCGCCGCAATAGTACACCTTGCGAACGGCAGAGGCTCTTCGCGATCTATAGGCTTGACGGACGGGAAGTGGCAAGAAGTGGCGCGAGTGACGGGGCTCGAACCCGCGACCTCCGGCGTGACAGGCCGGCACTCTAACCGACTGAGCTACACCCGCGCATGATGCCTTGCGGCAATCCGACATTCCAGGGAATATCAGAAGAGTTCGAGGACGAATGGCGCGAGTGACGGGGCTCGAACCCGCGACCTCCGGCGTGACAGGCCGGCACTCTAACCGACTGAGCTACACCCGCGCATTTCGTAAGGGCCTGAACCCTTGCCGGAGCGACCTCGACCGCCTCGGTTGAGCGGCTAACTAAGAGGTTCGCGAACAGGTGTCAAGCGCGTTTCAAGACAAAAGGATGATGCCCCTCGCCTTTCTCCGGCAGAGCGCCCGTGTGGCTTCGGGCGCGGCAAAAAAATCAAAATTTCAGTCAAAGGCTCTTGCGGTTTTTCGCCGATCCGCATAGATCACGCCCACCGACGCGACGGACATGCTCCGCGACGCGAAGGGCGATTAGCTCAGTTGGTAGAGCGCCTCGTTTACACCGAGGATGTCGGGAGTTCGAGTCTCTCATCGCCCACCATTCCCCTTCCCCTTTCCGGATCATCACTCATTCTTGACCCGAATTGCCCCGGTTCACACCGCCGGCAGCTGTTCCAGTTCGGAATTGTCGGTGCCAATCGTCATGCGGTTGCCGCGCCAGTGGACGGCGCCGCCGGTCCAGCCGCGGATCCAGATCGCCGGCAGCATCACGTCGCGCACCAGCATGGCGGGCAGGCTTTGGAGCGACAGGCGCCAGTTTTTGGCGGCGGCCAGCGCAAGTTCGGGCAGGTAGATCGCCGCGGCGATGAAGGCGGCCGTTGCGGCGGGGCTGAACCCGGCTGCGAACCCGGCCGGCAGGCCGAGCGCCAGCGGCGGCAGGAGGCCGAGCAGCGCCTCCGGGGCAAAGAAGCCCGGAAAGGTGACGCGGCGCAGGCGCGCCCAGCGGCCCTGGCGGGCCCAGATCTCGCCAGCGGTGCGTCGCCCGAGCGGCTGTTCGAACGGCCAGGCGACGAGATGCACCTTGCGGCCCAGGCGTGTCACGAGCTTGGTTGCGGCGGCATCCTCGGCGATCTCCTCGCCCAGCGCCTCTATACCCCCCGCGGCGTCCAGCGTCGGCTTGTGCCACAACATGCTCTTTCCCTGCGCAAAGCCCATCCCGAGCGCCTCGCCGGCATATTGCCAGCGCGCCTGATGGGTGTTCAGGAACGCGCATTCGACCTCCGCCCAGAAGCCCGAGGGACGCGACCCGAGCGGCGTCGAGCAGACGAGCCCGGTCTCGTCGACCCGCCATGCGGCGAACAGGTGATGCAGGTATTGCGGCGGCATCAGCACGTTCGAATCGGCAAGAACCACCCAGTCGTGCCGGGCGGCCCGCCAACCCTTCACGCAGTTGTTGAGCTTCGGATTGGCACTGGGCGCGCTCGTCTCCGACGATCAGTCGCGCCGCCCGTTCCGGATGGGCGGCGATCGCCTTCCGGACGAGGGGTACCACCGGATCGCCGGCACTGGCGATGCCGAAGATGAGTTCATAGTCCGGCCAGTCGAGCGCGAAGGCGCGCTCCAGCGTCTCGCCGGTGAACTGCTCGATCCCGCACATGGGCACGACGATCGTCGCGGCGGGCCGGTCGGCAAGCGGCGGCGGCGACGTGCCCTTCGGGGCAAGGCGCCATGCGGCGACCAGGATGCTGATCCAGTTTGCAAGGACGAGAGCCGCGGCGGCGGCAGCAAGAACGACGGCCATCAGGAACACTCCGGCGGCACGTATCCTGCGGAAAACGCTCCCGCGGGAATCACCGTGACAGGAATGCGACATCATCACCGCTCTGTTGCAGGCGAATGACAGCCCGTTGGTACCCCGCCCGGGGCTTTCGGACCCGAGGGGCAAGGCGTTGCGACGCGACGTCAGAGCTGGACCAGGTCCACCCCGTCTCCCAGTTCCCGTCTTGCCGTCTCCACCACGCTCGCATGGTGGGTGAACAGCAGGGTCTGGTGCGTCCCGCTGGCCTCCGCCAGGGTGCGAAGGGCGGCGGCGGTGCGTTCGTCGTCGAAGGTCTGGAAGATGTCGTCCAGCACGAGCGGGGCCGGCTCGTTGCGGCGGCAGTAGTCCTCGAGAAAGGCAAGCCGCAGCGCGAGATAAAGCTGGTCGCCCGTGCCTTCGCTGAGGCCTGAAAGCGGGACCTGCTCGCCCGTCCGGCGCTCGACGGCGAGCTGCAGGTCGTCTCGCTCATCGTAGACCTGCAGGAGGCGCGCAAAGCGCCCGCCGGTCAGGGCGGAGAACAGCTCCCCTGCCCGCTTCATCACCGGATCCGCCTGCTGCTCGCGGTAGTTTTCCATCGAGGTCGAGAGAAGGCTCGCCGCAAGCTTCAGGACCACCCACCGGCGCGCCAGTTCGCGCGCCTCCGTCTCGGCGGCGAGTTTGCGGAACACGGCGCGCTCGGCACCGATTCCGGTCTCCAGTTCGCGCCGGCGGCGTTCGTTGTCGGCGCGGGCGATCCCGAGCGCGTTCATGCGCTCGATAAGCCCGTTTTCCTCCCGAGCGAGCGCCTCGATCTCCAGGCCCGCCTCGACGCGGTCGAAACCGGAAAGCGCCGCGCGCACCTCGTCCTCCGACAGACCCTCGGCATGCTCGGCGAAGCGTTCGCGGCATTGCCTGAGCCCGGTTTCCAGGCGGTGGCGCTGGCGAAGGTCCTCCAGCACCTGCGGCAGTTCGGCGACCGGACGGCCGAGGCCCGCGGCGAGCGTCGCGATCGCGGCGGAAAGTTCCGTCTCCTCGGCCTTCAGTCGGGCCCGGGAAATCTCGATCCGTTCGAGCTGGTCGGAGAGCGATTCGCGCCGCTTGTTCTCGTTTGCCGAAGCCACGAGCCGCTCGTTCAGCAGGCCGGCCGCGATATCGGCGGGGATGGCGGCAAGGTCGGGAGCGACGGCGGCGGCCAGCCTGCCGACCGATCCCTCGAAGCCTTCCATGTCGCGTTCCATGCCGCGAACCCGCCGCTGGCGGTTCTCGCGCTCCGAAAGTAGCCCCGGCACCGTGCGCCACGCCTCGAGCGCGGCGAGCGCCATGGGCGGATCGGCGTCATCGGGCAGGCCGATCCCCGTGACGGCGGCGGAGAAGCTCGTCTGCCAGGCGCCGGTCTCGGCCAGCAGGGCGCGCTCGCGCTCCTCCAGCCGACCGATCGCCTCCTGCGCCATCGCCCGCTTCGTCTCGCTGCTTCGGCTCTCCAGCCATTCCTGGCCGATTTCTGACAGCCTGCGTTCCAGGCCCCGGCCGAGCGCCACGGTCGGAAGCGCCACGGCCGCGAGCCCCACGGCGTCCGCGATCGACAAAAGCGCCGGGCGCAGGGATTTTTCCTTCAGCTGCAATGCCTCCAACTCGTCGCCGAGAAGGTCGATCTCGCGCAGCTGGCGGAAACACTCCTCCACGGTACGGCGCCAGTCAATCATCCGTTCGGGCGAGGCCGGCATGATCCCTGACGGGCGGAAGGCGTCCTCGTAGGCCGTCACGGCATCGGCAAGCGCGATCTCGCGGAGGCGGAGCGCTTCGCGTGCACCGGCAAGCTCGCGCTCCAGTTCGCCCTGCCGCAGCGTCAGTTGCGCGTGGCGCGTGACGCGTTCGGCGTCGGCGAGTACCGCATCGGCAAGCTGGTCGGCCTCGGCAATGCCAGCGGCCAGCCGGTCGAAACCGGCCTCGTCCGGTTGCTGTCGCACTGCGTCGAACCGGCGATCGCGCTCGCTGCGGCCTGCCGCGAGTTCCTGGCGCGAAACGATCCGTCCCGTGCCTTCGAGCAGCGCGAGGTCGCGACGGATGCGGTGAGCCTCCTCGTCGAGCGCGGCGACACGACCCTCGGCGTCCTTCGCCTCCGCGCGCGCCTCGTCGATCGTCCGCCGGTGGGCAGCAATCTCGGCGGTTTCAGGCAGGGGCGCCGAAGAAAGCGCGCGCAGGTCGGATACGGGCGGATCGAGCCGTGCCGTCGCCGTGGCGAGGTCGGCACCGGCGCGGGCGAGCTTCACCTGCAGGGCTTCGAGACGCTGGAGCTCGACGAGATCCGGCTGCAGGGCAGCGAGCTGTTCCGACCAGGGCTTGGGGTCGATGAGATGGGCAGCGCCGGCCGGCCTTCCCATGCCGCGCAAGGCATCATGGTGCTCTTCCATCCTCTGGCGGGCGTCGCGCAGGCTGCGATCGAGATCCGCCCCCTCCTCCAGAAGCGCGCGCAGGCGTGCGAGATCGGCATCGCGCGGCTGGCGCGTTTCGAGATCGGCCAGGGCAAGGCCCAGCCGCCGGGCGGCATCGGCAAGCCTGCGGTCGTAGTCCTCGACCTCGCCGCGCACCCGGGCGATGTCCTCCCGGGCCTTGGCATACACGCCCTTGTCCGCATGGGCGGAGGTGATAGCGGCCGACATGGCCAGCAGCGCGTCGTCGACATGGACGGCGGCGATGTCGTCTCGCAGGCGCGCATGATCCCCGTCCGCGCGCCTGAGGGCCGCCTCGTTCTCGCGCAGGCGCTCGATGAGGGCCGAAAGCCTGGTCTCCAGGTCCCCCGGCTGGCCCGCCAGCCATTCGAACTCCGCCATCTGCTCCCGTTCGCGGTCGATCTCGCGGATGATCGGATCGAGCCGCTGCAGCATGCGCAGGTGCTCCAGGCGGCGGATATTCTCCTGGCGCCGGGCGAGAAGGCCCGCAAGTTCCGTCTCCAGTTCGCCCTGCTCCGCGATCAGCTTCTTCCAGTCGCCGGATCGCAACTCGCTTTCGCGCTCGGCCTGGCGCGCCTCCTCGTGCGCATCGAGCACCTGGTAGAACAGCCGGTCGCGCGAACGGCGCGCCGCATAGATACCATCCGCCTCCGCCTCCAGCCCCTTCCTGAGGTCGGCAAGCCCGGTGAGCCCGGACGCGGCGGAGAAAAGCAGGCTGCCGATCTCGCCACCGCTCTTCAGCATGCTGTCGCCGCCGGCGCGCAGCGAGGCCGAGTTCAACCCGAAGGCGCGCTCGAAGACGTCCCGGCTGAGCGTGCCGAGAAAGGGCGCCAGCGCGTCGTCGGGCAGGCTCGTCTCCGGATCGCTCGCCGCAAGAAGCGTGCCCTTGCGGCCCTTGCGCCTGCGAAACTCGAGGCAAGCCCCGCCCCGCGAGGAAATGCTTGCGCCGATCCGAAGGCTCGCGGCGTCGCTCCGGAAACCGTAGGGCGTCCGCTCCGGGAATCCGAACAGGAGATCGGAGATCGCCGCGAGCGCGGACGACTTGCCGGCCTCGTTCGGCCCGTAGACGATGTGCAGCCGGGCGTCCGGGCGAAAGGCAAGGCTGCGGTCGGCAAGAGCGCCGTAGCGCAGGATGTCGAGGCGGTCGAAGCGCATCAGCGATCCCCTCCCGCCCGGGCGAGCAGAAGGTCGCGCGCTTCGGCAAGCAGCGTTTCGGCATCGTCGCCCAGCGCAAGCTCGTGGGCGCCGAGCCCACCGGGGAGCCGGGCGGCGATCTCGGCAATCCTTGCCTCTGCCTCCGCCAGGAGTTCGGGCGGGAGCGCCTCGACCGCAAGCAGGCCGTCGAGGCCGAGCGATGCCGCCCCGCCAGCGGCTTTCTCTCCGGCATCCTCGACCCGCACCTCGACCTTCTCCAGCCAGATATCCTCGTGGCAGCGGTGGCAGGCGGCCTGCGCCTCGTCGCGGAAATCGCGGGCGCGAGCAATCAGCTCGCCGCGATAGCGGCTCTTGCCGGTCAGGCGGATGCGCAGCGCAAGGGGCCGGCCCTCCATCTCGTCCGCGACATTCTCCAGCGCCGCCTCGATGCGCCGCAGGATCGCCGGCAGGTCGTCCTCCGCCTCGACGGTGACCGACCTCTGGGCGAACCGGGCGCTGTCGGTGACGATCCGCTCATGTGTGACCGTGCCGTCTTCCACAGAGACCAGAACGGCGCCCTTCGCTCCCTGCTCGCGGATGGAGCGGCCCTGAAGGTTGCCGGGAAAGATGATCGGCGGGTTGTCCGCGACCACCTCGTAGTCGTGCACATGTCCGAGCGCCCAGTAGTCGTAGCCGCGCGAGCGCAGGTCCTCGACCGAACAGGGCGCGTAGGGCGCATGCGGCTCACGGCCGGTCAGCGAGGTGTGGAGGACGCCGATATTGAACCAGCCGGGACGTGGCGGAGGATAGGCGAGCGCCAGGTTTTCCGTCGCCGAGCGCTCCGCGAAGCCCTGCCCGTGCAGCGCCACCTTCAGGTGATCAAGCGTGAAGGTGCCCGGCTTCGTGACCGGGAACTCGCGGACATTGCGTGGCAGCGTGATCGTCCTGGTGATGACGCTTTCGGCGTCATGGTTGCCCTTCAGCAGGAAGACGGGAATCTCCGCGCGCTCCAGCCGCGCCACTTCGCGGTTGAAGAACAGGCCGATCTTGTTGTCCTTCCAGTCGCCGTCATAGACGTCGCCGGCCACGAGGAAGAAATCGACCCGCCTCTCGATGGCCTGGTCGACCAGTGCCGTGAAGGCACGGCGGCTCGCCTCCATGAACATCTCGGCCACCTCGGCGTCCTTCATCGCCAGCCCCTGGAAAGGACTGCCGAGATGCAGGTCGGCGGCATGGATGAAGGTGAAGGAGGACATCGAATCGCTTGCTCTGGTTGTGTCAGGTGACCATGTGTTTTAGGCAAAGGGCGGGCATGGCGGAAGCGTCTGCCGGACAGGCCTGTGGATAGGCATCGGAGGAGAGACCATGAGACAGCACCAGTTCGGCCGCACATCCTTCACCGTCGGCGAGATCGGCTTCGGCGGATGGCAGATCGGCGGCGCCTGGGGCACTGTCAGCGAGGCCGACGGACGGGCGGCACTGGAGGCGGCGCTGGATGCCGGCGTCACCTTCATTGACACCGCGGACGCCTACGGCGACGGCCGTTCGGAGAAGATCATATCGGGCGTCCTCAAGGGGCGCCGCGGCGAGCGGCCGATGGTCGCGACCAAGGCCGGGCGGCGGCTCGATCCGCATAAGGCCGACGGCTATACCAGGACCAACCTGGAAGCCTTCGTCGACCGGAGCCTCTCCAACCTCGGCGTCGAGAGCCTCGATCTCCTGCAGCTTCACTGCCCGCCGACGGAGGTTCTCTATCGGCCGGAGGTGTTCGGAGCGCTGGACGACCTGCGCCGGGCGGGCAAGATCAGGAACTACGGCGTCAGCGTCGAGAAAGTCGAGGAGGCCCTGAAGGCGATCGAGTATCCCGACGTCGTCAGCGTCCAGATCATCTACAACATCTTCCGCCAGCGCCCCGCCGACCTGTTCTTCAAGGAAGCCAGGCGCAAGGATGTCGCGGTCATCGTCCGCGTGCCGCTGGCGAGCGGCCTCCTGTCGGGCAGGATTACCCGCGACACGACATTCGCGAGCGACGACCATCGCCAGTTCAATCGCCATGGCGAGGCCTTCGACGTCGGCGAGACGTTTGCGGGCGTGCCGCTCGAGGTCGGGCTGCAGGCGGTGGAGGAAGTCCGCAAGCTGGTGCCGGAGGGTGCGTCCATGGCGGCCTTCGCCCTGCGCTGGATCCTGATGAACGACGCGGTGACCGTGGTCATTCCGGGTGCGCGCAATGCCGAGCAGGCCCGCGCCAACGCCGCCGCGGCCGATCTCGCACCCCTGTCCGACGCGGTGATGACGGCAACCCGCGAAATCTACGCACGCCTGATCGCCCCGCACGTCCACCAGCGCTGGTAGGCGGCACGGGCCGGATAGGCAGCGGACAGGAGAAAACCGGGCATATTCCGGGAACAGGTTTCTCCAAACGAAAAGAGGCCCGGCAAGCCGGGCCTCGAAATCTGTCTGCGACGCAGCGGCTTACTTGCCGTTGACGGCGTCCTTCAGGCCCTTGCCGGCCGAGAACTTCGGCACGTTGCGAGCCGGGATGTCGACTTCGGCACCCGTCGAAGGGTTACGGCCCTTCGAGGCTTCGCGACGAGAAACGGAGAAGCTGCCGAAACCGGCGAGACGGATGTCGCCACCGTTCTTCAGTTCGGCCTGAACGGTGTCGAATACAGCATCGACTGCCGAAGCCGCATCAGCCTTGGAGAGGCCAGCCTTTTCGGCCACAGCCGTAACGAGCTCAGTCTTGTTCATGTTTCCACCCTTTCAACTGGTATTGAAACGACTCAAGTGATCCGGCCCGACATTAAATACCCGTCAGGCCTTCGCAAGCCAGAAGCCTCGCTATAGCCTGAAAAACAAGGGGCATCGGGTGATTTTCACCAAAAAAGCCGGCTTGTAGCCGGCTTTTTTCGCTTTGCGTGCCAAATTGGCATGATCCTAGTGGGCGATGGAGGCGCCCGTGTCGTCGACACCCTCGACGGTGGCGATCACCGGGGTCTCGATGGAACCATCCCATTCAATCGGTTCGGGCTTGCGAAGGAGCGCGTGCTCGATCACTTCGCCCATGCGCGACACGGGGATGATTTCCATGTTGTTCTTCACGTTGTCCGGGATGTCCGCCAGGTCCTTGGCGTTTTCCTCCGGGATCAGAACCTTCTTGATGCCGCCGCGAAGCGCTGCAAGCAGCTTCTCCTTCAGGCCGCCGATGGGCAGGACGCGACCGCGCAGGGTCACCTCGCCCGTCATCGCCACGTCCTTGGAAACGGGGATGCCGGTCATGACCGAGACGATGGCCGTGGCCATGGCGATGCCTGCCGACGGGCCGTCCTTCGGCGTCGCCCCTTCCGGAACGTGCACGTGGATGTCCGACTTGTCGAAGCGGGGCGGCTCGATGCCGAAATCGACGGCACGCGAGCGGACATAGGAGGCCGCCGCGGAAATCGATTCCTTCATCACCTCGCGCAGGTTGCCGGTCACCGTCATGCGACCCTTGCCCGGCATCATCACGCCTTCGATCGTCAGCAGCTCGCCGCCGACCTCCGTCCAGGCAAGACCCGTCACCACGCCGACCTGGTCTTCGCGCTCGGCCTCGCCATGGCGGAACCGGGGCACGCCCAGGTAGTCGTTGATGTTGGCGGCCGTGACGTCGACCCTCTTCGTCTTGCCCTTGATGATCTCGGTGACCGCCTTGCGGGCGAGCTTCATCAGTTCGCGCTCGAAGTTACGCACGCCCGCCTCGCGGGTGTACTGCTGGATGATCGCCATCAGCGCGTCGTCGCTCACCGAGAACTCGTTCGGCTGCAGCGCGTGCTCCTTGATCGCCTTCGGCAGAAGGTGACGCTTGGCGATTTCCAACTTTTCCTCTTCGGTATAGCCGGCGATGCGGATGATCTCCATGCGGTCCATCAGCGGCGCCGGAATGTTCAGCGTGTTCGCCGTGGTGATGAACATCACGTCCGACAGGTCGTATTCGACTTCCAGGTAGTGATCCATGAAGGTCGAGTTCTGTGCCGGGTCGAGCACTTCGAGAAGCGCCGAGGACGGATCGCCGCGGTAGTCCTGGCCGAGCTTGTCGATCTCGTCGAGCAGGAAGAGCGGGTTGGACTTCTTCGCCTTCTTCATCGACTGGATGACCTTGCCGGGCATGGAGCCGATATAGGTGCGGCGGTGGCCGCGGATTTCGGCTTCGTCACGCACGCCGCCGAGCGCCATGCGCACGTATTCGCGGCCGGTCGCCTTGGCGATCGACTGGGCGAGCGAGGTCTTGCCGACGCCCGGAGGGCCGACGAGGCACAGGATCGGACCCTTGATCTTGGAAGCGCGCGCCTGCACGGCGAGATACTCGATGATCCGTTCCTTGACCTTTTCCAGGCCAAAGTGATCCTGCTCGAGGATCTTCTCGGCGTTGTTGAGGTCGGTCTTGATCTTCGACTTCTTGTTCCACGGGATCGACAGGAGCCAGTCCAGGTAGTTGCGCACGACGGTGGCTTCCGCCGACATCGGGCTCATCTGGCGAAGCTTCTTCATTTCGGCTTCCGCCTTTTCGCGGGCCTCCTTGGAAAGCTTCGTCTTGGAGATGCGCTCCTCCAGTTCGGCCATCTCGTCGCGGCCATCCTCGCCGTCGCCGAGTTCCTTCTGGATCGCCTTCATCTGCTCGTTGAGATAGTATTCGCGCTGGGTCTTCTCCATCTGCCGCTTGACGCGGGAGCGGATGCGCTTCTCGACCTGAAGGACCGAAATCTCGCCTTCCATGAAGCCGAGCGCCTTTTCGAGACGTCCCTTGACGCTGACCGTCTCGAGCATCTCCTGCTTCTCGGTGATCTTGATCGACAGGTGCGAGGCGACCGTATCGGCAAGCTTCGAGTAATCCTCGATCTGGCTCGCGGCGCCGACGACCTCCGGAGAGATCTTCTTGTTCAGCTTGACGTAGTTCTCGAACTCGGAAACCACGGAGCGCGACAGCGCCTCGACCTCGACCGGGTCTTCCTCCGGCTCGGCCAGGATGTCGGCCTTCGCCTCGTAGAATTCCTCGCGGTCCGTGTAGCTGTCGATCTTGGCGCGGGCACGCCCTTCGACCAGGACCTTCACGGTCCCGTCGGGAAGTTTCAGCAATTGCAGGACATTGGCAACCGTGCCGATCTTGTAGATCGCCGAGGGCTCGGGATCGTCGTCACCGGCATTGATCTGCGTGACGAGCATGATCTGCTTGTCGGACCCCATCACTTCTTCCAGTGCGCGGATGGATTTCTCCCGTCCGACGAACAGGGGCACGATCATGTGGGGGAATACCACGATGTCGCGAAGGGGCAATACCGGGAAAGTTTCGCCGCCGGGTGCCAAAGACGTTGGATTCGTCATTCTTCTTCCTTTCATATCCCGTTGCCGGGATTCGTCCCCAGACCTGATATCCGGGCCGTCCACTTGAGCCCAAAGTGGAGAGTGCGACTGTTGATTTCAAGCCTCGTTCACCGCCTGCCCCCCGCGCTGGCAAGGCGCCGGGACGACGGAGACGCGGGTTACGCCGGACGCAGGAAACAGGCAGGCCGCACGCGGTTGAGCACGCGGAACCGCCGAATCCTAAACCCTATTCATAACGATTAAACCGGTTCAAGCGAAGCACAATGCGCGGGATCAACAGGCACAAGGTCGAGAAGGCGTCCGGAAACGAAAAGAGGCCCGCAAGGGGCCTCTTCATAACCGATCTGCAACGTCATCCTCAGGCGGAGACGTTCGCCTTCTCTTCCTGCCGCTCGGCATAGATGTAGAGAGGACGGGCATTGCCCTTCACGACATCGTCGGAGATGACGACTTCGCGGACGCCTTCCAGCGCGGGCAGTTCGAACATGGTGTCGAGCAGGATCTTCTCCATGATCGAACGAAGGCCGCGGGCGCCGGTCTTGCGGGTGATCGCCTTGCGGGCGATCTCGCGAAGGGCGTCCTCGTGGAAGGTAAGCTCCACGTCCTCCATCTCGAAGAGGCGCTGATACTGCTTGACCAGCGCGTTCTTCGGCTCCGACAGGATCTGGATCAGCGCGTCCTCGTCGAGATCCTCAAGCGTCGCCAGGACCGGCAGACGACCGATGAACTCGGGAATGAGGCCGAACTTGACCAGGTCTTCCGGCTCCAGTTCGCGCAGGACCTCGCCGACGCGACGGTCATCCTCGGCCTTGACCGTGGCGCCGAAGCCGATCGACGTCTTCTCGCCGCGGGCGGAGATGATCTTGTCGAGGCCGGCGAACGCACCGCCGCAGATGAACAGGATATTGGTCGTGTCCACCTGCAGGAATTCCTGCTGCGGATGCTTGCGGCCGCCCTGCGGCGGAACGGAAGCGACCGTGCCTTCCATGATCTTCAGCAGCGCCTGCTGCACGCCCTCGCCCGAGACGTCGCGGGTGATGGACGGGTTGTCCGACTTGCGCGAGATCTTGTCGACCTCGTCGATGTAGACGATGCCGCGCTGGGCGCGCTCGACGTTGTAGTCGGCGGCCTGCAGCAGCTTGAGGATGATGTTCTCGACATCCTCGCCCACATAGCCGGCTTCCGTCAGGGTCGTGGCGTCGGCCATGGTGAAGGGAACGTCGATGATGCGCGCCAGCGTCTGGGCAAGATAGGTCTTGCCGCAGCCGGTCGGGCCGACCAGCATGATGTTCGACTTCGCAAGCTCCACCTCGCCGCCCTTGGAGGCGTGCGCCAGGCGCTTGTAGTGGTTGTGCACCGCAACCGACAGGATACGCTTGGCCTGCTGCTGGCCGATGACGTATTCGTCGAGAACCTTGATGATGTCCTGGGGCGTCGGCACGCCGTCGCGCGACTTCACCATCGAAGACTTGTTCTCTTCGCGGATGATGTCCATGCAGAGCTCGACGCATTCATCGCAGATGAACACCGTCGGACCGGCGATCAGCTTGCGGACCTCGTGCTGGCTCTTGCCGCAGAACGAACAATACAGAGTATTCTTGGAGTCGCCGCCGTTGCTGCCGCTGACTTTGCTCATATCACTTTCCTTCCAGCACTCCGCCTTCCCGTTGCCGGGTGCGGTCCACTCATTCGCCGGCACCGGAACCACCCGGTACGATGTGGCGGCTTTGCCCGGGGTACTCGACCGATGAGGAGAAAATCTCCCTCTCGGCGGCAACGAAACCCTCGACCACGAATGCTATGCAGCAAAGCTCTACACAGCATTAACAAGTACTAATACCGGTTTCCCGCTCCTGTGAAACCCCCTGCCGTTGTAACATAGGGGTGACGAGAGCGGGAATTCCGATCACCTCAATCCGCAGACCCGCCTTCGAGTTCCTGCCGCGAGGTGAGGATCTTGTCGATCACGCCCCATTCCTTCGCTTCCGCAGCATCCATGAAGTGGTCGCGATCAAGCGTCTTTTCAACTTCCTCGTAGGTCCGCCCGGTGTGCTTTTCATACACCTCATTCAGGCGTCTCTTCATCTTCAATATGTCACGAGCATGACGCTCGATATCCGAGGCCTGCCCCTGGAAACCGCCCGAAGGCTGGTGGACCATGATGCGCGAGTTCGGCGTTGCGAAGCGCATGCCCTTTTCACCGGCGGCGAGAAGGAGCGAACCCATGGAGGCCGCCTGGCCGATGCAGAGCGTCGAAACGGCAGGCCTGATGAACTGCATGGTGTCGTAGATCGCCATGCCGGCGGTGACGACGCCGCCCGGAGAGTTGATGTAGAGCGCGATTTCCTTCTTCGGGTTCTCGGCCTCGAGGAAGAGAAGCTGCGCGCAGACAAGGGACGCCATGTGATCTTCCACCGGGCCCGTCAGGAAGATGATGCGTTCCTTCAGAAGCCGCGAATAGATGTCGTACGACCGCTCGCCGCGATTGGTCTGCTCGACGACCATCGGCACCAGAGCCATGGCAGTATCGACGGGATTTCTCATGTCAGTCCTTTGTCACGCTTCTCCGGAGGTGGAAGCCCCAGAATCAGATGGAATAGGTCAACCCCTACATAGAGTGTCAATGCCCGGCACTTCAAGACGGCGGCAGCGTTATCCTTAATCGCGCCGGACGCGTGCCCTGCTGCGCTCCACCCGCCGCTTCTACCCGATCGCGCCCGGCAGGCGAGCCTGCGCACCGGGGAAAAGACGATACCGACAGCTTTGTGAGACGGCGTGGTAAACGACCCCTGAACAGCGGCCGCGACGCCCCGCCGGCAAGACGTCCTTAAGCAATCGGCAGTAAGCCGGGACCTCGCAGACGGAAGGGAATAAGATCATGGACATGTTGACGGGGCTGATCATCTGGGCGGCGCAGGCGGCCATGATATCGCTCCTCATGTTCATCGGCTGGATACGCTACCGGTCGCAGACATTCCGGCTGAGCTGGAGCGTCGCCTTTGCGCTTTTCGGTGCGGGTATCGTGATGATCAGCCAGCGTGGGCAGATCCCTTCCTTCCTGTCGATCGAAGTCGGCAACGCCTTCGTCCTCGGCTTCATCGCCATGCTGATGGTCGGCCTGCGACAATTCGACGGCAAGCCGCTCGAGGGATATATCGCCATTCCCGTGCTGATCTGGATCGGCGGCCTGCTTCTTTCGCCGGTGCGGGAAAGCTTCAGCGGACGCGTCGTGCTCTACAACGTCTCCGCCAGCATGGGTTTTGCCATGCTGATCGCCATGCTGGTACCCGGGCGCACCGACGGGATGTGGCCGCGGCGCGTACTCGCGGTGATCCTGGGGATCCACGTCCTCACCGGCCTGACCCATGCCGCCATGACCGGATATGCCGAGGCCATGTCGTTGGCGGCGCTGCCCTCCCCTGGCCTCGTGCTGGTGCCGGGCGCCTTCTGCTTCTTCGCGGCGATGCTCACAGGGGCCCAGATGATGGCCGAGCGCGCCGAGCAGCGGCTGAAGGCACTCGCCTCGACGGATCCGCTGACCGGCATCCTCAACCGCCGCGGCCTGATGGACGAGTTCCAGAGCCTGCGCAACGCGAAAGCTCCCGGAAAGCCCTTCATCGCGCTTCTTCATTTCGACATCGATCACTTCAAGCAGGTTAACGATCTCCATGGCCACCAGGCCGGAGATGCCGTACTCGTCGCCTTCTCCCGCCTCGCCTCGATCTCGCTGAGCCACCGCGGCGCATTCGGGCGCATGGGCGGGGAGGAATTCGCCAGCATCCTGCGGGTCTCCGACGTGGTGGAGGCTGCAAGCATTGCCGAGGGCCTGCGCATGACGCTTGCGCTCCAGACGATCTCGGCGGGCGAACAGCGGCTCGGCATCACGGTCAGCGCGGGCATTTCGCTGCAGCCGGCCGCCAAGGCCGATCTCGACCACCTCCTCAGCGCGGCCGACCGGGCGCTTTACGCCGCAAAGACCGCCGGCCGTAACTGCACCGCCGTCGAGGACGCAGGCAGGGTCGCGATCGTCCCCTCGGCCACGATGCTGACGAAGCAGGAGATGGCGCTGGAACTCAGCGCCAGCGAACAGGTCTCCGCGCTCCGCCGCCTGTCGGCGGCCGCCGGCTGACCGACCGGCCCTTGCCCGGCGGTTACAGTGCACCACATCCCGAAAGACCTGCCGGCACGCGTCCGGCCGGTCTGATCCAAGGGCGGGAGCACGACATGACGTCTTCAACACTGCGGCTTTCAGGCGTTCTGCTGGGAGTTCTCCTATCCACCGGACCGGCCTTCGCACAGCAGGCGGCCGATGCGGTCGCGCCCGAAGGCGCAACGGAAACCAGAAGCGCCGAGCGAGCGGAGGCGAAGCGGTTCATGGTGGCCGCCGCCAATCCGCTGGCGTCGAAGGCCGGCCGCGACGTGCTCGCCAAAGGCGGAAACGCAATCGATGCCATGGTGGCGGTGCAGGCGGTGCTCGGCCTCGTGGAGCCGCAGAGTTCCGGGCTTGGCGGCGGTGCCTTCCTCGTCTACTACGACGCCGCTTCAGGCAAGCTTACGACCTTCGACGGGCGCGAGACGGCGCCGATGGCGGCGACGCCGAAGCTCTTCCTCGACGGCGACGGGCAGCCGATGAAGTTCATGGATGCGGTGGTGGGCGGCCGGTCGGTCGGGACGCCCGGAACGGTGCGCCTCCTGCACGACGTCCATTCCCGTCTCGGCAAGTCCGACTGGGCCGGCCTCTTCGATCCGGCGATCAGGCTTGCCTCGGAAGGCTTCGACGTGTCTCCCCGGCTGGCCGGACTGGTCGCGGCGGAGGGCGACAAGCTGAAGACCCATGACATCACGACCCGCTATTTCTTCGATGAAACGGGCGCGCCGCTTCCCGCCGGCACGCTCCTCAGAAACGAACCCTATGCCGAGACGCTGAGAGCCATTGCCGCGGGCGGCGCGGATGCCTTCTACGCGGGGCCGATCGCCGAGGCGATCGTGGCCACGGTGCGCGAGGCAAGCGGCAATCCCGGCGTTATCTCGCTCGCCGACCTCGCGAACTACCGGATCAAGGAACGCGAGCCCGTCTGCATCACCTACCGGGCACTCGACATCTGCGGCATGGGACCGCCCTCCTCCGGCGCCGTCGCCGTCGGCCAGATCCTCGGCATCCTCGAAAACTTCGACCTCAGCGCGCTCGGGCCGCGCAACCCGGAAAGCTGGCGGCTGATCGGCGATGCGCAGCGGCTGGCCTTCGCGGACCGCGAGCGCTACATCGCCGACGCCGATTTCGTGCCCGCACCGATCAAGGGCCTGCTTTCGAAGGACTACCTGTCGGAGCGAGCGGCACTGCTCGATACCGACAAGGCGCTGCCGGCAGATACGGTCAAGGCCGGGGAGCCGGAATGGGATCACGCCCTCCTCTTCGGCGACGGCGAGGCGATCGAACTCCCGTCCACCAGCCATTTCTCCATCGTCGACGGCGACGGCAACGTCGTCTCGATGACCACGACGATCGAGAACGGATTCGGCTCGCGGCTGATGACCAACGGTTTCCTGCTCAACAACGAACTGACCGACTTCTCCTTCAAGACGCACGATGCCGGCATGCCGGTCGCCAACCGGGTCGGACCTGGAAAGCGGCCGCGCTCGTCCATGTCGCCGACGATCGTGATGAAGGACGGCAAGCCGCTCCTCGCCATCGGGTCGCCCGGCGGCAGCCAGATCATCGGCTACGTGGCGCAGGCGCTGATCGCCTATATCGACTGGCAGATGCCGGTCGAGGAGATCGTCGCCATGCCCCACCTCGTCAACCGCTTCGGCACCTATGAACTGGAGGCAGGCACCTGGGCGGAGGAGATGGCCGGGCCGCTGACAGCGCTCGGCTACGAGGTGAAGCCCGGCGAGATGACATCGGGCATCCAGGCGATAGAACTGACGCCGGACGGGCTTGCCGGCAGCGCCGATCCGAGGCGCGAGGGCGTGGCGCTCGGCGAGTAGCCGAAGGGTCTTCCGAAGGCCGCAAGATTGCGGTAGGCCTCGGGGCATGACCGCATTGCCTCCCTTCCTCCGGATCGATCCCGACACCCGCCGCGTCTCGCTCGACGGCCGCGACCCCGGCTTCTACGGCGACCCGAACCGGGTCTACGCACTGCTGCACCGGCATTGTCCGACCTTCTTCTGGGAGGAGCAGAAGCAGTGGTTCTTCACCGGCTACGATCACGTCAACGCCCTTTTGCGCGACCGCCGCTTCGGCCGGCAGATCCTGCATGTGGCGAGCCGCGAGGAACTCGGGCTGCCCGGCCCGCAGCCGCATCTTGAAAACTTCGACCTTGCGGAGCGTCATTCGCTCCTGGAGATCGAGCCGCCGGAACACACCCGGCTGAGGACCCTCGTCAACCGCGCCTTCGTCTCCCGGCACATCGAACGGCTGCGGCCGGAGATCGCCGCGCTGACGGAGAGCCTGATCGACGGTTTCGAGAAGGAGGGCCGGACCGAACTCCTGTCCTCCTTCGCCGACATCATCCCGGTGACGATGATCGCCCGGATGATCGGCATTCCCGACGAGATGGGTCCGCAACTCCTCAAGTGGAGCCACGACTATGTCGGCATGTACATGTTCAAGCGCAGCCGCGAGGACGAGCTTGCCGCGGACCGCTCGGCCCGGGAATTCGCCGATTATGTCCGCACGCTGATCGCCGAGCGCCGCAGGACCCCGCGGGAGGACCTGCTGAGCCACATGGTCCACACGGAGCACAAGGGCCAGTATCTGAGCGACGACGAACTCGTATCGACCACGATCGTGCTCCTCAATGCCGGGCACGAGGCAACCGTCCACCAGATCGGAAACTCCGTGCGGGTGATCCTGGAGAGTGGCCTGCCGCCCGCCGACCTCTTTTGCGACGAGGCAAGGACCGAACGGACGGTGGAGGAGACGCTACGCATCTGCGCGCCCGTCCACATCTTCCAGCGCTGGGCCCTGGAGGATGTCGACGTGGACGGCGTTTCCTTCCGGCGCGGCGACAAGGTGAGCCTGATCCTCGCGGCCGCCAACCTCGACCCGGCGAAGTTCACCGATCCCCTGGTCTTCAGGCCGGACCGGCAGGAGGCGGCGAACCTCTCCTTCGGCGCTGGGATACACTTCTGCATCGGCGCCCCGCTTGCCCGCCTGGAACTGAATACGGTGCTGCCGATCCTCTTCCGCCGCCTGCCCGGCCTCCGGATGGCGGAAACGCCGCGGGTGAAGGAGGTCTATCACTTCCACGGGCTGGAGCGGCTGGACCTCGCCTGGTAGCGGCTAGACCGCCCGCGCCGTTGCAGCGTCCCCGCGGTAGCGCGCCGCCGGCCTTCTCAGTGAAAGGTAAGGCGCCAGCGCGGCCCGAGCCTTCCGGAAGGCGTCCAGCAGGGCGGCATCCTCGAGCGACGGTATGGTGACCAGTTCTCCCCGGTCCAAACCCGCCAGCGCTGCATCGACCAGGTCGCCGACCTCCATCACCGTATCGGGCGGCAGCCTGTCGACGGAAGACCCGGCACGCTCGAAGATCTCCGTGCGGGTAAAGCCCGGCAGGACCGCCTGGACCTGGACGCCGGTTTCCCTCAGTTCGGCAGCCAGCGATTCCGTCAGCGCCAGCACGAAGGCCTTTCCCGCCACGTAGGTGCCGTTGAAGACCTCGGGAGAAAGGGCAACCGAAGAAGCTATGTTGACGATCTTTCCCGTGCCGCGCGCGCTGAACGCCTGCGCTGCGGCGACGGCCAACCGATTGGCCGCGGTGACATTGAGATCGACCATGTGATCAAGATAGGCCAGGTCAGCCTTCAGCAAGCGACCCCTGGGGCCAATGCCGGCATTGTTGACGAAGAGGTCGATCCTCCCGTCCTCCCTCAGGCGACGATCGACAAGGTCGAGATCGGCGCGATCGGCCAGGTCCGCCCGCAGCACGTCCGCCTCGATCCCGTGTTGCTGCGCCAGTTTCTCCGCCAAGACCTTCAGGCGACCGGCATCGCGGGCGACCAGAACGAGGTCGTAGCCGCGCGCCGCCAGTTTCTCGCAATATGTGGCGCCGATGCCGGAGGATGCACCCGTTACAAGAGCCCTTCCACGGGCTCCATGGCTTGATCCGATGCTCATCGCTGTTCTCCCGATTTTGATTTAGTGGCATATGCCCCTATTTATATGAGAAGGTCCTTCACCCTTGCAAGGCCGCCGCGGCGGATTTTGCGCAACGCTTGCGGGGACTGTAGACTGCGCTTCGGACCACGGTGGACAGATGGCAGAGACGATCGACAACGGTGAGAACGGGATTTGGCTTTACTGCAGCAACAGTGCGATTCGTCGCGCATCGCGGCAGCTTGGCCAGCTCTATGACGATGCAATGGGCGACAGCGGGCTCAGGGGCACGCAGTTTTCCCTGCTCTCGCAGATACTCCTTCTGGGCGAGCCGAGCCTGAAAGTGCTGGCGAAGGCCATGGTGATGGACCTTTCGGCGCTCGGCCACACGCTGAAGCCGCTTTTGCGGGACGGCCTCGTCGAGATGGTCGCGGACGAGTACGACCGGCGGGTCAAGCGGGTGCGGCTGACAACCCTCGGCAGATCCACGCAGGCGGATGTGGCGACGCGCTGGAAAGACGCACAACGCCGGTTCGACGAGGCCTTTGGAAAAGAGAGGTCGGCGGAACTGCGCCGGACCCTCGCCTTCATCTCCTCGCCCGACTTCGCCAAGGCCTTCGCCAGTACCGGCAGCGGGCCTTCTAAAGCCTGATCACATAGTCCTTGCGGGTCGTCTCGACGACTTCCCATGTGCCCGTGAATCCCGGCCTCAGGACGAGGCGGTCGCCCGGGCGGAGCTCCATCGGCTCGCCGCCCTCCTCGGTCACGATCGAATGGCCTTGGAGGATGTGGAAGTACTCCCACTCATCGTAGACGACCCGCCACTTGCCGGGCGTCGCTTCCCACACTCCGGCATAGAGGCCGCCGTCGACCTCCTCCAGGTTCCAGGTCCGGAACCGCGGGGTGCCGGAGATCAGCCGGTCGGGCGCCGGAGCGCCCTCCTCCGGCTGGATCGTGGAGAGGTCGAAGCGGAGGACGAAGGACATCGGCGGCTCAGATCTTCGCCAGCGACTGTTCGAGGTCGGCGATGATGTCGGCCTGGTCCTCGATGCCGATCGACAGGCGCACCACGTCGGGGCCCGCGCCCGCCGCCACCTGCTGCTCCTCGGAAAGCTGCCGGTGGGTGGTGGAGGCCGGATGGATGACGAGCGAGCGGGTGTCGCCGATATTGGCGAGGTGGGAGAACATCTGAAGGCCCTCGACGAAAGCCTTGCCCGCCTCGTAGCCGCCCTTCAGGCCGAAGGTGAATACGGCACCGGCGCCCTTCGGCGAATAGCGGCGCTGCAGGGCGTGGTTCGGGTCGTCCTCAAGCGCCGAGTAGCTCACCCAGGCAACCTTGTCGTGGCCCTTCAGCCACGTCGCCACCGCAAGCGCATTGTCGCAGTGGCGCTGCATGCGGAGCGGAAGCGTCTCGATGCCGGTCAGGATCATGAAGGCGTTGAACGGGGAGATGGCAGCGCCGAGGTCGCGAAGGCCGAGCACCCGGCAGGCGATCGCGAAGCCGATATTGCCGAAGGTCTGGTGCATGACGATGCCGCCGTATTCCGGCCGCGGCTCGGAGAGCATCGGATACTTGCCCGGCGCGGACCAGTCGAAGGTGCCGCCGTCGACGATGATGCCGCCCATGGAATTGCCGTGGCCGCCCAGGAACTTGGTCAGCGAATGGACGATGATGTCCGCGCCGTGCTCAAGCGGGCGCAGGAGATAGGGGCTGGCCATGGTGTTGTCGACGATCAGCGGCAGGCCGTGGCGATGCGCGACGTCGGCGATCGCCGCGACATCGACGAAGGTGCCGCCGGGATTGGCGAGGCTCTCGATGAACACGCCCTTGGTGCGTTCGTCGACGAGGCTCGCGAAGCTCTCCGGATCTTCAGGATCGGCCCAGCGGACCTCCCAGCCGAAGTTCTTGAACGCGTGCCCGAACTGATTGATCGAGCCGCCATAGAGCTTGCGGGCGGCGATGAAATTGTCGCCCGGCGTCATGATCGTGTGGAAGACCAGCATCTGCGCCGCATGACCGGAGGCAACCGCCAGCGCTGCGGAACCGCCCTCGAGCGCGGCGACGCGCTCCTCCAGCACCGCCTGGGTGGGGTTCATGATGCGGGTGTAGATGTTCCCGAACTGCTGCAGGCCGAAGAGTGCGGCCGCGTGGTCGGCATCGTTGAAGACGAAGGACGTCGTCTGGTAGATCGGCGTCGCCCTCGCCCCGGTCGTCGGATCGGGTTGTGCGCCCGCGTGTACGGCCAGCGTGGCAAAGCCCGGATGATGCGTGGTCATGTCGTCCTCCTCCTGCAAAATTCATCGGCCACAACAAAGCGTCTTGGTTGATCCGTATCAAGGAAATTCCGTGTCCGACCGGTAGCCTTCCCGAAAGAAGAGAGGGGTTCATCATGGAAACGGTAGCACATTCATCCGCAACGCTCGCATCGCGCCTGCTGCAATGGTGCGCAAGGGCCTTCGAGGGCACGAGCGAGGGCGACGTCATCGGCCGGCTCGACGACGAGGCCCTGCGCGAGATCGCCCGCGACTGCTGCGTGACGCCCGGCCAGCTGCGGCAGCTGGCCAAGGCAGGCCCCGGCGCTTCGGACGACGTGATTGCGCTGATGAAGGTGCTCGATATCGACCCGGACGAGGCTGCGCGCGCCCACGGCCTCCAGTTCCGCGACATGCAGATCACCTGCTCGACCTGCACGTCGAAGGACCGCTGCCGCAGGGACCTGGCGCGCGGTGCCGCGGAACACGAACATGTCCGCTATTGCGGCAATGCCGCACATCTCGGCGGCATGCGCGCCGAGGCGAAGCTGTTGACAGCCTGAGGCGTCAGCCGACGAGCCGCGGATATTCGATCGCCGGGCAGCGGTTCATGACGACCCTGACGCCCGCAGCCTCCGCCCTGGCTGCGGCATCGTCGTCGCGCACGCCCAGCTGTCCCCAGATCACTTTCGGCGTCTGCGGCAATGCCAGCGCCTCGTCGACGACGGTGCCGAGATATTCGGCGGCACGGAAAACATCGACCATGTCTATCGCCTCGGGAATGTCGGAAAGCCTGCCATAGACCTTCTGGCCGTGGATCTCCTTGCCCGCCTGGCCGGGATTGACCGGGAAGACGCGGTATCCCTTCGACAGGAGGAAGGCCATGACGCTGTTGCTCGGCCGGTCCGGATTGGGCGAGGCGCCGACGAGCGCGACCGTCTTCGTGGTCTTCAGGATGTCGGTGAGATAGGCGGGGTCGTAACTGTCGTGGTTCATCCGTTTCCTCCGGGATGCGCTTGTCCTCTCCTAATCTAGGATCGATCCCCGCCAATACATCCCCTCCGCTCGCATGGCATTTTGGTCGAAGGCAGGGAGTGGCGAGTTCAGGGATCGCTGCTAGAAGTGCGACAGACGACAATGACATGGGGGGGAATGCATGCAGCCGATCATGACTTCGCAGGAGATCCACGCGTTCCTGGACCGCGAATTTCCGCAGATCAGCATCGATGGCCGGGTGCTTGAGATCACCGAGGTTCGGCTCGGGGGCCTGACCATGCGCTTCGATCCGGCCGAACGTCACCTGCGGCCGGGCGCGACGATCTCCGGACCCGCCATGTTCATGCTGGCGGACGTCGCCGCCTATGCGGCACTCCTCGCGCATGTCGGCCCGGTGGCGCTCGCCGTCACCACCAGCCTCAACATCAACTTCCTGCGCCGCCCCGGTCTCGCGCCGCTTTTCTGCGACTGCCGCATCCTCAAGCTCGGCAAGCGGCTGGCGGTCATGGATACCGTCATCACCCAGGAAAGGGCCGATGGGCCCGTCTGCCAGGCGACCGCCACCTATTCGATTCCATCGAGATCATGAGGTATCATTGCACCACATAATTATGCCGTTGAATTCATTGAGGTAATTTTCAGGGCAGCCAGATCCGCCCGGTTGACGCGAATTTCCGTCACCGGTATAAGCACCGCAGATTGCTGACCCTTGCGGTCGGCATTCTTTTTGGCGGCTTTCCGCCAACCCAAGCAACAAGAAACGCCCCGGGCCATCGTGCATGGGGATCCAGTGGAAAGATAAACAATGTCTACTTTCGTTCAGAAGCCTGCAGAGGTGGAGAAGAAGTGGGTGATCATCGACGCCGAAGGGCTGGTCGTCGGTCGCCTCGCCACCATCGTTGCCAACCGCCTGCGCGGCAAGCACAAGGCCACCTACACGCCTCACGTTGACGACGGCGACAACGTCATCGTCATCAATGCCGAGAAGGTCGTCTTCACCGGCAAGAAGTATACCGACAAGAAGTACTACTGGCACACCGGCTATCCCGGCGGCATCAAGGAGCGCACCGCACGCGCCATCATCGAAGGCCGCTTCCCGGAGCGTGTCGTCGAGAAGGCCATCGAGCGCATGATCCCGCGCGGCCCGCTCGGCCGTCGCCAGATGAAGAACCTGCGCGTCTATGCCGGTTCCAACCATCCCCACGAAGCCCAGCAGCCGGTCGCTCTCGACGTGGCATCGCTGAACAAGAAGAACGTAAGGAGCGCCTGATAATGGCCGATCTCTCCTCTCTGAAGGATCTCGCTCCGGCGGCCGAAAACCAGGCTCCGGTTCACGTCCGCAAGGTCGACGCCCAGGGCCGCTCCTATGCGACCGGCAAGCGCAAGAACGCCGTAGCCCGCGTATGGGTCAAGGCCGGCTCGGGCAAGATCGTCGTCAACGGCAAGGACTTCTCCGCGTATTTCGCGCGTCCGGTCCTGCAGATGATCCTGCAGCAGCCGATCGTCGCCTCGAACCGCGGCGGCCAGTTCGACGTCATCGCCACGGTTACCGGCGGCGGCCTTTCCGGCCAGGCCGGTGCCGTTCGTCACGGCATCTCCAAGGCCCTGACCTACTTCGAGCCGGGCCTTCGCCCGGTCCTCAAGAAGGGTGGCTTCCTGACCCGCGACAGCCGCGTCGTCGAGCGCAAGAAGTACGGCAAGGCCAAGGCCCGTCGTTCGTTCCAGTTCTCCAAGCGCTAAGCGTTCACGGACCTGGAATTCAGACAAGGCGGGGCTTCGGCTCCGCCTTTTCTTTTTGTGCCCGGCCGCGATCCGGCGGCCATGCGAAGGGGAACGGGACCATGGCAGGAAAGACGATCGATCACGCATTCACCGCGGCGAGCCTGACATCGGCGGCCACCGACCCGACCTATGCGGGCGCGCTCTCCTTCATGCGCCGCCGCTTCAGCAAGGATACGGCCGGCGCCGATGCCGTGGTCTGGGGCATCCCCTTCGACGCGGCCACCTCCAACCGGCCAGGCGCCCGGTTCGGGCCGCAGGCGATCCGCCGCGCCTCGGCGATCTTCGACAACGACCCGCAATATCCCTTCGGCCGCGACCTCTTCGAAGGGATGGCGGTCGTCGACTACGGCGATTGCCTCCTCGACTACGGCAACCATCAGGAGACGCCGGCCACGATCGAACGGGAAGCGACACGGCTCATTGCCGGCGGCGCCTTCCTGCTCACCCTCGGCGGCGACCATTTCATCACCTGGCCGCTCCTCAAGGCGCATGTCGCGCGCCACGGGCCGCTGGCGCTCGTCCAGTTCGACGCCCACCAGGACACCTGGTTCGACGACAACCGCCGCATCGACCACGGCTCCTTCGTCGCCCGCGCCGCCCGCGAGGGGCTGATCGACACCAGCCGCTCGATCCAGATCGGAATTCGCACCCACGCGCCGGAAGACTGCGGCATCCGCATCGTCTACGGCCACGAGGTCGAGGAGATGACGACGGCCGAGATTGCCGAGGCGATCCTTGCCCGGACCGATGGCGCGCCCGCCTATCTCACCTTCGACATCGACTGCTTCGACCCGGCCTTTGCGCCCGGGACCGGAACGCCCGTCGCCGGCGGGCCATCGACGGCAAAGATCCTCTCCGTCATGCGCAAGCTGCAGGGGCTCGACATCCGCGGCGCGGACGTGGTCGAGGTGGCCCCCGCCTACGACCACGCCGACGTCACCGCCATTGCTGGGGCTACGGTCGCCATGTATATGCTCGGACTGAGGGCCGGGCGCCTCGCCGAAGGGCGTTGAGGCGACCGGGCCCGCAGGAAAAGCGCAACAGACAGGACTGACAAGATGGCGAAGATCTTCATCGATGGCGAACACGGCACGACCGGACTGCAGATCCGTACGCGCCTGGCTGCCCGCCGCGATGTCGAGCTCCTGTCCATTCCCGAGGCGGAACGGCGCAATGCCGCCATGCGCGAGGACCTGCTCAACAGCGCCGACATTGCCATCCTCTGCCTGCCCGACGACGCCTCCCGCGAAGCGGTCGGCATGCTTTCGGGCAATGACAGCGTGCGGATCATCGACACGTCCACCGCCTACCGGGTCGACCCGGCATGGGCCTACGGGTTTGCGGAGATGGACAAGGGGCAGCGCGCCAGGATCCGGGATTCCCGCTTCGTCGCCAATCCCGGCTGCTATCCGACCGGCGCGATCGGCCTGATCCGGCCCCTCAGGGCAGCCGGCATCCTGCCGGACGGCTATCCGGTGACCATCAACGCCGTGTCCGGCTATACGGGCGGCGGCAAGCAGATGATCGCCCAGATGGAGGATGCGGGCCGCGAGGATTCCATCACCGCCAACCATTTCCTCTACGGCCTCAACCTGAAGCACAAGCACGTGCCGGAAATGACGGTGCACGGCCTGCTCGACCGCCCGCCGTTCTTCGCCCCCTCGGTCGGCCGTTTCCCGCAGGGGATGATCGTCCAGATCCCGCTCTTCCTGGAGGACCTCAAGAACGGCTTCACGCGGGAAAGCATCCACAAGGCGCTGCTCGCCCACTATGCGGGGCAGGACGTGGTGGAGGTGGTGGGCCTGGCGGAGAGCGATGCGATCTCCCGCATCGATCCCGAGGAACTGGCCGGCAAGGACACGATGAAGCTCTTCGTCTTCGGCAATACCGGTGGAGCCCACGTCAACCTCGTCGCCGTCCTCGACAATCTCGGCAAGGGCGCCTCGGGCGGTGCGGTCCAGAACATGGACATCATGCTCTCGGCATGATCAGCCCTTCCCCGCGACGGGATGTCAAAAAGGCCGCGCTTGCGGCCTTTTTTCGTTTCAGGACCTGACTTCCACGGTCACTTCGCGCGGATATTCCCCGACGAAGCCGCGCCAATGGGCCACCGCAAAGCCCAGCACGATCAGGGCCATGCCCTGGTGGGCAAGCGCCGTATGGAGATGGACCTGCGTCAGCAGCGTCACGATGCCGATCCCCGCCTGGACGAGGATCAGGCCGACAAGGACGACGGCGCGACGGGCATGGGTCGTGCCGGGCGCATCCATCAGCATCGTCGCCATATGCCAGAGAGCGACCACCAGCAGCACATAGGCGCCGATGCGGTGGACGAACTGCACCGTCTTCGGGTTCTCGAACAGGTTGATCCACCAGGGCTCCTGGATGAAGAGGCCGCCCGGAACGAAGGCGCCGTCCATCAGCGGCCAGGTATTGTAGGAGAGCCCGGCGTCGAGGCCGGCGACGAGCGCGCCGAGATAGATCTGCACGATACAGAGGATAGCAACGGCGACCGCCCCGGCCTTGCCGCGTCCGGCGGGCGCGCGGTCGTCGCTATGGGCGGAAAGTCCGCGCATGATCCAGACGCAGGCGGCGAAGATCAGGCAGGCGATGGTCAGGTGGACGGCGAGCCGGTACTGCGACACGCTGGTGAGCTTGCTCAGCCCCGACGATACCATCCACCAGCCGATGAAGCCCTGGAAGCCGCCGAGCGCAAGAAGTCCGAGGAGCGGCCCGCGTATCCGGCGCTCGATGCGGCCGGTCGCCCAGAAATAAACGAGCGGCAGCGCGAAGACCAATCCGATCGCCCGGGCGAGGAAGCGATGCGCCCACTCCCACCAGAAGATCGTCTTGAACTCGTCGAGCGACATGCCCTTGTTGATTTCCTGGTATTGCGGGATGCGCTTGTAGAGATCGAACTCCTCCTGCCATTCGGCGACGGTGAGCGGCGGGATGGCGCCGTGGATCGGCTTCCATTCGGTGATAGACAGGCCGGAGTCGGTCAGGCGCGTGGCGCCGCCGACGATGACCAGGCAGAACAGCGTGAAGATCACGAAGCCCAGCCAGATCCGAACCATCCTGCGATCGCGGTCGCGCTTGCGCGTCCGTCCGTAGATTTCCACTGCTGTTACGTCTGCCGCCGACATCGTCACTCCCCGGGGATGGGCAAGGCAGTCAAAATGCCTCGAACAAAGTCGTTGATTTGCCCCATGCACCCATGCAAAACAAGCCCCGGCGCTTTGCGGCATGCCGTCGCGGGCCTGTGAGCGCGCCGATTTTCGGGAGAACAGAATGCCGCAAAGGCTGCGGAGCTTCATCGGAACGATCCTGATCATCATCCTCGTGATCACCTATGCGTTGCTTGCAACCACGATCGCCACGCTGACGCTCGCCACCCAACCCTGGTGGGTCCACCTCCTCTACTTCATGTTCTCCGGCGTCCTGTGGATCCTGCCGGCAATGCTCATCATCAAGTGGATGGCGGGCGGCGCCAGGAAG
This sequence comes from Pseudorhizobium sp. NPDC055634, assembly GCF_053618655.1. NCBI lineage: Bacteria > Pseudomonadati > Pseudomonadota > Alphaproteobacteria > Hyphomicrobiales > Rhizobiaceae > Pseudorhizobium > Pseudorhizobium sp. NPDC055634. Next base: position 132,729 of record NZ_JBSHHW010000004.1, on the reverse strand, counting down.
AAGGACTGAGCGTCTTTGCGCCCGGTTAACCACGCTCCGCAAAGCTTGGCCCCGTCGAGGATCTCGTAAACTCCGGCGCAATCGGTCGGGACTATCATGTCGTCGTCAGAAGCAGGTGACGGGATGTCGCGTCGGAACCTCCAGGCCCTCGGCCATGTCGATAATCTGCCGCCCGTCGAACCGGTCACTCCGGTCGACCTCGTTTCGTTGCGCTTCGATATCGTGGATGCACCGGCGGAAGTGGAAGGCGAATGGCGCGCCCTTGCCAAGCTGCCGCGGAATTCCCTCAACCAGGACTTCGACTGGGCCTGCGCATGGTGGCGGGCAGTCCGGCGGACGCCGCTGATCCTTCGCGCACGCGCCGGCGACCGGACGGTAATGCTGCTGCCGCTCGAATTGGTGAGCGAATATGGCCTCACGATCGCGCGGTTCCCGGGCGGAAGGTTCAACAATCTGAACACCGGCCTCTTCAGCGCCGATTTCCCCGAGCCGGACGACGAGGCGACGCGCCGGCTTGCCGCCGCCCTCGCCGGGGCCATCGCTCCGAAGGCCGACCTCGTTCTTCTCGATACCCTGCACCCGTCGCCTGCGGGGATCCGGCATCCCTTCCATGCGCTGATGACGCTGGAACATCCCGACCGCTCGTTCCAGCTCCCGCTCAAGGCAACCATGGACGAGACGATCGCCCAGCTGAACGCCAAGACCCGCCGCAAGCGGCACCGGCAGCAGTGCCGCAGGCTGGACGCGCTTGGAGGTTTCGAACACTCTTGCCCGGAAGGGGCGAGCGAGCAGCATGCCCTGCTCGACCTTTTCTTCGACCAGAAATCGGAGCGGCTGGCGGCGGCCGGCCTGCCCGACGTCTTCCAGCCACCTGAGGTTCGCCGCTTCCTCCACGGCCTCATCGACGGGTCCGTCGGGAAGTCCGACCATCCCCTGAGGGTGCATGCCCTGCGGCTGTGCGACGAGCGTCGCAGCATCGTCGCCATCAGCGGAATGTCGCGCAAGGGCGATCACGTCCTTTGCCAGTTCGGCTCGATCGACGACAAGCTCTGTCCGGACGCGAGCCCCGGCGAACTGCTTTTCTGGATGATCATCGAACAGGCCTGCCTGGAAGGGGCTGCCGTCTTCGACTTCGGCCTCGGGGACCAGCCCTACAAGCGCAGCTGGTGCACGCAGGAAACGGTCCTCTACGACATCCTCCTGCCGCTGTCGTGGAAGGGCCGCCTGGCGCAGCCGGTCCTCGCCGCCGTTCGCGGCCTGAAGAAGGCGGTGAAGCGCAGCGACGCCCTCTATTCCACGGTGCAACGGCTGCGGTCGCTCGCGGCGCGCTAGGGCATACCGGCTCAGGCGGCGCGGCGCCCGTCGGGTGCGCTCGCGTCCGACGCCATGACGAGGATATTGCCGAAGCCGGCCTTTTCGTAGGCTTCCAGCACCGGCGCAAGACCGTCGCCGGCGGCGTCGGAAACGGAGAAGATGATCTCCACGTCGCGCCCTCGGCCGAGGCGCGAGATGCCTTCGACGTCGGCCGCCCCGCATTCCACCAGAACGTGGTCATAGGCATCCGAAAGCGCATCGATGATCATCGACAGGCGATCGATCCCGCGCATGGCGGCGACGGCATCCGCCTTGCCGGTCGGGACGATATGGGCGTCGGACAGCCGGTCGGCGTGAATGGCCTCGCCGAACGCCACCTCGCCGCAGAGAAGGTCGGTGACCCCCGGCATGGCACCCGCCCCCATCAGCCTGCTCGGGCAGGCCGAGCCGGTCATGTCGATGAGAACCACGGTCTTGCCGCGATCGGCGATGTCCCGCGCCAGCATGACCGTGGCCGTCGACCCCTCATCGCCCTGCGGCGACACGGCGAGCGCCACCGAGACGTCGTACCGGGTCAGGTAGTTCGCCACCGTCTCGAGGGTGAAGACCTCGTCCTCGCCCTGCGCGTCCGGTGCGGGAGGCTCGGCGGCCTCCTCGACGATCCTGCCATTCTGTTTCTCTTCGGGAAGACGGTCGAACCGCGCGGCGGCATCGGCCTGCATCCGGTGGACGCGATGGCCGTCGATGTCGGGCACGGCCGCGAGGCTGCCGCCTTCCGTTTCCCGGGAGGGCCTCAGTGCCCGTCCGGAGAACAGTTCGCCCAGCATGACGGCGATCGAACCCAGGACCAGCGTTGCGAGCGACACGACGATGACGATCGGAAGGACCTTCGGGAAATAGGGTTTCTGCGGCTCGATGGCGGTGGAGACGATGCGCGCATCGGCGGGTGCGGCACCGGGTTCCTGGCGCGAGGCCGCCTCGCGGTAGCGGGCAAGGTAGGTCTCGAGCAATTGCCGCTGTGCCGCCGCTTCCCGCTCGAGCGCGCGGAGCCCGACCTCTTCGCCGCCGACTCGGGCCGAATCCGCCTTGATCGTGTTGAGCTGCTGGACGAGTTGCGTTTCGCGCAGGCGCGAGACCTCGGCCTCGTTGTCGAGGCTCGCGAGGATCTTCTGCGTCTCCGCCTCGATCTGCCGGCGGATGCCCTGAAGCTGGGCGCGAAGCCCCCTGAGGCGCGGATGGTTCTCGAGCAGCACGGTCGACTGGTCGGAAATCTGCGCCTGGATGTTCGCCTCGGTTTCCTTCAGCCGCTGGATGACCTGCGAGCCGACGACGTCCGTCAGCGTGTCCGACGCGCGTCCCGCCTCCAGTGCGGCGCGGACGTTCTGCGCCCTCGCCTCCGCATTGGCGCGTTCGCCCCTGACACGGGCAAGCTCGGTCGAGATGTCGTTCAGTTGCTGAGCCGCGAAACTGCCGCTCTGGGCGGTCTGGAACAGGCCGGCTTCGGCCCTGTAGTCCGCGACCTTGCGCTCGGCCTCGCGGACCCGTTCCGTCAAGGCGGCGATCTCGGGCTCCAGCCACTTGGCCGTTTCCGACTGGGTGTCCAGCTTGGCACCGCTCTCGATGGTCAGGTAGACTTCCGCCATCTTGTTGGGGATGGCTGCCGCAAGCTTCGGATCATGGGCGGAGAATTCGATCGCGATGATGCGCGAGTTCTCGATCGGATAGACCCGGAGCTTCTCCCGGAATTCGCGGATCACCCTTTCCTCGGGCGCGACCGACAGCGGGTCCTGGGCCAGGCCGAGCAGCACGAAGGGGCCGGGAAACAGCGAATGCCCGTCCGGGTCGAACTCGGCGATCTCGTGCAGCTTGAGATCACGGGCGACCTGCTTGATCAGGTCGCTCGACTGGAGGACCTCCGCCTGGCTGGTAATGTTGAGGGCGTCGAGGACGGGGTCGTTGGCGGCGGCGGGCGCCTGGGCGGCGTTCAGGTTGGGAGAGCGGGATTCGATCAGGATCCGCGCCTCTCCCCGGAAGCTCGGCGTCATCATGGTCGTCACCGCAAGCGCAAGTCCCGCCGCGAGCGCGGTCGCACCCAGCAAACGGCGCCGGTGCCGCCAGACGGCGGAGAAAAGCCGCCCCAGGTCGATATCCGCATCCTGACTGTTGCCCATTACGCCCGACATTCACAAGCTCCAACCTCGCCAACTGCGCGATGGTAAACCAGCATGGTAACGCGAGGGTTAATGGGCTCCCGGACAGCCGGGCCGACGCCGGCACCTTTACCGGGCGTTAACCGTGATCGACGGATAAATAGGCATCAAACTGCGCATCCGGAGCATATCGCGAATGTCCTTCGCCCGTCGAACAAGCCTGACGACCGTCGCCGTGGTGTCGATCGCCGCTGCGCTTGCGGCGTGCTCGACGTCGCAGCCTGCGCCGAAATCCTTCCAGCAGGCGACGATACAGCCCTACCGGCTCGACAGCGGCGACCGGCTGCGGATCACCGTGTTCGAGCAGCCCGGGCTTTCCAACACCTATACGGTCGACCAGGCCGGCTACATCGCCTTCCCGCTGATCGGGCAGGTCGCGGCGCGCGGCGAGACGCTGCCCGCCCTCGAAGGGGCCATTGCCGCGAGGCTGAAACAGGGCTACCTGCGCGACCCCGACGTCACCATCGAGGTGGACCGCTACCGTCCGGTCTTCGTCATGGGCGAGGTCGGCCGCCCCGGCCAGTATTCCTACGTGCCCGGCATGACGGCACAGAACGCCATCGCCATCGCCGGCGGCTTCACCCCGCGCGGAAACCAGCGCGAGGTCGACGTCACCCGCAAGATCAACGGGCGCGTCTTCACCGGGCGGACCGAGGTCTCCAGCCCGGTTCTTGCAGGAGACACGATCTACGTCCGCGAGCGGCTGTTCTGACGCTTCATGGAAGAGCAAAGGCCATTGCGGATCCTCCATTGCTTCCGGTCCCCGGTCGGCGGCATCTTCCGTCACGTCCGCGACCTCGTCGAAGAGCACCATGCCGCCGGACACGAAGTCGGCATCCTCTGCGACAGCACGACGGGCGGCGCGCATGAGGAGCGCATGTTCGATGCGATCAGGCCGTATCTCGCCCTCGGCCTGACCCGCATCCCGGTGCGCCGGGCAATCTCCCCGTCGGACCTTCCGGCGCTCTTTCGCAGCTACCGGCATATCCGCAGGCTGCAGCCGGACATTCTCCACGGCCACGGCGCCAAGGGCGGCGCCATGGCGCGCATGATCGGCAGCGCGCTCCGGCTCAACAGGGTTCCGGTCGCCCGGCTCTACTCACCCCACGGCGGCAGCCTGCACTTCGACCCGTCCCGGCTCTCCGGAAAGTTCGTGACCGGCCTCGAGCGGCTGCAGGAATATTTCACCGACGCCCTCGTCTTCGTCTGCGACTACGAGCGGACGACCTATCGGGAAAGGATCGGGATACCCCGCCGCCCCTACCGGGTGATCCTCAACGGTGTCCGGGAGAGCGAATTCCAGCCGGTCGCGGCGAGGAGCGACGCGGTCGACTTCCTCTATATCGGCATGCTTCGCGACCTGAAGGGTCCGGACGTCTTCATCGATGCCTTCGCCCGTACCGAACGCCTGATCGGGCGCCCCCTTTCCGCGCTGATCGTCGGGGACGGGCCGGACCAGGATGACTACGAGACCATGATCGCGGCGCACGGGCTTTCGCGGCGCGTCGGCATGCTGCCGGCCATGCCGACGCGCGAGGCCTTCTCCATGGCCCATACCGTCGTCGTCCCCTCGCGGGCCGAAGCCATGCCCTATATCGTCATCGAGGCACTGGCGGCGCGAAAGCCGGTGATCGCCTCGCGGGTGGGCGGCATACCCGAAATCCTCGGTCGCGACAGCGAGGCGCTGGCGGCGCCGGGCGATGTCGCGGCGCTCTCGCATATCATGGCAGACGCCATGTCGGACGGTGGCTGGCGGGACCGGGTGATGCCGAAACCCGAAGCCTTCCGGTCCGCATTCTCGACCTCCGCGATGGCGGACAGCATGCTGCTCCTCTACCGCGAACTGGTTGCCCGAAAGGCCCCGGCGAAGGCTCCCTAAAGCGTTTCTTAGCAACTTTCTGCTAGTCCGGGCGGGACGGAACCCCGCTTCGCGCGCGCATGCGATCGGAGCATGCGCTGCAGGAGAACCGGTGCCATGAACGAACTGGGCAGAAAGGCGCGCTTCGACGCTGCGGCCCTGCGCCGAAAGATCTCGGAGCCTGCCGCAGAAGACGCCGCTTCCACCACCGGGGACGCAGCCGCGGACCCCGAGGCGCCTGCTGTGCTCAACCCGCTCGCCCGGCAGATCGCCGCCCAGTATAGCGACGAGAACTATTCGCCCGCCCTGCTGATCGGCCAGATCCGCCTCCTCGAATTCGTCTCCCTGCTTGCCGTCAACCTGCTTGCGGCCATGCTGCTCTCTGCCGCCGCGCCGCTCGAACCGATTGCGCGGATCGCCGTCCTTTCGCTCGCCTCCGGCATGACGGTCCTCCTTCTGCAGCTCGCCGACACCTACCACATCCCGATGCTCCGGAGCGCAAGGCGAAGCCGGGGCCGGGTGGCGACGGCGGCCCTCCTCGGCTTCCTTGCCGCCGCCGTTGGCCTCTACCTCATCGAGGGACCGGCGCTTGATCTTGCCGATCACCTCACCTGGATCGCCACCGGCACGCTCTTCCTCTTGATCGAACGCCAGCTCATCTCGTTCGGCATCCGTCACTGGGCCCGCAACGGCATCATGGAACGCCGCGCCGTCGTCGTCGGCGGCGGCGAACCCGCCAAGCAGCTCGTGCGGGCGCTCGAGCAGCAGCCGGACAACGACATCCGCATCTGCGGCATATTCGACGACCGTGGCTCGGTGCGCTCGCCGGACGTCATTGCCGGATATCCCAAGCTCGGGACCTTCGCGGAACTCGTCGAGTTCGCCCGTCTCGCCCGCGTCGACATGCTGATCATCGCCCTGCCCGCGACCGCGGAGGCGCGCATCCTGCAGCTCCTGCGCAAGCTCTGGGTCCTGCCGGTCGACATCCGGCTGGCCGCCCATGCCAACCAGCTGCGCTTCAGGCCGCGCTCCTACTCCCACGTGGGCGTGGTGCCGATGTTCGACATCTTCGACAAGCCGATCCGCGACTGGGATTCGGTCGCGAAGCGCACGTTCGACATCGTCTTCGCCCTGCTCTCGCTTGCCGTCACCTGGCCCGTCATGGTCGGCGCGGCAATTGCCGTGAAGGCCACCTCCCGCGGACCCGTCCTCTTCGTGCAGAAGCGCCACGGCTTCAACAACGAGGTCATCAACGTCCTCAAGTTCCGCTCCATGTACACGGAAGGCGCGGACCCCACGGCCAAGCGGGCCGTCACCCGCAACGACCCGCGGGTCACCCCCGTCGGGCGTTTCCTGCGCAAGTCGTCCATCGACGAGCTGCCGCAGCTGTTCAACGTCCTGCGCGGCGACCTGTCGCTGGTCGGACCACGTCCGCATTCGGTCTACGCGCAGACCGGCGAGCGCCGCTACGTCGACGTGGTGGAGAGTTACTTCGCCCGCCACCGGGTCAAGCCCGGCGTCACCGGATGGGCGCAGATCAACGGCCTGCGCGGCGAACTCGACAGCGACGAAAAGATCAGGATGCGCACGTCATACGACCTGCACTACATCGAGAACTGGTCGCTGCTGCTCGACATGAAGATCCTGCTCCTCACCCCGATCCGGCTCCTGAAGGCGGAGAACGCCTATTGAGCGCCCTGTCCGCCGAAAGCCGCGTCGCGGACCCAGGGCGGGCGATCGCAGGCCTGGCGGGATCGGGCGCGATCGCGCTTGGCGTCTTCCTGTCCGGCTTCGTCATGTCGGAACCGGCTCCCTACGAACTGATGATGGTGGCCCAGATTGCCATCTGGTTCCTGCTGGGACTGGCGATATCCAGGACCGTCGCCATACCGCTCGCCCTTCTTCTCGTCTTCAACGTCGGGGGCATGCTGTCGCTTCTCGTCATGCGCGACATGGCGGGCGGTCCGATGTATGTCGCCGTCTCCACCTTCCTGGCCCTGACGACCGTCCTCTACGCCGCGGTCATCGAGGACCGTCCGCAGCGGCTCGAGATCATCTTCAAGGCCTGGGTCGCTGCCGCGCTGATCACCGCGACGCTCGGCATCCTGGGCTATTTCCACGCCTTTTCCGGTGCCGGCGTATTCACGCGCTATGACCGCGCCATGGGCGCCTTCGAAGACCCGAACGTCTTCGGCCCCTATCTCGTCGCGCCGATCCTCTATCTCCTCCATCGTCTCCTGACCGGCAGGCTCAGCCGGGCGCCGCTCCTCGTCGCGGGGTTGCTGGTGCTGGTTCTCGGCGTCTTCCTGTCCTTCTCCCGCGCCGCCTGGGGGCTGCTGTTCTTCTCCGTGGTCGCGCTCGTGTTCCTCATGCTCCTGAAGGAGCGGACGGCGGCGTTCCGGCTGAAGATCCTCGCGATTGCGATCGCCGCCATCGCCCTTTTGGCGGTCGCCCTCCTCATCGCGCTGCAGTTCGATCGCGTCGCCGACCTCTTCGGCAACCGCGCCCGTCTCGTCCAGGAATATGACGGCGCCCGCCTCGGCCGGTTCGAGCGCCACAGGATCGGCTTCCTGCTGGCGATGGAGCGTCCGCTGGGGCTCGGACCGATGGAGCTCGGACGGATGTACGGCGAGGACGAACACAATATCTGGCTGAAATCGCTGACGACCTACGGATGGCTCGGCTTCGTTGCCTATGTCACTCTGATCGGCTGGACGCTTGCGGCAGGGTTCCGCTATCTGCTGCGCGAGCGGCCCTGGCAGCCATATCTGATGATCGGCTGGGTCCTGATCCTCGGGCATTGCCTGATCGGCAATGTCATCGACACGGATCACTGGCGGCACTTCTATCTTCTTCTCGGCATCGTCTGGGGCTGCATCGCGCTCGAACAGCGCCACCTGCGGCGCAGCCGCTCGCCCGTCCCCCCTAGCCTCCCCGCTTGACTTGACGGCCTGCCGCGCCAGATTTCTCCCATGCTGACTGGAAATCAACTTCGCGCCGGCCGCGCCATTGCGGGCCTCTCCATCGAAGAACTGGCCGCTGCCACCGGGCTTTCCGCCTCGGCGATCAGCGACGCGGAAACGGCTACTGCCGTCGATCCCGCGGTCGGCGAACGGCTGCGCCTGTCGCTCGAGGCAAAGGGCGTGCTCTTCCTGGCCGCAGGCGAGGACAATCCCGGCGCCGGACCGGGCGTGCGGCTTCGCCAGCGCGGCACGGACGAGGGCATCCGTCCCCAGAACCTGAGTTCGGCCAACGACGGCTAACACCTTCCGCGTCCAGGTTTCTGCATCATCCGCGGAACCTTCCCGCCCGTTCCGCGTTACTGCCAAAATGTCGCGTTGCGGGGGTTTGAGATGAGCGAGCGGATCGATTTGGAGCAGGTCGAGCAGACAGGTCTCCGCAAGGTCTGGAGCGTCAGCGAATTCGCCAAGCGCTATCGTCTCGACCGCACCGAAGAAACACGGCTTCTGAAGCTTCTGGGCCCGTTCGCCTCCGAGCAGGAACTGCTCATGAACGCCTCGCGGGCTCCCCGTTTCCGCTGAGCGCATTTTCCCACCGCCCGGGCGGTGGGCTTCCAGTCCCACAAAAGATCCATCCCCTACGAATGCCCTTGCAAATGCCGGGAACATATCCTTCACCATCGCGTTTGTGGGGTCATCAACGGCGCCACTCGCCAGCGGAGAAACAAATGCTGAAAAGCCTGACCAACATGGGCCTCGCCCTCGCCCTGACATTCGGTGCCGTCGCCACGACCGCACAGGTTGCCTCTGCACAGGATCTGGAACTGCGCATCGGACCGGATGGCGTCCGTCCGGTCATCCGGGACCGCGATCGTGATCGCGACCGGGATCGTGATCGCCGCCGCGACGAGTGCAGCCCGCGCCTCGCACTTTCCATCGCCCGCGATGCCGGATTGCGGCGCGCCGAGGTGACCCGGATTACCCGCAGGACGGTGACCGTCGAGGGCTTCGCGCGTCGCGGTCCCGAGCGGATGGTCTTCGCGAACGAGCGCGGCTGCCCCGAGCTCTGATTTCTTATTCGGCTGGGTCCCTCGCGGCCCGTGCCAAGGATCCCGCCCCTGCTGCTCGACGGGGGCGGGATTTTTTCATGCTTTCACAGAACCTACATCAACCTGACATGACGGCTTCATGAAGCGCGCCTAGTTGACCCCTCAGCTGGAATAGGGGGAAACAGGATGCGACTGACGAACCTCACGCGGGTATTTGGCGCCCGCACCGCGGTTGACGCCGTCACCCTGGAGATCCCGCAGGGCCAGATGGTCGGGGTCATCGGCCGCTCCGGCGCCGGCAAGTCCACGCTGCTCCGTATGATGAACCGGCTCACGGACGCATCCTCCGGCACCATCCATTTCGGCGACCTCGAAGTCTCGGCCCTGCGCGGAAGCGAGCTTCGGCGATGGCAGCGCGACTGCGCGATGATCTTCCAGCAGTTCAATCTCGTGCCGCGGCTCGACGTCCTCACCAATGTCCTTCTCGGAAGGCTCAATCACCGGTCGACGGTGAAGAGCATCCTCAACGTCTTCACCCGGGAAGAGCGCATCATGGCGATCGCCGCGCTGGAGCGGCTCGGCATCGAGCAGACGGCGCTGCAGCGGGCCGGCACGCTTTCCGGTGGCCAGCAGCAGCGCGTCGCGATCGCCCGCGCCCTGATGCAGGCGCCCCGCCTCGTCCTGGCCGACGAGCCGATCGCCTCGCTCGATCCCCTCAACGCGAAGATCGTCATGGATGCCCTGCGCGACATCAACGAGCGCGAGGGCATCACCGTCGTCACCAATCTCCATACGCTCGACACGGCGCGCGCCTATTGCGAGCGCATTATCGGCATGGCCGGCGGACGGGTGGTCTTCGACGGCGCGCCGGGCCAGCTGACGGCCGCCGCGATCCGGGAGATTTACGGTTCCGATCGCGCCGGGGCCGGTATCGACGAGACGATGACCTCCACCAGCATCAACATTCCCGCGGCCGTCGAAGCGGCTGCGCGCCCATCCGGTGGCCTTGGCGCGCTGGCCTCGGCCACCGCCTGAACCGCCCCCGATCGTAACGCCCGCGTCAAGGGCATCCCGAGAAAAGCTGCTCCGGTTCGCCGGACGAAACAGGAGAGACCTCATGCTGAAGAAACTTCTGCTTGCCACCGCGGCGCTCGCCGCGCTTGCCGGCAATGTCATGGCCGAAGACCTGAAGGAATTCCGGATCGGCATCATCGGCGGCGAAAACGAAGCCGACCGCCTGCGCAACTACCAGTGCATGATCGACCAGCTGCCGGCCGTCCTCGGCGTCGAGAAGGTCTCGCTCTTCCCGGCCGCCGACTATGACGGCACGATCCAGGGCCTCCTCGGCGGCACGCTGGATTACGCGGAACTGGGCGCGTCAGGCTATGCGAAGGTCTACCTGGAGAACCCGGACGCGGTGGAGCCCATCCTGACCACGGTCCAGACGGACGGCTCCATGGGCTATCACACGATCATGGTCGCGCGGAAGGATTCCGGCATGACCAGGGTCGAGGACATCAAGGGCAAGAAGCTCGGCTTCGCAGATCCCGACTCGACCTCGGGCTACCTGATCCCGACCGTCACCCTGCCTGAAGCCCTCGGCGGCAAGCCCGTCAAGGAAGTCGTGGCCGAGACCGGCTTCGGCGGCGGCCACGAAAACCTCGTGCTGGAAGTCCTCAAGGGCACGTTCGATGCCGGCACCACCTTCGGCTCCGGCGTCGGCGAGTTCAAGGACGGCTACACGTCGGGCAACCTGCGCAAGATGGTCGACAAGGGCATCCTCAACATGGACGACCTCGTCGAGCTGTGGAAATCGCCGCTGATCCCGAACGGGCCGATCGTCGTCCGCTCCTCGATGAACGACGACATGAAGGCGAAGTTCAAGGAATTCATGCTGGCCCTGCCGAAGACCGACGCGGCCTGCTTCTCCGCCATCCAGGGCGGCGACTTCACCGGCTTCGCCGAAGTCGACGTCAACTTCTACAAGCCGATCATCGACGCCCGCAGGGCAACGATCGGCGGCTGATCGCCCCCCTGTCGAGGCCGCCGCGGAATGGTCGCGGCGGCCCTTTCTCGCAACAGCTGATCCGGGATGGCGCCATGCCGACTTCCGTCATGAAACCGACGCTCGGCGAAAGCGGCGCGCTCGTCGAACGTCACTGGCAGCAGCTCGCGCGCGAGCGGCGCTTCTACACGATCCTGTGCTCCGCACTCCTGCTGATGGTCGTCTCGGGCTCGCTCTGGTTCGCCAACGACAGCAATGCCGGCAAGTTCTTCGACAGGCTTCCCTATTTCTTCGACTTCGTCGGCCAGCTGATCCCGAGGGACGGCATGGAAGTGTGGCGGGCCCTGTTCGACCTGCCCTCCCCCTACGACGACGGCAGCCTGAAATACAATTATCCGGAGGGGCGGCTCTACCTGACGGAGAGCCTCTACCTGCCCGAATATGTCCACCAGATGCTGGTGACGCTCAACATCGCGGTCGCCGCGACGGGCATCGGACTGGTCTTCGGCTTCATCCTCTCCTTCCTCGCGGCGAAGAACATGACCCCCAGCCCCTGGATACGCGGGCCGGTCCGCCGGCTGATGGAACTGCTCCGGGCCTTTCCGGAAGTGGTGATCGCCGGCTTTTTCCTGGCCATCTTCTCGATCGGGCCGATCCCGGCGCTGATCGCCGTCTCGATCCACACGGTGGGGGCGCTCGGCAAGCTGTTCTTCGAGGTGATCGAGAATGCCGACATGAAGCCCGACGAGGGCCTGAAGGCGGTCGGGGCGAACTGGCTGGAACGATCCTGGTTCGGGATGGTGCCGCAGGTCATGCCGAACTTCATGAGCTATTTCCTGCTGCGCCTGGAGATCAACGTGCGGGCCTCCACGATCATCGGCGCCGTCGGCGGCGGCGGCATCGGCGAACTGCTGCGCCTCTCCATCGGGCAGGGCCACGAGGCCAAGACGCTGGCGATCGTCCTGCTGCTGCTTTTGACGATCGTCGCCGTGGACCAGTTTTCCGCATGGCTGCGCCGCAGGCTCGTCGGCGACCAGGCCTTCCACGCAATCTGAACGAGGGCTGGCATGACCATTCTCAACGCGGCCGAAATGGACGCCCTGGCGTCCCGCTACCCCGAACTCCTCCAGCGCTCCGCCTGGCAGCGGTATCGCGTCCCCATCATCGCCACGGCGGCCCTCGCCTACTTCGTCTTCGCGTGGTGGTTCTTCGCCGTTGGCAAGGTCGTCTCCTCCGCCAACTGGGGGCTCGCGGGCAACTACCTCGCCGACTGGGTCTCCTACGAAATCCGCCCCGACATCGACATCGCCCCGGACGGCGCGATGCGGATCACCTATCCGCGCTTCGACCCGATCGGCCCGAACCCCAATCCCGACTGGCTCGAGGCACGCCGCGAAACGGTGACGCGCAGGATCGAGGTCCCGGCGGTAACCGCACCGGCTGCCGCCCCGCAGCCGTCGTCGAGCTTCAGCTTCATGGCGCCCGCGCCCTCCCCCCGGCAGTTGTCGCTACCGGTCCCGGTCGCCGAGACCCGCACCGAGGAAGTCGTGACCGAGGCCCTGGTGCTGATGGGTCCTTCCCGTACGATCGACGTCAGGCCGGACCGGGTCGTCCTCACGCGCGGCGAGGAGACGGTGACGCTGCTTCTCGATCGCGACGCGGAGGACGTGATCGCCCACGAGCCCTTGCCGGAATGGGTCGAGCAGCGCTCGGCCGGCGGCCGGGTCACCGCCTATTTCGGCTTCTCCGGATGGGCCGACATCAGCGACGACCGGGTGCGCATCCGCAAGCGCTTCCTCGGCTGGGAGAACTTCCTCTTCGACACGAATTCCGCCTTCTTCGGGAAGTCGGCGGGCGAAGTCGCCGGGCTGATCTTCGGCGGCGAACGGATCGATCCCGCCCGCAGCAACCTGTCGCTCGCCTGGAACGACATCCTCTACAACCCGTCCTGGCAGCATCTCGACGTCTGGACCAAGCTCCTGCAGACGATCGTCATGGCCTTCATCGGCACGCTCTTCGCGATGATCGTGGCCTTCCCGCTCTCCTTCATCGCGGCGCGCAACATCGTCCACAACCGGCCGGTCAACCAGATCGCCAAGCGGCTGTTCGACTTCCTGCGCTCCGTCGACATGCTGATCTGGGCGCTGTTCTTCACCCGCGCCTTCGGCCCGGGGCCGCTCGCCGGCATATCCGCCATCTTCTTCACCGACACGGGGACGCTCGGCAAGCTCTATGCCGAGGCGCTGGAGAACATCGACGACCGGCAGCGGGAGGGCGTCCGCTCGGTCGGCGCGCCGCCGCTCGCGGTCCAGCGCTTCGGCGTGCTGCCGCAGGTCATGCCCGTCTTCGCCTCCCAGGCGCTCTACTTCTGGGAATCGAACACCCGCTCGGCCACCATCATCGGCGCAGTCGGCGCCGGCGGCATCGGCCTGAAGCTGTGGGAGGCGATGCGCACCAATTCCGACTGGGAGAACGTCGCCTACATGGTGCTCCTCATCCTCATCGTCGTCTTCCTCTTCGACGGGATCTCGAACGCCCTGCGTTCGCGGCTGATGGGTCGGGAGCGGTAGAGACCGGAAGCCGCCCAGGGCGACGCAGTCCAGAGCCGCGCAGGAGACGGTCGCGGCTCTTTCCTTTCCGTAGATCCCTTCCATAGATCCCCTACCCGCGGCCCTCCGCCGGCACGCCGAAACGGAAAAGGCAGCCGGCATGATGCCGACTGCCTTCCTTATTCCAGCCCGCACCGCGCGGTGAGCCGGCGCCTAGCTTTCCAGCGAATAGCCGGCGCCGCGGACCGTGCGGATGACATCCGGCATGTTGGAGAAGTTGAGGGCCTTGCGCAGGCGCCCGACATGGACGTCCACCGTGCGCTCGTCGACGTAGATGTCGTGGCCCCAGACACCGTCGAGCAATTGTGCGCGCGAATAGACGCGTCCCGGCGCCGACATCAGGAATTCCAGCAGGCGGAACTCCGTCGGCCCCAGCCGGACCTCGCGGCTCTTCCTGTGGACGCGGTGGGTTTCCCGGTCGAGCTCGATATCGCCGCAGCGCAGAACCGTCGACAGCACCTCGGGCTTGGCGCGGCGGAGCATGGCCCTGACGCGGGCCATCAGTTCGGGCGTCGAGAAGGGCTTCACGACATAGTCGTCGGCGCCCGTGGCGAGCCCGCGCACGCGTTCGCTCTCCTCGCCCCGCGCCGTCAGCATGATGATCGGCAGGCGCTCCGTCTCCCGCCGCTGGCGAAGGCGACGGCAGAGCTCGATGCCGGAGACACCGGGAAGCATCCAGTCGAGGATGAGGAGGTCCGGAACCCGCTCCTGGAGGCGCAGCTCGGCCTCGTCGCCCTTCACGATGGTCTCCACCTCGTAGCCTTCGGCCTCGAGATTGTAGCGAAGAAGCACGCTGAGGGCTTCCTCGTCCTCAACGACGGTAATCTTTGCGTGCATGGTCGGCCCCGCGATCCTACTCCTCGCCCAGCACGGTGCTGAGCGTGGTCGACCGGTCGTCCTTGGGGCGCTCACCCTCCGGCTGCGATCCGGTCGCCATGTAATAGATCGTCTCGGCGATGTTGGTCGCGTGGTCGCCGATCCGCTCGATATTCTTGGCGCAGAACAGCAGATGGGTGCAACTGGTTATGTTGCGCGGGTCCTCCATCATGTAGGTGAGGAGTTCGCGGAACAGCGAGGTGTACATTGCGTCGATTTCCTCGTCGCGCTCGCGGATCGCTTCGGCCTTCTCGGCCGAGCGGGTCACGTAGACGTCGAGGACTTCCTTGAGCTGCACCAGCGCGAGGTCGGAAAGATGCTCGATCCCGCGCGCCAGGTTGCGCGGGATGCCCGTTTCCTGGACCGCGATCACCCGCTTGGCCGTGTTCTTGCCGAGGTCGCCGACGCGCTCGAGGTCCGCTGCGATGCGCAGAGAGCCGATGATCTCGCGCAGGTCTGCCGCGACGGGCTGGCGCTTGGCGATCGTCAGGATCGCCTTCTCGCCGATCTCGCGCTCCGCATGGTCGAGCACCACGTCGTCCGAAATCACCTTCTGGGCCAGCGCCGCGTCGGAGTTGACGAGCGCGCGAACCGCATCGCTGCACATCTGTTCGGCGAGCCCGCCCATCTCGGAGATCCGGCGGGCCAGGTATTTCAGCTCCTCGTCGAAGGCCGACGTGATATGGGTTGATGGCATGATCCAGTTCCTCAGTGTCTTCGTATCGGGCGCCTGACCGCGGATCAGCCGAAGCGACCCATGATGTAGTCCTGCGTGCGCTGGTCGTTCGGGTTGGTGAACATCTTGTCCGTATCGTCCTCCTCCACGAGGTGGCCGAGATGGAACATCGCCGTGCGCTGCGAGACGCGGGCCGCCTGCTGCATCGAATGGGTGACGATGACGATCGAGTAGTTCGCCCGCAGTTCGTGGATCAGTTCCTCCACCCTTGCCGTGGCGATCGGGTCGAGCGCCGAACAGGGCTCGTCCATGAGGATGACTTCCGGCGAGACTGCGACCGCGCGGGCGATGCACAGGCGCTGCTGCTGGCCGCCCGAAAGCCCGGTTCCCGCCTCGTGCAGCCGGTCCTTCACCTCGTTCCAGAGACCCGCCTTTTGCAGGCTGCTCTCGACGATCTGGTCCAGTTCCGCCTTCGAGCGCGCCAGGCCGTGGATGCGCGGACCGTAGGCGACGTTCTCGTAGATGGACTTCGGGAACGGGTTGGGCTTCTGGAAGACCATGCCGACGCGGGCACGCAGTTCCACGACGTCGATGTCCGGGTCCTGGATATCCTGGCCATCCAGCGTGATCTTTCCTGTGACCCGGGCATTGGCGATCGTGTCGTTCATGCGGTTCAGGCAGCGCAGGAAGGTTGACTTGCCGCATCCGGACGGGCCGATCAGCGCGGTCACCGTGTTCTTGCGGACGCCGAGGTTGACATCGAACAGGGCCCGCTTGTCGCCGTAATAGACGGAGACGTCCTGCCCCACCATCTTGTAGTCGATTTCATTCATCTTCTTTACCAGGGCTTCTTCTGTGCCGGCTTCCGACAGGATGTTCATCTCGCTCTCTCCTTACCACCGACGCTCGAAGCGACGACGCAGAATGACGGCCACGAGGTTCATGACCAGAAGAAATACAAGCAGAACGATAATCGCACCCGATGCACGTTCCACAAAAGCAGGGTCTCCGCGCTGCGTCCAGTTGTAGACTTGAACCGGCAGGGCTGAGGCGGGATCGAAGAAGCCCTCGGGCGGCGCGGCGGGATATTCCCGCACGAAGGCGACCATGCCGATCAGGAGCAGCGGCGCCGTCTCTCCGAGTGCCTGGGCAAGGCCGATGATCGTGCCCGTCAGGATGCCGGGCATGGCAAGCGGCAGGACGTGGTGGAAGACCGATTGCATCTTCGAGGCGCCGACGCCGAGCGCGGCGTCGCGGATCGACGGCGGCACGGCCTTCAGGGCCGCCCTGGTCGCGATGATGATCGTCGGCAGCGTCATCAGCGTCAGGACCAGGCCGCCGACGATCGGCGCCGACTGCGGCAGTCCCATGAAGTTGATGAAGGCGGCGAGCCCGAGGATGCCGAAGACGATCGAGGGGACCGCCGCGAGATTGGCGATGTTCACCTCGATCAGGTCGGTGAAGCGGTTCTTGGGCGCGAACTCCTCCAGGTAGATCGAGGCCGCGACGCCGATCGGCAGCGAAAGGACGAGAACGATCAGCATCATGTAGGCCGAGCCCAGGATCGCCACACCGAGGCCGGCGGCCTCGGGACGCGTATCGGATGCGTCCGGAGCGGTGAAGAAGTCCCAATTGAACCGCGTCGTGAGGATGCCGGCCTCTTTCAGCTCATCGGCCAGTTCCAGCTGCTCGGGCGAGGTGTTGCGGTCGAGTGCCGCGCTCTCCATGGTCACCCGGCCCTTGTAATAGCCGTCGATCCGGCCGGAGGCGAGCATGTCGAACTTGACCGTCTCGCCGATGCGCGAGGGATCGGCGAGCACGTAGCGGCGCAGGATGGCCGGGGCCTCCTTGGAGATCAGGGCAACGGCCGCTTCGGCCTCCATCTTGCTCTTGAAGCCCTTCTCGCTCATCTCCTTGGCAAGCGACCCCTCGATCAGCGGAACGTAGCCGAAGGTGGTGACCTTGGCGATCTCGGCGGGGTCGCGGTTGCCCTGCTTGTCGAGAATGCCCGGGTCCAGGTAGATGTCCATGGTGATGTAAGTCTGCCGGAAGGACGACAGGCCGTTCGTCAGGATCGAGGCCAGCAGGCCGACGAGCGCCAGCACGCCGAGGATGACCGCCAGCAGGCCGAGGCGCCGGAAGCGGTTCTCGGCCGCCTTGCGGCGAAGCGTTCGCGCGCTGGCGGCGAGCTTGGGCTTGCCGGTTGTCAGGGCGATTGCGTCGGTCATTCGTACTGCTCCCGATATTTGCGCACGACATAGAGGGCAAGCACGTTGAGCCCGAGCGTGATCACGAAGAGGGTAAGGCCGAGGGCGAAGGCGACCAGCGTTTCGGGGCTTGCGAATTCCGTGTCGCCGGTCAGCTGGCTGACGATCTTGACGGTGACGGTCGTCATCGCCTCGAACGGATTGAGATCGAGCCTGGCCGCAGCACCTGCGCCGAGGACCACGATCATCGTCTCGCCGATCGCACGGCTGGCGGCGAGCAGGATGGCGCCGACGATGCCCGGCAGGGCCGCGGGCAGGATCACCTGCTTGATGGTCTCCGACTGCGTCGCGCCGAGCGCATAGGAGCCGTCGCGCATCGACTGGGGAACGGCATTGATGATGTCGTCCGAGAGCGAGCTCACGAACGGGATGATCATGACGCCCATGACGAGGCCGGCGGTGAGGACGGAGGAGGAGGAACTGCCGAGACCGAGCGGCTGGGCAATCCAGTCGCGAAGGAAGGGGCCGACCGTGATCAGCGCGAACAGGCCGTAGACGATGGTCGGGATGCCGGCGAGGATCTCGATCGCCGGCTTGGCGAAGCTGCGCAGCGTCGGGCTGGCGTAGTCGGCGAGATAGATCGCGATCATCAGCCCGATCGGCACGGCGACGAGAAGCGCCACCAGCGAAATATAGAGCGTGCCCCAGAGAAGAGGCAGGATGCCGAGCTCCGAACCGCCCTGGAACTTCGGGTTCCAGATCGTGGAGAAGAAGAATTCCGAGGCCGGGTACATCTTGAAGAAGTTGATGGTCTCGAAGACCAGCGAGAAGACGATGCCCGCCGTCGTCAGGACGGCGATCGTCGAGGAGCCGATCAGCAGGGCGAGAACGAAGTTTTCGCTGACATTGCGGGCCCGCATCCTGGGCTGGATACGCATCAGCGACCAGGCGCCCAGTCCAAGCGCGCAGCCCAGCACCACGACGGTCATGGCGATGTGGCTGTACTTGGCGCTCTGCCGGTAGCTGACGGCCGCCTCGAACACTTCGCGCGGCGCATCGCTGCCGAGCGCGACACCCACTTCGGCGAGGCGTCCCCGGATGTTGGAGGAGTCCACCTCGCCGTTGACAAGCGCTTCCTCGTTCAGGGCGTTGCGCTCCAGCACCGCATCGAGCCCGCCGGCGATCTGGCGCACATCCGCCATGACCAGGCTTCGCGCCTCGCCCTCGGGGATTGCGGCGTCCGGTATCATCCCGGTGACGCGGCTTTCGATTGCGATCGGCTGGATGAACAGCCACACCGCCAGGATGAGGAGAGCCGGCACCGCGACGAAAAGCGCGACCGTCTGGCCGTAATAGCCCGGGAGCGAGTGGAGGCGAACTCCACTGGCCGCTGACATGGTCAGGGCGCGGCGCCGGCCAAGGACATAGCCGATCGCCGCCAGCACCAGGACGACAAGGATAATGCTACCAACGTTCATCTAGCCCGGATCCTCGGTCGAATAAGACCGGCGGCGCATTCCTTGCGCCGCCGGAGGGTGCCGCCTTACTTCAGCGGCGCCATCGGGGTGCGGTTCTTAACCGCTTCCTGCGTCTTGGCAAGCTCCGGATCGGAGACGAGGCCGTACTGCGCCAGCGGACCGTTCGGGCCGGCGATGTCGTCCGACACGAAGAACTCCACATATTCCTGGAGGCCGGGGATGACGTCGAGGTGGGCGTTCTTCACGTAGAAGTAGAGCGGACGCGATACCGGGTAGTCGCCGGAAGCAATGCTCTCGACCGTCGGTTCGACGTCGTTCATGGTCGCGACGCGCAGCTTGTCGGTGTTGTTCTGGTAGAAGGACAGGCCGAATACGCCGATGCCGTTCTTGTTGGCGTCGATGCGGGCCAGCGTCTCGGTATAGTCGCCGTCGATATCGACCGAAACGCCGTCGGTGCGCAGCTGCATGCAGGCCTTGGCGGCATCTTCAGCGCCGGCAGCCTTGTGGGCTTCCTCGGTGCCGTTCTCCTTGCAGCCGTCGACGATGACCTTCTCGTCGAAGACTTCGCGGGTGCCGTGCTTGGTGCCGGGGATGAAGGCGAGGATCGGCTGCGCCGGCAGGTCCGGACGGATCTCGTTCCAGTTCCTGTAGGGGTTGTCGACCAGCTGGCCATCCTTGACGACCTTGGCGGCCAGCGCATTGTGCCAGTCACCCGGGGTGAACTTGTATTCCGGGCCGTTGATGTCGGAGGCGAAGACGATGCCGTCGTAGCCGATGCGGACTTCCTGGATTTCCTTCACGCCGTTCTGGGCGCAGAGGTCGATGTCCGACTGCTTGATGCGCGAGGAGGAGTTGGCGATGTCGATGGTGTTCTCGCCGACGCCTTCGCAGAGCTTCTTGCGGCCGGCGCCCGAGCCACCGGATTCGACGACCGGGGTGGGATGATCGAAGTTTTCGCCGAAGGCTTCGGCGACGATGGAGGCATAGGGCAGGACGGTCGAGGAACCGGAGATCTGGATCTGGTCGCGTGCCGCGGCCGCACCCGTGGTAGCCAGCATCAGGGCGACGACGGCGCAGCTTCCAAGGTACTTCTTCATGGATTTTCTCCCTAAGAATTCGGATTGACGCTTCGGCGTCGGCTTCCCTCTATAGGGGCGCCATTACAGTTTTGTGACAGTAACATGGCAGTTCGAAGCGGCACGCTCCGGGCCTTCCAGGAGCGTTCGGGCGGGTCTGCCCGGTGCATGTCGCTATGACAGGACTATCCCCGGAAACCGGCCTTTTTGCGTTGCTCCGGATGATCGTTTCCTCCCTGCCCTCCGATGGAACTTCGGGGGCGCTGGCGAATTTTCTCCGCTGACGAAGGAAGGAGAAAAAATGGCACAGGACAACGAAACCCCCGCCGTACGCTCGATCAGGAAAGAGCGGGCACGGCAACGCGCCGGCGATGACAAGAGCGGCCTGCAGGAGGGACTGGAGGCGACCTTTCCCGCATCCGACCCGGTGGCCGCAACGGACACGGTGATCGCCGGCCGCGCCGCCAGCGAACCGAAGTCGCTGCGGAGCGCGCAGCCGACCCGTTCCGAAGCGCGCAACGACGCCTTCCCCCTGGTCGACGAAGCCCTCGAGGCAACGCGCGAAAAGCCCGACCGGGACGAGACCCTGTTCGAACCGGGAGAAATGCACGCGCTGAAGGCCGAGGTCGCGCGACTGCGGGAAACCGTCACCTCGCTTGCATCGGGAACGACCCGCCTTGCGAGGGCACGCGCCCAGGACGCGCTCGAGGACATCGAGGTCCGCATCCGCGAGCGCCCCTGGCAGGCGGTCGGCATCGCCGCCTTCCTGGGCTTCGTCTTCGGATTGCGGAGATAGGCCGGCCCGGTCCTTCAGGCCGCTTAAGACATTCCGGCGTTTCCGCCCCCGGGCGGACGCCCCTCGCCGGCATGATCTTGCGGCGGCCTGACGGGCACGTGTCCGCCGGCACTCTCGTCCCGTCACGTCTCTCGATTATCGGCCCCGGAATCAGAAACGCCAGCTACGAGGTAGCTGGCGTTTCGATGATACGTCGCCCTTTCGGACTAACCGTAGAATATCTCGGAATGGCGGGATTCGAACCCACGACCCCTTGACCCCCAGTCAAGTGCGCTACCGGGCTGCGCTACATTCCGACACGCTCTCGCGAGCACGTTTTCCCTAGTCATTCGGCCGGACCGGTGCAAGCAAAAAAATCGCGGAGCCGGAATTGTCCCGCCCCTTCTCTCCGGTCTCAGCCGAAGGCCGGCGGGGCGGTGTCGAGGGTGCGGGCGAGGGAATAGTCGCGTCCGTAGGATTCGCGGAAGTGGCGGTCGCGCTCGTGGGCGAGGTCGTTGCGGGCAAGCAGGTGGTAGAACCCGTCGGGATAGGTGCCCGTGGCCGGCTGGGTGTCCGTCGACAGCGCCTGCGTGAAAATCTTCCAGATCATGTCGGTCCCTCCGTCTTGCGTCGTTGATAACGGCGCATCCCCCTCACCGGTTCCCGGGATCCTAGGAAGAGTTTGTTAACGAAGATTTACATCGGCGGCGGGGCGAACTGCCCGCCGCCGATCCTGATGCCTGCGGCGTCTTCCGGCCGCAGGCAAGGCCTTGGCCGCCCTCAGTAGGGCGAGTAGCACTGCCGGCGCGGGCCGTTATAGGGCTGGAACGTGTTGTCGTAGGCCCTGTAGGAACGGTAGCGGGCGTAGCACCACTGGACGTGCGCGTCGTTGCCGCCGCGATAGTAACGTCGCGGCTGCGATGCGAGAGCGCCACCGATGATCGCGCCGGCTGCGAGACCGCCGATGATGGCGCCGGCATTGCTGCCGCGATGGCGATGGTGCCGGTGGCCGTAATAACGGGGACCGTGGCGGCGCCAGTGGCGATCGCCACCCCAGTGGCGGTCACGGTGACGAACCTGCTGGACGTCGTTTACCGCTTCCACCTTAACGGCAGGGGCCGAGGGAAAGGCCTGGGCCGGCGTAATGCCGGACACGGCCGTGACCAGCGAAACCAGAATGACTGCAAGCTTTTTCATGTTTTCTCACCTTGATGTTCGTCCCTGCCTGGGAAAATGGTCCGGCAAATCGCCTGAACCAGAGGTGAACAAACAAGTTTTCGTGCGCGCAAGACGAGAAACCGCCGGGAGGCCCCGGGAGGCCCCGCGTGGTCAGCGCACCTGGTCGAGCAGGCGCTTGCATTCCAGGAGGTCGAAAAGCGCCTCCTGCAGGAGGGCGCGGTCTTCCTTGGCGATCCCCGCCTTGCCGACCGAGATCTCGGGCATGTCGCCCTCGCCCGCCGCGCCGAAGCCGAAGAAGCGGCCGCTCGGCTTTGCCTTCGGCCTGCCGACGAGCTGGTCCTCCTCGGAACCTCCGACCTTCGGCTCGACATGCTTGTCGCTGCCGGCCGCCATGAGGGCATCCATCGCGGCGAGGTCGCCGGAGGCGATCGCCGCGACGAACTTGTTGCCGTTGGTCTTCAGGAGCTTCTGGACGCCCTTGATCGTGTAGCCGTGGTCGTAGAGGAGGTGGCGGATACCCTTCAGGAGGTCGACGTCTTCCGGCCGGTAGTAGCGGCGTCCGCCGCCCCTCTTCATCGGCTTGATCTGCGGGAAGCGCGTCTCCCAGAAGCGCAGCACGTGCTGCGGCAGGTCGAGATCTTCGGCGACCTCGCTGATGGTGCGGAAAGCGTCCGGGCTCTTGTCCACCTCAATCTCCCACTGGCAAGCATGATGCTTCACGGTCCGCCCACCGGGGCGAGGAATGCCGGCAAGTCACGAATCGTCGTTATTTCAGCGCTCTATGCGCCAGAATTCAAGCACGTATGGAAGATTTGAACAGCTGAATGTATCAGGCGGCCGGAACGGGCGGCTTCTGCTTCAGCTTGCGCATGTTGTGGGCGCGCAGGATGCGCTGCTTGAGGACGTTGGAGGCCTTGAAGGTCATCACCCGGCGGGGCGAGATCGGAACCTCCTCCCCGGTCTTCGGATTGCGGCCGATGCGCTCGTTCTTGGAGCGGACCTGGAAGGTTGCGAACGAGGAAAGCTTCACCGTTTCGCCGCGGACGATGGCGTTGCAGATCTCGTCGATGATGGTTTCCACCAGCTCGGCGGATTCAGTTCGAGAAAGACCGACCTTACGGAAAACCGATTCAGCCAGATCTGCCCGTGTCACTGTTTTTCCGGCCATGATCCCCGCCCAGTCCACTATCGTCTGAAAGCGCTAAGAGAGTATTTTGGTTAAGCCGCAGGGTCAAGCACTACTGAAAAATCAGCAGCTTCGACCGATGTGCTGAAATGACACACGGCAGAAAGGGCGCTACCAGCGGAGCAGCACCGCTCCCCAGGTGAAACCGCCGCCCATGGCTTCGAGCATGACCAGGTCGCCCTTCTTGATGCGCCCGTCGTCGAGCGCGACGGAGAGCGCCAGCGGTATGGACGCAGCCGAGGTATTGCCGTGCAGGTCGACGGTCACCACGACCTTTTCCGGCGGGATGCCGAGCTTCTTTGCCGAGCCGTCGATGATGCGGCGGTTCGCCTGGTGCGGCACGAGCCAGTCCAGGTCCTCCGCGGTGGTGCCGGTCGCATCGAAGGCCGCCTCGATGACGTCGGTGATCATGCCCACGGCGTGCTTGAAGACCTCGCGGCCTTCCATCCGAAGATGGCCGACAGTGCCCGTCGTCGATGGGCCGCCATCCACATAGAGCTTTTCCTTGTGGCTTCCGTCGGAGCGCAGATGCGAGGTCAGGATGCCGCGGTCGGCGATCGTGCCCTCGCCTTCCGCCGCCTCGAGCACAAGCGCGCCGGCACCGTCGCCGAAGAGCACGCAGGTGGTGCGGTCCTTCCAGTCGAGGATGCGCGAAAAGGTTTCCGCGCCGATCACCAGGACGCGCTTCGCCATGCCGCCGCGGATATACATGTCCGCCGTCGCCATCGCATAGACGAAGCCCGAACAGACCGCCTGCATGTCGAAGGCGAAGCCGTGGGTCATGCCGAGACGGTTCTGGATGTTCACGGCGGTGGCCGGAAACGTGTTGTCCGGGGTTGAGGTCGCGACGACGATCAGGTCGATGTCGGCCGGGGTCAGGCCCGCCTTTTCAAGGGCAGCGCGTGCTGCCGCCTCGCCGAGCGAGGCCGTCGTCTCCCCCTCGCCCGCAATGTAGCGCTGGCGAATCCCGGTACGCTGGACAATCCATTCGTCGGAGGTCTCGACGACACCTTCCAGTTCGAGATTGGGGACCACGCGCTTGGGCAGTGCGGCACCGTAGCCGCGAACCACTGAACGGATCATGCTATTTTCATCCTGTCGTCAGGCTGCCTCGGGGCCAGCCGGCGGCTGGTGGCGGGCGTGATAGATTCTCAAGTCCTCGGCGATCTTCTCGGTCAGCCGGTTGCGGGCCATGTCGTAGCCGACGTCGATCGCCGCCGCGAACCCTTCGGCATCGGTGCCGCCGTGGCTCTTGATGACGATGCCGTTGAGGCCGAGGAAGACGCCGCCATTGACCTTGCGCGGGTCCATCTTCTCCCGCAGCAGGTCGAAGGCACTCTTCGCCAGCAGATATCCCATCTTGGCAAGGAACGTACGCGACATGGCGTCGCGCAAAAGCTGCGCGATCTGGCGGGCCGTTCCCTCGGCCGCCTTGAGCGCGATATTGCCGGTGAAGCCCTCGGTCACGACGACGTCCACGGTGCCCTTGCTGATGTCGTCACCCTCGACGAAGCCGTGATAGGCGATTGTCGCAAGGTTGGCATCGCGGATCAGCCGCCCTGCTTCCTTGACTTCCTCGAGGCCCTTGACCTCCTCGACGCCGACATTGAGGAGGCCGACGGTCGGACGGTCCGTCTCGAACAGGGCACGGGCCATGGCCCCGCCCATCAACGCGAAATCCATCAGCTGCTGGGCATCGGCACCGATCGTCGCACCGATGTCGAGAACGATGCTCTCGCCCTTCAGCGTCGGCCAGATGCCGGCGATCGCCGGACGCTCGACATGCGCCATGGTGCGCAGGCAGAACTTCGCCATCGCCATCAGCGCACCGGTATTGCCCGCGGAGACGGCAACATCCGCCTCGCCGTGCTTCACCGCCTCGATCGCCCGCCACATGGTCGAGACGTAGCGGCCGCGGCGCAGGGCCTGGCTCGGCTTCTCGTCCATCGCGACCGCCAGTTCGCAGTCGTGGAAGACCGACCGTTCACGCAGTTTTGGAAACTTCTGGAGGTAGGGTTCGCATTCGGCCCTCAGCCCGTAGAGGACGAAAGTGACGTCGGGGTGCCGTTCCAATGCCTTGGCTATGCCGGCGATGACCACTTTGGGGCCGAAATCGCCTCCCATGACATCAACAGAAATTCTGATCACGCGTCCCTTGTCCTTTTGCTCGCCACCCGGCGAAAATCGAGGCCAAAATAATGGTTCTGGAGGTGCTTACAACCCAATCGAGGCGATTTCCATCCTAGTCCTGCTTTTTCCAGTCCTTGAGGACGGCAAAGGGAGAAGGCTTGGCTTCGTCCTTCGACGCATCGCTTTCGATATGCGCCTGGAACTCGATGGCGGGCTTGCGGGGATAGGGGTCGATGGCGAGCGCCACGGCCTCAGCAACCACTTCGCCGGCGTCGATCGTGTCGCCGACGAAGGTCTCGGGCAGGTCCGGCCCCTCCGGGTCGAGGACCATTTCGGCCGAGTCGCCCAGCACGACGCGGGCGAGCTTCGATCCTTCCGGAACGAAGACCTGCTCGAAGGTCTCGTCGATCTGCGAGACCACCGGTTCGAGCGTGACGACGCAGGCCTGCTCGATCGCCGCCTCGACGCGGCCCTTGATGCGCACGCCATCCTTCTTCCAGCGGGCGATCTGCAGGTCGGCCTTCAGCGACTTGACGTCCAGCACGTTCCAGAGGTCCGCGAGGGCCTTCAGCTCGCGCGGCGCGGCCTCGACGTGGACAGAGACCGCATTGGCGGAAATGTGGCCTACCCGCACCGGGTAGGAAAAGGGCGGCTTTTCGCCTCGTCCATGGTCTTGCGTCATGTATTCCTCACTTGCCCGGCGGCGGCAGAACCGCGCCACCACGGGCGATATCCTCTTCCGAAACGGCGCCGAGGGCCGCTTCCGCGTCGATCATCCATGCCGCCAGACCGTCCATCGGGGGCGCATCGGCAGCTTCCGGATGAAGGTTCCTCGCCAGTGCCGCCGCGAGATCCTCGCGATCGGTCGCGTCAAGCGCCGCGGCATAGCTTTCCAGCCGGCCGTAGAACATGCCGGCCAGCTTCTTCATCCGTTTCGGAACGCCCTGGTCGCCGATCCCGAGTTCGCGGATCGAATGGTCGAGATCCTGGAAGAAGGCGTCGATGATCTCCTGCGCCAGTTCCTGGCCGCTCGTCTTCGAGCGGGCGGTGCGGCGGAAGAACAGGATCATGACGATCGACAGCATCTCGAACCGGCCCATCACCGTATCGGGCACGCCGAGGTCCGTATAAAAGAAGGGATCGCGTGCGGCCGATGTCAAGGAAGCGTACTGGCGGTCGACGATCGGCTGGTTTTGTCTTTTCTTTCTGAACAGGCCGAAGATCATTGGAGCTCTCGCGTTTGGTCTCCATCTGTTGCATGGAAACGAAAGCTGGTTTACCGAAGCAGGCACGAATTGCAACGCCGTTGCGCATGTCTTCTGCAGCGGCCACTTCCGCATCACTCCGGGACCCGGTTTTGAGCCGTCTCCCCGGAATAGCCACAATGAATATGGACAGCAGGCAACGGCAAAGTCCGCAAGTCACAGTTTCGGGAAAGCCTCTCAAGGGCGGGTGTTAAGGTCTGAAATGAAATTGCTGAGCAGAACCGCAATCGCGGCCATCATCGCATCGACCGCAGTCACCGGCTGCACGTCCATGGATATCGGCCAGACGATGTACAATGGCTACGTCATCGACCAGGAGTCGCTGGCGCTCATCCCCGTCGGGTCGAGCCGCGAGCAGGTGCTGCTGACCATGGGCACCCCCTCCACCACCGCCACCTTCGACAGCGAAGTCTTCTACTACATCTCGCAGAAGCGGGAGCGGCCGGTGGCCTTCATGAAGCCGCGCCTCGTCGAGCAGAACGTGCTTGCGATCTATTTCGACAAGGACGGCGTCGTGGCCCGCAAGGCGAACTACACGCTCCAGGACGGCAAGGTGTTCGACTCGATCTCGCGCACGACGCCCACCGGCGGTCGCGACCTGACCTTCCTGCAGCAGCTTCTGTCCGGGGCCGGCGGCGCCGGCGGTGCGAGTGCCGCGCGCAACATCTTCCAGAACCTCGCCCAGTAGGCGAAAGGTCTCTGAACGGAAAAAGGGCCCGCGGAGCGATCCGCGGGCCCTTTCCTTTTGTCGTTGCAGCTTCAGCCCGCCAGTACGGCCAGGAGAAGAAGGGCGACGATATTGGTGATCTTGATCGCCGGATTGACCGCGGGACCCGCGGTATCCTTGTAGGGATCGCCGACCGTGTCGCCGGTCACGGACGCCTTGTGGGCGTCAGAACCCTTCATGTGGCGCGTGCCGTCCTTGTCGACATAGCCGTCCTCGAAGCTCTTCTTGGCATTGTCCCAGGCGCCGCCGCCGGAGGTCATGGAGATCGCCACGAAGAGACCGTTGACGATGACGCCGAGCAGCGATGCCCCGAGCGCCGCGAAGGCCGACGCCTTGGAGCCGGAGATCAGCAGGACGCCGAAATAGACGACGAGCGGCGCCAGCACCGGAAGAAGGGACGGAACGATCATTTCGCGGATCGCGGCCTTCGTCAGGATATCGACGGCACGTCCGTAGTCCGGCTTCACCGTTCCCTGCATGATGCCGGCATTCTCGCGGAACTGCTTGCGCACCTCCTCGACGATGGAGCCGGCAGCGCGGCCGACCGCGGTCATGGCAATGCCGCCGAAGAGATAGGGAATGAGGCCGCCGAAGATCAGCCCCGCCACCACGTATGGGTTGGACAGGCTGAACGAGATATCGCCGATGCCCTGGAAATAGGGGTAGCGATCGCCGTTGGCCGCGAAATAGGCCAGATCGTTCGAATAGGCGGCGAAGAGCACCAGGGCGCCGAGGCCGGCCGAGCCGATCGCGTAACCCTTGGTGACGGCCTTGGTGGTGTTGCCGACCGCATCCAGCGCGTCGGTCGACTTGCGCACGTCGGACGGCAGGCCGGACATTTCGGCGATGCCGCCGGCATTGTCGGTGACGGGGCCGAAGGCATCGAGCGCGACGATCATGCCGGCAAGCCCCAGCATGGCGGTCACGGCGATGCCGGTGCCGAAGAGGCCGGCGAGCTGGTAGGTCGAGATGATGCCGGCGACGATGACGATGGCCGGCAGCGCCGTCGATTCCAGCGAGACCGCAAGCCCCTGGATGACGTTGGTGCCGTGGCCGGTGACCGAGGCCTGGGCAATCGAGTTGACCGGACGCTTGTTGGTGCCGGTATAGTATTCGGTGATCACCACGATCAGCGCGGTGACCACGAGGCCGAGGATGCCGCAGATGAAGAGGTTCGTCCCGGTGATGTCCTGACCGGCGACCGTGCCGATCGAGCCCCATCCGACGGTGAGCGAGGTTGCCGCTCCCAGGCCGAGGATCGACAGCAGCCCGGTGACGATGAGGCCCTTGTAGAGCGCGCCCATGATCGAGCCGTTCGAGCCGAGCTTGACGAAGAAGGTGCCGATGATCGAGGTGACGATGCAGGCGGCGCAGATGGCGAGCGGATAGACCATGGCGGTCTCGAGCACCGGCGCGCCGGCGAAGAAGATAGCCGCAAGCACCATGGTCGCGACGACGGAGACCGCATAGGTCTCGAAGAGGTCGGCCGCCATGCCGGCGCAGTCGCCGACATTGTCGCCGACATTGTCGGCGATGGTCGCCGGGTTGCGCGGGTCGTCTTCCGGGATGCCGGCCTCCACCTTGCCGACGAGGTCGCCGCCGACATCGGCGCCCTTGGTGAAGATGCCGCCGCCCAGACGGGCGAAGATCGAGATCAGCGAGGCGCCGAAGCCGAGCGCCACGAGCGCGTCGATCACCTCGCGCGAACCGCTTTCATGGCCGAGCACGGAAACCAGGATCCAGTAGTAGATCGAGACGCCGAGAAGCGCGAGGCCGGCCACCAGCATGCCGGTGATGGCGCCCGACTTGAAGGCGATGTCGAGGCCCGCCGACAGGCTCTGCGAGGCAGCCTGGGCGGTGCGGACATTGGCGCGGACGGAGACGTGCATGCCGATGAAGCCGGCCGCACCGGAGAGCACGGCGCCGATGACGAAGCCGAGGGCGGCCGTTCCGGAAAGGAGCAGCCAGGCGAGAACGGTCACGACCGCGCCGACGATGGCGATGGTCATGTATTGCCGGGTGAGATAGGCCTGCGCCCCTTCCCGGATATAGCCTGCGATTTCCTGCATTCGGGCATTGCCCTGATCAGCGGCCAGAACGCTCTGCGTTGCCCAGACGGCATACGCGACGGACAGCAGGCCGCACACGATCACACCGAAAACTACGGTCATTCGCTTTTCCTCTCCCTTTCGCCGACGAGATCCCCTCGCAGCCTGAACCGGCAACCGCCTCCCCTCCCAAGGATACCAAGGGTTGCCGAGCGGGAGATTGCGGCTCCGGCGAGGTTGCGTCAAGCCCCGGAAATGAATGAGGTCAGGCGGTTCCCGCGGCGGCGTTGCGGCGCATCAGGGCGATGACGAGGACGAGGCAGAGGATGGTCACCGGCCAGATGACGAGGTTCATCACCGACCAGCCCCAGGCGGTGAAGACCTGGCCCGACGAGAAGGAGGCGAGCGCCACGGTGCCGAACAGCACGATGTCGTGGAAGCCCTGCACCTTGTCGGCCTCGTGCGGGCGATAGCTGGAGGCGACGATGGCGGTGGAGCCGATGAAGCCGAAGTTCCAGCCGATGCCGAGGAGCACGAGCGCGCCCCAGAAGTTCCAGAGCTCGACGCCCATGTGGGCGACGACGGCGCAGGCCATCAGGATGACGAGGCCAAAGGCTACCACCTTCTCGGTGCCGAAGCGGGTGATCAGCATGCCGGTGAAGAAGCTCGGCGCGAACATGGCGAGCACGTGCCACTGGATGCCGAGGGTGGCGAGTTCGGTGGAGAAGCCGCAGCCGATCACCATGGCAAGCGGCGCGCCGGTCATCATGAAGGTCATCAGCGCATAGGAGCCGATGCCGCAAACCATGCCGGTCATGAAGCGCTGGGTCAGCACGATCTCGCGGAGCGGGCGGACCGGGGCGTCTGCCTCCGTCCTTGCGCGGGCCTCCGGCAGTTTCAGTGCCGCCAGCACCAGGATCGCGACGAGGCTGAGCGGAATGAGCGCGACGAAGGCGCCGGCGAAGCCGACGGGGGCGAAGAGGTCCTTGAACCAGATGGCGAGCTGCGGCCCGAGGATGGCGGAGACGATGCCGGCGGCGAGGATCCAGGAGATCGCCTTCGGCTTGTAGAAGCTCGGCGACGCATCGGCGGCGGCGAAGCGGATCTTCTGGGTGAAGCCGCCGGAGACGCCGATCAGCATGAGCCCGGTGGCGAAGAGCCAGAAATCGCCGCGGAAGAGCGCGACCGCGGCAAGCGCGGCGCCGGCCGCGCCCGTCAGCGCGCCCAGCATGAATCCCGCCTGGCGGCCGAGATAGCGGGAGGCAATGGCGACGGCGACGGCGCCGAGCGCGACGCCGACGTTGAAGCCGGTGAGCGGCGCGGTGGCGAGCGACTTGTCGTCGCCCAGCATCTGGTAGCCGGCGAGCCCGCCGAGGGAGAAGGTGAGCGGCGGGGCGGAGCCGAGCAGCGCCTGGACGACCGACAGCAGGAAGACGTTGCGCCTGGCGGCGCTTACCTGCCCCTGAAGTCCCTCGACGCTGCCATCCATCGCCGCAACCTTTCCTGTCGTGGCGCTATTTCGCGGTCGGGCCGCGCACCTGCTTGGCGATCCGGTCGAGGACCGCGTTGACGATCTTCGGCTCTTCGCCCTCGAAGAAGGCCTGGGCGATCTCGACATATTCGGTGACGATGACCGGCACCGGCACGTCCTTGCGCTCGAGGATCTCGAACGTGCCGGCGCGCAGGATGGCGCGCAGCGTGGAATCCAGCCGCGACAGCGGCCAGTCGTTCTGCAGCGCCGCGCGGACGACCGGATCGATCTTCACCTGGTCGCGGACGACGCCCGAGACGATGGAGCGGAACCAGGAAGGGTCCGCCTTCAGGTAGGTCTCGCCGTCGAGTTCCTGGCCGAGGCGATGGGCCTCGTATTCGGCGACGACTTCGAGGACGCCGGCGCCGCCGACATCCATCTGGTAGAGGGCCTGAACGGCCGCAAGCCGGGCAGCGCCCCTCTGGTTGGCGGGCTTGACCGCCGGTTTTTCTGGGTTCGTCATCGGATCAACCATTCAGCTTTTCGCGCAGCGCGATCATGGCCAGCGCCGCACGCGCGGCAAAGCCGCCCTTGTCCTTTTCGGAGCGGCGGACGCGCGCCCAGGCCTGCTCCTCGTTCTCCACCGTCATGATGCCGTTGCCGATCGGAAGCGATTCCGAGACCGCGAGGTCCATCAGCGCGCGGGAGGATTCATTGGCGACGATATCGAAATGGTAGGTCTCGCCGCGGATCACCATGCCGAGCGCGACGAAGCCGTGATATTGCGTGCCGCCGTTTTCGCCCGCATCGAGCGCCATGGCGATCGCCGGCGGGATTTCGAGCGCACCCGGCACCGTCACCACGTCCCAGGTCGCGCCGGCCTCGGTCAACGCCGCCGTCGCGCCGTCGAGCAGCGCGTCGGACATGTCCTCATAGAAGCGGGCCTCGACGACCAGGAGATGGGGCTTGACGGAATCGGGCATCGGGTGACCTCGGGCAGACGGCATGAATAATCGGGATGGCGCGGGTCAAACCACGCCGCTGCCTTGAAGGCAAGCACTTTTCCCGCATGGCAGGTGTTCCCGGTCGTCGCAGGCGGCCATCGGGCCGGCCACCGGGCCCCGGGCGCTCGGTATCCGCCCCTCAGCCGCCCCTCGGCCGCCCTTTCCCCAGGATACGTCTGCGCTCGCCCGAGGATGACGGGTGGACGGATTCATCCCTTGGTGTTCTTCGAATTTCAAATCGGACGGGGCGCTGAAAGCTGCCTCGTAAAGTTAGTTTATGTGGCACCTCTCAGCGCCCCGTTCGGCGGTTTTTGCCCGCGACTTGGGTCTCTCTGTCGAGGTCTGGGAGGAGGTGCTTTCCGCCGGTTTCCCGGGGTCCCGAGGCTTTCCGCCCCGGTCTCTCGTCGGACTTGAAAATCCGGCGACACCATCTCCGTCGACCCCCTTGTGTGCCGCACAGGCACGCCCGGCGCGCTGTTCGGGCATCAAGAGACGAGGGCTGGTCCGTAACCCTTCGCCTCTCCCCGTGTCGCCGGAGGGAGACCATTTTCCGCGGACCCCGATGATGAGGACTTACGTCGTTTCCCCACCACCAGCGCCGGCCCCGCCTCGCCAGCACGCCTGCCGGTGTATCCGAGGGCGGAACGGGGAAAGTATGGGCACGGGTTTCGGGGACGGGGATGTGGCGGGGGTTAAGTGGTTGATTTTTGGTGGGTGGGGGTGCGCTTAACGTACTTATAAAGCAGCCGACGCGAACTGCTCTTCGCGCGATCGACTTCGAAACGCGCCATCAAAATCGCCGGAATCGGGAAAGCGGCAGGCCGTGATTGTCCAGATGTTCGTTTTCAGCACGAATAGCGTTGGCGTGCTCGATCTTCCAGAGGCGCTCCTTTTCAGCGCTCACCGCACGCGCAATCCCCTCTTCGGCGGCACCGTTGACGTCAAGCTTCAGCGCCTCCGCTTCGGATAGAAGCGCAGCATCGAGTGACAGACTGGCTACAGTTCGCGCCGACGCCATGCGATCCCTTCCTTCCCCACCGATAATAGCGCACAAGCGGACAGCGACAAGCGAGGTCGCGTCGCCCGTCATGCACCCTCCCCTCATCCGCCCTGCCGGGCACATTCTAGCCGCGAGCACCCCGCGGGCAGGGAGAAGGAACATCGCGGTGAGGTCGCATCCTCCCCCTCCCCCTCACCCGGCCGCGGCGGCCTTACGTTCGGACATGACGGCGCGGTAGTTGGAGAAGAGGATGATGCCGCCGCCGAGGAAGACCCAGAGGTCGATGGCTTCGGAATAGGCGTAGTAGCCGACGACGGCGGCCATGGGGACGCGCAGGAAATCGATCGGCATGACGACGGAGGCGTCGAGGCGTCTCAGCGCCTGGGCCTGGCAGTAATGGGCGGCGAGCGCGCCGATACCGGCGACCAGCATCCATGGAACGTCCGTCAGGGCGACCGGACGCCAGTCGGTGAGCGAGACGAGGAAGCCGAGCGGCAGCTGGATGAGGATCATCCAGACGACGATCGCACCGGGGGAAACCTCGCGGGTCAGCTGCTTCACGAGGATCAGCGACAGGCCGTAGCCGGCGGCGGCGATCAGCACCAGGCCGGCTGCCGGATCGACCATGCCCACTCCGGGGCGGACGATGACGAGCACGCCGACGAAGCCGCCGATCGTGGCGAGGACGCGCGGCGTCGTCAGTTTTTCCTTCAGAAAGAGGAAGGCGAAGAAGGCCACCCAGATCGGCATGGTGAATTCGAGCGCGAAGACCGAGGCGAGCGGCAGGAGCACGACGCCGATCGTCCAGAGATACTGGGCGAAGAAGTGGACGACGTTGCGCAGGACATGCAGCCTGACCATCTTCAGGCCGCGCAGTTCCGGCAGGAGCGCCCGGCCGACGGCGAGGATGACGAAGAGGCCGACAAGCGCCCGGAAGAAGAGCACCTGCTGGATGGAGAGGGTGGCCGCCAGTTCGCGGGAGCCGACCGACATGCCTATGAAGGCCGCCATGCTGAGGCCCATCCAGAAAAGTCCCTGGGCGAAGGCGGTGGAGCGCATGTCCTGCGCCGGGGTAAGGTTGGTGGACATCCTGTTCCTTCTTCATCCTCAGAGGAAGGCGCGGGCAATCGAGCCCGCGCCGCATCGGCTTTGCGTGGGCTCAGGCCGCCGAGGGGCCCGGGTCGTCGTCGCGGCCGCGGGGCGTCGCCGGGACCGGGCCGCGTCGTGGCACCAGACCGCCGGACACCACCCGCAGCTGCGGCCTGCCGTTAGCGGGAGGCGTATCGTTTCCCACCCGCTCAAGGTCCCGGTCCCGGTCCCGGATGCGGGCACGCCAGGCCTCTTCCGGCTGGTATTCCACCTTTTCGAGCACGAGCCGCTCCTCGCCGCCGCCGGCATTCTCCAGCACGGCCTGCTGGCCTTCGCTGAGGCCGAGCAGGGCAAGGCCGCGCGGTGTGGTGACCGGCAGGAACATGCCGACCGGCCCGCCCACCTGGCCGGTCGACAGGATGCGCGTATCGCGCGCGACGCCTTCGCGCAGGCTGCTCTCGACCCGGAACGTGACCCGGCTGTTGATGCTCGCCACCCCTTCCGGCAGGTCCTGGCGGAAGACGACGATCGCCGCATCCAGCTTGCGCCGGATCTGCGGCACGAGCAGGTCGCGGCGGGCGAGCGGGTTGTCGCACATGGCTTCCAGTATGGTGAAATCCTTGGTGGTGAGGATGACGGTATCCTTGGACATATCGCAGTTCTCCTGTGCTCCCTGGGGTGCTTCCTGAGGTGATCCCGGGGGGAGCGCGCACATAAGACATGGACGGGAGATTCCCCTGCCCGCGACGTTTGCGCGGCGCAGGGGCGGTTATCCTGCGATGAGGCAGCCTCCGTAGAGGGAGAGGCGGCAAGGAGGCAGAGTGCGGATCATGATGCCGGCCGCAACTCCGCGGGGGCGGCGGCGGCTGCCGGGTTTTCGGCCGGCGGCTGCACCGTCTCGACGGTGAGGCGGTGGACGCGGCCGTCGCGGGCGGTCCAGTCGATCGACTGGCCGGCCGACAGGCCGATCACCGCGGCGCCGATGGGGGTGAGGATTGAAACCTTGCCGGCTGCGATATCCGCTTCGCCGGGGAAGACGAGGGTGACGGTGCGATCCTCGCCGAGGTCGCTGGTGAAGCGCAGGGTGGAGCCCATGCGCACGACATCGGCGCCGATCTTGCCGTCCTGGACCACGCGGGCGCGGTCGAGCTCGGCCAGAAGCTCTTCGGCGACGTCCGGGTTGCGGTCGGCATGCGCCTCGGCAAGCCGCGTCAGCCGCTGGTGGTCCGACTGGGTAACGATGATGGCCGGCTTGCGGCTGCTCTTCTTCTTCTCGGGAGCCATTGCTGGTATTCCTGACTTTCGTTGTCGGCCGGCGCGACATGGCGCGCAACGGCGATCGTGGTTTTGCTTGGAGAATGACCGTCGCCATAAACGGGCAGCTTCAACCGAAATTACGGAAAGCTGCCTGCGCGCCCCGCGGCCAGGGCGCGACGCGACCGAGCCGGGGGTCAGATGCCTGCGATGAGGCACACCCGCTTGAGGCTGGAATGGAGGCGTTCGGTCAACATGGCCTGAACATGGGCCCGATCCGGAAGGAAGTCAAGCAAGGCGCCGCGCCGGGAAACCGCCTCAGCGAGCGCCGGCGGCCGGATCGTCCAGGGCGGGATTGTAGAAGAGCGAGAGCGTCAGGCTGCGGGCGATGCGCTCGGCGGTCGCCATGAACCAGGCCTTCGCCTCCTCGCCCGGCGCCATCTCGTCGAGCGTGGCGGAAAAGAGCGCGAGCCATTGCGGGAAGAGGTCGGGCGTCATGTCGGCGACGCCCAGATGCGCCTGGACCGGCTTGCCGCCATAGGCGCCGGTGCGAAACGCGACCGAGGACCAGAAGGCCTTCATCTTCGCCATGTGCTCAGGCCAGCGACCGGCAAGCCGGGCGTCGAAGACGGGGCCGAGGGTCGGATGGGCAAGCACCCGCGCGTAGAAGGTCTCCACGAGATCCGAGATGAAGGCCTCGTCGACGCCGATCGCCTTCATCTCGGCCGCCGCGCGCTCGCGGATCTCGGCGGTGCGGGCCGCCCTTGCGTTGAGATCGGGATGCATTCACGCCCCTGCCGGAAACTCCGCCAGCCGAGCGGCGTAGCGGGCCATGGTATCGACCTCGAAGTTGACGAAATCGCCGGCCTTGCGATCACCCCAGGTGGTGACGGCGAGCGTATGGCGGATGAGGAGGACGTCGAAATCGGAGCCGTCGACGGCGTTGACGGTGAGCGAGGTGCCGTCGAGCGCGACCGAGCCCTTCGGCGCCACGAAGCGGGCGAGCGCCTGCGGTGCACGCAGCCGGATGCGGACCGCCTCGCCTTCCGGCGCGATGGAGAGGATTTCCGCCTTGCCGTCGACATGGCCGGAAACGATGTGGCCGCCGAGTTCGTCGCCGATCTTCAGCGCCCGCTCGAGGTTGATCCGCGTGCCTTCGCGCCAGCCGGCGATGGTGGTGAGGCGCAGCGCCTCCTCCCATGCCTCGACCTCGAACCAGCGGGCGTTCTCGCCTTCTTCGGGCAGGCGGGTGACCGTCAGGCAGACGCCGGAATGGGCGATGGAGGCGCCGATGTCGATGGTCTTCGGGTCGTAGGCGGTGGCGACGCGCAGGCGCACGCCCTCGTCCATCGGCGTGACGCCGGAAACCGTGCCGACATCGGTGACGATACCCGTGAACATCAGGAAAACCTTTCGTATTCTGTAAGGCGGTCGGGGCCGAAGGCCTCCTCGCGCAGGAGCCGGAAGCCAGCCGGCATATCGGCACGCGTGAGCGGCGATGCAAGCCCTGACGCGCCCACGGTCGTCGTGCCCTCGAAGAGGAGGATGCGGTCGACGAGACCCTGATCCAGGAAGCTCCTGGCCACGCCGGCGCCGCCCTCGACCAGCAGGGAGGAGACGCCGCGGGCGGCGAGCGAGGAGAGGAGCGTCGCGAGCGAGCCGGTTTCGAGGATCTCGACTCCCGCATCGGCCAGCGCCCGGCGCCGGGCTGCCCGTCCGGACCCGGGTGGCTCGCGCGTTTCGGGCGTCTCGGGCGTTTCGAATGCGTCGCCGATCGAGGCCGCGATCACCGGCACGTCGCGGGCCGAGCGCACGAGCTTCGATGCCGGCGGCAGGTCGAGGCGGCGGTCGAGCACGATGCGGAGCGGCGAGCGGGCTTCGAGCCCCGGGGCGCGGCAGGTGAGTTCGGGGTTGTCGGCGAGAGCCGTGCCGATGCCGACGAGGATGGCGTCCATCTCGGCGCGCAGCACATGAACCTGGGCACGGGCGACCGGACCGGTGATGGCGACCTGGCCCTCGCCCGGGGCATGGTCCCTGCGACCGATCATGCCATCGGCCGATACCGCGAGCTTGAGCGTCACCTGCGGGCGGCCGCGCGTCTGGCGCATCAGATAGGCGCCGAGCACGCGGCGCCCCTCTTCCTCCAGCACGCCGCTTTCGACCGCGATGCCGGCATCGCGCAGGATGGCGAGGCCGCGGCCGGACACGCGCGGATCGGGATCGGTGAGCGAGACGACGACGCGGGCAATCCCGGCCGCGGTGATCGCGTCGGCGCAGGGCGGGGTCTTACCGTGATGGGAGCAGGGCTCGAGCGTGACGTAGAGGGTCGCCCCCCTCGCCTTCCCGCCGGCCATGGAAAGCGCCTGGGTTTCCGCATGCGGGCGGCCGCCCGGAGCGGTGACGGCGGCGCCGACGATCGCACCGTCCCTGACGACCAGGGCAGCGACGGAAGGATTGGTGGCGGTCAGGCCCGTGTGCCAGCGCGACAGCCGCATGGCCGCCGACATGTATCGCCTGTCTTGCGGCGTCGCGCTCACGGGATCAGGGCTCTAGGCCGGGATCGCGGGCGATCTTGGCGTTGATCTCCTCGATCACCTTCTCGAAATCCTCCGCATGGGAGAAGTCGCGGTAGACGGAGGCGTAGCGGACGAAGGCGACGTCGTCGAGGCTCTTCAAAGCCTCGAGCACCTGCAGGCCGATCTGCTCGGAGGAAATCTCCGTCTCGCCGGAGCTTTCCAGCCGCCGGACGATGCCGGAGACCGCGCGCTCGATGCGGTCGCCGTCGACCGGCCGCTTGCGCAGCGCGATCTGGAAGGAGCGCACCAGCTTGTCGCGGTCGAAGGGCACCTTGCGGCCGGTCTTTTTGAGGACCGTCAGCTCGCGTAGCTGCACGCGCTCGAAGGTGGTGAAGCGTCCGCCGCAATCGGGGCAGATGCGCCGCCGGCGGATGGAGGTATTGTCCTCCGCCGGACGCGAATCCTTGACCTGGGTATCCTCAGAACCGCAATAGGGGCAGCGCATTCCGGCTCCTTCAGTTTCACATGTAGGGGTACATCGGGAAGCGGCCGGTGAGCGCCACGACCTTTTCGCGCACAGCAGCCTCGACGGCGGCATTGCCCTCGTCGGAATTGGCCGCCTTCAGGCCATCGAGGACCTCGACGATGAGGTTGCCGATCTCGACGAACTCGGCCTCCCGGAAGCCGCGCGTCGTGCCGGCGGGCGTGCCGAGACGGATGCCGGAGGTGACGAAGGGCTTTTCCGGATCGAAGGGGATGCCGTTCTTGTTGCAGGTGATGTAGCCGCGGCCGAGCGCCGCTTCCGCCCGCTTGCCGGTGGCGTTCTTCTTGCGAAGGTCGACCAGCATGAGGTGGTTGTCGGTGCCGCCGGAGACGATGTCGAGGCCGCCGGCCTTCAGGGTATCGGCAAGCGTCTTGGCATTCCTGACGATCTGCGCGGCGTAGTCCTTGAACGACGGCTGCAGCGCCTCGCCAAAGGCGACCGCCTTGGCGGCGATGATGTGCATCAGCGGGCCGCCCTGCAGGCCGGGGAAGACGGCCGAGTTGAACTTCTTCGCCAGGTCCTCGTCATTGGTGAGGATGACGCCGCCTCGCGGACCGCGCAGCGACTTGTGGGTGGTGGTGGTTGCGACATGGCAATGCGGGAACGGCGACGGGTGCTGGCCGCCGGCGACCAGGCCGGCGATATGGGCCATGTCGACCATGAGATAGGCGCCCACCTCGTCGGCGATCTCGCGGAAACGCTTCCAGTCCCAGATGCGGGAATAGGCCGTGCCGCCGGCGATGATCAGCTTGGGCTTGTGCTCGCGGGCCTTGGCGGCGACGTCATCCATGTCGAGGAGGTTGTCGTCCTCGCGCACGCCGTAGGAGACGACGTTGAACCACTTGCCGGACATGTTGACCGGCGAGCCGTGGGTCAGGTGTCCGCCCGAGTTGAGGTCGAGGCCCATGAAGGTGTCGCCGGGCTGGAGAAGCGCCAGGAAGACCGCCTGGTTCATCTGCGAACCGGAATTCGGCTGGACGTTGGCGAAGTTGACGCCGAAGAGCTTCTTGGCGCGCTCGATCGCCAGTTCCTCGGCGATGTCGACGAACTGGCAGCCGCCGTAATAGCGCTTGCCCGGGTAGCCTTCGGCATATTTGTTGGTCATGATCGACCCCTGCGCCTCGAGCACGGCGCGGGAGACGATGTTCTCCGAGGCGATCAGCTCGATCTCATGGCGCTGGCGACCGAGCTCCTTCTCGATCGCGCCAAAGATTTCCGGATCGGATTCGGCGAGCGGGCGGGAGAAGAAAGCGTCGGTGTTCGACATGGTCGGGGCTCCTCAGGAGATCAGGATGCGTATGGCCCGCGTCTTAGCGGGTGGGCTTCTGTTGGGCAATACGGTGCGCGCGATTTGCACGCCCTCCCCCAGGTCCTCCCAGGTTCCCCTCGGTTCCCCCAGCCCCCAGGTCCCAGCCCCCGGAACGCGAAAAGCCGCGGCAACCGGCCGCGGCTTTCGGGAAGGTCCAGGGCGCGCAGGTTCTTACTGCGGCAGGAAGTCCTCTTCGCTGATCGGGCCGGCCGACTGCTCGACCCCGGTGGTCGTCTGCAGCGCCAGTTCGGTCGCACCGTCCATCTGGTAGATGTCGTCGCGGAACTGGACGACGCCGTCGGCGGCGGACCAAGCACTGATGTAGACGATGTAGATCGGCACTTCTTCCGCGAGCCTGATCGGCGTGTTGACGCGGCTTGCGATCACCCGCTCCATGTTCTGGCGATCCCAGCCGGGTGTTTCCCGAAGCAGCCAGTTGGAGAGGTCGCGGACGTTCTGGGCGCGAATGCAGCCGGAGGATTCAAAGCGCATCAGCTTGTTGAACAGGCCCTGCTGGGGCGTGTCGTGCATGTATTCGTTGTGCGG
The DNA here is from genome assembly GCF_053618655.1 of Pseudorhizobium sp. NPDC055634. Lineage (NCBI taxonomy): Bacteria > Pseudomonadati > Pseudomonadota > Alphaproteobacteria > Hyphomicrobiales > Rhizobiaceae > Pseudorhizobium > Pseudorhizobium sp. NPDC055634. The sequence goes on along the minus strand of NZ_JBSHHW010000004.1, from coordinate 92,368 downwards.
ATTGTGGAAGTTGATCTTCGTCGAGGACATGGCGTTGATCTTGCCGGGATCCTGCCGGAACATCAGGTTCGGCGCCTTGGCCGCGTTCCAGTCGACCGTCTCCGGCGCAACCTCGTTGCCGTTGCCGTCGAAGAGGCGGATGTTGTTGCGCGTCAGGTAGGTCGGGTCCTTGCGCATCAGCGGCACGATGTCCTTCTCGATGATCGAGCGCGGCGCCGTCCAGTAGGGATTGAGGATGACTTCGTAGATCTTCGAGTTGATGACGTGGGTCGGCCGGTCGATCTTGCCGACGACGGCGGTGTTGCGGAGGGCAACGCGGCCGTTCTCGACGGCCTCGATATAGGCGGCCGGAATGTTGACCATGACATAGCGGCGACCGAGATCGCCCGACATGGACTGCAGGCGCACGAGATTGGTCTCGAGCTGGTGGAGACGGGTTGCGGCGGAGACGTTCATCGCCTTCACCGTGAACTCGCCCATGACGCCGTCGGCCGGCAGGCCGTGGCGGGCCTGGAAGCGCTTCACGGCGCCGTCGACATAGGAATCGAATGCCGCCGACATGCCGGCGGACTGCGGCAGGTCGCCGGAGATCATCAGGCGCTGGCGAACCTGGGAAACGGAGGGGTCAACCACGCCGAGCCGCAGCGTCTGGGCCGGGCTGATCTGCGGCCAGCCGCCGTTGGCGACGATCATCTGGTAGTTCATGATCGCCTGCTGGATGTTCACCGGCGCATGCGGACCGAGAACCGGATTGTTGGTGGCGACGGCGGCGACCGTGCGGGAACTTCCCTTGGCGTCGAACTGGTCGTCCCAGGTGCCGCGGCGCGGCGCCGCGATCAGGCTGTCGATCGCCGTCTGGGCGAGTGCCGGCGCGGCAAGCGCGGCTGCGCCGAAGGTGGCAGCCGAACGCAGCAGCATCCGGCGAGAAACTTGTTCCGATCCGTTTTTCTTCGACATTATCCTACCCGTCTATTCCCGCGGCATCGTGGCCAGCCCTAGCGGGACATGGTTAACAAAGGCGCAAATTGCGCGGCCGGCGACGGCACCAGAGGGTGATTCCAAGTCCCAGCGACCCATCTGCGCGGATCACACGGCAATATGGCCAATTCGTGTCCCGGAGGCCGGCCCCGGCCCGGACGCGGATGACAATGACGTGACGCGGGGCCGCGGCGTCCGGATGTGGTTTTCGGGCAACGCAAAGACCGGCCGCGCAGGGAACGCGTCCGGTCCTGATGCGACTGGAGGATGTCGCGGATTAAAGGCGGTAGGCGATCGTGTCGTTCCAGAAGCGGTCGAGGCGCTGCAGGAGCTTGTTCATCTGCGCGAACTCGCCCTCGCCGATGCCGCCGACCTTCTCGATCGAGCCGATATGGCGCTCGTAGAGCCGGGCGACGGTCTCGGCGATCTCCTGGCCGTTCTCGGTCAGGCTGATGCGGACCGAGCGGCGGTCGATGCGCGAGCGCTGGTGGTTGATGAAGCCGAGGTCGACCAGCTTCTTGACGTTGTAGGAGACGTTCGAGCCGAGGTAGTAGCCCCGCGAGCGGAGTTCGCCGGCCGACAGTTCCGAGTTGCCGATGTTGAAGAGCAGAAGCGCCTGGACGGCATTGATGTCGTCGCGACCCTGGCGGTCGAACTCGTCCTTGATGACGTCCAGAAGGCGGCGGTGGAGACGCTCGACCAGATGGAGGGACTCCAGGTAGAGCGAGCGGATTGCATCTTCGCGGGTTTCGACAGCGGCGGCTGCCTGCGGCTTCAGCTTCGTGTTCATCTTCTCTGCCTCACTGTTTTGTTTGGCGGTGTTTGTTTCTTCCCGCCTTGTGAGTGAGACTATCGAATGCCCATAAAATTCGACTTAAAACATATCCTTAACAAGCACTTACCCCGGCTTCGACGATTGCGACGAATGGAAGGCAGCGCCGGGCGGAGGGAAATTCCTCTTATATAAATCAACGCGTTAGCGCGAAAAATCATTAAACTCGCGGGCCCGAAAGCTTTCGAGCGAGGGTTAACGGGTGGTTACCTGCTCGGCCCTGCGGCGATCTTCCAGCCAGAAAACGATGCGGAAAAGCACATAGACGGCCACGACGAGGGCATGGAAAAGCAGGACGAAGACGTTCGCCCCGAAGACATCGGCCCACAGATTGTACATTAGGAACTGGATGAGCGCGGCGAGCGCGTAGAGGACCGGGCCCCAGGACACGGTCAGCCAGAGCCCGAGCGAGGCGACGGGGAAGAGCACTGCAAGGCTCGGCGCCGCGACCTGCCATGGGAGCGAGAGGAGGTCGAAGCGTCCGCGACCGCCGAGCGTATAGCCCACCAGCATGGCCCAGTATTGCAGGCCGAACCAGAAGCAGGTGATGGCGACGACGCGCAGAAACAGCACGAACAGGGTCTGCGTCAGCGTCCGCCTCGGCACGTTGGGTGAATCAGGTTCCATGCCGGCACCTTACCCGGCGCGGGCGGGGTGTGCCAGAGAAGGCATCGATGGCCGGAGGCTGCACGATCGTTCAAGAAGGGACTGCGGCAACGGCGTAGTCTCCCGCGGCAGCGTCAAGGAGACCACATGGAAAAGCCCGTCTTTCCCCGCACGGCCATCAACCTGGCCAGCAAGCTCAATCAGATCCGCGATCACTGGCAGCCCCGCGTGATCGCGGAAATGAACGACTATCAGTTCAAGCTCGTCCGCATCGAGGGCGATTTCATCTGGCACGATCACCCGGAGACGGACGAGACCTTCATCGTCCTGGCGGGAAACCTGCGTATCGACTTCCGCGACGGGTCCGTCACCATCGGGCCGGGCGAGATGTTCGTGGTCCCGAAGGGCGTGGAGCATAAGCCGTTTGCGGAGAAGGAGGTGCAGATGATGCTGATCGAGCCGCGAGGCACGTTGAACACGGGCCGCGAAGGCGGCGAGCGCACCGCCCAGAACGATCTCTGGATATAGGACCGCCACCAACTCGCCCATTCATAATCAGGATCCCGCGTGCTATTGAGCGCCGCAACTGCTGATGAATGGAAGCCTGCCATGGACAAGACGCATCTCGTCGACGAGATCACCAGCCACCGCCGCATGCGGCGCAACCGACGCGCCGACTGGACGCGTCGGATGGTGCAGGAGAACCGGCTGACGGTCGACGACCTGATCTGGCCGATCTTTCTCGTGCCGGGCACCGGGATCGTCGATCCGATCGCCGCCATGCCGGGCGTCAACCGGATGAGCATCGACAAGGCGGTGGAGGCGGTCAGGGAAGCGGCCGATCTCGGCATCCCCGCCATCGCTACCTTCCCCGACATCGAGATGGAACTGCGCGACGAGACGGGCTCGCAGAGCCTTTCGGCGGACAACCTCATCAACCGGGCGACGGCGGCGATCAAGAAGGCGGTGCCGAACATCGGCATCATCACCGACGTCGCGCTCGACCCGTTCACCAGCCACGGCCACGACGGCATCCTGCGCGACGGCATCATCGTCAACGACGAGACGGTGGACCAGATCGTGCGCGCGGCCGTGATGCAGGCGGATGCCGGGGCCGACATCATCGCGCCTTCGGACATGATGGACGGCCGGATCGGCGCCATCCGCCGCGGGCTGGATGCCGCAGGCCACCAGGACGTGGGCATCATGTCCTATGCCACGAAGTTTTCCTCCGGCTTCTACGGGCCCTATCGCGAGGCGATCAATACCGGCGGGCTGCTGAAAGGCGACAAGAACAGCTATTACATCAGCCCGGCCAACGGCACCGAGGCGCTGCGCGACGCGGCGCTCGACGTCGAGGAAGGCGCCGACATGCTGATGGTCAAGCCCGGCCTGCCCTATCTCGACATCTGCTGGCGTCTCAAGGAAGCCTTCGGAATGCCGACCTTCGCCTACCAGGTCTCCGGCGAATACACGCAGATCAAGGCCGCGGCGATGAACGGCTGGATCGACGGCGAGCGGATCATGATGGAGACCCTTCTCTGCTTCAAGCGCGCCGGCTGCGACGGCATTCTCAGCTATTTCTCGCTGGAGGTGGCGCGGAAGCTTGCGAAGGGGTGACGCATCGCCTTCGCTTGCAGCGGAGGCCATGACCTCCCATATGCTTCCTCGTGCAACCGGAGACAAAAGCCGATGAGCCTCGACCCGAACCCGACCTATATCGTGCCGGACGACTGGCGCGCCTATAGCGGCGTGCTGACGCGGCGCGCCTTCGCCTTCGTCATCGACTATACGATCGTGCTCCTGCTGTGCATCCCCGCCGCGGTCGTGGTCTTCTTCCTCGGCATCATCACGCTCGGCCTCGGCTTCTTCCTCTATCCTGCGCTGTTCGTCATCGTGGCGCTCCTCTATTTCGGCGTGACGCTCGGCGGGCCGAGCCAGGCGACGCTCGGCATGCGGGCGCTCGGCATCGCCATGATGCGGCTCGACGGCCGGCGGATCGATTTCCTGACGGCCATGGTCCACACGGTGCTGTTCTGGATCATCAACTCGGTGCTGACGCCGCTCATCCTGCTTGCCGGCCTGTTCACCGACCGCTCGCGGCTCGTCCACGACATGCTGCTCGGCACCGTCGTCGTCCGCACGGACTGACGACGAGCCGGTCAGCCGCGGCTTATCCACGGCCGACCACGACAACTGCCGCGGGTCCTGTTGACGTTTTGCCAATCTGCGCCATGGTATGGCTGTTACGGCATCATCGGGAAGCCAGGACGGAACCAATCGCGCCGCGATGAATACTCAGACCACGCCCTCCCCGCAGTTCTACCTGACAGCCCCGGCGACCTGTCCCTACCTGCCGGGCCAGATGGAGCGCAAGGTGTTCACGCACCTCGTCGGGCCGCGCGCGGCGGAGATGAACGACCTCCTAACCCAGGGCGGCTTCCGGCGTTCCCAGAACATCGCCTACCGGCCCGCCTGCGAGACCTGCAGGGCCTGCGTTTCGGTCCGCATCCTCGCCGAGGAGTTCCAGCCGGGCCGCACCATGCGCCGGGTGCTGGCCGCCAATTCCGACGTCGTCTCGACGCTTCTTCCGACACAGCCCTCCACCGAGCAGTTCTCGCTCTTCCGCCGCTATCTCGACGACCGCCACCAACGGGGCGGCATGTCGGACATGTCGGCGCTCGACTATGCGATCATGGTCGAGGACACGCATGTGAACACCCGCATCATCGAGTACCGCAGGCGCGAGCCGGGGACGCTGATCGGGGAGCGCAAGGGCGAACTGCTTGCGGTCGCGCTCACCGACACGATGAGCGACGGCCTGTCGATGGTCTATTCCTTCTTCAACACCCAGCTTGCGAAGCGCTCGCTCGGCACGTTCATGATCCTCGATCACATCAGCCGCACGCAGGCGCTCGGACTGCCGCATGTCTATCTCGGCTACTGGGTGAAGGGCTCGAGCAAGATGGGCTACAAGACCCGCTTCCAGCCGCAGGAGCACCTGACCCCGCGGGGCTGGGAACGTTTCGATCCGGCCTCCGACACCTGAAGGCATGCTCTCCATGAATGATCACAAGAAGGGCCTCGCGCTCACCACCATCGGCGGGCTGGCGCTTTCCTTCGACGTGCCGCTCGTGAAGCTCGGCCAGGGCGAGGCATGGTCGGTCATCGCGCTGCGCAGCGCGACGACCTTCGCCGCCGCCATGGTCCTGTGGCTGCTGCTGCGGGTGCTGACGAAGCGGGCGCCCGTGCTGGTGCCGGGGCGTGCGGGGCTCCTGGCGGGGCTTTGCTACGGCGTCTCGACGATGACCTTCCTCGGCGCGGTCTTCAACACCGCGACCGCCAATGTCGTCTTCATCGTCGCCTTCACCCCGATGTTCGCGGCACTGTTCGGCTGGCTGGCGCTGAAGGAAGTGCCGTCGTTCTCGACGGTCCTGACCATGGCGGCAATGGTTTGCGGCGTCGCGCTGATCGTCGCAGGCGGGCTCGAGGCGGGAGGCCTTCTCGGCGACGGGCTGGCGCTCGTCACCTCCGCGCTCCTCGCAGCCGCCATCACGATCGGTCGCAAGAGCGGCAAGGACATGGGCTTCGTGGCGCTCGCCGCCACCATCCTCCCGGCGCTGGTCGGCTTCGGCTTCGTGGCGCAGCAGGGTTTTTCGGTGGCCGAACCCGCCTGGGTGATCTTCGACGGCGCGGTGATGCTCCCCCTCGCCTTCTGGTGCCTCGCCACCGGCCCCCGCTATCTGAGCGGCCCGGAAGTCGGCATGTTCTACCTGCTGGAAACGATCCTCGCGCCGGTCTGGGTGTGGATCGTCTTTTCGGAAGTGCCCGCAACGCAGGCGCTTGCCGGCGGCGCGATCCTCGTTTTCGCGCTGGTGGCGCATTCGGCCTGGCAGATGCGGCGGCGGGAAAGGCCCGCGCTCGCGGCCGCCGAGTGACGGCCGCGCCCTACCCCTGATCAGCCCGAGAACCTGCCGCTGCGCGGGAAGCCTTTCGGAACGAGACGGCCGGCGGAGGCGCGGTCGCCGAGCCATTCCACCAGTTCCTCCCGAGTCTTGGTGAAGACGCGGCCGGCGGAATCCTCCCAGGTGAGCCCCTGCTCGATCGCGAAGCACTTCACATCCGAAATGCCGCCGTCCTTGTAGCGCTGCAGGCGGACGCCCTTGCCGCGCGTCATCTCCGGCAGCTGCACCAGCGGGAAGACCAGCATCTTGCGGTTCTCGCCGACCACCGCGACGTGATCGCCGACGACCGGCACGACGAGCTTCGCCTCGTCGGGCATGCCGACATTCATGATCTGCTTGCCCTTGCGGGTGTTGGCGACCATCTCGCTTTCGGCGACCACGAAGCCGTTGCCGGCGGTGGAGGCGAGGATCAGCTTGCGCGACGGATCGTGGACGAAGGCGGTCAGGATGTCCTGGTCGTTTTCCATGTCCACCATGATGCGGACCGGTTCGCCATGGCCGCGGCCGCCAGGCAGCTTGTCGGCGCCAAGCGTATAGGCCTTGCCGCCGGTCGTCACCAGCAGCAGCTTGTCGGTCGTCTGCGCCGGGAAGGCGAGCTTGAGCGCGTCGCCTTCCTTGAAGGTCAGCGACGAGGTGTCGGCGATATGCCCCTTCAGCGCGCGGATCCAGCCCTTCTGCGAGATGACGACAGTGACCGGCTCCTTCTCGATCATGGCCTGCTGGATCGCCTCGACGTCGGCGTCCGGCGCCTCGGCGAACTGCGTGCGGCGGCGGCCGAGCTCGGTTGCCTTGGCGAACTTCTTCTTGACCTCCTGGACTTCCCAGGAGACCGCCTGCCAGAGTTTCTCGTCGGAGGCGAGCAACGCCTCGATCTCCGCCTTCTCGGCGGTGAGTTCATCGAATTCCTTGCGGATCTCGAATTCCTCGAGCTTGCGCAGGTTGCGCAGCCGCATGTTGAGGATGGCTTCGGCCTGGATGTCGGTGAGATCCCACTTGGCGATCATCACCGGCTTCGGCTCGTCTTCCTCGCGGATGATGCGGATCACCTCGTCGAGGTTGAGATAGGCGATCAGCAGGCCGCCGAGTATCTCCAGCCGCCGGTCTATGGCGGCCAGGCGGAACTTCGAGCGCCGGATCAGGACCGTCTTGCGGTGATCGAGCCACTCGAGCAGGACCTCGTTGATCGCCATGACCCGCGGCACCTTGCCCATGGACAGGACGTTCATGTTGAGCGGGAAGCGGTTTTCGAGGTCGGTCAGCCGGAACAGCGATTCCATCAGCAGCGTCGCATCGACCGTTCGGCTCTTCGGCACGAGCACGATGCGGACGTCCTCGGCGGACTCGTCCCGGACATCTTCCAGGAGCGGCAGCTTGCGGGCGATGAGCAGTTCGGCGATCTTCTCGATCAGCCGCGACTTCTGCACCTGATAGGGGATCTCGGTGACGATGATCTGGTAGCCGCCGCGGCCGAGGTCCTCGGTCTCCCACTTGGCGCGCACGCGGAAGCCGCCGCGCCCGGTCCTGTAGGACTCGATGATGGACTCGCGACTGTCGATGATGATGCCGCCGGTCGGCATGTCCGGTCCGGGGATGAACTCGACGAGCTTCTCGATCGAGGCGTCCGGATGCTTGATCAGATGGAGCGCCGCGTCGCAGAGTTCGTGGACGTTGTGCGGCGGGATGGAGGTCGCCATGCCCACCGCGATGCCGGATGCACCGTTGGCGAGAAGGTTCGGGAAGGCGGCCGGAAGGACGATCGGCTCCTCGTCCTCCTCGTTATAGGTCGGGCGGAAATCGACGGCGTCCTGGTCGATGCCTTCGAGGAGGAGCGCCGCGACATCCGTCATGCGCGCTTCGGTGTACCGGTAGGCGGCCGCGCTGTCGCCGTCGATATTGCCGAAGTTGCCCTGCCCGTCGACGACCGGATAGCGCTGCGAGAAATCCTGCGCCAGCCGCACCAGCGCGTCATAGACGGACTGGTCGCCGTGCGGGTGGAACTTACCAATCACGTCGCCGACGATGCGGGCGCACTTCTTGAATGCCGAATTGGGACGGATGCCCATTTCGCTCATGGCGTGGATGATGCGGCGGTGTACCGGCTTCAGGCCGTCACGGACGTCCGGAAGCGCGCGATGCATGATCGTCGACAAGGCATAGGCGAGATAGCGCTCTTCAAGCGCCGCCTTCAGGTCGACCGGAAGGATGTGATCGCCGCCCTCGCCGTCGGACGGCGGTGTAAGATTTTGTCCCATGCGGCCTTGACTAGCGGAAAGCCTGATTCCCGGCAAGAAAATCAGGGCATGCGCCTGTGGATGACGCAACGGGCGTCGCCCCTTCCGGTCTCCCGGCCGGATGGCGGCGACCAACAAAAGCGTGGACGTTTTTCCGCCGCCTCGTATAAGTGGCGGACCGGAACAACAGGGCCGCGGCCCACAGGAGGAATGATGATGTCTCTCGCGGGCAGGATGCGGGTTCTGATGGCCGGCGCCGGGCTTCTACTGGGGGCCGGTCCGGCCTTCTCGCTCGACGGCGCCGACCTGGTGGCGAAGCTGAATGCCGCCATGGGAATGTCCGGCACACCGCTCGTCGTCCAGACGATCGACGTGCGCGGATCCACCGTGATCCTCCGCGGGACGACCTACAAGCCCGTCGAAACGGAGCCGGCAATCGAGATCGGCGACATCACCCTCGAAGGCGTCGAGGAAGACAATGGCGGCTACCTGATCGAGAGCATCGCGTTCCCCGACGTTACCGCGACGGAAGACAAGACGACCGTGTCCATCTCCGACCTGACGATGAGCGGCATAACCGTGCCCGCCACGGCGACCGGCGACAGCCTGGACTCCATATTCCTCTACGAGGAAGCCTCCACCGGGCCGATGGTCGTGACGGAGGACGGCAAGACGGTGTTTTCCTTCGCCTCGTCCCACACCGCCACCGACATTGCCGAGGACCGGTCGGCCATCGGATTTGCGCTCGAGGTCGACGGCATCAAGGCGGATCTCGCATCGGTCGACGATGCAGAATCCCGCGAAGCGCTCCAGTCGCTCGAGCTCACGACGATCGAGGGCACGATGAGCATGTCGGGAAGCTGGCAGGCCGAGGACGGCGTGGTCGACCTCGAGGAATTCGTCTTCGACTTTGCCAATGTCGGCAAGCTTTCGATGGCGATGAGCTTTTCCGGCTATACGATGGACTTCGTGCGCGCCGCCCAGGACGCCTCTACGGCGATGCAGGCCAATGCCAGCAAGGAGAGCCAGGACGCCGCAAGCCTCGCGATGCTCGGCCTGATGCAGCGGCTGACCTTCAACAGCGCCGAAATCAGTTTCCAGGATGCCGGGATCACCGCCCGCGCACTCGACCATGCGGGCAAGGAACAGGGCGTTTCGGGCCAGGACATGGCGCAGATGCTGAAGGCGATGACGCCGATGGTACTGGCCCAGTACAACGTGCCTAAGCTGCAGAACATGGTGAGCGAGGCGGTCAACATCTACCTCGACAACCCCGGCAACCTGACGATCTCGGCGGAACCCGCGAACCCGGTTCCCTTCCCGATGATCATGGGCGCCGCCATGGGCGCGCCGAACACGCTGCCGGACGTGCTGGGCGTGACGGTGGAAGCCAACAAGCGGCAATAGAAGCCGGCCAGGCGGCGATCCGGCGGGGCTACCGCGCCGGTCGCCGCGACAGAGGATGGAGATTGCGCAGATGCCTCGTTTTCTCGCCGTCTACACGATGAAGCCGGAGGACCTGGCGGCGTTTCGACGCCTCCCGAAGGCCGAGCAGGATGCCATCGATGCCGTGGGAATTCCGCAGTGGATGGCGTGGGAGGAGCGCAATGGCGCGCACATCCTCGACCGCGGCGGCATGGTGGGCAGGACGACGCGGGTGACGCGGGACGGGATCGCCGAAGCGCAGAACCCGTTCTGCGGCTATCTGGTCGTCGAGGCGGAGACTGCCGAGGCCGCCGCGCGGCTGTTCCAGGACCATCCGCACCTGACCGTATTTCCCGGCGACGGCGTCGACATCATGCCGTTCGTGACCTGAGCGAAGGCCCCTTCCCGTCCCCTCAGCCCCGCCGGACGACGAGCTCGTCCGTCACGGGGACATTCCTCAGCGTTCCGAGGACCATGTTGTAGGAGATGACGCGACGGTGGAGCTTTTCCAGTTCCGACCGGGGCGCGGATGATCTCAGTTCGGCCCGCAGGTGCAGGGACACGAAGCAGCGGCGTGCATCGGCGGGGGCTTCGAGCCCTTCGAGCCCCATGAATTTACCCCGCGGATCGAACAGGCCTTCCGCCGTGAAATCGACGAAACGCAGGTCGATGCCGGCGTCCTTCGCGAGCATGGGATAATCCGAGCCCGCGCACACGGCGAGGGCGCAGAATATCTGTTCGAAGGGATCGATGACCGTCGCGGGATTGTCGGGATGGCCCGCGGGACGCTCTAAGCGAGGTGCGCTGCAGGCGGTGCCTGACGCCGGATCGTAGACATAGCGCGCGCGATACGTCCCGCGAACGGCGTCGCGATGCTTGTCCAGGACCGAGACGATTTCCCTGACCGTGCTCGCGGCCTCTCCGAAGACGGCCATGAAAACCTCCTCCCGATCGATGTTACCGGGCGCAAGGCGCGGCCTGCCTGACGACCTCCGGACCATTCCGCGCGCTACCGGTGTGCCGCGGCGCTTCGGAACGGGACCGCGTCGGTATCGCCGGCGAGCCCGCTCCCGGGCATTTCGAAATCCACCTGCATGCTGCTCAGCACCGCGTTCCAGTGCCTCGTCAACGCGGCGATTGCAGCGGCTCGCCGGATTTCCTCGTCCGTGGCCCCGGCGTCCGGGACGACAGTCTGCGGGATGTCCTTGTAGGCGGTGGCCCCGCCCTCCGTCCGATAGGCCAGAGCGCTGCCGCCGACGATCAGGGCGGCGAAGACGATGACGTAAAGCCATCCCCGCTGCCCGGGTCTGCCGCCCGGCCCGCCGGGCGGCGAGCTATGCGTCGAGTTCCTCACGCTGTCTCTCCTCGTATTCGGGCCACGCCGCCTGCGGCGGCACGAACCACAAGAGTTGAAGGCGGGGCGAAAAGTTCGCCCGCCACCTCACGATGTTTCAGGGCTCGTCCTCCGGCGTGGCGGGCGGGCGCGACGAAAGATGGATGTGGAGACGCACCGCGAGACCGCCCTGCCGGAAGATGACGAAGGCAACGCCCGGCGGGCAATGGAACGGATCGTTGTCAGGGTTCACGAACCGCCCCTCGACAACGGTGACGTTCCCGGCGCTCAAGACACGCTGCGTATGCAGCATGACGCCTGCATCGGCCGTCGCGGTCAGTTCCTGCAGAAAGAAGCATCGTCCGATAACGGGGGCCTGTCCTCCACGGTAAAGCTCAAGGTCCGGGGCGAAATGCCGGAAGTAGCGATCCCGGTCACTGGGGTTCAACAGGCCCGGACACGCCGTCTCGTAATACTGAGCGTGCCGCCGTGCGCTCAAGCGGCTGTCGCCGTCGTGCAGTCCCGCCGTTTCCAGCAGCATGCCGGCAAGCTTTCGCCTGGACGTGGCCAGGCGGCTTCGGACCGTGCCGACGGGAATTGACAGGATGGACGCCAGTTCCTCGTAGGACTGGTAGCTTCCGAAATAGCGCAGCATGGCGGTCGCCCGCAAAGGCTCGGGCAGCCGGTGCAAGGCATCCCACACCCAGTCGCGCATGGCCAGTTTCTCGACCCGCTCCTCGGGACCGATAGCCTCGTCCGGGCGATCGGGCACCTCGGCCGCGAGCACCTCCCCCCGCCGGCGGCGCAGATGCCGCAGGCAGCAGCGGTGCAATATGGTGAGAAGCCAGCCGACGACCGCCTGAGGCTCGTTGAGCGACCCGATGTGCCTAAGGGCGACGAGAAAGGTTTCCTGGACCGCATCCTCGGCTTCCACGCCATAGCCGAGGACGCGCAAGGCCGCGGCGTGAAGCCGTGCGCGGTGGCGCTCCAGCAGCACGCCGAGGCAGGCGACGTCTCCTCCCCTGGCGGCGAACGCCAGTTCGGCATCGGAGGGCTCTGTGCGGGTCTGATAGTCCATGGACGAAAGGAGCCACCGGTTGCGGAAAAAGTTCATCGTCAACGGAACGCGATATCCGGCGCCCGGGCGAGCCGGTTGCCGGGATCGGGTTCCGCACCTGCCTTCCTGCCGCCCGGGGCGAGACGCTTACTCCGGAGCGATGACAATCTCGACGAGGTTCGGCTCGTTCGAGGCAATGCCCTCCCGGACCGCCGGTCCTATCTCGTGAGCCCGCCCGACGCGGCGGGACCTGATGCCCATCGACGCGGCGAGCGCCATGAAGTCGACCCGCGGGTCGTCGATTTCCAGGCCCGGCACCGTCGAGTTGCCGTCGGCGCCGTAGCCCTGGGCGACCGAGTACTTCTTGAGGATGTTGTACTCGGCGTTGTTCATGATGACGAAGGTCACCGGCACCCGGTACCTTGCGGCGCTCCAGAGCGCCTGAGGCGAATAGAGCGCCGAACCGTCCCCGAGAAGCGCGAGCACCGGCGCCCGGTCCAGTCCGAGCGACACGCCGATGGCGGCGGGCAGGCCCCAGCCCAGGATCGCGCTGCGCATGAAGACATATTTCGACACCGGCCATTTTTCGAGCGCCAAGCGCACGTGATGCATGGTGGCCGGCGCCTCATCGACGACCGGCACCTCGCCGCCGGCTGCCCGCAGCACTTCCGCGGCGGCCACCAGGGGAGAGATCACCGATGCTCCGACCTCGGCTGCAATCCGTCGCTCCAGCGCGGCAAGACGTGCCTCGCGCCCGGCGGACGCGGCCGACCTCATCCGCGCGACATCCTCTTCGTGGGCGGCCATCCGGGCGGACACAAGCGGCAGCAGTGCCCGAAGCGATGTCTTCAGGTGGCCGTGGCAGGCAAGGCGCGCGGGGTATCGGCGGCCCAGTTCTCCAACATCCTCGGAGACCTGGTAGAGATCGCAGGAGATCGGGACGGCCGGGCCCTCGCTGTAGAGGTAGGAGATTAGCGAATGTCCGCCGAGGACGAGCACCGCATCGTAGTCCTCCAGAGTGGAATGCATCCCGCCGGCGGTCGAGGGAAGGTTTCCCGCCCAGAGCGAATGATCGGTCGGGAAGGACATGTAGCCCGGCCAGGACGGGCCGTACACCCGGGCCCCGAGGGCATCGGCCAGGGCCGTCGCCTCGGAGATCGCGTCGCTCCTCGTGACCTCGTCGCCCGAAACGACCGCAAGCCTGCCCGGCGCGACCGAAGCCAGCGCTTCGGCAAGCTCGTCAAGCCCGCCCGCCACCGCCTGCCGGTCAATCCGCGACCGCCCGCCGGCCTTCGCCCGCGCCGGAGCCGTCATCATGTCGATCGGGAGAGAGAGGAAGACGGGGCCCGCGGGCGCGGTCACGGTATCCTGCAGGGCCCGCCGGACCATGACCGGTATTTCGTCCGGATGGGACAGTTCGCGCGCCCACTTCGTGGCGGGCCGTGCGATGTCGACGAGGTTTCCCGACAGGAGCGGATCGGCATGGAGGTGGCGCGTGTCCTGCTGCCCGGCGGTGACGAGCATCGGGGTCTGCGCCACCCGCGCGTGCACCAGCGCGCCCATCGCATGCCCGAGCCCGCCGGCTGTGTGCAGGTTGACGAAGGCGGGCTTGCCGGTCGCCTGCGCGTAGCCGTCGGCCATGGCGACCACCGCCGTCTCCTGGAGGCCGAGGATGTAGGTGAGATCGGGATAGCTCGCCAGAGCATGCATCAGCGGCATCTCGGTCGTGCCGGGGTTGCCGAAGATGTACTCGATCCCCTCGTCCGCGAGGACGTCGAGGAGAAGCCTGGCACCGTCCTTCAACGGCGCATTCACGTGGTCATGGGGCACACCGATATCTCCGTGGAGGGTCTGCCGGCACCTTCGGAATCATTTGCGGTTTGATCATGGCAAGATGAGGGAGTGTCACATTTTCAGGACGGAATCGTCGATCCAGCTCCCGTGGACGCCGGCCGGAACCCAGCCCGGTATCTCGACGACGGCCACCGGGGCGGCCCGGATGTCGGTCGCGTCGAGGATGTAGAGCGCGCCGCGCCGCGTCGCGAGGTCGCCGACGTAGCTGAAGAGCCAGCCGTCATCCTCCGCCGTTCCCTCCGGATCGGCCACGAACCATGGCTCTTCCGGCATCTGGCCCGGCGGAAACTCCCGCACGTCGACGCCGCCCGAGCGCCCGTCATACTTGACGATCGCGTTGCGCTTCAGGACCCCGTTGGGGAAGGCAGAGGCATAGGTGTAGCGATTGCTGCGCCCGAGGAAGGACTGGTTGATCGTCGGGAAATCTGCCGAGATATCGCTTCGTATTTCCGGCTTTGCAGTGCCGGCCGCCGGATCGATGTGCCAGCGCGCGAACTTGTCGCCCTCGACGATATAATGGCCGTGGCCGGGCGTGCTCATCAGCCAGCGGCTGAAGCGCGCCCAGGCATCCTCCTCGTAATAGGTCGCCTCCATCCGCAGCGTGCCGTCCGGCTCCTCCCAGGCATTGCTGATGTGGAAGTAGAAGTTCGGGTCCACCGCGATCCATTGAACGGGGCCCTTCGAGCGGTCGCGGGGCAGCACGCCGATCTTCGCCGAATAGTTGGCGTCCCATCTGTAGGGAAAGGGCAACGTGCTGGCGGGATCGAAGACGACGCTCGGGTCCAGGAAGACGACGAAGTTCTCCGTCACGGCAAAGTCGTGCATGATCGAAGGGCCCGCGCCGGGCACCGGCTCGACATGCGTCAGCTCGCCTTCCGGAGAGACACGGAAATAGGTCAGATGCGGCTCCTGCGGCCCATAGGAGATGAACAGCATTTCGCCGGTGCGGGGATCGATCTTCGGATGCGCCGTCATCGGCGCCTTCAGCTTTCCGTCGAAGTCGAAGACGCCGAGTGTCTGGAGTTCGGGTCCGACCAGAAACGGCAGGTTCACCTCCTGCAGGGCGAAGATGCGCCCGGCATGGGCATAGACGCTGGTCGCCGCCGCGCTTGCCGCAAGATCGACGCTGCCGTCCTCGCGGAAGGTCCGGGCGCCGG
Source organism: Pseudorhizobium sp. NPDC055634 (assembly GCF_053618655.1). Lineage (NCBI taxonomy): Bacteria > Pseudomonadati > Pseudomonadota > Alphaproteobacteria > Hyphomicrobiales > Rhizobiaceae > Pseudorhizobium > Pseudorhizobium sp. NPDC055634. Next base: position 76,930 of record NZ_JBSHHW010000004.1, on the reverse strand, counting down.
ACAAGGCCGGGGTGCGGACGAAGCGGCTGCGATACCATTCGGCGCGGCCGTCCTTCAGCCTAACGCCGTGCAGCATGCCGTTGCCCTCGAACCAGTAGGGCGGTTCGTGCCCTTCAGGCGGGTTGTGGCCGTTGCGGATATAGCGGCCGCTCAGCGACGGCGGGATGGCGCCGCGCACTGAGAGCTGGTCGACGGTCAGTTCGACCTGCGTCGGCGCGTAATGATCGCGGAGGAAGACCTTCTCGTTTTCCGCCCGCCGGGCGCGCGCGACCGGAGACTGCAGGAAGAACGCCGGCGCGGTGGCTGCCGTGAGCGTCACGAAACCGGATCTGAGGAAATCTCTTCGGTCCATAGGAGCATCCTGCCAATCTTCATTGCCGGGGCTCTTCCGAAATTAATCGACTATATTACACTCACCTAATCGATATCTCGTATCGCGGGCATTCACCGGATGAATTTGCGTGCCGTCGATCTCAACCTCCTCGTCGTCCTCGATGCCCTGATCGAGGAGCGGAGCGTCTCGCGCGCGGCAAGGCGCGTCGGGCTCTCCCAGCCCGCGACATCGGCAGCGCTCGGCCGCTGCCGGCATCTCTTTTCCGATCCGCTGCTGGAGCGCGTCCGCGGCTCCATGCGGCTGACATCGAGAGCCGAGGCGATGCACGAGCCGATCAAGGAGATACTCTCCTCCGTCGCCGCCCTCGTCGCACCGCGCGAGATCGACCTGAAGACCGTGCGCCAGACGGTGACGCTGCTGATGGCGGACGTGTTGATGGACCTTGCGCTGCCCGACCTCCTGGAGGAACTTGCCACCAGAGCGCCGGGCATCGATCTCTCGGTCCTGCCCTGGCCATCCTCGACCAGCGCCACGGAGGCGCTCGTCAGCGGGAGTTGCGATCTCGCCGTCTCGGTCATCCCGTCCGGCGACAGGTCGATACGGCGGGAATTGCTGTTTGAGGAAAACTACCGGATCCTGATGCGCCGGGATCATCCGGCAGCGGCGTCCTTCGACCTCGACACATGGCTCGACTATCCGCATGTCATCGTCACCCGGCGAGGCCTCCTCGATACGCGGCTCGACGAGCAGCTTGCGGCGATGGAGCGCGACCGGCGGGTGGGGCTCGCGGTCCCCAGCTTCACGCTCGTGCCGCAACTCCTGCTGCGAACCGATCTCATCGCCATGCTGCCGAGCCGCTGCGTGCCGACGATCGGCCGCGACGCCTACGCGATCTTCGACCCGCCGCTGCCGATCAGCGGGTTTCCCATTCACATTGCATGGCACGCGAGAAGCGACGTCGATCCGGTTGTGCAGCACGTGGCCTCCCGCATGCGGGAGGCGCTGGCCCCTCTCGCCGGGAGCCCGGACGGGGCGCCGTGACCGGCGCCACGCCGTCGCCCTTCGCGCGGGCGACGGATAAGGACGTCTAGGGCCGGGCCGCCAGGCCGGCCGCGACGCCCCTCAGCTCCGCCAGCCCCTTCAGCCGGCCGATCGCCGGATAGCCGGGCTGCGCGCCGCGCTTGAGGTCTTCGAGGATGTCCTGGCCGTGATCCGGACGGAAGGGAATGACGCAATCGGAGCGCCCTTCCCCGCGACGCCGCGCCTCCTCGCCAAGCAGGGCCGCGACCACGCCGACCATGTCGACGTCACCCGCCAGATGCTCGTCCTCGAAGAAGGAGCACGGAATGCCGTCCGTCTCGCGCTTGACGTTGCGCAGGTGGGCGAAGTGGATGCGCGGGCCGAGACGTCTCGCCATGCCCGGAAGATCGTTGTCCGGCCGCGCGCCCAGAGAACCCGTGCAGAAGGTGACCCCGCTCGCGGGGTCATCGACGGCGTCCAGCACTGCCCTGTAATGGGCTTCCGTCGACATGATGCGGGGGAGCCCGAGAAGCGGAAACGGCGGATCGTCCGGGTGGCAGCAGAGCCGCAGGCCGAGGCGCCCGGCATGCGGGACGACTTCGGAGAGGAAATCGACGAGATGCCCGCGCAGGCGGCTTTCGTCGATCGCCCGGTAGCGGGCAAGCTGGTCCTTCAGGTCGTCCAGCGAAGGCTGGGCCGAAGAGCCCGGAAGACCGGCGTTGACGTTCCTCGACAATTGCAGGCGGGGTTCCGGCGTCATGCTGGAAAAGCGCGCCTCCGCCTCCTCGCGCAGGTGGAGCGGATAGTCGTCCTCCGCCCCTGCTCGCCGGAGGATGAAGAGGTCGTAGGCGACGAAATCGACCAGCTCGAAGCGCATGGTCGTGCCGCCATGGGGAACCCGCCAGGCAAGATCCGTCCGCGTCCAGTCGAGGACCGGCATGAAGTTGTAGCAGACGACCTCGATGCCCGCCCGGGCGAGGTTTTCCATCGAAAGGATGTAGTTCTCGACATGCCGGCGCCAGTCTCCGGTCTGCGTCTTGATCTCCTCGGAGATCGGCAGGCTTTCCACGACGTCCCATGCGAGCCCGGTCGGCTCGCCGGCCGGATCGACCGAAACCTCCTGCTGCCTCCGGGATATTTCCTCCGGCGTCCAGACCTCGCCATAGGCCACGTGATGGAGGGCAGAAACGATGCCCTCGGCGCCTGCCTGCCGTGCGTCCCGGACCGTCACCCTGTCGACCGGCCCGAACCATCTCCACGTCTGTTTCATGATCGTACTTCCTTATCTCTGCGGATCAGCCGAACGCGAGGTTCGGCAGCCAGAGGACCAGACCCGGCAGGAACAAGAGGGCGACGATGAGCGCGATGATCGTCGCCACGAACGGCAGCGACTCGATCGTGTATTCCTCGATCTTCACGTTCATCAGCGAGCAGACCGCGTACATGGCGACCCCCACCGGAGGCGTCATGCCGCCAAGCGTGACGATGCTCATCATCAGGATGCCGAAATGGACCGGGTCGATGCCCACCTGCGTGACGATCGGCACGAAGATCGGCGTCAGCAGGAGGACGAGGACCGTGCTTTCGACGAAGCAGCCGGCGATCAGCAGGAACAGGAGGATGAGCATGACGATCCCGGCCGGGCTTTCGATGCCGGCCAGCATCCAGGAGGAAATTCCCTGGGGCACCTGGAGGTAGATGATGGCGAAGCCGACCATGCCCGACATCAGGATGATGATCATGATCAGGCCGATGTCGGAAATCGCGTGAGCGAAGGCGCGCTTGGTCTTTTCGAAGTTGAGTTCCCTGTGGGCGAGGAAGCCGACCAGGAAGGCGTAGACGACGGCGAAGGCGCCGACCTCGGAGGGCGTGAAGACGCCGCCGCGGATGGTCAGGACCAGCGCGACCGGGAAGAACAGCGCCCATTTGGCGCCCCAGACGGCCGATGCCAGGGCCTTGAACGTCGGCCGCTCGGTGTTTGCGACGACATAGCCGCGGCGCTTGGCGACGAGGTAGGTCGTGGTCATCAGCCCGACCATCATCAACAGGCCGGGAATGATGCCGGCCACGAAGAGACGGCCGATCGAGACGTTGCCGACATAGCCGTAGAGGATGAGGCCGATGCTCGGCGGGATCGTCGCGGTGATCAGCGATCCGACGGCGATGGCCGCGGCGGAAAAGCCCTTGCCGTAGCCCTTGGCGATCATCGTCGGCCCGAGGATGCGCGCCTCCATGGCCGCATCGGCCACGGCCGATCCGGACACGCCGCCCATGACGGTGGAGAGGACGATCGCGACCTGGGCGAGGCCGCCCGCCATCCAGCCCACCGCGACATAGGAGAACTTGAAGAGCCGGTCGGTGATGCCGCTCTCGTTCATCAGGTGTCCGGCGAAGACGAAGAAGGGAACCGCCAGCAGCGGAAAGCTCTGGCTCATCGTCGCGATCTTCTGGACCGCGATCGAGATCGGCATGACCGGATCGGTGAGGAAGAAGACGAAGCCGGAGATCCCGATGGCGAAGGCCACGGGCATGCCGACGGTCATGAAGGCAAAGAAGAGAAGCGTGATCAGGCCCATGTCAGAGTTCCGTCGGCGTGTTGAAATCAATGCCGGTGCGCGAATAGACGAGGGTCCTGCCATCGTCCCGGCGGCGCCATGTCCGGACCATGTTGTTGAGGAGAGCGACCGCGATCATCAGGCAGCCGACCGGAACGGCCGAGGTCACCCACGCATAGGAAAGGCCGCTGTCGCCGAACTGGCGCTGGGTGTTCATGACGGTCAGGCGATAGCCCTCGACGGCCAGGAAGCCGAGGAAGACCAGGATGACCAGCGACAGCCCGTATTCGAGCCAGAGCCGCTGGCGCGGCTTCATCCAGCGGATGAGAAGGTCGATCCCCAGGTGGCCCTTCTCGCGCATGGCGCGCGCCGCCCCGAAGAAGCAGAGCCAGATGAACAGGAGCTGCGCCATGTCGACCGACCAGATCAGCGGATATCCGAAGAACCGCATGATGGCCGCGATGAAGACGAGCACGACGATAACGCCAAGGATGATCGCCGCGATGGCGAACTCCAGCTGCGCCAAGCGTTTGAGCATGGGAAATGACCTATGTTGAGAAAAGAGAAGGAAGGGGCGCGACGGCGCCCCTTCTCACACGGTGATTATTCGGCAGCGATCTTCTGGAGCTGCTCGCGAAGGTCCGCGTAGCCGAGCGTCTCGTAGACGCCGGCGGTCGCCTCGCGGAACGGTGCGGGATCGATTTCCGAGACGTTCATTCCGGCCGCCTTCAGGCCTTCCTCGATCTTGGAAAGGGCATCCTGCGTGCCGTAGGAGGCGACGTCACCGGCCTTGAGCGCCTCCTCGCGGAGCGCCGTCTGGAGTTCGGCGGGAAGGCTGTCGAACCAGATCGAGCTGGTGACGAGACCGGTGATGAGGTTGATATGCCCGGTCTTGGTCAGTTCCTTGGTGACTTCGAAGAGCTTTGCGCCCTGCCCTGCCGGCAGCTGGGCTTCGACCGAATCGATGACGTTCTGCTGCAGGGCGGAATAGACTTCCGCGAACGGCATCGGCGTCGGCGTGGCGCCCATCGCCTTGATCGTCTCGACCCAGACCGGCGCGCCCGGCGTGCGCATGCGGCTGCCGGAGAGATCGGCGGGGCCGGTCACCGGCTTGTTGGTCCACAGCTGGCGCTCGCCCTGCCACCAGTTGAAGGACAGGACCTGATGCCCAGACGCCGTCTTCAGCTTGGTGACCCATTCCTCGAAGACCGGCGAAGTGACGATCTTGCGCATGCCTTCGTAGCCGGAGGCGAGATAGGGGGCTCCGAGCACGCCGAACTCGTTCTGGAAGACGGCAAGGCGGCCGCCATCGACGACCACGGCCACCGGCGCGCCGGCGCGGGCCTGCTCGAGGACGTCCTCGTCGGGGCCGAGCTGGGAGTTCGGGAAGAGCTTGACCTCGATCGCGCCGCCTGTGCGCTCGCCCAGCTTGTCGCGGAAGCTTTCGAGACCCTTGTACAACGGGTCGTCGACGGTCAGCGCGGTATTGATGCTAAGGGTATAGTCGGCAGACAATGCCGGCGTGGCGAACGCGATGGTTCCGGCAAGCAAGGTGGTGACGGTGAGAAATTTCATGATTGTCCTCCCTGAAAAATGGCAAGGCCCTCCAGCCTCTTTGCAAGACTAGTATGGTAGTATACAGAAAGTCAACATGATGACCGGATTCGAGTTCAGCGCCCTATCGAACCAGGCGACGACCGCGCGGCAGACGAGCGTCGGCGGCCGTGTCTACGAACTGTTGCGCAACGGCATCGTCCAGCTTCAGCTGCAGCCGGGACATGCGCTTTCGGAAGCCGAGCTTGCCGGGCAGCTGGGCGTGTCGCGACAGCCCGTCCGCGAGGCCTTCATCAAGCTCGGCGAGGCCGGCCTGGTGGAGATCCGCCCCCAGCGGGGGACCTTCGTGCGGCTGATCTCCAAGCGCGAGGTCGAGAACGCCCAGTTCCTGCGCGAGGCGATCGAGGTGGCGATCGTGCGGAAGGCGGCGGCGCAGGCATCCGCCGAGAGCCTCGGCGAATTGCGCGAGATCGTCGAACAGCAGCGACGGATGGCGCAGAAGGGCGATCATTCCGGCTTCCTGCGCCTCGACGAACAGTTCCACCAGGTGATTGCCGCAAGTGTCGGCTGCGATGACGCATGGCGGGTGCTCGACAGCCTCAAGGCGCAGATGGATCGCGTCCGCTATCTCTCGCTGCCGAACGCGACGCCGATCGAGATCATCATCGAGCAGCATTCCCACATTCTCGACGCGATCGAGGCGAAGGCGCCCGACAAGGCCGAGGAGGCCATGCACGAGCACCTGCGGGAGATCCTGAAATCCCTGCCCAAGCTGGCCGAGGAGAAATCCGCCTTCTTCGCCGAGTGATCCGGTCTGCCAGCTCTCGCCTCTCCCTTTAGAATCGCCTTCCGGGGATTCGGGCTAGTGGCTGATCATCCAGGGTCGGGCGGAGGGGAAGGTCTTGGAGCCGTCGGCGCGATAGACCGACTTCGACGGTTTCTTCGAAGAGCAGCAGCCGCAGCCCGGGCCGTGACCGAGCGACTTCGAGCGCTTGGGTTCGTGCCGGGCACGCTCGTTCGTGGCGATGGCGACGCGCGTGCCGGCGTCCATGCCGGAGAAGAACGGCGTCGTGAAGAAGGCCCGCGGGGCGGCCGTGCCGCAGGAGGGGCAGTCGCACGGTTCCGCAGAGGCCGCCATCGGCCGCGTCTCGGTGAAGGGGCCGCAGTCGGCGCAGTTGTAGTCGTAATAGGGCATGCGATCGCTTCGCCTCGTCTCGGTTGGTGATCCGTCGCCAAGCGCGGCGCCGGGCTTTGAAAGGCGGAAGGCGCGTCGTACGCCCTCCGCCCGGGTTTCTCGTCGTCAGAGATCGGGAGCGATCGGCATGTCGATCGAACCGTCGAGGTATTTCTTCGGCCCGTCCTCGCCCGGCATGAGGTCGAATTCGAAGATGTCGGTCGGCAGCCACAGCGTGGCGCAGGCGTTCGGGATATCGACGACGCCCGAGACATGCCCCTGGACCGGGGCGGTGCCGAGGATGGAATAGGCCTGGGCGCCCGAATATCCGAACTTCTTCAGGTATTCGATGGCATTGAGGCAGGCCTGGCGATAGGCGGTCGTGACGTCGAGGTAATGCTGGGTGCCGCTCTCGTCCACCGAGATGCCCTCGAAGATCAGGTAGTCATCGTATTTCGGCGCCATCGGCGACGGGCGGAAGATCGGGTTCTTGATGCCGTACTTGGCCATGCCGCCCTTGAGCAGGCTCACCTTGATATGCAGCCAGCCCGCCATTTCGATGGCGCCGCAGAAGGTGATCTCGCCGTCGCCCTGGGAGAAGTGCAGGTCGCCCATCGAAAGCCCGGCGCCGTTCACATAGACCGGGAAATAGATCTTCGAGCCGCGCGACAGGTCCTTGATGTCGCAATTGCCGCCATGTTCGCGCGGCGGCACGGTACGGGCGCCGATCGCGGCGGCGGCATCGCGCGCCTCCCCCTTCAGCGCCCCCATATGGGCGGCGGCGGTTTCGGGAAGCTTGGCAAGCGGCGGCACGCGGTTCGGGTCGGTGTCGTTAAGCTTCTTCTCGCGGGTATTCCACATTTCCAGCATCTTGTGATCGGGCAGGCAGCCGATCAGGCCGGGGTGGATGAGGCCGGCATATTTGACGCCCGGCACGTGGCGCGACTGGGTGAACATGCCCTTGAAATCCCAGATCGACTTCTGGGCGCTCGGGAAATGCTGGTCGAGGAAGCCGCCGCCGTTGTTGAGCGAGAAGAAGCCGTTGAAGCCCCAGAGCGAGTTCTCGAAGGCGCCGATGTCGAGAATGTCGACGACCAAGAGGTCGCCGGGCTCGGCACCCTTCACGCCGATCGGGCCGGAGAGGAAGTGGACCTGGTTCAGGTCGACGTCACGCACGTCGGCGGCGCTGTCGTCGTTCTTGATCTGGCCGCCGGTCCAGTCATAGGTCTCGACCTTGAAATCGTCCCCGGGGTTCACCCAGCATGCCATGGGGATGTCGGGGTGCCAGCGGTTGTGGATCTTCTCGTTGGTATAGGGCGATTCCGAGAGGTCGACCTTGATCAGCGTGTCGGTCATTTCTTGCTCCTTCCTGAAATGAAATGGGGGTGAACGGGGGCGCTAGACGGAGAGGAAACCGGCGACCTTCGCCTCGTTGAGCCCCTCGCGCGGGCTCTCGTGGACGATGGCGCCCTTCTCGATGACGAGGACGCGGTCCGCCATGTCGAGGGCGAAGCTCAGCACCTGCTCGGAGACGAGGATCGACAGCCCCATCTCGTCGCGGATGCGGCAGAGCGTGCGGGCCATTTCCTTGATGATGGACGGCTGGATGCCCTCGGTCGGCTCATCGAGGAGAAGCACCTTCGGCCGCGAGGCGAGCGCGCGGGCAATCGCCAACTGCTGCTGCTGGCCGCCGGAGAGGTTGCCGCCTCGCCTGCCCTTCATCTCGAGCAGCACGGGGAACAGTTCGTAGATGTGGTCGGGCACGGCCTTCTCGCCGGTGACGGTGAGGCCCGTCTCGATGTTCTCCTTCACCGTCATGGCCGAGAAGATCATGCGGCCCTGCGGCACGTAGGCGAGGCCCGCGCCGACGCGGCGGTAGCTCTCCATCGCCTCGACCGGCGTCTCGCCGACCCTAACTACGCCGGCCGTCGAGGGCACGATGCCCATCAGCGACTTCATCAGCGTGGTCTTGCCCATGCCGTTGCGGCCCATGATGGCAACGATCTCGCCCGGCTCAAGGGCGAAGCTCATGCCGTGGATCACCTCGCTCTGGCCGTAGGCGACGTGAAGGTTATCGACTGCGAGCATGGCTTGTCTCCTAGTGGCCGAGATAGACTTCGATGACCTTGGGGTCGTTCTTGACGTGCTCCATCGAGCCCTCCGAGAGCACCTTGCCCTGGTGCAGCACGGTGACGCGGTGGGCGATGTCCTCGACGAACTTCATGTCGTGCTCGATGACGATGACCGACTGGTTGCGGATGATCGTGTTCAGCAGTTCGGCGGTCTTGATGCGCTCGCTGACGCTCATGCCGGCGACGGGTTCGTCGAGCATCATCAGCCTGGGGCTCTGGATGAGCAGCATGCCGATCTCCAGCCACTGCTTCTGGCCGTGGCTGAGGATCGCCGCTTCCGTGTCCAGGTGATCCTTGAGGAAGATCAGTTCGGCCACCTCCTCGACACGGTCGCGCACCTCCGCATCGCGGCGGAAGAACAGCGCCCCGAACACGTTGCGGCCGCGCGGGAAGGACAGTTCGAGGTTCTCGAACACCGTCAGGTCCTCGTAGATCGACGGGTTCTGGAACTTGCGGCCGACGCCGGCATGGACGATCTCGAACTCGCGCATGCCGGTCAGCTCCTGGCCGGAGAAGCGGATCGAGCCCTCGGTCGGCCGGGTGCGGCCGCAGATCAGGTCGAGGACGGTCGTCTTGCCCGCGCCGTTGGGGCCGATGATGACGCGGATCTCGTTCTCGTCGACATAGAAGGAGAGGTCGTTGACCGCCTTGAAGCCGTCGAAGGACACGGTTAGCCCCTCGACCGCGAGCAGGAAGTCCTTTTGTGCGGTATCGGTGACGAGCATCGCGGCGTCCTCTCAGTTCGCGGTGTTGGCGGCGGCGGGAACGGGACGGGCCGCCCCCAGCCGGTTGACGAGGCGTCGCATCAGCGGCTCGGCATGCTCGCGGTAGAGGCCGGCGAGACCGTTCGGGAAGGCCATGACCACGGCGATGAACAGGCCGCCCATGGCGAACAGCCACAGTTCCGGAAAGCTTTCCGAGAACGAGGTCTTGGCGGCGTTGACGATCAGCGCCCCGTAGACCGCCCCGAACAGCGACAGCCGGCCGCCGACGGCGCAGAAGATCACCATTTCGATGGAGGGCACGATGCCCACGAAGGAGGGCGACATGAAGCCGACCTGCAGGGTGAACATGGCGCCACCGATCGCCGAGAAGGCGGCGGCGAGGCAGAAGATGAAGATCTTGAAGTTGGAGACGTCGTAGCCGGAGAAGCGCACCCGGTCCTCGCGGTCGCGAATGGCGACGAGCAGGCGGCCGAACTTCGATATCTTCACCGCCTGCGCCAGGAGGACACAGGCGAGCAGCAGGCCCGCGCAGACGAAATAGAGCAGGAGTTTCGCGTCGTCGGTGCGGATGTCCCAGCCGAGCAGCGTGCGCAGGTCGGTGATGCCGTTGACGCCGCCCGTATAGCCCTGCTGGCCGATGATCAGGATCGTCATGATCGCCGCGGTCGCCTGGGTGATGATGGCGAAGTAGACGCCGCCGACGCGCCGCTTGAACATCGCCGCCGCGATGACGAAGGCGAAGATGACCGGGACGGCGATGATCGCCACCAGCGTGAAGCCGAAGGAGTGGAAGGGCTGCCACCAGAAAGGCAGTTCGGTGAGCTGGTTCCAGTCCATGAAATCGGGAATGCCCGGGGTCGACTGGATTTTGGTGGCCTCCGGCGTCGAGGCCTCCAGCTTGAGGAACATGGCCATGCAGTAGCCGCCGAGGCCGAAGAAGATGCCCTGCCCCAGCGAGAGGATGCCGCCCATGCCCCAGCAAAGCACCAGCCCGAGCGCGACGAAGGCATAGGTCAGGTACTTGCCGATCAGGTTGAGGCGGAAGATATCGACCATGCCCGGCAGGACGAGAAGGAGGAGAGCTGCGAGGATGGCAAAGAAGAGCCATCCCTGCCTGGAAAAGAAGGTGGAGTCGGATTGCATGGCGAAGCTCCTCAGCGGCGGATGTTGAGCGTGAACAGGCCCTGCGGGCGCAGCATCAGGATGCCGACGACGGTCAGGAGGGTGAGCACCTTGGCCATCGACCCGCTCAGGAAGAATTCCAGGGTCGATTGCGCCTGGGAGATTGTGAAGGCGGACGCGATCGTGCCGATCAGGCTGCCGGCGCCGCCGAAGACGACCACGAGGAAGGTGTCGACGATGTAGAGCTGGCCAGCCGTCGGCCCGGTCGAGCCGATCATGGTGAAGGCGGAGCCGGCGATGCCGGCGATCCCGCAGCCGAGCCCGAAGGTCAGGGCATCGACGCGCTTGGTGTTGATGCCAACGGCGCCCGCCATGACGCGGTTCTGGAGGACGGCGCGGACCTGCTTGCCCCAGGCGGAGCGGAACAGGATGAAGTAGACGGCGAAGGAGACGATCAGCGTCAGCGCCATCACGAAGAGGCCGTTGATCGGGATCTCGATCATGTCGGTCAGCGCGATCGAGCCCATCATCCAGTCGGGCAGCGTGACGCCGACCTCGCGGGCGCCGAACACCGAACGGTAGACCTGCTGCAGGACCAGGGAGAGACCCCATGTCGCAAGCAGGGTATCCAGCGGCCTGCGGTAGAGGAAGCGGATCATCCCCCATTCCACCAGCACGCCGAGCGCGAAGGCAGCCACGAAGGCGAAGCCCATGGCGATGAAGAAGTAGACGGGGAAGAGCGCCGGCACGTATTCAGTGACAAGGTGCGAGCAGATGTAGGTCACGTAGGCACCGAGGATCATGAACTCGCCGTGCGCCATGTTGATGACGCCCATCTGGCCGAAGATGATCGCAAGGCCAAGGGCCATCAGCACGAAGACCGAGAAGAGGATGAGACCTGCAAAGCCTTGCATCGCAAGGATTGAGGTGAATTCGCCAAGGGTGTAGTCGCCAATCATCGTGGCCTCGCGAAGAGAGCAAGCGGGTGCAGGAAGAACGGGATGGAAAGGCGCCGCCCGCGACAGGTCCGGGCGGCGCAGTCGAGGCTTACTGGTAGCCTTCGGGGAACGGATTGGGCTCCATCAGGTCGTTGGTCTCGTAGACCATCTCGTACTGGCCGTCCGCCTTGGCCCGGCCGACGCGGGCCTTGGACCAGAGGTGATGGTTCTCGTGGATCTTGACGTAGCCTTCCGGCGCCGTGGTCAGCTCGATGCCAGGGGAAGCGGCCCTGACCTTGTCGATGTCAAAGGAGCCGGCCTTCTCGACCGCGGCCTTCCACAGCCAGGGGCCGAGATAGGCGGCCTGGGTGACGTCGCCGATGACGATATTGTCGCCCCACATCTTCTTGAACGCATCGACGAACGCCTTGTTGTTCTCGTTGTCGAGGCTCTGGAAGTACTTCATCATCGCGTAGGCGCCGGCCATGTTCTCGCCGCCGATGCCGAGGATCTCGTCCTCCGTCACCGAGATGGTGAGGAGCAGCGGCTTTTCCTTGGCGACGTCGATGCCGGCGGCCTTCAGCTGCTTGTAGAAGGCGACGTTGGAGCCGCCGACGACGATCGCGTAGATGACGTCCGGCTTCTTCAGCTTGATCTTGTTGATCACCGAGTTGAACTGCGTGTGGCCGAGCGGATAGTACTCCTCGCCGACGACCTCGAGACCGAGCTTCTCGATGTGCTTGCGGGCGATCTTGTTGGACGTGCGCGGCCAGATGTAGTCGGAACCGAGGAGGTAGAAGCTCTTGGCGCCCTTCTCCTTCACGACCCAGTCGATGCCGGCGAGGATCTGCTGCGTGGCTTCCTGGCCGGTGTAGATGACGTTCGGGCTCTCCTCCAGGCCTTCGTAGAAGGTCGGGTAATAGAGCATGCCGTTATACTGCTCGAAGACCGGCAGGACGGCCTTGCGCGACGCCGACGTCCAGCAGCCGAACACGGCGGCGGCCTTGTCCTGCACGAGGAGCTTCTTCGCCTTCTCGGCGAAGGTCGGCCAGTCGGAGGCGCCGTCTTCCTGGATGAACTCGATCTTGCGTCCGAGAACGCCGCCTGAGGCGTTGATCTGCTCGATGGCGAGCTTCTCCGCCTGAACCGAGCCGGTCTCGCTGATGGCCATGGTGCCGGTGACGGAATGCAGGATGCCGACCTTGACGGTGTCGTCGGTGACCGCGAGGCCCGTGGTGTTGACGGTGGCGGTCGGATAGTCGGCAGCCATGAGCGGCTGGCCCATCATCGCAAGCACGGACAGGCTGGCAATGCCAGCCAGCAGCGTCCGGCGGCGCACGGACGGGGTATTTCCCGGTACATCATCCCTCATAGCAAACCCTCACATCTCGCTTGTTTTTTGAACCTGCGCTGGTCGATCAGCCGCCAGCTGAGGGAAGTTCGACAGGATTGATGCAACGCAACAATGGAGCATTTGACGTATTTGCCCCCATGCGTTTTGCCCGTAGCATGCAGTCATCGATCCGGGGGAAGGCTGCTATTTCATTGATTATCAACGTGAAAAACAGACGGGTAGAATTTCCGGGCGGAGCAGCCGGGCTTCGGCATTTTCCCAAGCGACGGCCTGTGGGAAAGTGGAATGCAACTTGCTTTGCTTTCTCGGGAAGAGGCAATGTTGCGGTGCGAAACGCCGTGGCCCCTTCCATGGAGCATCCGGCTTGAACACGGCGCAGCGAATCCCCCGGAACCGGCGGACGTACAACAAGTGGGTGGCGAACCAGACGCTGGAGGATTACGCGCTCCGCTTCACCGCCTACAAGGTGCGGCGCTTCTCCGCCTGGCGGATCGCAAACACGGCGATCGGTGCGATTTCCTTCCTGGCGCTGGAGGCCATCGGCGGGGCGATCACGCTGAACTACGGCTTTTCCAACGCGATACCGGCGATCGCCGTCGCCTGCGCGACGATCGTGCTGATGGGCGTGCCGATCGCCTATTACGCGGTCAAGTACGGCGTCGACATCGACCTCCTGACCCGCGGCGCCGGCTTCGGCTATATCGGCTCGACGGTGACCTCGCTGATCTACGCGACCTTCACCTTCATCTTCTTCGCGATCGAGGCGGCGATCATCGCGACGGCGCTGCAGCTCTGCACCGGGCTGCCGCTGCCGATCGGCTATATCGTCAGCGCGCTCGTCATCATCCCGCTCGTGACGCACGGGGTGACCTTCATCAGCCGCTTCCAGGCATGGACCCAGCCCTTCTGGGTGGTGCTGCAGCTCGCTCCCTTCGTCTTCATCGCCACCCAGAGCCACCCTTCGGTGCAGCAGTGGACGGGATATTCGGGACTGTGGGGACATCCGGACGGAGAGGTGAGCCTCGTCCATTTCGGCGCCGCGTCCGCGGTCATCTTCTCGCTGGTGGCGCAGATCGGCGAGCAGGTCGACTTCCTGCGCTTCCTGCCGCGCCGCAGCCATGCCAACCGGGTGCGCTGGTGGGCGGCGCTGCTGGTGGCGGGGCCCGGCTGGATGGTCATCGGCGGGCTGAAGATCCTGGCCGGCTCGTTCCTCGCCTTCTACGCCTTCCAGCACGGCGTCGACTTCAAGGACGCCTCCGACCCGACGCAGATGTACCTGAGCGTCTTCCGGCAGATGCTGGGATCGCCGGAACTGGCGCTCGGCCTCACCGGGATCTTCGTCATCATCTGCCAGCTGAAGATCAACGTCACCAACAGCTATGCCGGCTCGATCGCGTGGTCGAACTTCTTCTCGCGGCTGACCCACAGCCATCCGGGCCGCGTCGTCTGGCTGGTGTTCAACGTCATGCTCGGGCTGCTGCTGATGGAGTTCGGCGTCTACAAGGCGCTGGAGCAGACGCTGGGGCTCTACGCCATCCTTGCCGTATCCTGGATGGGGGCGATCGTCGCCGATCTCGTCATCAACAAGCCGCTCGGCCTGTCGCCCCGCTCGATCGAGTTCAAGCGGGCGCATCTCTACGACATCAACCCGGTCGGCTTCGGGTCGATGGTGATCTCGGCGCTTGCCGGACTGATCGCCTATTTCGGCGTGTTCGGGCCGACGCTTGCGGCCGTCTACACCTATGTGGCGCTGCTGTCGGCTTTCGTCCTCGCGCCCATCCTCGCGTTCGCCACCGGCGGCCGCTACTACATCGCGCGGCAGTCCTCGGTGGACTGGAAAAGCGGCCAGGCGATCGAGTGCTGCATCTGCGAGCACCATTTCGACAGCGAGGACATGGCGCGCTGCCCGATCTATTCGGGGCCAATCTGCTCGCTCTGCTGTTCGCTCGACGCGCGCTGCGCCGACAGCTGCAAGACGGACGCGCGCTTCATGCAGCAATTGCGCGGCTTCGCCGTCGCCTTCCTGCCCGGCAGGTTTTCCGCCTTCCTCGAAAGCCGGCTGGCGCGATACCTCGCCGTGCTGACGGTGGTGACGGCCCTGATCGGGCTCGTCTTCTGGCTGATCTATTTCCAGAGCAGCCTCGACAGGACGCTGCCGCCCGACCGGATCGCCACCGTCCTCTGGAAGCTCTTCATCATCGTCTTCATCATCGCCGGCATCATCGTCTGGCTTTTCGTGCTGGCGCAGGAGAGCCGCAACTTCGCGGAGGACGAGGCGCGCAAGCACACCCGGCTGCTGATGGACGAGATCCAGGCGCACGAGGAGACCGACCGGCAGCTGCAGAAGGCGAAGGAAGTGGCGGAACAGGCCAATGTCGCCAAGAGCAAGTATGTGGTGGGGCTGAGCCACGAGCTGCGCACGCCGCTCAGCGCCATCCTCGGCTATGCCCAGCTCCTGGAGCGCCAGAAGGGGCTGCCGGTCTATATCAACAACGCCGCCAGAACCATCAAGCGAAGCGGCGAGCACCTGGCCGACATGATCGAGGGCCTGCTGGACATTTCGAAGATCGAGGCCGGACGGCTGGAGATCTTCCGCCACAAGATCCCGCTGCGCCCCTTCCTCGACCAGATCGTCGACATGCTGACCCTGCAGGCGCAGGCGAAGGGCATCGACTTCGAGTTCCGGGCCACCTCCTCCATGCCCGACTACGTCGTCACCGACGAGAAGCGGCTCAGGCAGGTGCTGATCAACCTCCTGTCGAACGCGATCAAGTTCACCGACCACGGCAAGGTCAGCCTCGCCGTCACCTATCGCGGCCAGGTGGCGACCTTCGAGATCGAGGATACCGGGATCGGCATTCCGGAGGCCGACATCGAGCGGATGTTCCTGCCGTTCGAGCGCGGCGAGCAGGCGGGCGACGCCAACCGCCCGCCGGGCACCGGGCTCGGCCTGACGATCACCAAGTTGCTGGTCGAGATCATGGGCGGCGAGCTCGTGGTGCGCAGCACGGTCGGCGTCGGCACCTATGTCTCGGTGCGGCTGCATCTTTCGGCGGCTGCGGGGACGGAGGACGTGCCGGCAGTGGTCTCGCGCATCAGCGGCTACGAGGGACCGCGGCGAACCGTGCTCGTCGCCGACGACGACGGCAACCAGAGGGCGCTTCTCGAGGACGTGCTCAGGCCGCTCGGCTTCACGGTCATCACCGCGGCCGACGGACGGGCATGCCTCTCGGCGCTGTCACTCTACCGGCCGGACATCCTCGTTCTCGACATCGCCATGCCCGGCATGTCCGGCTGGGACGTGGCACGGCAGGCGCGCCGGCGGTTCGGCCGCGAACTGGCGATCGTCATGCTGTCGGCGGATGCCGGAAACGAGCGCACGAAGCCGGAATATGCCGGGCTCTGCGACGCCTACCTGATCAAGCCCTTCAGTTTCGACGAGCTTTTCGACTGGTTTGCGACGCTGATGTCGGTGACCTGGCTCTACGCCAGCGACGAGGCGGCGGAGGTCGACCTGACGCCGAGCTTCGCTCCCGGGGAACTGCCCGAGCCGCACAAGCTCAAGCAGTTGCGCACGCTCGGCCAGACCGGGTTCGTCCGTTCGATCGAGGCGACGCTGAACGATATCGAAACGTCATCGCCGGCGACGGCGCGCTTCTGCCACCATATGCGGCTGCTCGTCGCGAATTATCGCCTTCGCGACTTCCTGGCCGTGATCGAGGAGGTCAACAATGCCTGACGAGGAAAATGCCAGCCGTGTGCTGGTGGTCGATGATTCTCCCGATGCCCTGTCCATGCTGTCCGATGCGCTCCAACTTGAGGGCATGGACGTCCTGACCTGCAACAGCGGCCGCCAGGCGGTTTCGCTGGCAAACAGCAACTCGCCAGACATCGTGCTGATGGATGCGGTGATGCCGGGCCTCGACGGCTTCGAGACCTGCCAGATCCTCAAGGCGAACCGCGGCTTCGAGGACGTGCCGATCATCTTCATGACCGGGTTCAACGAAAGCGAACATGTCGTGCGCGCGCTTGCGGCCGGCGGCGTGGACTTCGTCACCAAGCCGATCGAACTGGACGAGCTCTTTGCGCGGATGCGGGTGCATCTCGCCAATGCGAGGCGGGCGAGTTCTGCCCGCCGCGCGCTCGACTCGACGGGGCGGTGGATCGTCGCCTGCGACCACAACGGCCGGATCCTCTGGTCGACCCAGCAGGCCTCCGACCTGATGCAGCGGGCCGGTATCCGCTCCGATCAGCGCGCCTACCTGCCGTGGGAAGTGGTGGAATGGCTTGGACAAGCCTCGGATCAGCGATCGCCGGCGATACGCGAAGAGGCCTTCCGCTATTCCCGCAACGGCCAGGACCTGGAATTCCGCACGCTGTCGAACGTCGGGGGCGAGGAAGTCCTTTTGCGGCTCGTCGATCGACACCGCGGCACGGACGAGGAACAGCTCGCCAAGGCCTTCGGGCTGACGCTGCGCGAGGCCGAGGTCCTCCTCTGGATCGCGCACGGCAAGGCCAACAAGGAGATCGCCGACATCCTCGAAATGTCGCCGCGGACCGTCAACAAGCATCTCGAGCAGATCTTCAACAAGCTTATGGTCGAGAAGCGCACCTCCGCCGCTACGATGGCGGTCAAGGTGCTCTGGCGCGACAGCTGAACATGCCCCTTCGGTCGGGATCAATGCAGCGCGGCCTGCGGTGCATTTTCCTTGTCGTGGGTCCCGAAGCGGTCGATCATGTGGGCGCTTGCCTCGTTGACGCCTCTCAGATCGACCTCGACCCCGTGGCGGCGGAACTTCAGCACCACGTCGTCGATCGCGCCGACCGCGGTAATGTCCCAGAGATGCGCCTGCGAGACGTCGATCGTCACCCGCTTCAGCGGCTCGGAGAAGTCGAAGGCCTTGATGAAGCTCTCCGTCGAGGCGAAGAATATCTCGCCGTCGACGTGATAGGTGCGCGCGGTGCCGTCGGGGCTCGGTTCGGAGCGGACGTGGAAGAGACGCGAGACCTTGCCGGCAAAGAAGACGCCGGAGAGAAGCACGCCGACCAGCACGCCCTTCGCCAGGTCATGGGTGGCCACGACGGTCACGACCGTTGCCAGCATGACGATCGACGACGGCAGGGGATTGCGGCGCAGGTCCAGAACCGAGCGCCACGAGAAGGTGCCGATGGAGACCATGATCATCACGGCGACGAGCGCCGCCATCGGTATGATGCGGACGATCTCGTCGAGGACGAGGATCAGGAAGAGAAGGAAGGCGCCGGCGACGAAGGTCGAGAGGCGACCGCGCCCCCCGGAACCGACATTGATCACCGACTGGCCGATCATGGCGCAGCCGCCCATGCCGCCGATCAGGCCGGAGGCGATGTTGCTGACGCCCTGCCCTACGCATTCCTGGCTCTTGTTGCTGTTCGTGTCGGTCATCTCGTCGACGATCTTGGCCGTCAGCAGGGATTCCAGCAGCCCGACGGCGGCGAGCGCCAGCGAATAGGGGAAGATGATCTCGAGGGTCTCGAAGGTCAGCGGCACCTGCGGCAGTGCGAAGATCGGCAGGCTGTCCGGTAGTGCGCCCAGATCGCCCACCGTGCGGATGTCCATGCCCCAGTAGTAGGCGACCGCGGTCAGCGCCGCGATAGCCACGAGCGGCGACGGGATGAGGCGCGTCACCAGCGGAAAGAGATAGATGATGGCGAGGCCGGCGGCGATCATCACATAGGTCTCGACGGGGACGCCGATGAGTTCTGGCAGCTGTGCCATGAAAATCAGGATGGCCAGCGCGTTCACGAAACCGGTCATCACCGACCTTGAGACGAAGCGCATGACGCGGCCGAGCCGGGCGGCGCCGGCGAGGATCTGCAGGAGCCCCATCAGGAGCGTTGCGGCAAAGAGATACTGAAGACCGTGGTCGCGAACCAGCGTCACCATCAGTACGGCGGTGGCGGCGGTGGCGGCGGAGATCATGCCGGGACGACCGCCAGTGAACGCCGAGACGCAGGCAATGGCGAAGGACGCAAAGAGGCCGACCTTGGGATCGACGCCGGCAATGACGGAGAAGCCTATCGCCTCGGGGATGAGGGCGAGCGCGACGACAATGCCCGAAAGGACATCGCCGCGGATGTTGGAAAACCATTCGCGCTTGTACTGGGAAAGACCATTCATCGGAAAATTCTTCGCAATGGAAGCATCGGCCGGACGGGGAGTTCGGCATATGTGGAGATGATGCTTTGCGTTGTCCGGCGGATCGGCGGCCGGAAGAGCCACCCGGGGGTTTCACCCGAGTCCTTGTGATGAAGGGTCTATAGCGGCGGCGATGCCGCCTTGCAACGTGGCGACTGCCACGGTGCGGGCGAAGGCCCGGACCGCTCGGCCCGGGCCTTCGAAGCTGTTAGTCCAGAACCTGGATGACGGTGCGGGTCTGCGGGTTCACCAGAACGCGGCGCTCGTTGACGACGGTATAGGCGTAGTCGTTGTAGCCATCGACCGTGTGGACCTCGACCGCTTCGGGAAGCGGCGCGCCGACGACGACCTCGCCGTCATAGACGACGGAGGGAACGCTCTGCTCCATCACGTAGGTGCGGACTTCGCCGGGGACGACGACGGTGGAACCGGTGACGACGGGGGCCTGCTCCTGGACGATGACGGTGCCCTGCGCCAGGGCGGCGCCGGAGACCATGACGAGAGCCGACGTTGCGGCGATAAGCTGAATGCGCATGTTCTTTCTCCTGTGCTTCTGCTGGGCAGACAATACGGGAGACGGAGGTTGGTTCCGCTTTCGGCCCCTACCGGTGATCACCAAAGATGAACCGCCGAAACGCAAAACGGCGGCCAGGGCCGCCGTTCATGCAATTCACCTGGTGCGAAAACCGCTCAGTCCTTCTTGGACGGCACCACGCGAAGCGCCAGTTCCCGAAGCTGGGTAGGGGTCGCGGGCGACGGGGCGTTCATCAGGAGATCCTGCGCCTGCTGGTTCATCGGGAAGAGCGTGATCTCGCGCAGGTTCTTCGCGCCCGTCAGCAGCATGACGATACGATCGACGCCGGCCGCCATGCCGCCGTGGGGCGGCGCACCGTACTGGAAGGCACGGTAGAGGCCGCCGAAGCGCTCCTCGACGTCCGCCTGGCTGAGGCCGACCTTCTCGAAGGCCTTGACCATGAGTTCCGGCGACTGGTTACGGATCGAGCCCGAGGCGATTTCGAAGCCGTTGCAGACCATGTCGTACTGGTAGGCCTTGATCGTCAGCGGGTCCTGGTTCTCCAGCGCTTCCATGCCGCCCTGCGGCATGGAGAACGGGTTGTGGGCGAAGTCGACCTTCTTCTCGTCGTCGTTCCATTCGAAGAACGGGAAGTCGACGATCCAGCAGAGTTCGAAACGGTCGCGGTCGATGAGGTTCAGTTCGTCGGCGGCGCGGTTGCGGGCCTCGCCAGCGAACTTGTAGAACTTCTCCGGCTCGCCGGCGACGAAGAAGCAGGCGTCGCCCTCGTCGAGGCCGAGCTGGGTGCGGATCGCCTCGGTGCGCTCCTCGCCGATGTTCTTGGCAAGCGGGCCGGCGCCTTCCAGGACGGCGCCTTCCTGGCGCCAGAAGATGTAGCCGAGGCCGGGCTGGCCCTGGCTCTGCGCCCATGCGTTCATGCGGTCGCAGAAGGCTCGCGAGCCGCCGGTCCTGGCCGGGATCGCCCAGACCTCGACCTTGGAATTGGACGCGATCATGTTGGCGAAGACCTTGAAGCCGGAGCCGGCGAAGTGCTCGGTGACCGCTTCCATGACGATCGGGTTGCGCAGGTCCGGCTTATCGGAGCCGTACTTGCGGATCGCCTCGTCATAGGGGATGCGCGGGAATTCCCTGGTGACCGGCTTGCCTTCCGCGAACTCCTCGAAGATGCCGCGGATGACCGGTTCCATGGTCGTCCAGACGTCCTCCTGGGTGACGAAGCTCATTTCCAGGTCGAGCTGGTAGAATTCGCCCGGCAGGCGGTCGGCACGCGGGTCCTCGTCGCGGAAGCAGGGGGCGATCTGGAAGTAGCGGTCGAAGCCGGCGACCATCAGGAGCTGCTTGTACTGCTGCGGCGCCTGCGGCAGCGCGAAGAACTTACCTTCGTGGATGCGCGACGGCACGAGGAAGTCGCGTGCGCCTTCCGGCGAGGAAGCGGTCAGGATCGGCGTCGAATATTCGGTGAAGCCGACATTGGTCATCTCGCGGCGCATCGCGGCGATGACCTGGGTCCGCTTGACGATGTTGCGGTGCAGCGTTTCGCGGCGCAGGTCGAGGAAGCGGTATTTCAGGCGCACGTCTTCCGGGTAGTCAGGCTCGCCGAAGACCGGCAGCGGCAGTTCCTTCGCCGCCGACAGGACCTCGATCTCCTGGGCGTAGAGCTCGACCTCGCCGGTCGGCATGTTCCTGTTGATCGTGTCCTCGGTGCGCGCCTTGACGAGACCGTCGATGCGGATGACCCATTCGCCGCGAACGGTTTCAGCCGTCTTGAAGGCCGGTGAATCCGGATCGGCCACCACCTGGGTCAGGCCGTAATGGTCGCGCAGGTCGATGAACAGCACGCCGCCATGGTCCCGCACGCGATGCACCCAGCCGGAGATGCGAACGGTGGAGCCGACGTCGGACTTCCTCAGGGCGGCACAGGTGTGACTGCGATAACGGTGCATTGCAAAGATTCCTGGACTGGTGCGAAGCTGCGGGAGCGGCATGGGGCCGTCTATCCGGCAGACGGAAAATCGGCGCGAAAAGCGCATGCCCGGCCCGCTTTGTCAAGGCTTGGAGCCGGTTGGCGGCTTTTCACCTGTCTTTGCGGCGCAAGCTTGGCTAGAACGTCTGCAACCACGCGGCGGCATCGAGTCGCGCGGCTGTCGCGAAAGCATTTCATGAGCCAGATACGCCCGCTGATTCCCCTGCTCGTCACCGCCGGCATCCTCATCGGCGGCAATGGCCTCCAGGGCACCTATATCGCACTGCGCGGCTCCCACGAAGGCTTTTCGCCATCCCTGATCGGCATGATCGGCGCCGGCTACAGCGTCGGCTTCGCGATCGGCTGCATCTACGTCACCCGGATCCTGCGCGACATCGGCCATATCCGCACCTTCTCGGCCATGGCCGCAATCGGCGCATCATGCTCGCTCGCCATGTCGCTCGTCATCGATCCGACCTTCTGGTTCCTGATGCGCTTCATCATCGGCATTGCGGTGGCGAGCCTGTTCGCGACGGTGGAAAGCTGGATCAACGCGCAGGTGACGAACGCCAACCGGGCGCGCACGCTCTCCATCTACCGGCTCGTCGACCTCGGTTCCGTCACGGCGGCCCAGTACATGATCCCGGTAGCGGGCATCGAGGGAACCGTCATCTTCAGCATCATCGCGATCGCCATGACGCTGTCGCTGGTGCCGATCTCGCTCGCCGACCGGTCGAGCCCGGCGCCGCCCGAAGCAATCCGCTTCGACCTGAAGGCGGTGTGGCGCATCTCGCCGCTGGCGGTGGTCGGCGTGGTCTGCGTCGGGCTCGCCATGGCCGCCTTCCGCAATATCGGGCCGATCTACGGCGAAGCGATCGGCATGAGCATCACCTCGATCGCCACCTTCATGAGCGCCGGCATCATCGGCGGCGTCGTCCTGCAATATCCGCTGGGCGTCTATTCCGACCGGCTGGACCGGCGCACCGTCATCCTGTGGACGACGATCGGCTCGATCCTGACCGGCGCCTACCTCTCCTTCGGCGCCGGGACCAACGAGACGGCCAATATCATCGGCGTCTTCCTGTTCGGCGCATTCTCCATGCCGCTCTATTCGCTGTGCTCAGCCCATGGCAACGACTATGCCCGGGAGGGCGAGCATGCGATCGTCTCGGCGGGGCTTCTCTTCTACTGGTCGGTCGGCGCCACGATCGGGCCGCTGCTCGCCTCGCTGCTGCTCGAATATTACGGACCGGACGTCTTCTTCGTCTATACCTCGGTGATCTTCGGCGGCTTCGCGCTCTTCACGCTGCGCCGGATGGGCGCGCGGGCACCCGTGCCGCCCGAGAAGCGGCCGAGACGGTTCCGGGCGCTTTTGCGCACCTCCGCCTATTTCAACAAGCTCGCCGCGCCGTCCGAGAAGGATGACCCCGGCAAGGATGACCACCGCTGATTTCGCCGGTTATATTGACATATTGGGCCGGAAGGAGAAGGAAAGGCCTGTCCCTTTACTCCCGACCATGTTGTGACCGCACCTGATGATCGAAACAACTGCCGCCCTTGAAGACGCCTGCACCAGGCTTGCCCAATCGGACTTCATCACCATCGACACGGAATTCCTGCGCGAGACGACCTTCTGGCCGCAGCTCTGCCTGATCCAGATGGCGAGCCCGACGCTGGAAGTGCTGGTCGATCCGCTGGCGAAGGGGCTCGACCTCAAGCCCTTCTTCGAGCTGATGGCGAATCCCGGGGTGGTGAAGGTCTTCCACGCCGCCCGGCAGGACATCGAAATCATCCATCACCTCGGCAATCTCGTGCCGCACCCGATCTTCGATACGCAGGTCGCGGCAATGGTCTGCGGCTTCGGCGACAGCATCTCCTACGACCAGCTCGTGCAGCGCACGACCGGCGCCCATATCGACAAGACCTCCCGCTTCACCGACTGGAGCCGGCGGCCGCTTTCCGACAAGCAGCTGGAATATGCGCTGGCCGACGTGACGCATCTGCGCGACGTCTATGCCGCCCTCAAGGAGCAACTGGAGCGCGAGGGCCGCGCCGGCTGGCTGACCGAGGAGATGGCCATCCTCGAATCCGCCAGCACCTACGACATCCATCCGGACGACGCGTGGCTGCGGCTGAAGGCGCGGCTTCGCAAGCCGAGCGAGCTGGCGATCCTGAAGTTCGTGGCGGCATGGCGCGAGCGCGAGGCGCGCAGCCGCAACGTGCCGCGCTCGCGGGTGCTGAAGGACGACGCGATCTTCGAGATCGCCCAGCAGCAGCCGAAGGATACCGAGGCGCTGTCGCGCCTGAGGACGATCCCGAAGGGCTGGGAACGCTCCGCCTCCGGCTCGGCCGTCGTCGAGGCGGTCAACGCAGCACTTGCCCTGCCGAAGTCCGAGATGCCGCACGCGCCGAAGCCGACGCGCTCGCCGGAGGGCTCGGGTGCCGCCGTCGAACTCCTCAAGGTCCTGCTGAAGCTGATCGCCGACCGGGAGGGAGTTGCCGCCAAGGTGATCGCCAATACCGACGACCTTGAAAAGATCGCCGCGGAGGGCGAAGACGCCGACGTCGCCGCGCTCCACGGCTGGCGGCGCGATCTCTTCGGCGACACGGCCCTCAAACTGATCTCCGGCGGCGTCGCACTTCGCTTCGTCGACAAGAAGGTCGAGGCGGTAGAGCTTTAGGGCCGCCGCTCAAAGCTCCCACGGATTGACGACGGCGACGCCTGCCGCCGTGAACGGCGCGGTATCGCGGGTTGCGACGGTAAAGCCGTGAACGCGGGCGATTGCCGCGATCTGGCCGTCGGCGATAAGGTGATCATTCGAAGGACGCGGCGCGTGCCGTCGATGGATCCCGGGAAAAGTCCAGGTCCTGAAGTTCTGGGAACTCCATGGCCAAGTCCCTCAGCGCGGTTGCCGAGCCCGAGCGCGGACTTCTCGCCGGGAGGGACGCGTCCGGGACCAGCACCTCCTCGAGAATACGGGCGACTTCCGCCTCGGTCGTCAGCCCATGCTCCGGAGCCCGCGCCCCAGCGCGCTGATTGCCTTCGCCGACAGATCTTTTACTCTGATTGAATTCACGTCGGACCGCCGATCTCATTCAGTTCGACGGCGAAGATAACCCGCCCCACCTCCGTTTTCAACGAGCGCGTCCATGTCCCCTGCCCTCACTGCCGAGATTGCCCAGCGGTTCGCGACCATCGCGCTCGGGCATGTGCGGCGTGAGTATCCCAACAAGCCGGGGCATGTGCTGGCGGGGCCGGAGGATGCGCGCACGCCGCGGGAACTCCATCCGATCTTCCACGGCAGCTTCGACTGGCATTCCTGCGTACACGGTTACTGGATGCTGGCGCATCTTCTGCGGCGCTTTCCCGGGATCGAGGCCGCGCCCGCCATTCGCGCGCTGTTCGACGAACAGCTGACGGCCGGCAATGTCGCGGGCGAGTGCGCCTATCTCGCGGCACCGGAGGCACAAGGCTTCGAGCGGCCCTATGGCTGGGGCTGGCTGCTGAAGCTCTCGGCGGAACTTTCCCTGCACGACGATGACCGCTGGTTCTGGGCGCTGCAGCCGCTTGCCGACGTCTTCGTTGCGCGGTTTGCCGACTTCCTGCCGATCGCCACCTATCCGGTGCGGGTGGGGACGCATTTCAACACGGCGTTCGCGCTCAGGCTTGCGGCGGACCATGCCGAGGCCGTACGGGACGAAAAGCTCACGGCATTGCTGCGAGAGACCGCCCTTCGCTGGTACGGGGCCGACGAGGATTGCCCGGCCTGGGGCGAGCCTTCGGGCGACGACTTCCTCTCCTCCGCCCTTGCCGAGGCGGAATGCATGCGGCGGCTGATGCCCCGGGGCGAGTTCATCGCCTGGTTCGACCGCTTCCTGCCTGGGATCGAGGCACGGAGGCCGGCGACGCTGTTTCGTCCGGCCCGCGTGTCCGACCGTTCGGACGGCAAGATCGCCCATCTCGACGGCCTCAACCTCAGCCGCGCCTGGTGCTGGCGATCGCTGGGCAAGGCGCTTCCCGAGGCGGACCCGCGGCGGCCGGTGATGGCGGCGGCGGCCGAGGCCCACCTGGCGGCCGCGCTCCCCCATGTGGCCGGCGACTACATGGGCGAACACTGGCTCGCAAGCTTCGCCACCCTTGCGCTGGACGCCTGAAGGGCGCGCTTTCACGCGTGAAGCCGGGCGCCCCTGGTGATCTTGTCGACGACCTTCTTTTCCGCCCGCATGGCAATGCCGACGACCCTGGCATCTTCGGGAGAAAAGCGTTCGAACACCTCGCGGTTCGCCCCGTCGTGGCCGGTCGCAAACATTTCCTCGACATAGAGGGACGTGGTGATCTCCCGTTCCAGCGCGCGCCGGTGGATGGCCCGCAGTCCTTCCTGGTCCGCAGTGAGCACGACCATCGGCTGGACCGTCAGCGGGTTATAGACATTGCCGGCGGCATCCCGATAAGCTTCGCCGATGATCGCCGGATACTGGGCGACGATGCCGCTTGCCAGGAAGGCGGTGACGTTCAGCTCCTGCCAGGCGGCGAGGTCAT
Source organism: Pseudorhizobium sp. NPDC055634 (assembly GCF_053618655.1). NCBI lineage: Bacteria > Pseudomonadati > Pseudomonadota > Alphaproteobacteria > Hyphomicrobiales > Rhizobiaceae > Pseudorhizobium > Pseudorhizobium sp. NPDC055634. The sequence goes on along the minus strand of NZ_JBSHHW010000004.1, from coordinate 50,806 downwards.
TGCGAAGGACGATGGCGATCTTGGTCTCGAACATTCACGAAAACTCCCTTCGGGGCATGGAGAGAAGCGAGCAGCTAACGGCGGCGCCGGGAACGGGTCTTGAACGTTCGTGCGGGCCGGACGGCGGGGACCGTATCCGGCTTGCTGCCGCCTCGCGGGGGATCGAGCGCATCGAGGCGCGTTTCCACGGCAACGGATTTTCGCCGCACCGGCACGATACCTATGCGATCGGGATTACGGTTTTGGGCGTCCAGACCTTCAAGTATCGCGGCGCCTCCCGGTTCAGCCTTCCCGGCAAGGTCATAGTGCTGCATCCGGACGAGGTGCATGACGGCGCAGCAGGCACGGAGGACGGGCTCGTCTACCGGATGATCTACCTGCCGCCGGATCTCGTCTCGGATGCGGGCGGCGATCCCGCGCAGCCGCTTCCCTTCGTGAGCGGGCCCGTGGTCGGTGATGCGGCGCTGCGGCAGGCGCTCGCCGACATACTGGACGATCTCGCCCGCGAACCGGATGACCTGCTGCTCGACGACGCCCTCTCCCGGATTGCCGCCGGGCTGCGTCGGAACGCCGACGCGACGCCCTCACGGACGGGAGCTGCAGCCCGCGACGCCGTCCTCGCCTGCAAGGACTATCTCGACGCACGCCTCGGCGATCCGGTGTCTTCCGCCGAACTGGAATTGGTCGGCGGCATGGACCGCTACCAGCTGGCGCGGCACTTCCGCCGGGTGCTGGGCACAAGCCCGCACCGCTACCTGGTGATGCGCCGCCTCGATCGGGCGCGGCGCGAACTGCAGGCCGGCGCCGGCCTTGCGGACGCGGCCGTGGCGGCGGGGTTTTCCGACCAGGCCCACTTCACCCGCCATTTCGGGAGGACCTACGGGATGACGCCCGGGCGGTGGGTGGCGCTATCGCGCCGGACCTGACACGCGCCTTCATCGTTCTGTCAAACGGCCATCAAGCGTTCGTCATGTGCGGCTCCTAGGAAGGGGTGTCCCGACCTCTTACCCATAGGTGTTTCCATGACCAGAACCCTGCTTGCCTCCGTGGCGCTCGCCGCTCTCCTCGGCGGTATCGCCCACGCCGAGGAGAAGGAATTTCCCGCGACCCTCGTCTCCCACGCAATCCTGCCCGCCAACACGATCATCCCGGCGCCGGAAGACGCGCCGGAGCACCTGAAGACGTCCGGCAAGTTCTCCACCGCCGACCGCAAGCGCGCCGAGGGGCTCGGCACGGTGCCCGGCAAGGACGGCGTGCGCCCGACCGGCCTGTCGCTCCCCTTCGACGGCCAGCCGGTGCAGGGCTTTTCGGGCATCAAGACCATGGCGGACGGCACCTTCTGGAGCCTTTCCGACAACGGCTTCGGCTCGAAGATCAATTCCAGCGACACGATGCTGATGCTTCACAATATCCGCTTCGACTGGGACAGCGGCACGGTCGACCGGCTCGACACGGTGTTCCTGAGCGATCCGGACCGCAAGGCTCCCTTCCCGATCGTCATGGAAGGCTCCGACAGCCGCTACCTGACGGGCGCCGATTTCGACGTGGAATCGATCCAGCCCACCGAGGACGGTTTCTGGGTCGGCGAGGAATTCGGCCCCTATGTCCTGAAGTTCACCAAGGACGGCAAGCTGACCGACGTCATTGCCACCAAGGTCGGCGACAAGCCGGTTCTTTCCCCCGACAATCCGACGCTCGTCACGCCGGCCAACCCGACCGCGAAAATGGCCGCCTTCAACCTGAAGCGCTCCGGCGGCTATGAAGGGCTTGCCATGTCCAAGGACGGCTCGAAGCTCTACGGCATGCTGGAGGGCCCGCTCTTCCTGGAAGACGGGACAGTCGAGCAGGCGGACGGCCAGACGGCGCTGCGGGTCGTCGAACTCGATGCCGCCTCCAGGGAGTGGACGGGCCGCTCCTGGCTCTACCCGCTGTCGGCCGGCGGCGAGGCGATCGGCGACTTCAACATGATCGACGGCACGACCGCGCTGGTGATCGAGCGGGACAACGGGGCCGGCACCGCCGAGCGCGCCTGCGCCGACCCGAAGAAGCCGGAACCCACCTGCTTTGCGGTCCCCGCCAGGCACAAGCGGATCTACAAGATCGAGATGACCGACGAGAACGCCGGGAAGGCCGTTCGCAAGATCGGCTATATCGACCTGATGCAGGTGAAGGACCCGAAGGGCGTCGCCCGCCAGGGCGGCGGCGAAGGCTTCTACGACATGCCCTTCGTCACGATCGAGGATGTCGACGTGGTGGATGACAGCCATATCGTCGTCGGCAATGACAACAACCTGCCGTTCTCGGCCGGGCGGGCGCTCGACAAGGCGGACGACAACGAGTTCGTGCTGCTGGAAGTCGGCGAGTTTCTTGCCGCGAAGTAGGTGGGAACAAGCATGTGCCTCCCCTCTCCCCGATCGCGGGGGGAGGATCATGCCCGGCTCGTCCAAAGCCGGATGCCGTTGTCCGCGCGGCGTCCGAGCGATAAGCTTCGGCCGGAGAACGGGCCGATGACAGATCCAGACGAGATAAAGCAGGCGCTCAGAGAAGCCTGGTCGATCGACACCAGCAGCAAGTGGACCGAGGAATGCCCCGCCCGCGGCCAGTGCAGCGTGACTGCGCTTGCCGTCCAGGACCTGCTGGGCGGAACGCTGCTCCGCACGGACGTGAACGGGGCGATGCACTTCTATAATCTCATCGGCGGGCTGCGCGAGGACTTCACATCGAGCCAGTTCGATACGCCGATCCCTTACGACGACCTTTCCGCTACGCGGGAGGAAGCGATGAGTGACACGACCCCTGCACAATACGAAGCGTTGAGGAGAAGCCTCAAGGCCGCGCTCGGTGCCTCTTCGGCGTTCACTACTCGAACCTGAAGGCGAGGCGCTTGCCGGTCAGCTTGGCGAGTTGCTGCAGCCGGCCTTCCAGGCGCTCGCCGGCGAGGTTCGCATGCTCGGGGGGCACGACGAATTCCAGGTCGAGGTCCGGCGAGGAGGCGGGGCGGAAGGCCAGGGTGTTGACGATGCCCGGCATGGAGGCGGAGAACAGGTAGACCACCCGCAATATGCCGCCGAGCAGCTTTGCCAGTTCATGCAGCCGTCGACCGGCGATGTTGGCGAGCGGTCCGGACGCATCGTCGTCTTGCAGCCCCTCGAAGCGGTAGTAGTTGGCAAGCGCCAGATAGGCGCGACCCGGATGGGTGATGCCGACGAGGGAGGAGTGGGCGATGAGGTTCATGGCCTGGGGGCCGCGGTAATCGGGATGGGCGCGCCAGCTGATATCGGCGAGCAGGCAGGCCGCCTGCCGGTAGCGGCTTTCCTCCAGCGTTTCGTCGATGCCGAAGAGGGGAACCATCTGCCCCGTCCAGACGGCGAGTTCGCGGGCATGCCGGGGAGAGCGGGCCCGCAGTATCGCCAGTTCGTCGGCGGCCACGAGCAGCGGATCGGAGGCCTTCTCCTCCTCCGAGAGGAGCGAATAGAGATAGCCCTCGCGCATGCCCTGGGCGGAGAAGAGAATGCGCTCGGGCTTCATGACCCGCAGCACTTCCTGCATGGCGACGGCGCCGAAAGGCAGGAGCGCGCGACGGTTCTTGGACACCGCCTGGAAGGCGGGATGCTTGCTGTCGGCCTCGACCACCCTTTCGAGGAAGGATGCCATGTCGTCCGAACTGAGCTCGTATCCCTGCATCATGTGCAGCGGGTAGCCGGTCAGTTCCATGTGCAGCTTGGCGATATTTCGCCAAGTGCCGCCCACGGCATAGAAGGTCCTGCCCTCCCCCTTCTTCAGGAACGACGCCCGCGCGACGTGCTCCGCGGCGATCGCCCTTGCCTTGTCGAGCGATTGACCGGAAGTCTCGGAAAGGCGCAGCCCGCCGAGGGGAAGCGTGATGCCCCGGCCGACCTCTTCGCCGCGAATGTCGATGAGTTCGAGCGAACCGCCCCCCAGGTCGCCGGCGATCCCGTCCGGTTCGTAGAAGCCGCTGATGACGCCATAGGCGGAATAGAGGGCCTCCTCCTCGCCGCTCAGGACCTGCACCTTGCAGCCGAGGATTTCCTCCGCGTCGCGGATGAACTTCGAACCGTTCGCGGCTTCGCGTGCGGCGGCGGTCGCCAGGGGATAGATATGCGTGGCGCGGGCCTGCTCGGAGAGGGCGCGGAACCGTCGGAGCGCCGCCAGCGCACGGTCGACGGCGCCCGGATCCATCCGGCCTGTGGAGGCGAGGCCCTTGCCGAGGCCGCAGAGGACCTTCTCGTTGAAGAGCATGGCAGGCGAGCGTGACAGGCCCTCGTAGATCACGATACGGACGGAGTTGGAGCCGATGTCGACCACGGAGACGGGAGCGATTCCCGGCAGCCGGCCCTGTGCTTCAGATCTTACCATGCTGCCTTTTTCTCGGCCTAGTTCCTGCGTCCGGACACCAGGCCGGCGATCAGTTTCGGAGCACTTGAGTTCAGAGCTTCACCGCGACCGGAAAGACTCGGATTGGTCATGAAATACTGTTGCGCGTTGAAAGGTTCCTCGCCCGGACGCACTTCGATGCGTCTTGACGTGCCGTCGGGCAATATCTCGTAGCTCTGCTGGTTGTCAATCAGGTTGCCGAGCATGATCTGCGAGAGCACCTGCTCGTGAACCGTGGGGTTGAGAAGCGGCACGAGCGTCTCGACGCGGCGGTCGAGATTGCGGGGCATCATGTCGGCCGAGCCTATGTAGACCAGCGCCTTGTCGGAGGGCAGTCCGTAGCCGTTTCCGAAGCAGAAGATGCGGCTGTGCTCGAGGAAGCGGCCGACGATCGACTTCACCCGGATATTGTCCGACAGGCCCTTCACCCGGGGGCGGAGGCAGCATATGCCGCGGACGACCAGGTCGATGTCCACGCCGGCGGCGCTGGCACGGTAGAGCGCATCGATGATCTCCGGATCGACCAGGGAATTCATCTTCATCCAGATCGCGGCCGGGGCGCCGTTGCGGGCATGGACGATTTCCTCCTCGATGTGGCGGAGGATGCGCGGACGCAGCGTATAGGGCGAGACGGCAAGCTTCATGCTGTCCTCCGGCTCGCCGTAGCCGGTGATGAAGTTGAAGACATTTGCCATGTCGTGGGCAATCTTCGGATTGCAGGTGAAGAAGGAGAGATCCGTGTAGATGCGGGCGGTGACCGGGTGGTAGTTGCCCGTTCCCAGGTGGCAGTAGGTCCGGAGCTTGCCGTCCTCGCGGCGTACGACCATCGACATCTTGGCATGCGTCTTCAATTCGATGAAGCCGAAGACGACCTGTACGCCGGCGCGCTCCAGGTCGCGTGCCCAGCGGATATTGGCCTCCTCGTCGAACCGTGCCTTGAGTTCGACCAGGGCGGTGACCGACTTGCCGGCCTCGGCCGCATCGATCAGGGCGCGGACGATCGGGCTGTCGTTCGAGGTGCGGTAAAGCGTCTGCTTGATGGCAAGCACATCCGGGTCACGCGCCGCCTGCAGGAGGAACTGCACGACGACGTCGAAGCTTTCATAGGGATGGTGGACGACCATGTCCTTCTCGCGGATGGCCGCAAGGCAATCGCCCGCATGCTCGCGAACGCGCTCCGGAAAGCGCGGATTGAAGGGTTCGAAGCGCAGGTCCTCGCGCGGCGCCTTGGTGATCTCCGAAAGCGTGTTGAGCGCCAGCAGGCCGGGAAGAACGGCGATGCGGTTGTCGGGAACGCCGAGTTCCTGCACCACGAACTGGCGCAGTTCCGGCGGCATCTCGGAATCGGTCTCGATCCGGATGACCTTGCCGCGGCGGCGCCGCTTCAGGGCCGTCTCGAAGAAACGGACGAGGTCTTCGGCCTCTTCCTCCACCTCGATATCGCTGTCGCGGATGATGCGGAAAGTGCCCGCGCCCTGCACCACATAGCCGGGGAAGAGGCGGTTGGTGAACATTCCGACCACGTCTTCCAGCGTAATGTAGCGGATGGCGCCCCCTTCGTCGGGCAGGCGGATGAAGCGATCGAGGGTCGGCGGAAGGCGCAGGAGCCCGGTCATCGGCTCGCGGCCGTTGAGGCTCTCCAGCTGCAGGGCGATCGAGAAGCCGAGGTTGGGGATGAACGGGAACGGATGGGCCGGGTCGATCGACAGCGGCGTCAGCACCGGGAAGAGTTCATCGTCGAAAGCATTCGCGAGCCACGTGCGGTCGTCGCTCGACAGCGCCGCCGGGCGAACGATCAGGATGTCCTCGCGGGCGAGATATTGCTGCAGGACGGCGAGCGAGGCCTGCTGTTCCATCTGCAGATTGTCGATCTCCTGCAGGATGGCGTCGAGCTGTTCCGCCGGCGTCTTGCCGTCGGGGCTGCGGATGACGATGCCCTGCCGGACCTGGCCTTCGAGCCCGGCCACGCGGACCATGAAGAACTCGTCGAGATTGGCGGCCGAGATCGACAGGAAGCGCACCCGTTCGAGCAGCGGATGGGCGGTGTTCAGCGTCTCCTCGAGGACACGGCGATTGAACTGCAGCCAGGAGAATTCGCGGTTGATGAAGCGATCGGGGCTCTGCAGCAGATCCTCCATGACGGGGGCTGCCCCTTCCTGTTCATGGGTCTCCGTCGTCACGTCCATGCCATCGCCCCCAAGTTATCCTCCGGCCGATATTACAGTTTGGCGACGGAACTATGACAGTCAATCGTCGTCGACGGTATTTCCGACCTCGTTCAGGACTTCGGCCGCGAGCTGCCGCGTGATCCGCGTCCCGCGGGCGAGCGCCAGGCGGTCGAGGCGGTCGACGATCGTCTGCGCGGCGGCCAGCGAGCGTTCCATCCGGGTAACGATATATCCGACCAGCTTGTCATCTATGTAAAGCTGCCGGTCGGCGAAGAGCTTGACGATCACCTGGGCCAGCAGGTCCTCGTCGGGCTCGCCGATCTCCACGACGGTCGCCGCCTTGAGGCGGGAGCGCAGGTCGGGAAGCGTGACCGGCCAGGACATCGGCCAGAGACGCGATGTGACGAGCAGGCTGTGGCCGTTCTCGCGGACGCTGTTGATGACGTGGAAGAGTTCGGTGTCGTCGAAGCCCTGGCGTTCGGCATCCTCGAACAGGACGGGGCCGGCGGCCGCGATCGCCGCCGATCCGGAGCCGGCGTGCGGATGAATGGGCGTCGCGCCGCTCTTTTCCTGCCAGATGGCGGCGAGATGCGACTTCCCGGACCCGACGGGTCCGGCGAGCACGACGACCGGGGACGGCCAGTGCGGCCAGGCATCGATGATGGAGACGGCCGCGCTCAGGCGTCCGGAGACCAGAAGGTCCTCGCGGCCGGTTGCGGCATCATAGGTGAAGGAAAGCGGCAGCTGCTCGTGGCGGCGCCGCTCTTTCTCTGTCGGTTCGCTCATTCGCCTTCCCGGGAGTGCTCCAGGGCCTGCGGCGGCTCCTGCCAGGGAAGCGCGGGCGCACGGCCGTGATAGAGGTCGCTGTCAAGATACCGCGACAGGGCAAAGCGGACAAGCACGCCGACCACGGCCGCGGCGGGCACGGCGATCAGCAGCCCGACGAAGCCGAACATCGCGCCGAAGGCGAAGAGCGCGAACATCAGCCAGACCGGATGAAGCCCGATCCGCGAGCCCATCAGCTTCGGCTGCAGGATGTTTCCCTCGATGAACTGGCCGGCGAAGAAGACGACGGCCGTCGCGATGATCCAGTGGTATTCCGGCCAGAACTGGACGAGGGCGACGCCGAGCGACAATGCGAGGCCGACGAAGGAACCGACATAGGGGATGAAGCTGATCATGCCGGCGACGAAGCCGATCAGCAGGCCGAAATTGAGACCGATCAGCGACAGGCCGACCGCGTAGAAGATGCCGAGGATGAGGCAGATCGACCCCTGCCCCCGGACGAACCCGGCGATCGCATTGTCCATCTCGCGGGCCAGCCGGCGAACCGTCTGCGTCTGCGAGCGGGGAACCCAGCCATCGACCTTGGCGATCATCTTGTCCCAGTCGAGCAGGATGTAGAAGGCAACCACCGGGGTGACGACGAGGAGCGAGACGACGTCGAGGAGCGTCTTTCCGGAGGCCCAGATCTGCCGCAGCAGGCCGGCGATGAAGCCGGCACCCTCGGTCATCACGTCGGAAAAGTTCTGCTTGGCGGTCTCGATCTGCGCGCTCAGCCAGTCCGGAAGGAAGGCATCGGGCGTGGCGATCAGTTCCTGCAGCTTTCCGACATAGCCCGGCAGCGCCCGGGCGAAATCGTTGAGCTGGCTGACGATGACCGGGATGATGATCATCAGCGAGAGCGTGAAGAGAAGCACGAAGCAGACGAGGATCACCACCGTCGCCATCATGCGGCTCAGGCCGCGCCGTTCCAGCCAGTCGGCGACGGGATCGAGGAAATAGGCAAGCGCCATTCCCGCCACGAAGGGCAGCAGGATCGAGCGGAAGGCCCAGAGGAAGACGACGCACACGATCAGCGCCGCCACCCAGAAGAGGATGTGACGGCGCAGGCTCGCTCCGCTGATATGGTAAGGCATCGGCTGTCTTCCCCGGTGGTGGCCGCAGTCCGCCCACGGATAGGAGGCGCCGCCACGCCGGTCAAGTATCCCGGCGCTCGCTCACCGGTTTCCCCTGCGAAGGAAGGCGGAGTGCTTGCATAAGCCCGCGTGTCGTGCAATGGCCGTCACAGCTTAGCGAGCGGAGACAAGCGATGAGCGAGACGGGCAAGAACGGCCTCACCTATAGCGACGCGGGCGTCGACATCGATGCCGGGAACCTGATGGTCGAGAAGATCAAGCCGGCCGTCCGCTCCACCCGCAGGCCGGGCGCCGACGGCGAGATCGGCGGCTTCGGCGGCCTCTTCGACCTGCGCGCCGCAGGCTTCACCGATCCGGTCCTCGTCGCGGCAAACGACGGCGTCGGCACCAAGCTCAAGATCGCCATCGACGCGGACCGCCACGACACCGTCGGCATCGACCTCGTCGCCATGTGCGTCAACGACCTCGTGGTACAGGGCGCCGAGCCGCTGTTCTTCCTCGACTATTTCGCCACCGGCAAGCTCGATCCGGACCAGGGCGCGGCAATCGTCCAGGGCATCGCGGAAGGATGCCGCCAGGCCGGTTGCGCACTGATCGGCGGCGAGACGGCGGAAATGCCCGGCATGTACTCGGGCGGCGACTACGACCTCGCCGGCTTTGCCGTCGGCGCGGCGGAACGCGGCCAGCTGCTGCCGGTCGGCGACATCGCCGAGGGCGACCTCATCCTCGGCCTCACCTCTTCCGGCGTCCATTCGAACGGCTATTCGCTGGTGCGCAAGATCGTCTCGGTCTCGAAACTCGGATGGGACGACGACGCACCCTTCGCCGACGGCAAGAGCCTCGGCGAGGCGCTGCTCACGCCGACGCGGATCTACGTCAAGCCACTGCTCAAGGCGATCCGCGAGACCGGCGCGATCAAGGCGCTGGCCCATATCACCGGCGGCGGCTTCCCGGAAAACATCCCGCGCGTGCTGCCGGCCAACCTCGCGGCGGAAATCGACCTCGATTCCATTCCCGTGACGCCGGTCTTCTCCTGGCTCGCCGCGACCGGCGGCGTGGAGGCGAAGGAAATGCTCCGGACCTTCAACTGCGGCATCGGCATGATCGCCGTGGTCTCCGCTGAAAACGCCCAGGCCGTGACAGACATCCTTTCCGCGGAGGGCGAGATCGTCGTGCCGCTCGGCCGGATGGTGTCGCGCGCGGAAGGCGGACCGGGCGTCATCTACCAGGGCACGCTCGGCCTATGACCCTGACGGAAGGCCGCCCCCGGAAACGCATCGTCGTCTTCATCTCGGGCGGCGGTTCGAACATGCTGACGCTCGTAAAGGCTTGCGAAGCGCCGGACTGGCCTGCCGAGATCGCCTGCGTGATCTCCGACAAGGCCTCGGCCGGCGGGCTCGCGAAGGCCGAGGCCTTGGGAATCCCGACCAAGGTCTTCGACCGGAAGGACTACGCGGACAAGGCAGCCCACGAGGCGGCGATCCTTGCAACTCTCGATGAGCTGGAGCCGGACCTCATCTGCCTTGCCGGCTACATGCGGCTCCTGTCCGGCGAATTCATCCGCCGCCACGAGGGACGCATCCTCAATATCCACCCTTCCCTCCTGCCGCTCTTTCCCGGCCTGCATACGCACCGGCGCGCCATCGACGCCGGCATGAAGATCGCCGGGTGCACGGTGCATTTCGTGACCGAGGGGATGGACGAAGGTCCGATCGTGGCGCAGGCAGCCGTTCCGGTCATGGCGTCCGATACGGCGGAAACGCTTGCCGCGCGGGTGCTGTCGATCGAGCACCAACTCTATCCGCTGGCGCTGAAGCTGGTGGCGGAAGAAAGCGTACGGATGGAGGACGGGCGCGCGGTGACCCTTCCAGGAACCGATCGGAAGCTCGCCTCCCAGCAGCTCATTTCCGGCGGGCTTTAGGCCCGGCCATTTGACGCCCGCCGTGACCGCGCCTATCTAGCAATGGTCGCTGGAGCACAGCCATGACCATCACCGTCAACGTTGAAGACGCAAACCTGCGAGAACTTCTGGCCAGGGTCGAGGCCGGCGAGGAAGTCGTGCTCCTGCGCGGCGACGAACCGGTCGCGAAGCTCTCCGGGATCGCAAATCCGATGGGCAAGGCCGAACTTATCGCAACCATCATCCGAGAACGCGCCGGACGGCAGCCCGTCACCCAAGAAGAGATCGCCGAGTGGAAACAGATCGGCCGTAGGTAGCCAGCGTCAACCGGCGACTGGCGGAGGCGGCGATGCGCGAGGGCGTCGAGCCGCCTGACATAGCCAGTCCGCCTGCTCCCAAGCCCTAGAGAGTGTCGCGGTTTAGCGCGGCCCATTGCAGCAGCATGATCGTCTTGCCGTCGCAGATCTCGCCGGTGCCGATCATCGACAGCGCATCGTCGAGCGGGATTTCGAGGACCTCGATGTCCTCGTGCTCCTCGTCCAGGCCGCCGCCGTCGTTCACCTTGTGGTCGATGTCGACCCGCGCATAGAAGAAATGGATACGTTCGGTAATCGCGCCCGGCGAGATGAAGCATTCGAAGAGAAAGCGGATGTCGCGCACCTCGTAGCCGGTCTCCTCCACCGCTTCGCGGCGGATCGCCTCCTCCGGAGCGTCGCCGTCCAGGAGGCCCGCGGGCGTCTCGACCAGCCAGCCGGGGTGGCCGGTGAGGTAGGCCGGCATGCGGAACTGCCTGACGAGGATGACGACCTGGCGGGCGGGATCGAAGAGAAGGATCGTGGCTCCGTGGCCCCGGTCATAGCATTCCCGCGACAGCCGATGAACCTCGCCGCGGGAGTTGGTATAGTCGAACGTCACCTTGCGCAGGTGGTACCAGTCGTCGGAAAGCGTCCTGTCCTCGACGATCTCGACCTTAGCATTCTCAAGCTTGCTCATGCGTCGTCCTTGCGCATCCAGACGCGATTGTCGTGGAAGGCCGCGCCGCCATAGGGGGCGACGGCATCGGCGCCGGTGAGGACGTTGATCCCCTCCCCGTCGAGATGCGCCTTGTTGGGCCACAGGCCCTCGGCGATCAGGACGCCGCGCCTTGCGCCCGGCACGATGCGGGCGTGAAGGCGGATCTCGCCGCGCCCGTTGCCGATCCGGACGACGTCGCCGTCGAGAATGCCCATGCGGGTCGCGTCCGTTGGCTCGATCATCACCTCCGGCCGCCCTTCCTTCTGCGCCGAAGTCGGCGTCTCGGCGAAGGTGGAGTTGAGAAAGTTGCGGGCGGGAGAGGTCGCCAGGCGGAAGGGATGCTCGGCGTCCGCTTCCTCGATCACCGGAACGTAGTCCGGGAACTTCGGCAGTGCCGCGACCGGCCCCATGGGACCGATGCTTTGCGGCGGACGGTTCGGCGAAGGGCCGCCCGCCCAGTCCGGGCTGAAGCGGAACCTGCCGTCCGGATAGCCGAAGCCGTTCACATAGTGGGCGGTGTCGAAATCCGGCTGCGCGTCGATCCAGCGCTGCAGGGCCAGCGTCTCGTAGCCCGGCCAGCCGCTGGCGATCAGCATGCGATCGATGTGCTCGCGTTCCGAGAGCCCGAAGCCCGGGAGGTCGGAGACGCCCAGCCTTTTTGCCAGTTCCTCGATGACGAAGAGGTTGGTGCGCACCGTCTCCGGCGGCTCGACCAGCTTGGGGCCGAGCAGGATGTGGTTCTGCCCGCCGGCGCGGTAGATGTCGTCGTGCTCCAGGAACATGGTTGCCGGAAGCACGATATCCGCCATCTCGGCGGTTTCGGTCAGGAATTGCTCGTGGACGGCGACGAAGAGATCGTCGCGGGCAAAGCCCTGCTTCACGAGGCGCTGCTCCGGCGCCACGTTCACGGGGTTGGTGTTCTGGATCAGCAGCGCGGTGACCGGACCGCGATGGCGAAGCGCCTCCGCGTCGCCGGTGAGCACCCGCCCGATCTGCGACTGGTCGAGCATCCGGATGTCCGGATCGGCATAGGCCGTGCCCATCAGTTCCGACTTGTTCAGGCGGAAGATGTCGCCATTGTTGTGGAAGGCGCCGCCGCCCTCGTGCTGCCATGAGCCGAGGACGGTCGCGATCGACAGCGCGGCGTGCATGGAGACGACGCCGTTGCGCTGCCGGGCAAAACCGTAGCCGAGGCGGAAGAAGGTCTTCTTCGTCGTGCCGACGAGGCGGGCGAAGGCCTCGATCTCCTCGACCGTGAGGCCGGTGACGGCTGCGGCCCATTCCGGCGTCTTCGTCGCCAGATGCGCCTCGAGCCCTGCCGGATCGTCCGCATATCGCTCCATGTAGGCGCGATCGGCATATCCGTCGCGGAAGGCGACATGCATGACGGCGCAGGCAAGGGCGGCGTCCGTGCCGGGCTTCAGGATGAGCCCCATGTCCGCCTGCTTCATCGTCGGGTTGTCGTAGATGTCGACGACGACGATCTTGGCCCCGCGTTCCTTGCGGGCCATGACGGCATGGGTCATGACGTTGACCTGCGTCGAGACGGCATTGGTGCCCCAGATGACGACGCAGTCCGACTTGGCCATTTCGCGCGGGTCTGGCCCGCGGAGCGCGCCGGTTCCCATGACGTAGCCGGTCCAGGCCATGTTGGTGCAGATCGAGCCGAAGAAGCCGGAATACTTGCGGGCATGGCGCAGGCGATCGATCGAATCGCGCTGCACCTGCCCCATCGTGCCGGCATAGAAATAGGGCCAGACGGCTTCGGAGCCGTGACGCGCCTCCGCCTTCAGGAAGACTTCGGCGACCTCGTCGAGGGCGGCTTCCCAGGAAATCTCCTGCCAGGCGCCCTCGCCCTTCGCGCCCAGGCGGCGCTTCGGCGTGAGCAGCCGCTTCGGATGGTAGATGCGTTCGCTGTAGCGCGCGACCTTGGCGCAGATCACGCCGGCGGTGTAGGTGTTTTCCGAGGAACCGCGGACGCGGCCGATCCTGCCTTCCGCGGTCAGGTCGACATCCAGCGCGCAGGCGGACGGGCAGTCATGCGGGCAGACCGTGTGGCCGACGCGCGTGACATTCGGGGCGGCTTTCGCCGTGATCGGGGTCGCAAGGTTCATCGCTTTTCTATATGCGAAGGGCGAAGCCGCAAGAAGCAGGATTTGCGGACCATCAATTTTATTCATCCGGAGCAGAAGCGGCGATGAACTATCGGCACATCTACCATGCGGGCAATTTCGCCGACGTGCTGAAGCATGCGGTGCTGGCGCGCCTCGTCCTCTACATGCAAAAGAAGGACAAGGCGTTCCGCGTGCTCGACACGCATGCCGGCATCGGCCTCTACGATCTCTCGACCGAGGAGGCACAGAAGACGGGCGAATGGCAGGACGGCATCGGCCGGCTGATGGAGGCGGAACTGCCGCCGAAGGCCGCCGAACTCCTGGCGCCCTATCTTTCGGCGGTGCGGGACCTCAATCCGGGCGGCGGCGTCAGGCTCTATCCCGGTTCGCCCAAGCTTGCCCGGATGCTTTTCCGGCCCCAGGACCGGCTGTCCGCGATGGAACTGCATCCGGAGGACGAGGCCCGCCTCGCCCGGCTTTTCGAGGGCGACTACCAGGTCCGAGTCACCGAACTCGACGGCTGGCTTGCGCTGGGCGCCCACCTGCCGCCGAAGGAAAAGCGCGGCATCATCCTCGTCGACCCGCCCTTCGAGGAGCCGGATGAATACGAGCGGCTGGCCAAGGGGCTGGCGACGGCCTACCGGCGCTTCCCCGGCGGCACCTACTGCCTCTGGTACCCGCTGAAGAAGGGAGCCCCCATCAAGGATTTCCACAAGGCGCTGCAGGACCTGGACATCCCGAAAATGCTCTGCCTCGAACTGTCGGTGCGCAGCGACCGCGAGACCACCGGGCTTACCGGCTCCGGGCTGATCGTCGTCAACCCGCCCTTCACGCTGAAGGACGAGATGCATGCGCTCCTGCCGGTGCTGAAGGACGTGCTGGCGCAGGATCGCTTCGCCTCGCAACGGGCCTTCTGGCTTCGCGGAGAGACGCAGGCGGAAGAGCGCTAGGGCCCGGAACCGGAACCGCGGCCGGCCCGGAACTGGGTGCGTTCGAAGACGAAGATCACCCCGAGCGCGATGGCGAAGGGGATCAGCAGGTAGAAGAGCCGGAACACCAGCAGCGCCGCGATCACGTCGGCCGGATCCATGTCCGGCAAACCCATGACGAAGACGAGCTCGAGCACGCCGAGCCCGCCCGGCGCATGCGAGATGAGGGCCGCGGAGAAGGAGGCGAGGAATATGCCGAGCACGACGACGAAGCCCGGATTGCCCGCCTCCGGCAGCGCGAAATAGATGATGCCGGCCGCGCCGATCAGTTCCAGCGGGCCGATGACCAGTTGCGACAGGACCACTTTCGGCGACGGATAGGTCAGTTGCGTCGAGCCTATAGTGATCGGCCGCGGACGCAGGAAACTCACCGCCACGTAGACGCCGATCAGCGCGAGGATGACATAACCGGTGGCGGAGGATGCGCTGATAGGGAAACCCTCGCCGAAACGGTCGACGATCTGCGGCTTAAGGATGAGCACGATGCCCGCAAGAAGCAGCGTCCCGAGCGCGAAGGTGAAGGAGCAGATGGCGACGAGCGCGCCGATCTCCCGCCCGCTCAGCCCCTTCGAGGAATAGGCGCGGTAGCGGACCACGCCGCCGGAGATGACGGAGGCCCCGACATTGTGGGAGAGCGCATAGGTCGTGAAGGACGTGACCGTGATGAACCACAGGTTCACCGACCGGCCGAGATGCATGAGCGCTATACGGTCGTATCCGGCCAGGGCCGCATAGGCGACCAGCGTGGAAAGCGCGGCAAGCACCCAGTGAAGCGGCGAGATCGCGGCGAGGCTGTCCCATACGTCGTCGAACGAAAGGCCCCGCAATTCCTTGTACAGCAGCCAGGCACAAACGGCTATCGTGACCGCGCCGACGACGGGCCAGAGGTACTTTTTCACGGTCATCCGGTATTGCCGTCCATCTCTCCTCCAAGGCATATCGGCGGCTGGAGCACCGGCGCCGACTCGCCCACTTTGGAGGTAAAGGATTGACGGATCAACCTTTCGCAACAGTGATCGCGATGCTTATGGCCGCACTTGCGGCCGTGATGACGCTCGGGGCGCCCTTCCAGGCCCGCGCGCAGGCCGCCGATTTCGACTTCTACGTCCTGTCGCTGTCGTGGTCGCCGACCTTCTGCGCGTCGCCCAAGGGCGATCGCAACCCCGCCCAGTGCGGCCGCGAGAGGGAATACGGCTTCATCGTCCACGGGCTCTGGCCGCAATACGAACGGAGCTATCCTGAATATTGCCGCAGCCGCGAGCCGGCCCGCGTCCCCCGCTCGACGGGCGATATCGTTTTCGACATCATGCCCTCGATGGGCCTGATCGGTCACCAGTGGCGCAAGCACGGCAGTTGCACCGGGCTGACGCAGCGCGCCTATTTCGAAGCGACCCGGCAGGCATTCGAGCGCGTCCGCATCCCGGCGGATCTTGCCGACGGCGACGAACGCCTGACATTGCCGGCAGCCGTGATCGAGCGGAAGTTCGTGGAGGCCAATCCCGGCATGTCGCCAAGGGGCATTGCCGCCAGTTGCGAAGGGCGGCGCCTTGAAGACATCCGCATCTGCATTACGAAGGACTTCCGCTTTCGCGACTGCGCGGAGGTCGACCGTGGAGGCTGCCGCCTTAG
Organism: Pseudorhizobium sp. NPDC055634; assembly: GCF_053618655.1. NCBI lineage: Bacteria > Pseudomonadati > Pseudomonadota > Alphaproteobacteria > Hyphomicrobiales > Rhizobiaceae > Pseudorhizobium > Pseudorhizobium sp. NPDC055634. Next base: position 34,678 of record NZ_JBSHHW010000004.1, on the reverse strand, counting down.
CCAGGTCGAACTGCCGGCCTCCGAATGAGCCATCAAGACAGCAAGGACGATACCATGAAACTGCTCTACTCTCCCGCCTCCCCCTATGCCGCGAAGGTCAGGATGGCCGCGCGCCACCTCGACATCGAGATCGTCTCCGTGAAGGTCGATACCGCGACGCCGCCGCCGGAACTGCTGGACAGCAATCCGCTGACCAAGATCCCCACCCTGCTGCGCGAGGACGAGCCGGCGATCTACGACAGCGTCGCCATCATGCACTATCTCGACCGGCTTTCGGACGGGAAGCTCTATCCCGGGAAGGATCCGAAGCGGACGACCGCCGAGGTCCTGGAAGCGCTCTGCGACGGGATGCTCGACAGCCTACTTGCGATCATGAACGAGCGCCGCAGCCGGCCGGAGGAACTGGTCCACCAGCCATGGATCGACAAGCAGTGGGGGAAGGTCAGCCGCGGGCTGGATCATCTGGAGGCGGACCCGCCGAAGGCAGGCCACAAGCTCAACGGCGGCGACTTCGCGCTGGCGGCGCTGCTGAGCTATCTCGACCTTCGCTTCGCGGACAGGAACTGGCGGGAGGGTCGCCCGGCACTTTCGGCGTGGCTCGAAGCCTTCCGGCAGGATTTTCCGGACTTCGAAGAACTGAAGGCCGGCGCCTGATACGCAAATGCCGGCAGCCATGGCTGCCGGCATTCGTTTGTGACCGTAACGGTTATCAGAACTTGACGCCGATACCGACCTTGACGCTGTGGTCGTCGTAGCCGCTCGAAACGGACGTGCCGCCGAGGTTGTAGTTGTCGCTGCCGAAATCGGTGTAGCGATACTCGACGCGGGTGGTGATGTTGTCGGTCACCAGGGCTTCGACGCCCGCACCGACGGTGTAGCCGACTGCCGTCTTGCTGTCGGAGGCGCCGGTTGCCGTGTCGGTGAGCTTGTTGTCCTGCAGGGCAACACCGGCCGTACCGTAGAGAAGGAACGGGTTGAGGTCGTAACCGACGCGGGCACGGACGGAGCCGTTCCAGCGGGCCTTGCCTTCTACACCGGGAGCAGCGTCCGATTCCTCGCCGTTGTAACCGACATCTGCCTCGACGCCGTAGACGATCTGGCCGCTCTGCATGTTGTAGCCGCCGAACACGCCGCCGCCCAGCTTGCCGTCGCGGTCGCCATCGAAGCGACCCCAGTCATAGGCGCCGTAGCCACCGAGATACGCGCCGCTCCAGTCTTTGACGGGGGCCGGCTGTTCGTAGGCGACGGGGGCTTCCGGGATCTGGTCCACGGCATCAGCTGCATTGGCAACCGAGAAACCGGCAAGCACTGCCGACGAGGCCATCAGGGTTGCGATCAGAATACGCATTTAACTCTCCTTGGTTTGCTGGACCGGAATGTGTTGCGACGAAACTGCCGCAGGACTTGCTCCCGGTCCGCTGGCGGCGAAGATGTTCGGGAAATGCGGACAAGAAAGAGCCGAACTGTGAATTGATTGTGGCGACCGCAAGGCAGAAGGATGATGTTGCATCGCGGCAACATAAGTATTGTTAACCATACCCCGCAATTGCGGGCCAAGCTTAGTGGGGGACTGTACTTTTCCATTCCAATTCAAACAAAACTTAATCAAATATTAACGATCGGCCGCCTCCCGCAATACGCGCTGACGCAAAATCATTCCGCCGAACCAGGAGGCATGCGGCTCCGCAACCTTGGCATAAGCCCCGATCTCGCCTGCGCCTTTCAATCCTCGTCGCCACGCACTACCTGTAGATCATCCAGAAGCATGCGATTCGATGTCCCCGGCGATGCGGTCAGCATTTGCGCGCCGGAGCGCGAGAGGACGAAATGAACTCGACCAAGGTGCCGGACGGCGGCGTTCTATACGACGAGACGGAAGACGACGAGGACGACGTCGCGGCTGCCGTACCCGAAGTGGAACGGACGCTCGGCGTCGACTGGAGCGAGGGCTGGAAGAACGAGACGGGGCTAAAGGGCGCGGAGCTGATCGCCGAGTTCGTCAAGCACCTTCCGAACGCGCCCGGCGTCTACCGCATGTTCAACGAAGCCGGCGACGTCCTCTATGTGGGCAAGGCCCGCAGCCTCAAGAAGCGCGTCGGCAATTATGCCCAGGGTCGCGTCCATTCCAACCGGCTGTCGCGGATGGTGCGCGAGACGACCCACATGGAGTTCGTCACCACGCGCACGGAAACCGAGGCGCTGCTGCTCGAGGCGAACCTCATCAAGCGGCTGCGCCCCCGCTTCAACGTCCTGCTGCGCGACGACAAGTCCTTCCCCTATATCCTGATCACCGGCGACCACCGGGCCCCGGCGATCTTCAAGCATCGCGGCGCGCGCGCCCGCAAGGGCGATTATTTCGGGCCCTTCGCCTCGGCGAGCGCGGTCGGCCGGACGATCAACTCGCTGCAGCGCGCCTTCCTTCTCAGAACCTGCACCGACAGCGTGTTCGAGGCGCGCACGCGTCCCTGCCTGCTCTACCAGATCAAGCGCTGTTCCGGTCCCTGCACCCATGAGATCAGCGACGAGAACTATGCCGAACTCGTCCGGGAGGCGAAGGACTTCCTCTCCGGCCGGAGCCAGAACGTGAAGTCCGCGATCGCCCGGCAGATGCAGGAGGCGTCGGAGGATCTCGACTTCGAGCGGGCCGCGGTCTATCGCGACCGGCTGGCGGCGCTCAGCCACGTGCAGAGCCACCAGGGCATCAACCCGGCCGGCGTCGAGGAGGCGGACGTCTTCGCGATCCATCACGAAGGCGGGCTCACCTGCATCCAGGTCTTCTTCTTCCGGACCGGCCAGAACTGGGGCAACCGCGCCTATTTCCCGAAGGCCGACCCGCAGATGTCGGGTGCGGAAGTGCTGAACGCCTTCCTGGCGCAGTTCTACGACGACAAGCCGGTTCCGCGGCAGATCCTGCTTTCCGAACCGGTCGAGGAACAGGAACTGCTGGCGAGGGCGTTCTGCGAGAAGGCAGGTCACAAGGTGACGATCTCCGTTCCGCAGCGCGGCGAGAAGCGCGACCTCGTCGAACACGTGCTCGCCAATGCGCGGGAAGCGCACGGCCGGAAGCTCGCCGAGACCTCCTCGCAGGCGCGGCTCCTGCAGGGCTTTGCCGAAACGTTCGGCCTCTCCCGCGTGCCGCGGCGCATCGAGATCTACGACAACTCCCACATCATGGGCACCAATGCCGTGGGTGGAATGGTCGTGGCGGGCCCGGAAGGCTTCGTGAAGAACCAATACCGGAAGTTCAACATCCGCTCGACGGACATCACCCCCGGCGACGACTTCGGGATGATGCGGGAGGTGATGACCCGCCGCTTCTCGCGCCTCATCAAGGAGGAAGGCATCCCGGACCGCTCGCAGGCCGTGACCGAGGACACGGATGCCCCCTTCCCCGCATGGCCGGACGTGATCCTGATCGACGGCGGACAGGGCCAGATGACCGCCGTCAGGGCGATCCTCGACGAACTCGGCATCCGCGACGTGGTCACCGCGATTGGCGTCGCCAAGGGCGTCGACCGCGACGCCGGCCGCGAGCGCTTCTTCACCGACGGACGCAGCGACTTCTCCCTGCCGCCGCGCGATCCGGTCCTCTACTTCGTGCAGCGCATGCGCGACGAGGCCCACCGGTTCGCCATCGGCTCGCACCGCGCGCGGCGAAAGAAGGAGATGATCAAGAACCCGCTCGACGAGATCGCCGGGATCGGGCCCGGCCGCAAGCGCAAGCTCCTTCAGCACTTCGGGACCGCCAAGGCAGTTTCGCGCGCCGGCCTCAACGACCTCATGTCGGTGGAAGGAATCTCGGAGACGGTGGCGAAACTCGTGTATCATCACTTCCACGAGAGGCAGCCCGGATGACATCGTGCAACGGCCTTGAAATGACCGGAAGGACCGTTGACGCCCGCCGCCGGAAGGGCCAACTAGGGGAAATCAATCAGCAGGTTATGAAATGGCATCGCGCGCATACAACATTCCCAATCTCCTGACCTACGCGCGCATCGTCGCGGTTCCGATCATCGTCGTATGCTTCTTCATCGAGGGGCGGCTGGCGAGTTCGGACTTCGCGCGCTGGACGGCGCTCGTCCTCTTCGTGCTCGCGTCGATCACCGACTATCTCGACGGCTACCTGGCGCGGATCTGGAACCAGACCTCCAATATCGGCCGCATGCTCGATCCGATCGCCGACAAACTGCTGGTCGCATCGGTGCTGCTCCTGATGGCCGCCGACGGAACCATTGCCGGCTGGTCGATCTGGGCGGCGATCGTGATCCTCTGCCGAGAGATCCTGGTCTCCGGCCTGCGCGAATACCTGGCGGCGCTGAAGGTGGCCGTGCCGGTGACGCGGATCGCGAAATGGAAGACGGCCATCCAGATGGTGGCGATCGCCTTCCTGCTCGCAGGTCCCGCCGGAGACAAGGTCCTGCCCTACACAACCGAGATGGGCATCGGCCTGCTCTGGATCGCCGCGCTGCTGACGATGTATACCGGCTACGACTACTTCAAGGCCGGCCTGAAGCACATGGTGGACTGACCGTGACAAAGCTCGTCTATTTCGCCTGGGTGCGCGAACGGATCGGAAAGCCGGAGGAAGAGATCGACCTTCCCGGCGACGTCAAGACGGTACGCGACCTTCTCGTGCACCTGAAGACGCTCGGCGAAGAGTACGAGGCGGCCCTGCAATATCCGGAGGTCATCCGCGTCGCGCTGGACCAGGAGCATGTCGAGCACAACGAGAAGATCGGCGATGCCCGCGAGATCGGCATCTTCCCGCCGATGACGGGCGGCTGAAGCCATGTCCGCGGCGCCCCGCATCCGGGTCCAGGCGCAGGACTTCGACCTTCAGGAGGAGATCGACGCGCTGACCGGAGGGCGGACCGACATCGGCGCCGTCGTCACCTTCAGCGGCCTTTGCCGCGACGAGCTGGGCGCGCTTTCCGCGCTGGAACTGGAGCATTATCCTGGGATGGCGGAGGCCGAGATGCGCCGCATCGCCGAACTTGCCATCGAGCGCTTCTCGCTTCTCGGCCTTGCCGCGATCCACCGTTTCGGCAGGATCTCGCCGGGCGAAAACATCGTGCTGGTGATCGCCGCCGCCCCGCACCGGCAGGCGGCCTTCGACGGCGCAAGCTTCATGATGGACTACCTCAAGACCTCCGCTCCCTTCTGGAAGAAGGAGCACGGGGCCGACGGCACGACGGGTGACTGGGTATCCGCCAAGGATGCCGACGACCGTGCGCGGGAAAAATGGCGATAGCGGCTACGGGACGACCCGCTCGCGCCGGCTCATGACCAGCACCGCGACCAACGCGCCGACGATGACGAGATCCCTCCAGACGATCGGGCCGTAACCCGCCCACAGGGTTTCGGCAAAGCCGATCGCGGCGGCGCCGACGGCGGCGCGCAGCGGCTGGGCAAGTCCGCCTGCCGCGGTGATCAGCACCACCTTGAGGCCGAAGACGAGGCCCGCGCCGAAATCCATCGTGCCGTAATAGGACGTGGCCAGGATGCCGCAGACCGAGGCGACGAATGCCGCCGCGGCATAGGCCATCAGGAAGACGGTCCGGGAATCGACGCCGCAGAGTTCGGCAGCACGCGGGTCCTCTGCGACCGCCCGCCATTTCCTTCCCCATGCACTCATGGCGAGGATCGCAGCACCTGACCCGACGACCAGCAGCTGGAGCGCGACGCTCACGCACTGGAGGGTGGTCAGGGTAACCGGAAACGCCTCGCCCGGCCACAGCACGACCGGTTGCTTCATGAGCGGCGGAAGCCAGAGGTCGCGGGTCTGTGCGGCAAGCCGCGCGCCCTCCATCAGGACGATCACGAGACCCAGGGCCCCCACGACGACGGCGTTCGGCGAGACCATCGCGAGAGGCCGGATGACGAAGCGTCCTCCAATAATGCCGGCGCCGATACCGCCGCCGAGGGCGGCCATGGCAGCGAGCGCCAGCGCAGCCGGCAGCACGAGCCTCAGTTCATTCCAGCCGAAATGCGCCACCATCACGTAGACTTGGCCGGCGAAGGCGAAGATCGCGCCATAGGTGATGTCGGCGCGTCGCGTCACCGCGAAGGCGATCGCATAGCCGAAGGCAAGAGCCGCGTAGAGCGTCGCCACCGGCACGGCATTCGCGAGCTGCTGGAGGAGGTAATCCATGCCGCAGCATTCCATCATCCATGTAACTGGTCAAATGCGTTTTACCGGTTATACTCATGGTCATGACCTTCGCCTGGACTCCCCACCGCTTCGCAGGAGGCGCGCTTGCCCTTGACGTCGCCAACAGCGTGATCCTGCGCGCAGACCCGGACCGCCGTACCGACCGCTTCGCGGTATCGGCACAGATGGAGGGGTTTGCAGCGGCGGCGGCGGAATTTTCGGCGGAACGCAACCTGTTCGGCGACATCCGGCCGGTGCCGGAGCGGAACCGAACCGGTTTCATTGCGCTGCGCGAGGCGATCGACGCCTATTTCCGCCGCCGCGTCGAGGGAGATGACGACCGCCTTCTCCTCGCAGACCTGCTGCAGGCCTGCGGGAACGTGCTGCGGCAATCGGCAAGCGAGGCGACAATGGAGGCAGCGACGGCCCGCTCCGCGCTGCGCCTGCTTGCGGAAACCGAACGCCTGAAGATCTGCAGCAATTGCGGCTGGCTGTTCCTCGACCGGAGCCGCAACCGCAGCCGCATGTGGTGCGACATGGCCGTGTGCGGCAATCGCGTGAAGGCAAGCCGCCACTATCGGCGCAGGAAGGAGATGGTCTCGTGAGGAACCGGTTCGTGCTTGTCCTGATCCCGCTCTTGGCCCTTGGCGGCTGCCAGCGGGAAGCGGCGGAGGAGGATCTCGTGGAGCTTTCCGGCAGGATCTTCGTCTTCAACTACCGCCTGGCGCGGGCGACCTATCTCGTGACGCTCCGCAGGCTTTCTCCCCTGCCGGAAGGCGCGGTCGCAGAGGCGAGTTTCGAGGACCCCCGTGGCGGAGCGCGCCTGACGGCGGAACAGAAACTGTTTCCCGCCATGACGAAGATCGTGCTCGAAAGCCCGCCGATACACTGCGTGAAGAAGGGCATTCCCTACGGCGTCACGATCCGTCTCTTGGACCCCTCAGGCGACGTGTTGCAGACGATCGAGACGACCATCACGTCGAATGTCGACCAAGACGTGCTGCCCGCAAAGCCGCTGTCGCTCGGTCCCGCCTACGACCGGAACCCGGACGTGTTCAGGCCCGACGGCACGGCCGATTTTTCTCCGGAGGCCTGCCCGGAATGAAAAAAGCCGGCGCGAGGGCCGGCTTTTCCAGAGGTATCGGACGGCAGATCAGCCGACGATCTCGGTGTCGGAGAACCAGTACTTGATTTCCTGCGCGGCGGTTTCCGGCGCGTCCGAACCGTGAACCGAGTTTTCGCCGATCGAAAGGGCGAAGGTCTTGCGGATGGTGCCTTCCGCGGCCTGGGCCGGGTTGGTGGCGCCCATGATCTCGCGGTTCTTCAGGATGGCGTTCTCGCCTTCGAGAACCTGGACGACGGTCGGGCCGGAGGTCATGCCTTCGACGAGTTCGCCGAAGAAAGGACGTTCCTTGTGGACGGCGTAGAAGCCTTCGGCCTCGCGCTTGCTCATCCAGACGCGCTTGGAAGCGACGACGCGCAGACCGTTATCCTCGAATACCTTGGTGATCGCACCGGTCAGGTTGCGCTTGGTGGCATCCGGCTTGATCATCGAAAACGTGCGTTCAATCGCCATCGTCTAAATCCTTTGTTTTCCGAGAAAGTGGGCGGTCTTTACCCGCCCGGGGCTCTGGAAACAAGGGGGTTCAGGCAATTTCACGCCGCTGTCACACGCCGACCGAGCCCGTCGTGTAGGTCGAGGCAGCGCTCGAACCATGCCATGACCGTATCGTCCTGCGCCAAGGGAGGCGGGCCGGCCGTAACCCGCATCCACTGCAGGGCGCCGAACAGGATGTAATCGGCAAACAGCGGGCCATCGCCGCCGAGGAAGGGCTGGAAGTGCAGCGTGCGGCGGAGCGGTTCCAGCCTCGCGGCGAAGGCTTCCCGTTCCGCCCCGCCCTCTGCGGCGACGGCTTCGATTTCCCTGCCCAGTCGATCCCGGCGGCTTTGCCGGAAATATGCCTGGTCCGGCACGTCCAGCATGTCGTGGATGTGCATGATCGCCATCTTCGTCACCGGCATGTGGAGGACCATCTGCGTGAAGCTCTCGACGAAGCGCGACAGAGCCTTGCCGCCCTCCCCGCCGAACAGCGTCGGGCGATCGGGATAGGCCTCCTCCAGGTAGAGCGCGATCTCGAAACTGTCGCGGACCAGGCGGTCCCCGTCCCGCAGCACCGGCACGGTCTTGGAAAAGCCGGCCTCGATGCCGGGGACGGCGGTGAAGGGATAGGGCCGCTCCACGAAGTCGAGCCCCTTGTGGGCTAGCGCCATCGAGACCTTCCAGCAATGCGGCGAGAAGGGACGGCTCTCGTCCTTGCCGCACAGCGAATAGAGAACACGCGTCATCATCTGCTCCTCGCTTCCATCCAGTGCCAGCCATACTGGCGCTCCTGCAAGATGCGTCCAATCAGGAAAATTCATGCATCCCATCAGGCCATGAGGTGCGAATTGGCGCTAGGATAAGGCGACCGACAGGAGAACTGCCGATGCGCCGTCATTTCCAGATGTTCGCCGACTACAACCGCTGGGCCAACGAGCAGGTCTACGAGGCTTGCGAAGCCCTGAGCGACGAGGAGTACCGCGCCCACAAGGGCGCCTACTTCGGCTCGGCCTGCCGCACCCTCAACCACCTTCTCGTGGCGGACCGGATCTGGATGAGACGCCTCACCGGCAGCGGCGACGCTCCGAAGAGCCTCGACGCCATCCTGTTCCCGGACTTCGAGGAACTGCGCGCGGCGCGGCGGTCGGAGGACCGGCGGATCATAGAATTCGTCGATAGGCTCGACGACGACCGGATCGCGGACTCCGTCAGCTACACCATGATCACGACGCCCACGACGATCACGCAGCCGCTGGGCCTGATGCTCGCCCATGTCTTCAACCACCAGACACACCATCGCGGCCAGGTCCACATGATCCTGACCGCGACGGGAAAGCCGTCCCTGGTGCTCGACCTCGTTCACTTCCCGCGGACGGAAGGCAGCAGGTGGATGTAGGTTCAGGCCGCGTTGCGGTCGGTCACCGGACGGTCGGTCGTCTGCCGTCCTTGCGTGCCGGAAGTGAGCCGGAACCGGACCATCAGCTGTTCCAGGACCGCAGCCTCGTTGGCGAGGGCCTGGACCGCGGCTGAATTCTCTTCCACCATCGCGGCATTCTGCTGCGTTCCCCGGTCGATTTCGGCGATCGTGCCGTCGATCTCGGAAATCCCGCTTGCCTGCTGGCGTGCACCGGTGACGATCGTCCGGATTTCCGCGCTGATTTCGCGGACCTCGTCGGCTATCATGCCGAGGGCCTCGCCGGCCTGGTTGACCAGCGCCACGCCGTTGCCGACCTCGGAGCCCGAAGTGGTTATGAGATCCTTGATCTCTCTTGCGGCACTGGCGGAGCGTTGCGCGAGCTCGCGGACTTCCTGGGCGACGACCGCAAAGCCCTTGCCCGCCTCGCCCGCCCGGGCGGCCTCGACGCCGGCGTTCAGCGCCAGCAGGTTGGTCTGGAAGGCGATCTCGTCGATAACGCCGATGATCTGGCCGATCTCGCGGGACGAGTTTTCGATCCGGCTCATTGCCTCCACAGCATTGGTGACGATGACGCCGGAACGTTCCGCCCCCTGGTGGGCCTTCTCGACCATATTCCCCACCTTTTCCGCCACATGCGCCATCTGGTTGACGGTCTGGGTAAGGATGCCGAGCGCACTCGCGCTCTCCTCGACGGAGGCGGCCTGCCGTTCGGTACGGACCGACAGGTCGTGGGTGGACTGGCTGATCTCGGCGGTGCCGCCGCGGATGGTGTAGGCGACGTGGCCGGCCTGGGCCAGGACGGACTCGAGGTTCTTCAGGGAGGTATTGTAGGTGTCCCGCAGCGCATCGAGGCTGCCCTCGAACGGCTCTTCGATGCGATGTGCCAGATTGCCGACCGACAGTTCCTGCAGCGCCATTCCCAGACGGTCCACGACGACCTTCGTCGCCTGGGCCTCGCGCGCCCTCTCCTCGGCGTTCAAGGTCCGCTGCTCCGCGGCCTCGCGGTCGGCTTCCCGGGCCCGCTCGGAGGCCTCGACCGCGTTCCGCTCGGCGGCATTGGCGGCTTCGACCGCCGCTTCGGACGCCTGGAAGGCGTTGACGACGGCATGGGTGAGCGCGACGAGCACGCCGCATTGGACGATCAGCACGACGGCATGCAGGATGACGCGCGAGAAATCGGACTCTCCGGGAAAGACCGCGAGCGGCATGACGAGGAAGAGCGCGAGATGGTGGACGGCGACGAGAGCCGAGTAACCGAGTAATGCCCGCCAGTCGATCCAGACCGCGCAGATCGCGAGCGAAGCGAAGAAGTACATGTGGATGTCGATCTGCAGGGGCGAGCCGGAGAAGGCGTAGACCAGCATCGCCACCGTCGCGGCATGCGCCATGGAGGTGACGATGCGGGTCGTCGGACCGGTGCGATCCTGCCACCAGCCCGCTGTCGCAAGCGCGACGATCACGAAGGTCGCGAGCACGGGGGCGAGTGAAAAGCCGTCGCTTCCGGAAAGCTCCCTCGCCGCGACGAGGAACAGGTTGATCCACAGGAGCCCGACAATGATGCCGGCAGCCTTCTGCCGTAGAACCTCGAGTGAACTCATCCGCTGCTTCCTTCCATGCAACCGATTGCCAATTGATGATTGAGGACCAGGAGCGCGCCGGCCTCTGCGAGCCTTGCTGCGAAATCCGGAGCCTCCGAATGGGCGACAGTCATCCACGGGAGCCGACCCTGGGCGACGAAGGCGCCCCCGGCGTTGGCGATGACGGTCAGTGGATAGTCGGGGGGGCGATCAGGGTTCGTCAGCACCAGCACGAACCGGCCGTTGGGCAAGGCCCAGACCGAGACGATGAGGAACAGGAAAACGCAGAAACTCAGCGCTATAAAGTTTCGACCCGTCAGCATCCGCACCTGTCCCGGGGCGCAACCGCTTCGCGCGTCTCCATCCCCTTGATCCCGGAAATCTTGTTAGCCGCCATTAATAAAAAAGCCATTAACCACATTTTTGCGTTTTGCCAGGTCTGCAGAAGGCAATGCTCCGGCGCCCGTCGGGGCGTCGTGTCGCTTACCTGCTTGCCACGCTCCCCGAGTTCAGCCAAAACGCGGGCCATGATCACCATTACCGATGTCTCCGCCCGGATCGCGGGCCGCCTGCTCCTCGACCATGCGAGCGTCAGCCTCCCGGCCGGCGCCAAGGTGGGACTGGTGGGGCGCAACGGCGCGGGAAAATCCACCCTGTTCCGGATCATCACCGGCGACCTCGCGGCCGAAACCGGTTCCGTCTCGATCCCCAGGAACGCCCGCATCGGCCAGGTGGCGCAGGAAGCACCCGGGACGGAACAGCCGCTGATCGAAATCGTGCTGGCCGCCGACAAGGAACGGACGGCGCTGATGCGGGAGGCGGAGACCGCCACCGACCCGCACCGGATCGCCGAAATCCAGACGCGGCTTGTGGACATCGACGCGCATTCGGCGGAGGCGCGGGCCGCGAGCATCCTCGCAGGCCTCGGCTTCGACCACGTGGCGCAGGCCCGCCCCGCCTCGTCGTTTTCCGGCGGCTGGCGCATGCGCGTCGCGCTGGCGGCGGTCCTGTTCTCGCAGCCGGACCTGCTGCTTCTCGACGAGCCGACCAACTATCTCGATCTCGAAGGCACGATGTGGCTGGAGGACTATGTCCGCCGCTATCCCTATACCGTGATCATGATCAGCCACGACCGCGACCTCCTGAACAACGCGGTCAACTCGATCGTCCATCTCGACCAGAAGAAGCTCACCTTCTACCGCGGCGGATATGACCAGTTCGAGCGGCAGAAGGCCGAGGCCGACGAACTGCAGATGAAGGCGCGCGCCAAGAACGAGGCGGCGCGCAAGCACCTGCAGAGCTTCATCGACCGCTTCAAGGCCAAGGCCTCCAAGGCCAAGCAGGCGCAGAGCCGCGTCAAGGCGCTGGAACGGATGGGCACGGTAGCGGCCGTGATCGAGGATCATGTCCAGCCGATCAGCTTTCCCGAGCCCGAGAAGCAGCCCGCCTCGCCGATCATCGCAATCAGCGGCGGAGCCGTCGGCTACGAGGCGGACAAGCCGATCCTGAAGGGCATCAACCTGCGGATCGACAATGACGACCGCATCGCGCTTCTCGGCGCCAACGGCAACGGCAAGTCGACCTTCGCCAAGCTGATCGCCGGGCGGCTGTCGCTGCAGGCCGGGGAAATGAAGCTCGCGCCGAACCTGAAGGTCGGCTTCTTCGCCCAGCACCAGCTGGACGACCTGATGCCGAACGAGACGCCCGTCGACCACGTGCGCCGGCTGATGCCGCAGGCGGGGGAAGCGCAGGTGCGCGCCCGCGTCGCGCAGATGGGCCTTGCCACGGAGAAGATGGCGACGGCAGCGAAAGACCTTTCCGGCGGCGAGAAGGCGCGGCTGCTGATGGGGCTATCCGCCTTCCATGCGCCGAACCTGCTGATCCTCGACGAGCCCACCAACCACCTGGACATCGACAGCCGCCGGGCGCTCATCGAGGCGCTCAACGACTACGACGGCGCCGTCATCCTGATCTCCCACGACCGCTACCTGATCGAGGCGACGGTGGACCGGCTGTGGCTGGTGAACGAGGGAACGGTGAAGCCCTTCGAGGGCGACATGGAGGAATATCGCGACCTGATCATCGCGGCCGGACGAAAGAAGGACGACAAGCCGCAGGGCGCGTCGGACGAGCCGGCGAACCGGGCCGAGCAGCGCAAGGCGAACGCGGAGCGGCGCGCCTCGCTCGCGCCGCTGAAGAAAAAGATCAATGAAATCGAATCGGTAACCGCAAAGCTTGAAAAGCTGATTCAGCAACTTGATGCGGAACTTGCGGATCCGGTGCTCTACGAAAAGGCGCCGGCCAAGGCGGCGGAGAAGGCCAGGCAACGCGGCGAAGCGGCAGCAAAGCTCGCCAATGCCGAAGAGCAGTGGCTGGAGCTGTCTGCCGAATACGAGGAGGCGATGGCCGGCTGAGGCCTTACGCCTTCTTCACCCACCGCCCCTCCGGGGACTGCTGCCAGTAGGTGAGCACATGCCCCTCGCCTTTCAGCCGTTTCCACTGGCTGCGGGCATTCTCCACCTGCGCGGCATCGTAACCGTCGAACATGAAGACGACGCGTTCATAGGCGTCGAGCGGCGGCGGCTCCGCGCCGTCGACGACGAAGCGGACATTGGCCTCGTTGACATTGCCGGGACCGTCGGTGACGAGGACCGGCTGGCGCGCGGCGTCCTCGCCGGCATCCGTCCCGTGCGGCAGGAAGCTGTCCTCCCGGTAGGTCCAGAGATGTTCGTCGAGGCTGTCGCGACGCTCCTCCCCGCCCGTCTGGACCACCACCCGCCAGCCCCGCTCGACGCTCTTTTCGAGGAGCGCCGGCAGCGCATCCTCGAGCTTCGATTCCGTCAGGTGGTAGAACAGCACTTCGGTCATGGTCAGGCTTCGTAGTGGTCGCGAACCAGCCTGTCGAGAAGGCGCACGCCGTAGCCGGACGCCCAGGACTGGCTGATCTCGCTGGAGGGCGAGTTCATCGCCGTGCCCGCCACGTCGAGATGCGCCCAGGGCGTATCGCCGACGAAACGCTTCAGGAACTGCGCCGCGGTGATGGCGCCGGCATTGCGCCCGGCCGAGTTCTTCATGTCGGCAAACTTGGAATCGACCATCTTGTCGTATTCCTTGCCGAGCGGCATGCGCCAGACCTTCTCGCCGGTCGCTTCGCCGGCCGAGCCGAGCTGGGCTGCCAGTTCGTCGTCATTGGAGAAGAGCCCGGCATGCTGGTTGCCCAGCGCCACCATGATCGCCCCGGTCAGGGTGGCGAGATTGATCATGAACCGCGGCTTGAAGCGGTCGTTGCAATACCAGAGGGCATCGGCGAGCACGAGCCTGCCCTCCGCATCGGTATTGATGATCTCGATGGTCTGGCCGGACATGGAGGTGACGATGTCGCCCGGACGCTGGGCATTGCCGTCCGGCATGTTTTCCACCAGGCCGATGATACCGACCGCGTTGACCTTGGCCTTTCGGGCCGCCAGCGCGTGCATGAGGCCCGTCACCGCAGCCGCGCCGCCCATGTCGCCCTTCATCTCCTCCATGCCGGCACCCGGCTTGATGGAGATGCCGCCCGAATCGAACACGACCCCCTTGCCCACGAAGGCGATGGGCGCATCCTTGGACTTTCCGCCCTTCCAGTGCATGACGGCGATCCGCGGGGGACGGGCAGAACCCTGCGCCACGCCGAGAAGCGCGTGCATCTTCAGCTTGCCCATCTCCTTCTCGGTCAGGATCTCGACCTCGACGCCCAGGTCCTCCAGTTCCTTCGCCTTCTCGGCGAATTCGACCGGGCCGAGGACATTCGGCGGCAGGTTGACGAGATCGCGGGCCAGAAGGACGCCGCCCGAAACGGCGCGGACGTCATCCAGCAGTCGGGCGGCATCGGCGTGCGCACCGGTGACGATGGTGACGGCGACCTTCTTCGGCAGCTTTTCCTCGTCGTCCTTCTTCTGGGTCTTGTAGGCGTCGAACGCGTAGCCGCGCAGCATCATGCCGAGCGCGAAATCCGCAGCCTCACGGGCCGAGACCTGCATTCCGGGGGCATCGAGGAAGACCACCGCATGCTTTGAGGACTTGAACCGCCCCGCCGCGGCGCCGCCTGCGCGCAGCCAGTCGTGCGCCGTTATCGCACCAGGCTTCCCGAGCCCGAGCAGCACGAGCCGGTCGGCCGCAGACCCGGCCGGAGCGATCACCTCGAGCGTCGACATCGACTTCGCCTTGAAGCCCGCGATCTCCGCGGCCCGAGCCGAGATATTCGAGGGGTCCGCCTCGGCAAGACCGGCCGGAGCATCCTCGCCGGCGACCTGCAGCATCACAGCCAGCGATTTCTCCAGCGGCGCGGACGATGCAAAACGGATTTCATACTTTCCAGACATTCTCACTCCGAAGCTCGCATTGGGTTTGCGCCGATCATCCTCCTTTCATCGAACAAGGCAACCCGAATGACGAATTTCCTTAGGGCCCGCCACGGCTCTCGCCGTTCGGCCGGCATCGACGCTGTGGCGACGTTCCGGCCTCCCCGCCGCCGGTCGCGGCTCGCGGCGTCACGGGACTTTTCGAAATGACACACTCCGTCAAAAAATCACCTTGAGGGCGAGTTTTATAAGGCCGTATCCATCGCAAACGTCGAGCCAATCGCTTAGATAGGCTTGGCGGTTCGATGGGCACGGGACCCCGAATCGCTGCAGCGGAACGTGATGAAGCTTCTCGAAATCTACATTTTGCGCCGTATCTTCCAGATGTTCCTGGTCACGCTCCTGCCGGTGCTGACCATCATCTGGACCATCCAGGTACTCGGACGCATCAACCTCGTCACCGACACAGGTCAGTCGATGGGCTCCTTTGCCGTGCTCGCGACCTACATCCTGCCGACGATCGTGCCGGTTGTGCTTCCCTTCGCGCTCGCGATCGGCATCACGCAGACGCTGACGGCGATGAACAACGATTCCGAACTGCCGGTGATCGACGCCGCCGGCGCGTCGCGCAGCATCATCTACCGGCCGGTCCTTCTGCTGGCGGCCGTCCTCAGCATCTTCACGTTCGTGGTCGCCAATTTCATCGAGCCGCCCTCGCGTGTCGCGGCACGGCAGATGGTGGCGGCGGCCTATGCCGACCTCCTCTCCTCCGTGATCGAGGAGAAGACCTTCCGCAGCATCGAGGACGGCCTCTACGTGCAGATCTCGGAGCGCCATTCCGGGCGAATCCTGACCGGCCTGTTCGTGGTCGACCAGCGCGATCCGAACTTCGACCTGATCTACTATGCCCGCGAGGGTTCGATCGACGAGAGCGGAACCTCGCTCACCATGCGCGACGGCGAGGTGCATCGGAAGACCGCCGAGGGCCGCGTCTCGATTATCAAGTTCGTCTCCTACGCCTTTGATCTTTCAGCTATGTCCGGCGCGGACGCTCCGTCCTTCACGGCGGCCGACCGCAGTCTCGGCTTCCTTCTCAATCCCGACCCCGAGGATTCGCACGTCAAGCATTCGCCGGGGAGCTACCGGGCCGAACTGCATGGCCGCCTGACCGAGTGGCTTCTGCCGTTCATGTTCGCCCTCATCTCACTGGTCGTCGCCGGCGATTCGCGCTCGCACCGCCAGGCCCGCCTGCATCCGATGGTCATCGCGCTGGTGCTGGCCTTCGGCATCCGCTGGCTCGGCTTCTCGTTCAAGAACCTCGTCAAGCAGGACGAGGCCTACATCTTCGCGCCCTACCTTCTTCCGATCGTCACGATCGGGGTGTGCAGCTATCTGCTCGCGACCCACAAGACGATCCGCCTGCCGCGCGCCGTCTCCAGCTTCGCCAACGACATGCTTCGCAAGGTGCGCCAGCAGTTCTCGTCGCGCGCCTCGATCGGGGGCAGCCCGTGATCGCCAAGACACTGTCGCGCTACTTCTTTCGACGCTACGTCACGACCGCCGGATGGTTTTTCCTCGGCGTCTGCGGGATCATCTTCCTGGCGGATTTCAGCGAGACCAGCCGGCGGCTCTCCGACATGGAGGGGTATTCGGTGCCGGCCGGTCTGCTGTTCACGGCCATGCGCGTGCCCTCGATCTTCCAGCAGACGATCCCGACCCTCACCCTCTTCATCGGGATGACGACGCTCATTGCGCTCAACCGCCGCTACGAACTCGTCGTGACGCGCGCCGCCGGGATATCGGTATGGCAGTTCATCACCCCGTTTGCGGCCGGAGCCCTTTTGATCGGCTTGCTCGCGATGCTCGTGATCAATCCGGTGGCGGCGTGGGGGCAGCGCGAATCGATCTCCATGGAATCATCCTGGCGCGAGGCGAGCGGCCGGTCGCGCAAGGCGGAATTCCTTCCGTGGATCCGGCAGATGTCCGAGGGCAAGGACACGATCATCGGCGCGAAGAGCTACCAGGAAGGCGGCGCGGAACTGCTCGACGTCGTCATCTTCCATTTTGACGAGAACGGCCAGGTCGTCCTTCGTCAGGACGCGGCAAAGGCCAAGTTGGAAGATGGTTACTGGATGCTTACCGACGTCGAGGAGATTCGCCCCGGCGAAATCCCGAGCCGTGTCGAAAGCGCGCGACTTGGTACCAATCTGAAGCAGGAATACCTGCAGGAGACGCTGTCGCAGCCGGAAACCGTTGCATTTTATGATCTTTTGCGAAAGATCCAGGTCGGCCACTCCTTCGGGCTTTCGACCAAAGCGCTGGAGACGCAATTCCACTCGCTGCTTTCGCTCCCGCTGCTGCTCGTGGCGATGACTCTCATTGCTGCCACAGTCTCTTTGAAATTCAGTCGCTTCGCGCAATCCCGGTCAGTGATTCTGGGTGGCATCGTTTCCGGCTTCGTGCTTTATGTCGTGACGGTTCTCGTAAAAGCATTCGGGAGCAGTGGCGCCGTTCCGCCTTTCGTGGCGGTCTGGGTGCCAGTGATCGTGGCGACGGCTCTCGGCGCGACGATTCTGCTCCACCAGGAGGATGGCTAGTGGCGGTAAACGACCGCGGAAATATCAGACGGCGCCTTGCGGTCCTGCTGGCGAGCGTTGCTGTGTGCGTGAACGGCATGCAGCCGCTTCCCGCTCGCGCGCAGGAAAGCAATTCCGGCCTGCCGTCGTCCCTGACGGACGACGACGCCAAGATGCTGCTGCGCGCCAACGAACTGGTCTACAATCGCGACGCCGAGAAGGTCACCGCCTCCGGCGGCGTGCAGATCTATTACAACCGCTACCGCATGGTGGCGCAGCGGGTGGAATATAACCAGCAGTCGGGCCGGGTCATCGCCCGCGGCAATATCGAGCTGATCGAGCCGGACGGAAACCGCATCTATGCGGACGAGCTGGACGTCACCGACGACTTCGGCCAGGGCTTCCTGAATTCGCTCCGCGTCGAGACCACCGACAATACCCGCATCGCGGCGGAGAGCGCCGAGCGCCTTCCCGGCGACCTCATGGTCCTCAACAGCGGCGTCTACACGGCCTGCCTTCCCTGTGCGGAAAAGCCGAATCGCGCACCGCTATGGCAGGTGAAGGCGGAGCGCGTCATCCAGAACGGCCAGACCCATACCGTCCGGCTGGAGAACGCGCGCTTCGAACTGTTCGGAAGGCCGATCGGCTTCCTGCCGTTCATCGAGGTTCCCGACCACACGGTGGAACGGAAGTCCGGCTTCCTCTTCCCCACCATGAGCCTCGACGACAAGCTCGGCTTCGGACTGACCGTTCCCTATTACCATGTGTTTTCGCCGCACATGGACGCGACGCTGAGCCCGACCTACTACACCGGCCAGGGCCTGCTGCTGGAGGGCGAGATCCGCAACCGGTTCGAGACTGGCGAGCACAGGTTCCGTTTCGCCGGCATCAACCAGCGCGATCCGCACGCGTTCGACGTCAATACCAGCGACTACAATGCCGATACGCGACTGATGGCCGCCTCGGAAGCACGCTTCGAGATCAACCCGCGCTGGGCCTTCGGCTGGGACGTCATGGTCCAGAGCGACAACAACTTCTCCAAGACCTACAGGCTGGACGGCGTCGACGACGACGTCTTCCGCAACGAAGTCTACCTGACCGGCCTCGGCAAGCGTAACTACTTCGACCTGCGCGCCTTCTATTTCAACGTCCAGGATACGGCCGACGACAACATTGCCGAGCGTCGCCAGGCGATCGTCTATCCGTCGCTGGACTACCAGTACATCTCCCCGGAACCGGTGGCCGGCGGCGAACTGTCGATCACGACCAATTTCACCAACCTGTCGCGCCGGGAAGACGACTTCTACTATGCGGGCACGACCGCCCGCTATCCGGGGCTCGAGGGCAACTACACCCGCTTCTCGACCGAAGCGGAATGGAAGCGCACCTTCACCACGCCCGGCGGCCTTCTCGTGACACCGCTCCTGGCCGCACGGGGCGACGCGCTACGGCACAGTTCCAGCCCGCCGTCCTTCGACTTCGCAGGCACCACCTACAGCTATCCCGATTTCGAGGACTCCGGCGCCAATGGCCGCTACATGGTCACGGCCGGGCTGGAGACGCGCTACCCGTTCCTCATCACCACCGACAACAGCAGCCATATCATCGAGCCGATCGCGCAGATCTACGTCAGGCCGGACGAGCAACTGGCGGGCCGGTTGCCCAACGAGGACGCGCAGAGCTTCGTCTTCGACGCCACCACGCTTTTCGAGCGCGACAAGTTCTCGGGCTATGACCGCATCGAAGGTGGGACGCGCGCCAATGTCGGCATCCGCTACACGGGCTCCTTCGACAACGGCGTGGGGCTGCGCGGCCTGTTCGGCCAGAGCTTCCAGCTCGGCGGCCTGAACTCGTTCGCCACCGACGACCTCGTCCATGTCGGCGCAAACTCTGGCCTCGAGACGGACCGTTCGGACTATGTCGGCATGGCCGGCATCGACCTGCCCTTCGGCGTCTCGCTGCAGGCCGCGACGCGGTTCGACGAGAAGACCTTCGACCTGGAGCGGACCGATGCGTCCGTTTCCTACAGCTCGCCGAGGCTGAGCAGTTCGCTCGTCTACACGCAGATCGAGGCGCAGCCGGAATACGGGTCGCCGGAGAACACCGACCTCCTGCAGTCGTCGAGCGTTTTCCGCATCAACGAGAACTGGTCCGTCGGCGGCGCGGCGGTCCTCGACCTCAACGACCAGGAAATCATCCGGCGCAATGTCGGCATTTCCTATGCGGACGAGTGCACGATCTTCACGCTCGCCTATTCCGACGAGGGCGCGAGCAGCACCAATGCCAGCGACTGGTCGATCAGCGCACGGATCACCTTCCGCACGCTCGGCGACATCGAGATCGGCTCGGCATCGCTTGAGTAAGGGTTCGTCCGTCATTGTTTCGCCGCAAGAATTGTGCAACCGGTGCCGGATACGCTAGACAAGGGAGCGCGGCACGGCCGGGTTGAGCAACCGCGCAGAAGGACGAGATCATGTTGGCAAGCAATGCAACCCGCAGGGCAACACGCAGGCTTCTCGTCGCCGTGGCGGTTCTTGCCGCCTCCGTGGCGATCGAACCCGCCCATCACCAGGCACAGGCCGCCAGCGAAGTGGTCGCCGTCGTCAACAAGACGCCGATCACCAGCAGCGACGTAGCACGTCGCGCCGCCTTCCTGCGACTTCAACGCCAGAAGAGCGACACCAAGACCGCCCGCGACCAGCTGGTCGAAGAAGCCCTGAAGCGGGAGGAGATCGCCCGCGTGAAGATGTCGGTCAGCACCGACGATGTCGAAAAGGCCTTCGCCCGCTTTGCCGCAAGCAACAAGCTTTCCCCCGAGCAGCTGACGAAGATCCTCGGGCAGGCGGGCGTCGGCGCCGAGCATTTCAAGGAATACATCGCCGTCCAGATGAGCTGGCCTCGCCTGGTCAATGCCCGCTACGGAAGCCGCGGTCGCATGTCCTCGCAGGAACTCGTGACGCGGATGATGGAGAACAAGGAGAAGCCGGTCACCACCGAGTATTTCCTCCAGCAGGTCATCTTCGTGGTACCGGATTCCAAGCGCAACGCCATTCTCGGCAAGCGGAAGGCCGAAGCTGAAGCGGCGCGGGGCAAGTTCCCCGGCTGCGAGCAGTCCAAGCAGTTCGCCGCGACGATGCTCGACGTATCCGTCCGCGACCTCGGACGCGTGCTTGCCCCCGAAATGCCGGAGGAGTGGAAGCCGCTCATCGAGAAGACCTCGGGCACGACGACCGGGACGCTCGTCACCCAGCGTGGCGTGGAGTTTCTGGCGATCTGCAACCAGCGGCAGGTCTCCGACGACTTCGCAGCGGAAGTCGTCTTCC
The DNA here is from genome assembly GCF_053618655.1 of Pseudorhizobium sp. NPDC055634. Taxonomy (NCBI): domain Bacteria; kingdom Pseudomonadati; phylum Pseudomonadota; class Alphaproteobacteria; order Hyphomicrobiales; family Rhizobiaceae; genus Pseudorhizobium; species Pseudorhizobium sp. NPDC055634. The sequence goes on along the minus strand of NZ_JBSHHW010000004.1, from coordinate 13,694 downwards.
GTGCCGAGGATCTCGGAAAACAGAAGAACGGCGAAAACCCGAACGAGGAAAAATACCTCGCGGACCTGCGCAGCAAGGCGCAGATAGACCTGCGCTGACATTTGAGGGACAGCATGCCGCTTGATCGTCCGCTCGCCCTGACCCAGGGCGATCCTGCCGGCATAGGCCCGGATATCGCGCTTGCCGCCTGGCTGAAGCGGCGGGAATACGGGCTTGCCCCGTTTCTCTATGTCGGGGACCCGGAGGTCCTCGCCGCGCGTGCCCGGCTCCTCGGACTGGATGTCCCCATCCTCGAGACCGACGCGGCCGGGGCAACCGTATCCTTCGGCGAGAAACTCCCCGTCTATCCGCTCGCGGCCGGCGCGCTCGTCGCACCGGGCGAGCCGCACGTCGCCACCGCGGCAGGGACCGTCGCGGCGATCGAACAGGCGGTCGCCTTCGCCTTCGAGGGGACGGTGGCCGCAGTCGTCACCAATCCGATCGCCAAGTCGGTGCTCTATTCCTCGGGCTTCGGCTTTCCGGGCCATACCGAATTTCTCGCCGAACTTGCCTACCGGACGACCGGAGAGAAGGTGACGCCGGTGATGATGCTTGCCGGACCGAAACTCCGGGCCATCCCCGTCACCATCCACATTCCCATCAAGGATGTGCCGGCCGCCCTGACGGAGGCGCTGATCCTCGAGACCTGCCGGACCGCCGATCGCGATCTCAGGACCCGGTTCGGGATCAGCCAGCCGCGGCTGGCGATCGCCGGCCTGAACCCGCATGCGGGCGAGGACGGCGCAATCGGCCGGGAGGATGCCGACGTCATCCATCCGGCGATCCGGCGCCTGCGCGACGAAGGCATCAATGCGTTCGGCCCCCTGCCCGCGGACACGATGTTCCACGACGAGGCGCGCAGCCGCTACGACGTCGCCATCTGCATGTATCACGACCAGGCACTCATCCCGGCCAAGGCGCTCGGGTTCGACACTTCGGTGAACGTGACGCTCGGCCTGCCGTTCATCCGCACCTCGCCGGACCACGGCACGGCCTTCGGCATCGCCGGACAGGGCGTCGCGCGCGAGAGCAGCCTCGTGGAAGCTCTCCGGCTTGCCGCGGAACTTGCCGAAAAGTCCGCAGAGGCCAAGCGATAATGGCGACACTGGACGGTCTGCCGCCGCTGCGGGATGTCATCCAGCGGCATGGGCTCGACGCGAGGAAGGCACTTGGCCAGAACTTCCTGCTCGACCTGAACCTGACGCAGAAGATCGCACGCAGCGCCGGGCCGCTGGAGAATGCCACTGTCATCGAGGTCGGGCCCGGTCCGGGTGGCCTTACCCGAGCCATTCTTTCGCTCGGGGCGAAGAAGCTTATCGCGATCGAACGCGATACCCGCTGCCTGCCCGCCCTTGCCGAGATTGCCGATCACTATCCGGGCCGTCTCGAGGTCATCGAGGGCGATGCCCTGAAGGTGGACTTCGAAGCGCTCGTGGCCGAAGGGCCGGTGAAGATCATCGCCAACCTTCCCTACAATGTCGGCACGCAGCTCCTCATCAACTGGCTGCTTCCCAAATCATGGCCGCCGTTCTGGGAATCGCTGACCCTGATGTTCCAGAAGGAAGTCGGGCTGCGGATCGTCGCGCATGAAGACGACGACCATTACGGACGGCTCGGCGTGCTCGCCGGCTGGCGCACCGAGGCGCGGATGGTCTTCGACGTGCCGCCCCAGGCCTTTACGCCGCCGCCGAAGGTCACCTCGAGCGTCGTGCATCTCGTGCCTCGGCCGGAGCCCCTTCCCTGCGAAGTCCGGAAGCTTGAAGTGGTGACGCAGGCAGCCTTCGGCCAGCGGCGCAAGATGCTGCGGCAGAGCCTGAAGTCGCTCGGCGGAGAGACGCTTCTGGCGAAGGCGGGGATCGATCCCGTCCGCCGGGCGGAAACCCTGTCGGTGGCGGAATTCGTGGCGCTCGCCAACGCTTTGTAGGCGACACGAATTCGCCACAGTGAATTCGACAAGTATGGGGATCAACTCGGCAGGACGACCCCATGCACACCATCTCGCATCCCACTCCGTTCAACCAGAAGACAAGACTTGCGGCGCTCTGGATCATCTCGATCTGCCTCGCCGCGGTCATCCTGATCAGCAAGCCGATGCTCTCCGAGGAGAGCATGCTTCACGAAGTCATGGAGACGGCCGGGCTCGCGCTCCTGGTCACCGCGGTGATGGGCCGGCTGTGGAGCATTCTCTACATCGGGTCCAAGAAGAACGAGGAACTGGTGACCCTCGGCCCCTACTCGATGACGCGCAACCCGCTCTATTTCTTCTCGATCACCGGGCTCGTCGGAATAGGGCTTGTTTACGGCTCGGTTCTGCTCGCCGCCGTCCTGCTGGTCTCGGCGCTCATCGTCTTCCAGTACACGGCGCTCCGCGAGGCGGAATTCCTCAGCGCGAAGTTCACCGAAAGCTATGGCGAATACGCGGCCCGCACGCCGCTGATCTTGCCCCGGCCCTCGCTATACGCGACGTCCGACGAGGTCACCTTCTCGGTCAGGGCGCTCATGAAAACGCTGCGCGACTGCCTGCCCTTCCTCGTGCTCTACCCGCTGATCGAGGGCGTCGAATATCTGCATGCCGTCCACGGGCTGCAGACGCTTCTCGTGCTTCCGTGATCGGGCTTGCCGTTGTCCGTCAGGGGGTGGGCTCTTCGGTCAGCAGCCCCTGTACGAAGTCGAAGAGGCCATGCCGCCGGTCGCGGCGGATGCGCTCGGCCTTCACGATGCAGCTGACATAGCCGAAAGCTTCGTCGAGATCGTCGTTGACGATGACGTAGTCGTACTCGCGCCAGTGCTCGATCTCGGCGCGCGAGTTCAGAAGGCGCGTGCGGATGACCTCCTCGGTATCCTCCGCGCGCCTGTGAAGACGTGACTGCAGCTCGGTCATCGACGGCGGCAGGACGAAGATCGACACAACGTCGGCCTTCATCTTCTCCTGCAGCTGCAGCGCGCCCTGCCAGTCGATGTCGAAGAGCATGTCGCGGCCTTCGGCCATCGCCTGCTCGACGGGTTCGCGCGGCGTGCCGTAGTAGTTGCCGTGGACCTCCGCCCATTCCAGGAGGTCGCCGGCATCGCGCATCCGCTCGAACTGCGGGACCGTGATGAAATGGTAGTGCTTGCCGGCGATCTCGCTCGGGCGCTTGGCCCGCGTCGTCACGCTGACGGAGATTTCCAGCGTGTGGTCGTCGTCCAGGAGGTTACGGGCGATCGTCGACTTGCCGGCGCCGGATGGCGAGGAGAGCACCAACATCAAGCCACGGCGGGCGATCTTGGACGGGCTTGATGCCGCAGGGCTCATGTATCACTCCAGATTCTGGACCTGTTCGCGGAACTGGTCGATGACGACTTTCAGCTCGACGCCTGCGGCGGTGACCGCGGTCGAGTTCGATTTCGAACAGATCGTATTCGATTCGCGGTTGAATTCCTGCGCCAGAAAGTCCAGCCGGCGCCCTACGGGGCCACCCTTCCCCAGGAGATCGCGCGTGGCGTCCACATGCGCCTTCAGCCGATCGATCTCCTCGCGCAGGTCGGCCTTGGTGGCCAGAAGCGCGACTTCGGAATGAAGACGGACGGGATCGAGCGCCAGGCTTTTGTCCTGGAGGAGCGCGGCGACCTGCTGCCGGAGCCGGCGGGCGATTTCCTCGGGAGACCGTGAGGGATCCCTTTCCACGACCAGCGCCAGTTCCTCCATGCGATCGACCTGGCGGCCGAGCACGTCGGCGAGCGCCGCGCCCTCCTGCTCGCGCATCTCTTTCAGGTGGTCGAGGGCGCGTTCAAGGCATTCCAGGATCTCGGCGTCGCGGGCAGCCGTTTCCTCCTCGCCTTCTTCGGCCTCGCGGATGTCGACGATGCCGCGGATGCCGAGAAGCGTATCGAGCCGCAGGGGTGCCGGATCGATGACGCCGGCGAGTTCGGTGCGCAGCGACAGCAACGCTCCGAGCGCTTCGCGGTCGAGGACCGCTTCCAGCTTCGTCTGGGAGGCAGTGAGCGTGAGCGATGCCTGGATATTGCCTCGCGTGACCCGCTCGCCGATCAGGCGGCGCGTCTCCGGCTCGAGCCTTTCGAGGCATGGAGGAAGACGCAGCCTGACATCAAGCCCCTTGCCGTTGACGGAACGCAGTTCCCAGACGATGCGATAGCGCCCGAAACTGCTTTCGCTGCGGGCAAACCCGGTCATGGACTGCACGGTCATCAACTTCTCCGCCCCAGGCGTTCCGCAATTCAGTTCGTCGGCTTCTCGGCCTCGTCGCCACCCGGCTGACCGTCGCTCAGTTCCGCTTCGGCACTGTCGGCGCGATCAGCCTCCAGCCGGCGCCAGCGACGCACATTGGCATTGTGCTCGTCGAGGGTTTCGGCAAAGGCGTGTCCGCCCGTTCCGTCGGCCACGAAGTAGAGGTCCTTCGTGCGCCAGGGATTGGCGACGGCCTCGAGCGCGGCACGGCCCGGATTGGCGATCGGCGTCGGAGGAAGGCCCTTGATCACGTAGGTGTTGTAGGGCGTTTCCTTCTTGAGGTCGGACTTGTAGATCGGCCGATCGGAAGGCTTTCCGTCACCGCCGAACAGGCCGTAGATGATCGTCGGGTCCGACTGCAGCCGCATGCCCTTCTGAAGGCGGTTGAGGAAGACGGAGGCGACACGCGCACGCTCGTCATCGACGCCGGTTTCCTTCTCGACGATGGACGCCAGCGTGACGAATTCCTCCTTGGTCTGGATCGGGAGATCGGGGTCGCGCTTTTCCCATACCTGGTCGATCAGCCGTTCCTGCGCAGCACGCATCTGCTGGACGATCTCGGCACGCTTGGTGCCGCGGGAGAACTTGTAGGTATCGGGACGGAGGCTTCCTTCCGGCGGCAGTTCGGCCGGCAGATCGCCCTCCAGGACCGGATCCTCGGCGAGACGGAGCATCATCTGGCGAACGGTCAGGCCTTCCGGCAGCACGACGGAGTAGAGGATGGATTTTCCCGATTCCAGGAGTTCCATGATCTCCTTCATCGAGGCTCCCGCCTTGATGTCGTATTCGCCGGCCTTCAGCGTGCCGCCGTCGCGCAGATAGGTTGCGCTGACATAGCGGAAGACGCGCGCGTCCGAGATGATCCCGTTGCGCTCGAGGTTGTTGGCGATCTCGGCTAGGCCATTGCCTGCCCGTACCATGAAATGGGTGTTGGTCTCCAGCGGCCCGGGCTGCTGGAAGCTGGTGATCATGTAGTAGAAGCCGGCGACCGCGACGACGCAGACGATCACCACCATGGTCATGACGAAGTTCAGGAAGATCACGAGCTGGCTGCGCGCCTTGCGCGAGCGCCGCGGCGGGCCCGGTACGCGCTCCGGCTTCAGGGCCTCGTTGGGAGACTTGGGGATGATCGGTCCGTGACCGTTGCCGGGATTGTGCGGCGTCTCGGCCATATGACTGTCGTTGTTCAATGTGCCCCCCTAGAATGCACGGTCGTTACCGCTTATTGGCCAACCAATACGGCAAAAACAGGTTCGATGACAGGTCGCCGGGCACAGCTCGCGCCCGGCCCGGGCAGGATCATGCGTCGTAGCGGCGCAGGACGAGCGAGGCGTTGGTGCCGCCGAATCCGAAGGAGTTCGACAGGGCCACGTTGATCTCGCGGGACCGCGCCTTGTGCGGCACGAGGTCGATCGCCGTCTCGACGTCCGGATTGTCGAGGTTCAGGGTCGGCGGCGCGATATTGTCGCGGATCGCCAGCGTGGAGAAGATGGCCTCGACGGCTCCGGCGGCACCGAGCAGGTGGCCGATGGAGGACTTCGTCGACGACATCGAGATCTTCGACGCGGCATTGCCGACGAGACGCTCGACGGCGCCGAGCTCGATCGTGTCGGCCATGGTCGAGGTGCCGTGGGCATTGATATAGTCGACATCGGCGGGCGCAAGGCCGGCGCGCTTCAGCGCCATGGTCATGCAGCGGAACGCGCCGTCACCGTCCTCGGAGGGCGCGGTGATGTGGAAGGCGTCGCCGGAGAGACCGTAGCCGACGATCTCGGCATAGATCTTCGCACCACGCGCCTTGGCGTGTTCGAGTTCTTCCAGCACCACGATGCCGGCGCCCTCGCCCATGACGAAACCGTCGCGGTCGCGGTCATAGGGGCGCGAGGCCTTCTGCGGGTCGTCGTTGTGCTGCGTGGAGAGGGCCTTGCAGGCCGCAAAGCCGGCAAGCGCGATCCGCGAGATCGGTGATTCGGCGCCGCCCGCCACCATCACGTCGGCATCGCCGAGCGCGATCAGCCGCGCGGCATCGCCGATGGCATGGGCGCCGGTGGAGCAGGCCGTGACGACCGCGTGATTGGGGCCGCGGAGCTTGTGGCGGATCGAAACCTGGCCGGAAATCAGGTTGATGAGGCGGCCCGGAATGAAGAAGGGCGAGATCCGCCGCGGCCCCTTTTCCTTGAGGGTATAGCCGGCCTCCACGATGCCTTCGAGCCCGCCGATGCCCGAGCCGATCAGAACGCCCGTGGCGATCTGGTCCTCGTCGGTCTGCGGGTGCCAGCCGGCATCGTCGAGCGCCATTTCGGCGGCGGCCATGCCGTAGACAATGAAGGGATCGACCTTGCGCTGGTCCTTCTGTTCCATCCAGTCGTCGGGATTGAAGGTGCCCTCGGAGCCGTCGCCGGTGGGGATGCGGCAGGCGATCTTGGCCGGCAGGTCCTCGACCTCGAATTCCGCAACCTTCCTGGCCGCGTTCTGGCCGGCCAGCAGCCTCTGCCAACTGACCTCGGTTCCGCATCCGAGAGGAGATACCATGCCGGTACCGGTGATAACGACACGTCTCATCGCCAGCGTCCCACCCTTAGTCGTAGTCATATTCCATTTATTGAAACGGCCCGAACGAGCGGGCCGCCAAAGGAACCGAACATGTCAGTTCCGCAATAATAACGAGAAAATCAGGCCTGGGCCTTCTCGATGAACTTGATGGCGTCGCCAACCGTCAGGATGGAGTCAGCCGCGTCGTCCGGGATTTCGACGCCGAATTCTTCTTCGAAGGCCATGACCAGTTCGACAGTGTCGAGCGAGTCCGCGCCGAGATCGTCGATGAAGCTTGCGCCTTCGACAACCTTGTCGGCATCGACGCCGAGGTGATCAATAACAATTTTCTTAACGCGTTCTGCGATATCGCTCATGTCGGTTTCCTCGACCTTTGTCTTTTCGGATGCCTCGATGGCATCCGTACCCTGTTGAAAACCTGCGCCGCCCAGATCAGGCTACGCGGGCAAACCCGTTCAACCCTTCGCAGGTTCCGATCATCGCCGCGAAGGCGCAATGATCCCCTGCTTTTCGGGGCGACTGTCCACAGTCATGGCCCGCTTAACATGCTTTCCAAGTTCCGCAAAGCCAGAATTTGTTCCCCGCCAAGGCACCCACAGGCGAGTGCCTCCGGCGGGAACGCCGTCCTCAGATCATCGCCATGCCGCCGTTGACGTGCAGCGTCTGGCCCGTGACGTAGCCCGCCTCGTTGGAAGCGAGATAGAGAACCGCGGCGGCGATGTCGGCGCCGGCGCCCATCCGCTTCATGGGGATTGCCCCGAGGATGGCGTCCTTCTGCTTGTCGTTCAGCTTGCCGGTCATGGCGCTTTCGATGAAGCCCGGGGCGACGCAGTTCACGGTCACGTTGCGGGTCGCGATTTCCTGCGCCAGCGATTTCGAGAAGCCGATCATGCCGGCCTTGGAGGCGCAGTAGTTCGTCTGGCCGGGGTTGCCGGTGACGGCTACGACGGAGGTGATGTTGATGATGCGGCCGAAGCGCCGGCGCATCATCGGATGGGTCAGTTCCCGCGTCAGGCGGAACATCGAGCTCAGGTTGACCTCCAGGACATTGTCCCAGTCCTCGTCGCTCATGCGCACGAACAGGCCGTCCTTGGTGATCCCGGCATTGTTGACGAGGATGTCGACGCCGTCGAGCTCGGCTTCGGCCTTCTCGCCCAACGCCTTGACCTCGGCCCGGTCGGAAAGATTGGCCGGGAAGATCTTGACGCGGTCGCCCAGTTCCGAGGCGAGCGCCTCGAGCTTTTCGACGCGCGTGCCGTGCAGGCCGACGGTGGCGCCCTGCCTGTGGAGCACGCGGGCGATCTCCTCGCCGAGGCCGCCGGTCGCGCCGGTCACCAGTGCCTTTCGGCCGGTCAGGTCAAACATGGTCATATTCCCTTCGGATTTGGTCAGCCAAGAATGGCGGCAAGTGCGGTCTCGATATCGGCGGGCGTGTTGATCGCCGTACCGGATATGCTCTTGTCGATGCGGCGGGCAAGCCCGGTCAGCACCTTGCCGGAGCCGACCTCGTAGAGTTCGGTGACACCGTTGCCGGCAAACCACTCTACTGTTTCCCGCCAGCGAACCTGGCCGGCCACCTGGCTGACGAGCAGGTCGACGATCTCGCCTGCGTCGGTGACAGGGGCGGCGCGGACATTGGCGACCAGGGGAACGACCGGATCGTGCTTCGCGACGCTGGCAAGGGCGTGCCGCATGGCATCGGCCGCCGGAGACATCAGTGCGGAATGGAACGGTGCGGACACGGGCAGCATGATGGCGCGCTTGGCGCCCTTCTCCGTCGCCAGCGCGGCAGCCTTCTCGACGGCCGCCTTCGAACCGGAGATGACGAGCTGGCCGCCACCGTTGTCGTTGGCGATCTGGCACACACCGGCGGCCGCGGCATCGCGGCAGACAGCCTCGACGTCGCCGTGCTCAAGTCCGATGATCGCGGCCATGGCGCCCTCGCCGACGGGGACGGCCGACTGCATGGCATTGCCGCGGATGCGCAGGAGCCGCGCAGTGTCGGCCAGCGAGAAGGTTCCCGCGGCGCAGAGAGCGGAATACTCCCCGAGCGAATGGCCGGCGACGTAGGATACCTTGTCCGCGAGCTTCAGCCCGCGCGCTTCCATGACGCGGATGGCGGCGATCGACACGGCCATCAGGGCAGGCTGGGCATTCGCCGTCAGCGTCAGGGTTTCCTCCGGCCCATTCCACATGACCTCGGAGAGTTTCTGGTCCAGCGCATCGTCGACTTCCTGGAAGACCGCGCGGGCCTCCGGAAAGGCATCGGCGAGATCCTTGCCCATGCCGACCGACTGGCTTCCCTGGCCCGGGAACGTGAACGCTATGCTCATGGGATGACTTCCTTCCCGTCTCGTTTTTTGCCTTCCCATTCACGTTCCCGCCGCGGGAGTCAAGGCAAAGCGCCCCGGCGCGTCACTCGTCCCCGGCGATCGCCCGGGGCAGTTCCGCCCGGCCCCGCGTTCGAAAACCTGCTTGCCTCTGCCGGGAGCGCCCGGATAGGACGAGCCTGCCGACGCTTGCGCGACACGAATTCCCGCCTAAACTTCCGCCACCTTCCAGGACAGGACTGACTTCATGAAATTCAATCGATTGGGACGCACGGACATTTCCGTGTCGGAGATTTGCCTCGGGACGATGACCTGGGGCTCGCAGAACATCGAGGCCGAAGCGCACGCGCAGATGGACCACGCGCTGGAAGCCGGCATCAACTTCTTCGACACAGCCGAACTCTATCCGACTACGCCGGTCAGCGCTGACACATACGGGCGCACCGAGGAGTTCATCGGAACATGGCTGAAGAAGAGCGGCCGGCGCGGCGATGTCGTGCTCGCCACCAAGGCGGCCGGAAGCGGACGCCCGCATATCCGCGACGGCCGCAAGCTGGACGGCGCGAGCGTGCGCGAGGCGCTGGAAGCAAGCCTTCTCCGGCTGCAGACCGACCATGTCGACCTCTACCAGATCCACTGGCCGAACCGCGGCAGCTACCATTTCCGGCAGTGCTGGAGCTTCGACGCCTCGACGCAGGATCGCGCCCGTTCGACGGAGGAGATCGACGAAATCCTTTCCACGCTCGGCGAACTGGTGAAGGAGGGCAAGATCCGCGCCATCGGCCTTTCCAACGAGAGCGCCTGGGGCACGCTCAAGTATCTGCGACTCGCAGAGGAGAAGGGCCTACCGCGCGTCGCGTCGATCCAGAACGAATACAACCTCCTCTATCGCCAGTTCGACCTCGACCTTGCCGAAGTCTCTCACCACGAGGATGTCGGGCTTCTCGCCTATTCGCCGCTCGCCGCCGGAATCCTGGCCGGCAAGTATCTCGACGGCGCACGTCCCGAAGGATCGCGGGCGACGATCAACAGCGATCTCGGGGGCCGGCTCCAGCCACTTCAGGAGCCCGCGGTGAAGGCCTACAGGGACGTCGCCGCAAGGCACGGCCTGGACCTCGCCCAGATGTCGCTCGCCTTCTGTCTCGGCCGCCCCTTCATGACGTCCGTGATCATCGGCGCGACGAGCATGGAGCAACTGAAGACGGCGATCGCCGCCAAGGATATCGTCCTGAACGACGATGTGCTGGAGGATATCGCCAGGGTGTACCGCCAGTATCCGATGCCGATCTGAACACGCATTGTTCCGACCGATCGCCGCGGTGGCGGTCGGTTCGCTCCCCGTGCACCACCGCACGCCCCGGTTAACCATACGGGGCGTGCGGACGAAAGGCGGCGCCGGCCGCCAACGCGGTTGGTTAACCTTATCGGGCAACCCTGTTTGCGGGTTTCGGTTGCCAATCCGCCGGCGATGCGGCTTCCTTCAAGGCATGACATCGGCAAGCCACGACAATCACTCAGCCGCCACCGTCCCGGCAGGCGATCGTGCACTTGAGTTCGACTTCAACGTGCGGGCGCCCTTGCGCGCCCATATCGCCAGATGCGTCAACGCCGGCTGGAAGCCGGACGAGATCCTGCTGGCGCTCGCGGAAGCGGCGGACGAGATCGTCCAGGACCGCAACCTGTCCGGCGAACTACGCCTCGCCGCCCGCCAGGGCACTCCGGAAGACCCGAAACCGGCGTCGTCCGCCGAGGGCTGAGATATCTCTCCGGCTTTCGCCCTGCGGATCCGTCGCATCCCAAAAGGCACGAGACGACTTGCTTTCTCGCCAGAAATCCGTATAAGCGCGCCTGTTCGAAACACCCGGTCCTTCTGGCTGGTGGCTGAACGGAGGGTAGGCCCGGGCAACCGGGCTGCATGGACCACAAGGTCCAGGCCTCCCGTGTCTCCGCTCTCGACCGTCTCGATCAAACAACTTTTCTTGCTTGGCGTCAGCCTCTCAGGAGCAGTCGTTGAGGCTTAGCCGCCGAAGTCCGGGTGAACACAACCGCAAGAAAAGGCAAAGCTTACATGGCTCTTTACGAACACGTATTCCTTGCCCGGCAGGATGTTTCCGCACAGCAGGTTGATGCCCTCGTAGAACAGTACAAGGGCGTCATCGAAGCTAACGGCGGCAAGGTCGGGCGCGTAGAAAACTGGGGCCTCAAGTCCCTCACCTACCGCATCAACAAGAACCGCAAGGCTCACTACGCCCTGATGGACATCGACGCACCGGCTGCTGCCGTGCATGAGATGGAACGCCAGATGCGCATCAACGAAGACATTCTTCGCTACATGACGATCGCCGTCGAGAAGCACGAAGAAGGTCCGTCCGCGATGATGCAGAAGCGCGACCGCGACGACCGCCCGCGTGGCGACCGCCCCGGCTTCGGCGATCGTGATCGCGGCCCCCGTCCGGACCGTGGTCCGCGCGAAGGCGGCTTCGAGCGTCGTCCGCGCGAAGACCGCGCGTAATCGAGCTTAAGGAGAAAAGAATATGGCTGAAGCATCCTCTGCTCCCGTACGCCGCCCGTTCCACCGCCGTCGCAAGACCTGCCCCTTCTCGGGCGCGAATGCACCGCGGATCGACTACAAGGACGTACGCCTCCTGCAGCGCTACATTTCCGAGCGCGGCAAGATCGTTCCGTCCCGCATCACGGCCGTTTCCCAGAAGAAGCAGCGCGAACTGGCCAAGGCCATCAAGCGCGCCCGCTTCCTCGGCTTGCTGCCCTACGTCGTAGCGTAATGACTGGGACCCGCTGAACGCTGTTCGGCGGGTCCTCTCCCTTCCGCGATGGGCGCGGATCGGAACACCCCGAAATCCCATGTTGGGGACGAAGGACCCGAGACATCCGTCGGGTCGCCTCCCCTAACTGCTCGATTTGGCAGGACAGCGAGACCGTGAAGACATCGAACCAGACAATTTTGCCGGTCGGCATCCTCGCCGGCGTCGTTGCCACCCTGCTTGCGCTGGGTGCGATGGCACAGCTGTCGTTCGCTGTCGTCATCTACGCCGCATCCGCCCTGCCTATCCTGATTGCCGGCCTCGGCTGGGGCAATCGCGCCGCCATCACGGCCGTCGTCACGGCCGCCGTCCTGGGCGCACTGCTCATCTCGCCGACCTTCGCGGCGACGATGGCGATCTTCACGCTCATTCCCGCAGGCTGGCTGTCGCATCTGGCGAACCTTGCGCGCCCTGCCACCGAGATCGGCGGCCCGGATCGTCTCCTCGCATGGTATCCGCTGTCCGACATTCTCCTGCATCTCTGCACCCTGGTCACGCTGGCGATGATCGCGCTCGGCGTCGTCATCGGCTACGGGCCGGAGCTGACCGACGAGCTCGTCGACATGATGACCTCGGCATTCCAGGCGCAGGACCCCTCGTTCGCGCCCGACCCGGAAAGCCTGGCGCAGACCAAGCAGATGTTCATCCTGATGCTGCCGATGGTCCAGGCGGGGCTGTGGGTGCTGATGCTGTTTGCCGCCTTCTACATCGCCATTCGCGTCGTTTCCCGCTCGCCCCGCGCCCTTCGTCCGCGCGAGGACATGCCTTCGGCGCTGCGCATGAACCGCAACGCGATCTTCGTCTTCCTGGCCGGCATCCTCCTGACCTTCCTCGGTGGCGTCCCGGCGATGATCGGCGCCACCATATTCGGAGCGTTCGGCGCCGGCTTCCTGATGGCCGGCTTCGCCTCCCTGCATTTCCGGAGCAAAGGCAAGGACTGGCGCCTGCCGGCACTCGTGCTTGCCTACATCTCCTCGCTGCTGGCACTGCCGGCCTTCTTCATCCTCGTGCTCGGCCTGGTCGATACCCGGCGAACGGTCGCGCTCTCGCCGGCACGCGAAGATCAACCCGAACAATCAAACTAACCGAAACTCGAAAGGACAAACCCATGGAAGTCATTCTCCTTGAACGGATTGCCCGGCTCGGCCAGATGGGCGAGACCGTAAAGGTCCGCGACGGCTACGCCCGCAACTACCTCCTGCCGCAGGGCAAGGCGCTGCGCGCCAACGAGGCCAACAAGAAGCGCTTCGACGCCGAGCGTTCGACGCTCGAAGCCCGCAACCTCGAGCGCCGCTCGGAAGCCCAGAAGGTTGCCGACGCGCTTGAAGGCAAGACCTTCGTCATGGTCCGTTCCGCCGGCGAAACCGGCCAGCTCTACGGCTCGGTTGCAGCTCGCGACATCATCGAGGCACTGGCCGCCGAAGGCTTCAACATCGGCCGCAACCAGGTCGACCTCAGCCTGCCGATCAAGACCATCGGCCTGCACAAGGTAACCCTGCTGCTGCACGCTGAAGTCGAGATCGAGATCCAGATCAACGTCGCCCGTTCGGCCGAAGAAGCAGAACGCCAGGCAAAGGGCGAGACCCTCACCTCGGCAGACGCCATCTACGGCGTCGACGAAGACGCACTGCGTCCGGAAGATTTCTTCGATCCGGATGCCGACCGGGACGGCGACGAAGAGTAATCTTCATCGACAGACCTCTGGAAAAGGCCCCCGGCGGATAC
>NZ_JBSHHW010000003.1:0-424202 GCF_053618655.1 Pseudorhizobium sp. NPDC055634 | reverse complement strand
CCCCGGCCAGCGCCGGGCAGGCCAAGCGCTGATCGTCTGTAGGAGGGGTCAATATTGGACGCCGATAAGGGGTCAATATTCCGCGCCGATTGACACTTGAGCTCAGAGTGAAATAGATGCAGATACCGCAACCCGACTCTTCCCATACTCAGCTGCCTGAGGTATCGGTTTGTATCTTTAATCAGGGCGTGGCCAAGTAACTCCTGAAGTATCACTGTAGCTTCCGCACCGTATCTCTCAATGAGGTGTTGAGACAGGTTTGCTTGATCTAAGCCGTCCTCCTTTGCTCGGCTCGAGATGAATGACTCGAGAAATAGGCAGGCGTAAGTATGCCTTAGGACGTGTGTAGTGATTGCGATCTTAGATCCGAGTTCCGTCTCAGCTGCTTTTCTGGACTTTGCAGTCGAATGGCTAACGCTCCAACTCCTCAGTCTATCGCCGCGGCTATTTAGCAGCATGTGCGATTGGCTAGAGGTTTTCACCCTCGGTCGCTCCGTCACGTAGTATCGCCACAGATCCCTGCACAGCCAACTGGGGAGATAAACGCGACGTATCTTCTTGCCTTTCCCCATGATCCGGTACGGAAGCATCTGATCTGGGGAGAAGGCCGCCTCTTCGTCAGGCAGCACTCCGATCATCGAATCGTCCTTGGGGTCGTAACGCAAAACGTAAGGCTTACGGGGGAACCGGGGTCTCGCGAGCTTCTGCTCATCCTCGGACCTCAAGTGGACTGTCCCCGGCACCAGCATGTTGCTGAGCAATTCGTCGAGACGCATCCCAGACGCAAGATAAGTTTTAGCCGCGAGCTTTCTAGCCGTATCCGGCATATGTCTTAATATAGCGCTTAGCTCCACCGGCGTCAGAGGTGCCCAATTTGAAGGGTCCTGGCGGCGAGGGTACCGTAGATCCTCCGTCTCCTCCGGAGTATCATGTGGGTGAGCTGGTAGTGCCTGTTCTAGGGCGTTCTTAGCATCAAGATATGCATGATGACACTCATCTATAGAAGGCTCCGGCTTCGGCCAGCAAATGAGCCCTTGCTCGCACATCCACGTACAGCAAGCCATCGCCTCCACTAGACGCGGCCGGATAGTGCTCGAAAAATTCAAGCTAAACAATTTGCCTGTAGCCCAGTATTCCTGAGTCCAGTATCCCAGAATCATCTGATCTCGGTACAGATCTTTGATGTGCCATTCGGCTACCTGTGTCCAATGTACGCGGCCCTCGGTTGGATGGCAGGCGACCGTCTCGAGCCACGTCATGAAGTTCGCCATCCGATACGCTATCGCGGTGATCGAGTTGCTGCTGAGATAGAAGGTAGCAACTTGGTTTTCATTCCCTCTCTTGAGGCGGAGACGGCCGCTACAGCGTTCCTGAAGGTACAGGTTCGGCCCGTCGAGGTACTCACCATCATCACCAAGAAGATATGGAATGTGTCGGATTTTTTTCAGGAATGGCGATCGACAAGCGGGGTGAACCCAATTAATGCTAGCCATGACGTGCCCCCGGTGCGTGGGTAGAAGAAACCTCAACTGACGTCAGGCAGCTGGAAATTATGTAGCTTGTCGAGGGGAGGGGAGGGCTGTTCGGTGTAAGGGTGATCCATCCCTGGCTCCAGCGTTGGGAGCGAACACCATAAAGGGGTCGCACCTGCGAACAGCAATCCGGTACATCTAGATACAATTTGTTATCTACAATGACGAACAGGATCTCTGTCCCATGCGCCAGGTTACCTCTTGTGGTCGCGTGGCGACATCTAATGCGGCGTCCCTTAGCGGGAGATCTTTCTCAATGCTGCGCCTCTCCGGTTGTCCGGAGGCAATAATTTCAAGAAATCGCCAGAAGGTAAACCGTAGGGCAGCAATAAAAACGGAGCATCAGAAAATAAGAAAAATCATTTCATACTCGAGTCCCGCAACGTCTACTTGGCGCTCGCTGTCGATTTATGCTCTTCAAACTTACCAAAGCTATTTTAATGTGGAATAAATTGCGCGAAACCTTCTGCCTTTATACAGGAGAAATCCAAACAAGGACCACTTTTTATTTGCCAAAGTCTAAGCATTACTTGAGAATCGAGTGCTTTGGTGATGACGGCAAGCAATGCTTCGTGATGTTTTTTTTCTGAATCAGGCTAATCGTTATTTGATGCTTTATGACATAGTGCGTGCGGAGTATAGGCGGGGCTTGTGAGGCTCATGACGGTTGCGAGGATGTTTCTCTGAAGCCCTATTTCTGGAAATATCTTGCTCTGAAGAACTGCGGAGGCCTGCAGTCGGAGCGTGCTGATCGGCTCAACGATCTTAGCGCTGCTGGGTATGGGCAAATCACGAACCTGCGGCGTGATCGAACAGAGTTCATCTCCTCACTACGGCTGCAATGGAGGAGAGTGTCCTTAGGTACCCCCTCTGGACATGGCTGGGGAGCGCTGGACTGTGGTACCAGCGCAATTTGGTAGGCCAGACCCGAGATGCCAGTGAACCATCAGGCTGAAGCAGCTACAGCGTTATATGGGACGCGCAGCTTCAGCCTAATCGCGAGGCCAGATCCGAAATACCAGTGAACCATCAGGCTGAAGCAGCTACAGCGTTATATGGGAACGCGCAGCTTCAGCCTGATCACGGAACCTCATCGATTATGTCGACTAAGTTCTGGGCGTCTCTCATATAACGCCCCCGGGTCCAATAGGCTTATTCCATCGACCGTTTATCGCCATAGCCGGACCGAAGCCCGGCAAGGGAGATATAGGCGCTTGAGGGCGCGCTGAAAAGGGGGCGGGACCAGATTAGGGCGGTTCGCGGCCGCCGACTTGAGTTGAAGACGTCAACTTCCGGGGATAGACCCGAGCGAAGGCCCGCCGGTGCTTGGTTCGCGACGAAGCGGACTGTACGATGGCGATCCGCAATCCGACTCGCAGAGAGACCATGAAGCAGTATCTCGACCTCCTCCAGCACGTGCTCGACAACGGCACCGACCGCGGCGACCGGACCGGCACGGGGACGCGCTCGGTCTTCGGCTACCAGATGCGCTTCGACCTCGAGGAGGGGTTTCCCGTCCTGACGACGAAGAAGCTGCACCTTCGGTCGATCATCCACGAACTGCTCTGGTTCCTGCGCGGCGATACCAATATCGCCTACCTGAAGGAAAACGGCGTCAGCATCTGGGACGAGTGGGCGGACGAGAACGGCGATCTCGGCCCGGTCTACGGGGCGCAGTGGCGCTCCTGGCCGGCGCCTGACGGCCGGCATATCGACCAGATCGCCAACGTCATCGAATCGATCAGGACCAATCCCAATTCGCGCCGCCACATCGTTTCGGCCTGGAACCCGGCGCTGGTGGACGAGATGGCGCTGCCGCCCTGTCATTGCCTGTTCCAGTTCTACGTCGCCGACGGGCGGCTTTCCTGCCAGCTCTATCAGCGCTCCGCTGACATCTTCCTCGGCGTTCCCTTCAACATCGCCTCCTACGCGCTGCTGACCATGATGATGGCGCAGGTGACTGGGCTGAAGCCCGGCGATTTCGTCCACACGATGGGTGACGCGCATCTCTATGCGGACCATTTCGAGCAGGCGAAGCTGCAACTGACGCGAAGCCCGAAGGCCCTGCCGGCCATGCGCATCAACCCGGCCGTGACCGATCTCTTCGCCTTCCGCTACGAGGACTTCACGTTGGAGAACTACGTGGCCGATCCGAGCATCAAGGCGCCGATCGCGGTATGACCGTTCCCGTCTCCATCGTCGTCGCCGTTGCCCAGAATGGCGTCATCGGCCGGGCCGGCGGCATGCCGTGGAGGCTCTCGACCGACCTCAGGCGGTTCAAGGCGCTGACCATGGGCAAGCCGATGGTGCTTGGACGCAAGACGCTGGAATCCTTCGGAGGCAAGCCCCTGCCGGGCCGCCCGCACATCGTCGTGACCCGCAATGGCGGGCTGGAGGTCGAAGGCGTCCGGACGGCCAGGTCGCTGGACGAGGCGATCCAGGTCGCGCAGAAGATTGCCTCCGACACGGGTGCCGGGGAAGTCTGCGTGATCGGCGGCGGCGAGATCTACCGGCAGGTCATGGACCGTGCCGACGTGCTCTACGTCACGCATATAGAGACGACCATCGCGGACGGTGACACGTTCTTCCCGGCCATCGATCCCGCCGTCTTCGAAAAGGTCGAGGAAACCCTCGTTCCCGCGGGCGAGAAGGACGATTTTCCGACGCGTTTTACTGTCTATCGCCGCCGCGCCGCGGCAAACTGAAACATTTCGTTACCAATTACCCCGAAGTGACTGAGCCATCGTTGAAAGCGCCGCCAGGCCTCCCTATAACGGGGACTGGACGAGGGAGCTCCGCTTCCGCGTGTGTGGAAGCGGCTATAGAAGAGGTTTTAATGCCCTGGAGCAATCAGAATGGCGGCGGCGGCCCATGGGGCGGCGGCGGCGGAAATAATCAAGGCCCATGGGGCGGCGGTGGTTCGAACCGTCCGCGGGGCGGCGGCGGAAGCGGCGGCCCGCCCGACCTGGAGGACCTGATCCGGAAAAGTCAGGATCGGCTGCGGGGAGTTCTTCCCGGCGGTTTCAACGGCGGTGCGGCGGTCATCGTCATCCTCGCCATCATCGCATTCCTGGCGATCCAGTCCGTCTACACGGTTCAGCCGGACGAGCGCGGCGTGGAACTTCGCTTCGGCAAGCCGAAGGAAGAAATCTCCATGCCCGGCCTGCATTTCCATTTCTGGCCCTTCGAGACGGTCGAGATCGTCAAGGTCACCGAGCAGCAGCAGAATATCGGCGCTGCAGGCAGCGCCCAGTCGTCTGCCGGCCTGATGCTCTCCGGCGACCAGAACATCGTCAACGTGCAGTTCTCGGTGCTCTACACCGTTAGCGATCCCAAGGCCTATCTGTTCAACCTGGAAAGCCCTTCGGCGACCCTGCAGCAGGTGGCCGAGAGCGCCATGCGCGAAGTGGTCGGCCGTCGTCCGGCGCAGGACATCTTCCGCGACAATCGTGAGGACATCTCCACCGAGGTTCGGTCGATCATCCAGGGCACGATGGACACCTACGGCTCCGGCATTTCCATCAATGCCGTGCCGATCGAGGATGCGGCTCCGCCGCGCGAGGTTGCGGACGCCTTCGAAGAAGTGCAGCGCGCCGAGCAGGACGAGGACCGCTTCGTCGAAGAAGCCAACCAGTACGCCAACCAGAAGCTCGGCCAGGCCCGAGGCCAGGCAGCGCAGATCCGCGAAGAGGCGGCAGCCTACAAGGATCGCGTCGTCAACGAGGCACAGGGTGAGGCCCAGCGCTTCGTCTCGATCTATGACGAATATGCCACGGCGCCCGAAGTGACCCGCCAGCGCATCTTCCTCGAGACCATGGAGACGGTCCTGAAGAACTCCAACAAGATCATCATGGATGAAGGGCAGGATGTGGTTCCCTACCTGCCCCTCAACGAACTGATGCGCGGCAACCAGCAGGGGGGCAACCGATGAACTCCAATCGTCTCCCAGCTATCCTGGTCGGTCTCGCGATCGTCCTCTTCCTCATCTACTCCTCCGTCTTCGTGGTGAACGAGCGGGAGCAGGCGATCGTCGTCCGCTTCGGTGAGATCCAGGACGTCAAGACCGAGCCGGGCCTCTACTTCAAGCTGCCCTTCGGGTTCATGGATGCCGATCGCGTCCAGTATGTCGAGGACCGGGCGCTCCGCTTCGATCTCGACGACATCCGCGTCCAGGTCCGCGGCGGTGCCTTCTACGAGGTCGACGCGTTCGTGGTCTACCAGATCAGCGATCCGCGCCGGTTCCGCGAGACGGTATCCGGCGACCGGGAAGCTGCGGAAGCCCGTCTTCGCACGCGTCTCGACGCGGCACTTCGCCGGGTCTACGGTCTGCGCAACTTCGATGCGGCCCTGTCGGACGAACGTTCGCAGATGATGCAGGAGGTCAATGCACAGCTGCGCGACGCGGCCGAATCGCTGGGCCTTGCGGTCCGCGACGTCCGTATCCGCCGCACCGACCTTACGCAGGAAGTCTCGCAACAGACCTTCGAGCGCATGAAGGCCGAGCGTCTTGCCGAAGCCGAACTGATCCGTGCACGCGGTAACGAGCAGGGCCAGACCCGCCGGGCGATCGCCGACCGCCAGGTGGTGGAGATCGTCTCCGCCGCCCAGCGCGACGCCGAAATCATCCGAGGCGAAGGCGATGCCGAGCGCACGAAGATCTTCGGCGAAGCCTTCGGGCGCGACCCGGGCTTCTTCGATTTCTACCGGTCGATGCGGGCCTATGTCGCCTCCATCGCCGACCAGGGCACGACCATGGTCCTGTCGCCGAATTCGGAGTTCTTCAAGTACCTCAACAACTCCCGGCCGGAAGCAGACGGGGCCCAGGCCCCGGCATCGGCAGCACCCCCTGCCACTCCAGGGGCCGCTCCCGGTGCCGCTCCAGGTGCCAATGCGGCACCCGCGAACGGCGGTTGAACGAAGAGGCGGCTCCGGCCGCCTCTTTTCGTCTCGGACGTCGTCAATCGGGCTTAGTGCCTGACGAAAAAAGGCGATTTGCTCGGTCTTCAATCCGCCCTATCTTGCGGCGAAAGTCAGCGGGACGGTCCGGGCGGGAGCCTGAGCCATGACATTCGATACAAGGGGGGCCCGATGGCTCAATCGGTTCTATTGTCGTTGAAACGCTCCGTGGCAGCGATTGCGATTGTCGCCATGGCGGCGGGAGCGCAGGCGCAGACAGGCAACCCGCCGGCCGATCCGCCGGTCTCTCCCGACATGGAGACGCCATCGCAGGCCGCTCCGCCGACGGTAGAGGAAGCGCCGCAGGCCGGGGGCGATCAGCTTGGACCGGACGCCATGCTCCCGGCACCACCGACCGCGGCCCCGACCGTGACCGCCGCGCCGTCGACGGGCCCCGCGATCGGCACCGGCCCGGCCTCGGTCGCCGACCTCGCCGAGGGGTTGCTCGACGCCGTGGTGAACATTTCCACCTCGCAAAGCGTCGGCGGCGAGGGCGCAGGCCCCCAGACGCCGCAGACGCCCGACGGCTCGCCCTTCGAGGAATTCTTTGACGAGTTCTTCGACGGTGACGGGAGCCAGGGCGGAAGCCAGAAGGTCAATTCCCTCGGCTCCGGCTTCGTCATCGACCCTTCCGGCTTCGTGGTCACCAACAACCACGTGATCGAGGATGCCGACGACATCGAGGTCGTGTTTCCCGACGGCAGGAAGCTGAAGGCGACGCTGGTCGGGACCGATCCCAAGACCGATCTTTCCGTGCTGAAGGTGGACCCGCCGGCGCCGCTCAAGGCGGTCCGCTTCGGCGATTCGCGACAGATGCGCATCGGCGACTGGGTGATGGCCATCGGCAATCCGTTCGGGCTCGGCGGCTCGGTCACCGTGGGGATCATCTCGGCGCGGGGCCGCAACATTAACGCCGGCCCCTATGACAATTTCATCCAGACCGACGCGGCGATCAACAAGGGCAATTCCGGCGGGCCGCTCTTCAACATGAAGGGCGAGGTCATCGGGATCAATACGGCGATCATCTCGCCGTCCGGAGGCTCGATCGGCATCGGCTTCGCCGTTCCGACGGAGCTTGCCCAGAACATCGTCAACCAGCTGATCGAGTTCGGCGAGACGCGGCGCGGCTGGCTCGGCGTGCGTATCCAGCCGGTCACCGACGAGATCGCCGAAAGCCTCGGACTGGACAGCGCCCGCGGCGCGCTGGTTTCGGGCGTGGTCGCGGGCGGCCCGGTCGATAACGGCGAGATCCGCGCTGGCGATGTCATCCTCGCCTTCGACGGAGTGCCGGTCCGGGAGATGCGCGACCTACCGCGCGCGGTGGCGGAAAGTCCCGTCGGCAAGGCCGTCGACGTGACGGTCCTGCGCGACGGCAAGGAACAGACCGTCCAGGTGACGCTCGGCAGGCTCGAGGACAGCCCTGCCGACGAACAGGTCGAGGAGGGCGCCGCGCCCGAGGGGCAGGAACCGATGCCCGACGGCGACCAGGGCGAGGAGCAGAACGGAGAGGTCCAGAGCGGCCCTGCGATCGCGCTCGGCATGACCATTGCGCCCCTCGACGACGAGCGGCGCGCTGAATTCAGCATCGACGACAGCATCGAGGGCGTCGTGATCACGGAGGTCGAGGGCGGATCGGCTGCGGCCGGGAAGGGCCTCAAGCCCGGGGACGTGATCGTCGAGGTGGCGCAGGATTTCGTCGACAACCCGACCGCGGTCAGGGAGAGGATCGATGCGCTGAAGGCGGAAGGGCGGCGCAACGTCCACCTGATGATCGCCGACCCGACCGGCGCGCTGCGCTTCGTGGCGGTGCCGCTGGAATAGTCAGCGCCCGTAGGTCTCGGCCGCGGCCGCATAGACGACATGCCGCTTGAGGTGGGGATGCGTATCCGGCACGCGGGGATGGTCGAAATCCATCTGCGGCCACGGGCGCATCCCGATCCGCCTCATCACCGCCGTGGACCGGTGGTTGCTTTCCACGGCGAAGGCGACCACGGCCGGGATCTCCTTCTCCCGGAACGCGAAATCGAGGAGCGCGCCCGCGGCTTCCGTCACGTAGCCGTTGCCCCAGAATCGGGTCGCAAGCCGCCAGCCGATCTCCACCGTCTCTTCCGGGAAGATGCCGGGCATGTTGGGGTGGGAGAGGCCGCAAAAGCCGGCGGGCTCGCCGGAGGCCTTCAGTTCCAGCGCATAGAACCCGAGGCCGGTATCGCGGATCAAACCGTTGAGCTTGTCGAGAAGCGCGTCCGATTCGGCGTGGCTGCGGCGGAAGGGGAAGAACTCCATCACCTTCGAGTCGGCGTTGATTTCGCGGAACAGGTCGCGGTCGCCCTCGACCCAGCTGCGGACCCGAAGGCGCGGCGTTTCCAGGATGACCAGCGGCGGTTCGACCAGGGTCATGGGGTGGCGAAGTCCGATTTGCGATAACCCTGGATATAGAGGAGGGCGGTCAGGTCGCCGTGGTCGATGCGCATCCCGGCTTCGGCGGCCACGCTCGGCTTGGCATGGAGCGCCACGCCCGAGCCCGCCAGTTTCAGCATGCCGAGGTCGTTCGCCCCGTCGCCAACGGCGATGACGTCGTCGGTGGAGATCCCGAGGCGGGCGGAAATCTCGACGACGGCGTCGACTTTGGCCTGCTTGCCGAGAATGGGCTCGGCCACCTTGCCGGTGAGGATGCCGTCTTCCGCCAGAAGCAGGTTGGCGCGGTTCTCGTGGAAGCCGAGACGGTCAGCGATCGGGTTGGTGAAGACGGTAAATCCGCCCGAGACCAGGGCTGTATGGAAGCCGTTCGCTTTCATGGTGGCGATGAGTTCCGGTCCTCCGGAGGTCAGCGTGATGCGCCTGGCGATCACGTCATCCACGACCGAGAGGGGCAGGCCCTTGAGGAGGGCGACCCGCTCGCGAAGGGCAGGTTCGAAGGCAATCTCGCCGTTCATGGCGCGGGCGGTGATTGCCGCGACCTTGTCCTTGAGGCCGACGACATCGGCGAGTTCGTCGATGCATTCCTGGCCGATCATGGTGGAATCCATGTCCGCGATCAGGAATTTCTTGCGCCGCGTCTCCGCCGGCTGGATCACCAGGTCGACCGGCAGTCCGTCGATCGTCTCACGAAGGCCTGCCTCGGCGGCCGGAAGGTCGGCGCCGTCGCGCAGTGCGATATCGCAGGCGATTCCGTCCGCCAGCCAGTACAGCCCGGCGGCGTTCACGGCCCCTGCCGCCGTCTCGCCGAGGGAGGAAGACAGGACGGGATTTGACGGATGGGCAATGAGCGTGGCAACGGAAGCCATATGAAGGACCTTGCAAGAAATTACGACGCCATCCTGATAACGGGGCCGACCGCGAGCGGCAAGTCGGCGCTTGCGCTGCGCCTTGCGGCGGAAACGGGAGGCGTGGTCGTCAATGCCGACAGCATGCAGGTCTACGACACGCTGCGCGTGCTGACCGCGCGCCCCTCCGAAGAGGAAATGGCCGGCATTCCGCACCGCCTCTACGGATATGTCCCGGCCACGCGCTCCCACTCGACGGGCGAATGGCTGCGCGACGCGGCGGCGCTTCTGCCGCAACTGCGCGAGGACGGCCGGATGCCGATCTTCGTGGGCGGTACCGGCCTCTACTTCAAGGCGCTGACGGGCGGCCTGTCCGACATGCCTGCAATCCAGGAGGAGATCCGCTCCGGGCTGCGCCGGAGGCTGAAGGAGGAGGGGGCGGAGCGGCTTCACGCGGAACTCGCCAGGCTCGACCGCGCTGCGGCGGACACACTCGAACGGACTGACGGGCAGCGGATCGTGCGCGCGCTCGAGGTGCTGCAGGAGACCGGCCGCTCCATCCTCGACTTCCAGGGAAAGCCCGGGCCCGTCGTCGTCGATCCGGAAAGGGCGCTGAAGATCGTCGCGCTTCCCGACCGTGCGACCCTGCATGCGCGGATCAACCGGCGCTTCGAGCACATGCTGGATGATGGCGCGGTGGAGGAGGTGAGGGCCCTGCTTGCGCTTCATCCCGCCGCGGACGTGCCGGCCATGAAGGCGATCGGCGTCGCGCAGATCGCCGCGATGCTCGACGAACGGATGACGCCCGAGGCGGTGATCGAACGCGGCTCGGCGCTTACGCGCCAGTATGCCAAACGGCAGATGACGTGGTTCCGCAACCAGATGGACGAGAGCTGGAGGAGGATCGATCCCTCCGAGCCTCAGTCCCTGCTGTCATAGGGGCCGCCGAGCGGCCTCTTGAGGAGGGTTTCCCGCAGCGAACCTTCGCGGCGAGGAAGCTGGGAGGACCGCAGGCCGGGCTCGCCGTCGGTCGTGGCCGGACGATGGGAAGGCCAGGAGGGCGTCTGCGGAGCCGGCGTGGCGATCGGACGGCCGGCGCCGGGCAGCATGTCGGGGTGATAGGGCTGCGCCCTGACCTCGTGCTCCGGCGACGGCATGTTCGCCTCAGCGGGTGCCGCGACGCTGCGCGCCCAGCGGTCCAGTTCCATCTCGCCCATGGCCGGATCGTGGCCCGGATACCGGTGGGCATCCTGACCGGTTTCGCGATCATAGGCTTCGTCGGCGCCTTGCAGCATCGCATCCTCACCTCGATCGGAGGCCGGCCGGTAGGGCCCCAGTTCGGGTGCGGTTACCGAACGCATCCTGGCGACGACGCTCCGCAGGTCGACGGTATCGGGGGTTTCCTCGGTGGTCTTTTCGGCAACGCCGTTCGCCTTCGGCAGGTATTTTCTTTCGACGCGGGCGAACTGCAGGCGCATCGGTACGGCGATCGCCTCGCCGAACGCGATCGCCTCGCCATTGCCGAGCGAGGAGAGGAAGCTCAGCGTCGAGATGGAGGAGTTCGGGATGGCGGAGCGGATGATCTCCTGGTCGCGATCGTTCGCTAGACGCATCGCGAAAAGGGTAGAGCACTGGGACAGGATGGTCTGATCGAGTTCCCCCGGGCGCTGGGTGATGACGCCGAGCGATACGCCGTACTTGCGGCCTTCCTTGGCGATCCGGGCAATCGCCTGGCGGGTCGGGAAGAAGCCCCGCTCGGGATCGGCCGGGACATAGCGGTGCGCTTCCTCGCAGACCACCAGCATGTGAATCGCGCCATTGCTCCAGAGCGCCAGTTCGAAGGCCATGCGGCACAAGATCGAGGCGATCGAGTTGACCACTTCGGAGGGAATGCCCGCGAGCTGGAACGTGCAGATCGGCCTGTCACCCCCCGGAATCCGGAAGATGTGGGCGATCGTCTCCATGATCGTGTCCTGGATCGTGTTGTTGGAGAACATGAAGTGATAGCGGGGATCGTTGATCGCCGACATGATGCGCATCTTGAGATGGCGCAGGATGGGCTTCTCGCCGCGGCCTTCCAGGCGGCCGATGCGTTCGTCGATCAGCGCCAGCAGGTCGGCCATGCGATAGGGTACGGGCGTGTCCGCGGTGATCGAGCTTTTCTCGGTGGTGCGGCGCATCAGGCCGGTATCGCCGCCGCGGAAGGCGCGCTTCGCTTCCGGGATGACGTCGCGCAGGATGTCCAGTTCCTCGGCGACCGGGTGGCGGCCGCGGTAAAGCACCTCGGCAAATTCCTCGAGCTTCATCAGCCAGAACGGCAGGTCGAGCGTTTCCGGATCGATGACGACCGCGTGGCCGGGAAACGCCGCCGCGAACTCGTTGTGCGGATCAAGAATCAGGATCCGCAGCTTGGGGTCGGTCTCGATTGCCTTATGGAGGAGGAGCGAAACGGCCGTGGACTTGCCGACGCCGGTGGAGCCGACGATGGCAAAATGCTTCGACAGCATGGACGGTATGTGGATCGCCGCATCGATGCTCTCGTCCTGGGTCAGCTTGCCGATGACGCAGCTGTCGTTCATGCCGGCGTCGTAGATGCGCAGCAGGTCGGCGGAGCGGATGCGATGGGCGATCGCGCCGAGATAGGGATAGCGCGAGATGCCGCCTGAAAACTCCTCGCTGCCGTCAGACCCGACCCGGACCTCTCCGAGAAGCTCTGCCTCGATCTGGAAGCTGTTGTCGTCGTGCTCGCCCCAGCTCTTCTCGTCGGTGCTCATCGCGTAGGCGAGGGCCACGACCCGGTTGTCGCCGACGTCGATGGAGATGAGGCGTCCGACGGACCAGAGCTCGGTCAGGGCGGTCTCGCCCTGTTCCGCCACGGCGGCGATTGTCGCTCGTGAGCCGTTGCAGGCGACGACGCGACCCAGCATGCGGTTGCCGGCGAGGCTGATGTCGCGCCGATCCTGTTCGCCAGCCGAGATGGAACGGTGCAAGTCGTTATTCCGCAAAACGAAGCCCCTGTCGTCAAACGGGAGCGGTCGAATGCCCCCATGGCTGCACACCGGCCCCAGTATAACCGGGGCGATTTAACAAGTGGTGTAGGGGGTTGGGGCGAGTATCCGCCCTGCGGGAGTCGCGTAATTTTTCACCGTATCGCGTTGACGCAGGGCAATAATCTGTCTAACACTTGCGCCCATGAAGATTTCGACGGCACTTATCGTGGTGGGAACGCGCATGGGCAGGATGGTGTAACCATCCGGCGTTAGCCACCCATGCGCGGAAAGACAGGCTCCTCAAGGGGCCTTTTTTTATGCCTCGACCACGGAACAGCAGACAAGCAGCGGATGGATCAGACAATGACGGACAGCAACAACCAGATGACCGGGGCGGAGATCGTTCTGAGGGCGCTGAAGGACAACGGTGTAGAGCACATCTTCGGCTATCCGGGCGGCGCGGTCCTGCCGATCTACGACGAGATCTTCCAGCAGGACGACATCCAGCACATCCTCGTCCGCCACGAACAGGGCGCAGGCCATGCCGCCGAAGGCTATGCCCGCTCCACCGGCAAGGTCGGCGTCATGCTCGTCACCTCCGGTCCGGGCGCCACCAATGCCGTGACGCCGCTGCAGGACGCGCTGATGGATTCCGTCCCGCTGGTCTGCATTTCCGGACAGGTCCCGACGACGCTCATAGGTTCGGACGCCTTCCAGGAGTGTGACACCGTCGGCATCACGCGCCCCTGCACGAAGCACAACTGGCTGGTCAAGGACGTCAATGAACTGGCCGGCATCATCCACGAGGCGTTCCGCATCGCCCAGACCGGCCGTCCGGGCCCGGTCGTCGTCGACGTTCCGAAGGACATCCAGTTCGCCACCGGCACCTATACGCCTCCCGGCCAGGCGCCCGTCAACAAGAGCTATGCCCCGAAGCTGCAGGGGGACATGAAGGCGATCCAGGCGGCGGTCGAACTCATGGCGACCGCGAAGCGGCCCGTCCTCTATACGGGCGGCGGCGTGGTCAATTCCGGCCCGGAAGCGTCGCGGCTGCTGCGCGAACTGGTCGAACTGACCGATTTTCCGATCACCTCGACCCTGATGGGGCTCGGCGCCTATCCTGCTTCCGGCAAGAACTGGCTCGGCATGCTCGGCATGCACGGCTCCTACGAGGCGAACATGGCGATGCATGACTGCGACGTCATGGTCTGTATCGGCGCGCGCTTCGACGACCGCATTACCGGGCGGATCAACGCCTTCTCGCCGAACTCGCGGAAGATCCACATCGATATCGATCCCTCGTCGATCAACAAGAACGTCCGCGTCGATATCCCGATCCTCGGCGATGTCGCGACGGTGCTGGAGGACATCGTCCGGCTGTGGCGGGCCTTGCCGAAGAAGCCCGAGAAGAGCCAGACGCAGGAGTGGCGGGAGAGCATCCAGCGCTGGCGGGCCCGCAAGTCCTTCGCCTACAAGCCCTCCAACGACGTGATCATGCCGCAATACGCGATCGAACGGCTCTACGAACAGTCGAAGGGCCGCAAGACCTTCGTCACGACGGAGGTCGGCCAGCACCAGATGTGGGCGGCGCAGTTCTTCGGCTTCGAGGAGCCCAACCGGTGGATGACCTCTGGCGGACTGGGGACGATGGGCTACGGCCTGCCGGCGGCGATCGGCGTCCAGGTCGCGCATCCGGACGCGCTGGTCATCGACATTGCCGGCGACGCGTCGATCCAGATGTGCATCCAGGAAATGTCCTGCGCCATCCAGTACAATCTGCCGGTCAAGATCTTCATCCTCAACAACCAGTACATGGGCATGGTCCGCCAGTGGCAGCAGCTCCTGCATGGCAACCGGCTGTCGAACTCCTATACGGAAGCGATGCCGGACTTCGTGAAGCTGGCCGAGGCCTATGGCGCGGTCGGCATGTATTGCGACGATCCGAAGGAACTGGACGGTAAGATAGAGGAGATGATCGCGGTGAAGAAGCCGGTGATCTTCGACTGCCGCGTCGCCAATCTCGCCAACTGCTTCCCGATGATCCCGTCCGGGAAGGCGCATAACGAGATGCTGCTTCCCGACGAGGCGACAGACGAGGCCGTCGCCACCGCCATCGATGCCAAGGGCCGGCAGCTCGTTTGAGTTGCTCGTGTTAAAGTTATCTCTGAAATAACGGACGCAAGATCATGAATGCCCATCAACAAGCCACCGGCTCCGCATACTTCATCGCCCCGGAGACCGCGAAGGTCGAGAACCATACGCTCTCGGTACTCGTCAACAACGAACCGGGCGTGCTCGCCCGCGTCATCGGCCTGTTTTCCGGCCGCGGCTATAACATCGAGAGCCTGACCGTCTCGGAGACGGAGCACGAGGCGCATCTGTCGCGCATCACCATCGTCACCCGCGGCACGCCGAGCGTGCTGGAGCAGATCAAGGCGCAGCTGGAGCGGATCGTCCCGGTCCACCGGGTGGTGGACCTTACCGTCCGCGCCAAGGATCTCGGTCAGGAACGACCGATCGAGCGCGAGGTGGCCCTGATCAAGGTGGTGGGCTCCGGCGAGCATCGTGCGGAAACGCTGCGCCTCGCCGATGCCTTCCAGGCCAAGGTGGTGGACGCGACGGTGGAGCACTTCGTGCTGGAGATCACCGGCAAGTCTTCGAAGATCGACCAGTTCGTGGCGATCCTGAAGCCGCTCGGCCTGATCGAGATCTGCCGCACGGGCATTGCCGCGATGAACCGCGGCCCCCAGGGTATGTGATCAGATCATCTCCAGCGGTGCCGGCCGGGTCGGGGGCGGGAAGGCCGCGTCCAGCGCGTCCAGATCCTCGTCGGTGAGATCGAGGTCGGCCGCCTCGCGGTTCTCGGTCACCCTTTGCGGATGCGAAGACTTCGGGATGGCGATGACGCCGTCCCGCTCCAGCAGGAAGGCAAGCGCCACCTGCGCCGGCGTCGCCTGGTAGGCCTTGGCGATGTGAATGAGCGTCTCGTTGCGGGCGAGGCTTCCCTGCTCGATCGGCGAATAGGCCATGACGGCGATCCCGCGATGCCGGCACCAGGGCAGGAGATCGTATTCCACGCCCCGCCGCGACAGGTTGTAGAGGACCTGATTGGCGACGCAATTGCCCCCGCCCGGAACCTCCATCAGTTCCTCCATGTCGGCGAGGTCGAAATTGGAGACGCCCCAGGTGCCGATCTTTCCCGCCTCCCGAAGGGTCTCGAAGGCCTCCACCGTTTCCGCGAGCGGATGTTCGCCGCGCCAGTGAAGCAGGTAGAGGTCGAGCCGGTCGGTCCGCATGCGGGCGAGGCTGCGTTCGCATGCGGCGATCGTTCCCTCCCGGCTCGCGTTCCACGGATAGACCTTGCTGACGAGGAAGACCTCGTCCCGGCGCCCGGCGATGGCCTCTCCGACGATTTCCTCGGCGCCGCCCTCGGCATACATTTCGGCCGTGTCGATCAGCGTCAGGCCTTCGTCGAGCCCGTGGCGCAGGGCTTCGACTTCCTGGCCCGCCCGGCGGGGGTCCTCTCCCATATGCCAGGTTCCAAGACCGAGCGCCGGCACGACGACGCCGTTCAGGAGGGTAACGGTGGGGAGGGCGTCATCGTTCATGCGGGGTGCTCCTATGCTTACGATGCAAGATAAGGCGTACCCTTTGCCTGCCAAGAGCGCTTGAAGCGGCCCGGATTTGCGCCTAAGGATTCGGCCGCGGGCACCCGGCGAACGAGGTGTCCCGTCCCAATCAAGCAGCCCATTGGCGCCCGGAGAAACCATGTCGCTGGAAACCTTTCTGGCCCTGATCCTGTTTGCCTTCACGACGTCGATCACGCCCGGCCCCAACAACATGATGTTGTTCGCGTCCGGCGTGAACTTCGGTTTCCACCGCACCATCCCGCACATGCTGGGGATCGGCGCCGGGTTCCTCTCGCTTCTCATCGGCGTCGGGCTCGGGCTGGGGGCGGTGATGCAGAGCATGCCGCTCCTCTACACGATCCTGAAATTCGCCGGCGGGGCCTATCTCGTCTGGATCGCCTGGAAGATCGGGACCTCTCGCAGCCTGACGGAAGGGAAGGCGTCGGCGCGGCCGATGACGTTCCTCGGCGCGGCCGTCTTCCAGTGGGTCAATCCGAAGGCGTGGGTGATGGCGGTGACGGCCATGGCCACC
This sequence comes from Pseudorhizobium sp. NPDC055634, assembly GCF_053618655.1. Taxonomy (NCBI): domain Bacteria; kingdom Pseudomonadati; phylum Pseudomonadota; class Alphaproteobacteria; order Hyphomicrobiales; family Rhizobiaceae; genus Pseudorhizobium; species Pseudorhizobium sp. NPDC055634. The sequence continues at coordinate 407,300 of NZ_JBSHHW010000003.1, read as the reverse complement.
TATACCAATCCGGCCGCCTACGTACCCACCGTCCTGCTGGTCGGGGTGGCGTTCGCCCTCGTCAACCTTCCGAGCGTCTCGACATGGGCGGGCTTCGGCTCGGCCCTGCGGGAATGGCTGTCCGTGCCCGTGCGCCTCAAATGGTTCAACATCACCATGGCGGTCCTGCTGGTCATCAGCCTCTGGCCCATGCTGCGCTGATCGACGGCGCGATTCGATCCTCTTTCGTTCTTTTTCTGTTGCGATAGGGTCCAGAATCCTGCCATGTCGCAGCCATGCAATTTGCCCCGCAACAGGACGAGGCCCTGGCGGCCGTTTCACGCTGGCTCAAGGACGGGCGCCAGCCGGTGTTTAGGCTTTTCGGCTATGCCGGTACCGGCAAGACGACGCTGGCGAAGCACTTCGCCGAGCATGTTGACGGCGACGTGCTGTTTGCCGCCTTCACCGGCAAGGCGGCGCAGGTGCTGCGCTCGCGCGGCGCCAAGAACGCCAAGACGATCCATTCGCTGATCTATCGCCCGCGGGGCGAGGAGGAAGTGGCGGACGAGGAGACGGGAAAGACGTCCATCTCGCCGATGTTCTCCATCAACCGCCAGAGCCCGGTCGCCAAGGCGGCGCTCATCGTCATCGACGAATGTTCGATGGTCGACGAGCAACTCGGCCGCGACCTCCTGAGCTTCGGGACGCCGATCCTCGTCCTCGGAGATCCCGGCCAGCTTCCGCCGGTTTCCGGCGGCGGTTTCTTCACCGAACAGCAGCCGGACTACCTCCTGACCGACATCTACCGGCAGGCCCGGGACAATCCGATCATCCAGCTCGCGATGAATGTCCGCGAGGGCAAGGAGATCATGTACGGCGACTACGGCACGGCGCAGGTGATCTCGCGAAACGAGGTGAACCAGGCGCTGGTGCTGGAGGCCGACCAGGTGCTGGTGGGCACGAACAAGACGCGCAAGCGCTACAATCAGCGTCTGCGCGAACTGAAGGGCTTCGCCACCGGCTATCCACAATCGGGCGACAAGCTCGTCTGCCTCAGGAACGATCAGGTGAAGGGCCTGCTCAACGGCTCGCTCTGGCAGGTCATGAGTTCGTCGCGCGAGACCGTCAAGCCGGGCATCAACCTGATGATCCGCCCGGAAGACGACGACATGGATCGGGGCGCGGCGAAGATCAAGCTGCTCAAGGCGGCCTTCGAGAGCGAAGAGGAAATCCCCTGGTCTACGCGCAAGCGCTATGACGAGTTCGACTACGGCTATGCGCTGACTGTCCACAAGGCGCAGGGTTCGCAGTGGAACAATGTGGTGCTGTTCGATGAAAGCTGGGCGTTTCGCGACACGCGTGAACGCTGGCTCTATACCGCCATCACACGGGCGGCCGAGACGGTCACCATCGTCAAATGAGGGGCGGGCGGCTCTCGTTCCTGCGAAATCGCCGCGAACCCCACGACGTTCATCAAAATCGAAGATGGGTGGATGCGCGAAACTCGTTGGCATTCGGGCGGCGGCTGGCTTAAACCCGCGGGAACCTTATCTCTACCGGAAGCCGATCCATGCCAACCAAGCTCTCCGTCAACATCAACGCCATCGCCATGCTGCGCAACCGCCGCGACCTGCCGTGGCCCGACCTCGAGCATCTCGGGCGCATCGCGCTTGCGGCCGGTGCGAGCGGTCTGACGGTGCATCCGCGGCCGGACCAGCGGCATATCCGCTTTTCCGACCTGCCGGTGATCCGGGCGCTGATCGACGACGAGTTCCCGCAGGCGGAGTTCAACGTCGAGGGCTATCCGAGCGAGGACTTCCTGGCGCTCTGCGAGCGGACGGAGCCGGAGCAGGTGACGCTGGTACCCGACGATCCGACCCAGGCGACCTCCGACCACGGCTTCGACTTCCGGGCGCAGGGCGAGATGCTGAAACCGATCGTCGCGCGGCTGAAGGCGAAGGGCATGCGCGTTTCGCTGTTTGCGAACGGGGACGGCGACGCGGAGGCCGTGCGGCTCGCGAAGGCCACCGGCGCCGACCGGATCGAGCTCTATACCGGGCCCTACGGCGGCTGCTACGACCATCCGGAGCGTGCGGCGGAAATCATCGAAGTGCTGGGGCGGACCGCGGATGCGGCGCGTGCCGAAGGGCTCGACGTCAATGCCGGGCACGACCTGACCGTTGCGAACCTTCCCGCGCTCGTGAAGCGGATTCCCTATCTGGCCGAGGTTTCGATCGGCCACGGGCTAACGGCGGATGCGCTGGAATACGGAATGGCGGAAACGGTGCGACGCTTCCGCCGTGCCTGCGGGCAGCCCGTCTGATCTATTCCGCCGCCTGGGCCGCAGCGGAACTGCCGATCGCGAACTCCACGGCGGCGCGGGCGTGGATCGTCGTCGAATCGATGCCGGGCAGGGGAAGGTCATCGGGATCGAGCAGGAGGCAGATTTCGGTGCAGCCGAGGATGACGCTGTCTGCGCCGGCCTTTCTTGCCGCGTCGATCATCGCAAGCGCCTCGAGGCGCGATTCCCCGCGCACCCTGCCGGCGCAGAGGTCGTCGAAGATGATCTCGTGAATGCGGTTACGTCCGGTGCTGTCGGGCACCATCACCTCGATCCCGTGGTCGTGCATGCGCCGGGCGTAGAAGCCGTGTTCCATCGTGTAGCGGGTTGCAAGCAGGAGCGGGCGCTTCATGCCCCGGGCCTCCAGCGCGGCGGCGGTCTCGTCGATGATATGGATGAGCGGGACCGCGAGCGCACCCGACACCTCATCGGCAACGAGGTGCATGGTGTTGGTGCAGATCAGGACGCAATCGGCGCCGGCTGCCTCGAGCCGCCGGGCGCTGTCGGCCAGCGCCTGCGCCGCGAGATCCCACCGGCCCGACTTCTGCATCGCGACGATTTCGGCGAAGTTCACCGAATGCATCAGGATGTCGGCGGATACGAGGCCGCCGAAGCGGCCTCGAACCATTTCGTTGATGAGGCGGTAATAGACGGCGGTGCTCTCGAAGCTCATACCGCCGATGAGACCGATGCTTTTCATTTTTATTTCCCCTTATTGCCTCGACAAGAATGATGCGTCTCGCATCGTAAATGCATGCAACTTTCCAGGCGATCCCAGTTCTTCGCGCATCCCCGTTGCGCGATTTCGCCATTTCGCGCATGTTGCGCCGGAAAACTGGAGGCGTGCCATGCTGGACGACCGTGACCGCAAGATTCTCGACATCCTGCAGGGGAATTCAGCCTTGCCGGTGGCGGAGATCGCCGAGCGGGTGGCGCTGTCGCCGTCTGCCTGCTCCCGGCGCATCCAGCGGCTGGAGGAGGCGGGCTATATCCGCGGCAGGACCGTACTGCTCGACCGCGAGCGCATCGGCGTGCCGACGACCGTCTTCGCGCTGATCAAGACGGCGCATCACTCCGACGACTGGATCGAGAGTTTTCGCGGGGCCATCCGGGATATCGGCGAGATCGTCGAGGCGCATCGGCTGACCGGCAGCTATGACTATATCCTGAAGATCGTGCTGCCCCGGGTGGAGCATTACGACGTGGTCTATCGCCGGCTCGTCAAGCGCATCGAATTGTTCGATGTCTCCGCCTTCATTTCCATGGAAGTCCTGAAGAGCGGCGAAAGCCTGCCCGTCGGCTACGCGGAGTAGATCTGCAGCCCCCAGATCCGGTGAGCCTTTCGTGGCCGATGCGAGAAATCCGCTTGACGGGTGAGCGCCGTTTCGTCTACTTGTTCGAAGAACCGTACCGTACGGTACCATATTTTGGAGCGACTGACGTGATTGCCGACGCCGGCCGAATGCAGGAATTTACTCCCCGCCAGAACGAGGTTCTGGAACAGGCCTTGCGCCTGCTGGTGGAGGGTGGCGACAAGGCTCTGACGACGTCCGGACTGGCCAGGGCGGCCAACTGCTCCAAGGAAAGCCTCTACAAGTGGTTCGGCGACCGCGACGGCCTGCTGGCCGCGATGATCGCCTACCAGGCGAGCAAGGTGCGGACGTTCGAGCGCAGCAAGGAAAGGCTGACGGCGGAGAACCTTCGCGAGCATCTCGAAACCTTCGGGCGGGACCTGCTCGACGTTCTCTCCGGAGACGTCTCGCTTGCCCTCAACCGGCTTGCCGTCGGGCAATCGGGACGGGACGGCTCGAAGCTCGGGCGGCTTCTGCTGGAGCACGGCCGGCGCCAGATCGACCGTCGCGCCATCGCTCTCATGGATGCGGGCAAGCGGGCCGGCCTCCTTCGCTTCGATGACGCGGACGCCGCCTATCATACGCTTTACGGCCTGGTCGTATCCGACCTGCATGTGCGCATGCTGCTCGGCGAACCGGGGCTCAAGGACAACGCACGCCAGGCGCGGAGGGCGGTCGATGCCTTCCTGACGCTTCACGGCGCGCACCAGGAAACGGGGGAGGCGTTGCGCTTCTCTTCGGGACGATGAAGACCAGCAACAACCTGCACGCATAGGGAAGGAATACAACGATGCGCGTCTATTACGATCGCGATGCCGATCTCAACCTGATCAAATCCAAGAAGGTCGCCATTATCGGCTACGGCTCCCAGGGTCGCGCGCATGCGCTGAACCTGAAGGACTCCGGCGCCCAGAATGTCGCGATCGCGCTGAAGGCCGGTTCGCCCACCGCCAAGAAGGCGGAATCCGACGGCTTCAAGGTCATGACGGTTGCCGAAGCCGCCGGCTGGGCCGACCTGATGATGATGGCCACGCCCGACGAACTGCAGGCCGACATCTACAAGGCGGAGATCGCTCCGAACATCCGTGACGGCGCGGCGATTGCCTTCGCGCACGGCCTCAACGTCCATTTCGGCCTGATCGAGCCCAAGGCATCCGTCGATGTCGTGATGATCGCGCCGAAGGGCCCCGGCCACACCGTTCGCGGCGAATACCAGAAGGGCGGCGGCGTCCCCTGCCTCGTTGCCGTTCACCAGAACGCGTCCGGCAATGCGCTCGACCTCGCTCTCTCCTACGCCTGCGGCGTCGGTGGCGGCCGTTCGGGCATCATCGAGACCAACTTCAAGGAAGAGTGCGAAACCGACCTCTTCGGCGAGCAGGTCGTGCTTTGCGGCGGCCTCGTGGAACTGATCCGCGCCGGTTTCGAAACGCTGGTTGAAGCCGGCTACGCTCCGGAAATGGCCTATTTCGAGTGCCTGCACGAAGTGAAGCTGATCGTCGACCTGATCTACGAAGGCGGCATCGCCAACATGAACTACTCGATCTCCAACACGGCCGAGTGGGGCGAGTACGTAACGGGTCCGCGCATCATCACCGAAGAGACCAAGGCGGAGATGAAGCGGGTCCTGAAGGACATCCAGACCGGCAAGTTCACCTCCGAGTGGATGCAGGAATACCGCTCCGGCATGGCCCGCTTCAAGGGCATCCGCCGCATGAACGACAGCCACCAGATCGAGGAAGTCGGCGCCAAGCTGCGTGGCATGATGCCCTGGATCGGCAAGAACAAGCTGGTCGACAAGTCGGTCAACTAAAAGCTTCCGTTCGAGGCGGGCAGGTGTCCGCCTCGAACCTTGTCCAGGCGACGCGCGGCAGCTTCAGGATGCGGCCTCCCTGGCGACATGGCGCGAGTGCCATCGGATGCCGAGCCGAGGGGAGGGCTGCGCCCATCGCCACCTGCAAACGGCGACGACACTCGATTGGGTGATACCCCTCGCAGTCTCGCACCCTGCGATGATAAGCTGAAAATTACCGGATGAAGCAGCCCTCGCCATACTCTTGCCGCGGCGATATCGGTTGAGCGAGAGGAGCAGCAAAGGGTAGTTGCGCACCGGGTCCGCTCGATAGGTCAGTATTGCTTACCTATCGAAACTTCGGTAAAGATGACGGCAACAAAATTGAAATATGAGGAAACATCCGGTGCTTGATTGGGAACATATCTTCGCCACGCGCTCCAGCCGCATGCGCGCTTCCGAAATCCGCGAATTGCTGAAACTCCTCGAACAGCCCGACATCATCTCGTTCGCCGGCGGTATTCCGGACCCGAAACTGTTTCCCGACGAGGCGTTCAGCAAGGCCTATGCGGACATCTTCTCCGGGCCGCAGGTCAACGCCGCGCTGCAGTATTCCGTCAGCGAAGGCTACAAGCCGCTGCGTGAATGGCTGGTGGGCGAGATGGCGAAGATCGGCATTCCCTGCGGCGTCGACAACGTCTTCATCACCTCCGGCTCGCAACAGGCGCTGGATTATCTCGGCAAGCTCTTCCTGTCGCCGAAGGATACCGCGCTGGTCACATGGCCGACCTATCTCGGCGCGCTGCAGGCCTTCAACGCCTACGAGCCGACCTATGACCAGCTGTCGCTGAACGGCAACCGGACGCCGGACGGCTATCGCGAGGCCGCAGCGAAGGCCGGCGGGGCGGTGAAGTTCGCCTATCTTTCCGCCGATTTCGCCAATCCGACAGGCGAGACGGTGGACCGCGCCGGCCGCGAAAAGCTGCTGGAACTGGCGGACGAACTCAATGTCGCGATCATCGAGGACGCCGCCTACCAGAACCTGCGCTTCGACGGCGAGCCGGTTCCGCCGATCCTGGCGCTCGACATTGCCCGCAACGGCGGCATCGAGAACACGCGGACGATCTACAGCGGCAGCTTTTCCAAGACGCTCGCGCCCGGCCTGCGCGTCGGCTACGTGGTCGCGGCCATGCCGGTCATCCGCAAGCTGGTGCTGATGAAGCAGGCGGCCGACCTGCATTCCTCGACCATCAACCAGATCGCCATCGCCCACGTGGCCGAGCGGATCTTCCCGGAGCAGGTGGCGAAGATCAAGAAGGCCTACAGCGCACGCCGCGACGCGATGCTCTCGGCACTCGAGAGATACATGCCCGCGGGCGCCACCTGGACGAAGCCCGAGGGCGGCATGTTCGTCTGGGTCCGACTGCCGGAGGGCATGGACGGCGCCGAACTTCTGGCCCGCTCGATCCAGACGGAGAAGGTCGCCTTCGTGCCCGGCAAGGCCTTCTACGCGGACGGCTCGAACAACAACACGCTGCGGCTCTCCTTCTCCTGCGCAAGCGAGGAGATGATCGAGGAGGGCATCCAGCGCCTCGGCCGCCTGATCAGCACTGCTGTCGCCGAAGCGGCCTGACCCGCATCCGAGCGAAAGGCGCCCGTGCACGCGGCGCCTTTCGCCATCCACGCCAGCACACCGGCCGCCTGAGGCATGCCTCGGTGCATTCTGCTGGCAGCCCGGCCGGCAGTTGTAAGGCCGGGCCCCAGCGGGCATAACAGGCGCTCATCCGGGAACTGGGAATGACCGTCCGCCTCGCCACCTTCAATATCGAAAACCTCATCACCCGCTTCGATTTTTCCGGGTTTCGCAATCACTTGCGGCGCGATCGCGTCATGCGGCTCTATGACGTCGGGAGCAAGGACGCCTACGAGCAGATGGAGCAGGCGCGCGTCGTCGCCGCCACCGACGACACGCGGCAGCTTTCCGCGCTCGCCATAGCGGATGCCGACGCCGACATCCTCTGCCTGCAGGAGGTCGATAATATGCCGGCACTGCACGCCTTCGAATACGGCTATCTGTTCCGGATGGTCGGGCACGGCTACATGCAGAAATACCTTGTCGAGGGCAATGACAGCCGCGGAATAGACGTGGCGGTCCTGATGCGCGAGAAGACGCGCCACGGGCAGCCGATCGAGATGGTCGACATCCGCAGCAATGCCATGCTCACCTATGCCGACCTCGATCTCTACAGCGAGGCCCTGGGGGAGGGCGCGAAGCCAGGCGACAAGATCTTCAAGCGGGACTGCCTGGAGCTCGATCTGAGGATCGGCGGGCGCCCGCTGACGCTCTACGTCGTGCACTTCAAGTCCATGGGCAATTCTCGCGAGCCGGGCGACGGGCGGATCAATACGATGGCCGTGCGTTCGGCGGAGACGGCCGCCGTCCGCAGGCTCATCGAGAACCGCTTCGGCGCCGGCCATACGGCGACGAAAAATTTCGCGATCTGCGGCGACATGAACGATTACCAGGAGAAGGTCGTCGTGTCGGGAAATCGGCGCCTGGGCTACAGGTTCGACCATGTCCGCGAGGCGACGAGCGCGCTCGACGTCTTCTCGGCGGACGGCTTTGCGGTCAACCCCGTGGAGCGACGGCCGGAACTGGACCGCTGGACGCTCTATCACGCCCGCGGCCCGCAGGAGCAGCATCTGTGCCAGCTCGACTACATCTGGCTGTCGCCGGCGCTCGCGGCGCGCAACGCGACCATCGTCCCGGAGATCGTTCGCGGCGGGCAGCCCTACCGGACGCCGTTTCCGCCAGGCCAAGAGGTCGAGCGGTTCCCGCGCACCGGCTGGGACCGCCCCAAGGCATCCGACCATTGCCCGGTGGTGATGGAACTCAGCCTCTAGCGTTTCCGCAAGCCTCAACCACGGCGTTTATTGCGGGTTGCGTCAAAGCGTCGCGTCGGGCAGGTTGCGATCCATATGACTGCACAGGGATCGAAGATGGCGCGCCGCTACGGGATTTACGACGTGTTCACGGATCAGGTCCTCACGGGTAACCCCCTGGCGATCATCTTCGACGGCGACGATCTCGACGACGAGACGATGCAGGCTGTCGCCCGCGAGATGAACCTGTCGGAGACCGTCTTCGTGCGGCGGCCAGCCAACGGCGCCCATGCGGCGAGCCTGAGGATATTCACGCCGGCGCGCGAACTTCCTTTCGCGGGGCACCCGACCGTCGGCACCGCCGTGGCGCTGGCGGAGCTGCAGCGGGGCGGGGAGGGCGATCTCGATATCGTCTGCGTGCTGGAGGAAAAGGTGGGGCCGGTGCGCTGCGCCGTCCGGCTTCGGGAAGACCAGGCGAGCTTTGCGGAATTCGACCTGCCGAAAACCCCGGCGAGGGTGGACCTTCCCCTCGATATCGAGGGGATCGCCGATGCGCTCAGCCTGCAGCCGGGGGCGATCGGCTTCGAGAATCACCGCGCCTCGATGTGGAGCGCCGGGGTGCCGTTCATCATGATCCCCGTCCATGGCCGGGCCGAGGTCGACAGCCTCGATTTCGATCCGGGCCTCTGGGAGAAGGTGGCGCCCTTCGCGGAGGGTGGGCTGGCGGCGGCCTACGTCTATTGCCGCGGCGGGACCCATCACCAGGCGAAGTTCCATGCCCGCATGTTCTCCCCGGACATGGGGATATCAGAGGATCCGGCGACCGGCTCCGCCGTTGCCGCGCTGGCCGGCGCTGTCCATCATTTCGATGCGCTGCCGGACGGCCACCATCCGCTGCTGGTGGAGCAGGGCGTCCAGATGGGCCGGCCCTCCTATATCCACCTGCATATCGACGTGAAGGAAGGCCGCATTACCCGCGCCCGCATCGGCGGCGAGGCCGTGCGGCTGGCAAGGGGGACGCTAGAGCTCTGAGGCCCGCCGTTTTCGAGATCATTCGTGATGTCCGAAATTATTTTGCGTTCGGTGCTGGACAAGCAAATCGTTCCCCTTTATACGCCCTCACACACCGGCGGCGCACGGGTTGCGGCGGTCGGAGTTCGGGTGATTAGCTCAGTTGGTAGAGCAGCTGACTCTTAATCAGCGGGTCGTAGGTTCGAGCCCTACATCACCCACCATTTTCAAGCACTTAGATAATATTTACGGTCACCTGGGGCGCTGGTAACGATATCCGTGTGACATGGAGAACACCGGATCGGCTACCGTAACTCATGCAGCGGATAAAATCCGCGCGCCGCGTGCCGCTCTACTCAGGGTCGCATGTTCACCTTACGGCCTGCATTCTGCTTTGAGCCGTCAGGGTTGCGATGGCAATGGGAAGCCACGCCGGCGCCCAGTCTTATATTCGCTCTGACCCTGCCCATTACCCGAAGCGTATTCGGGCAGCACGCCACTCTCCACTCTGGCGGACAGACCCATGCCGGATCGCCAACATAGCCTTAGTGGCCGATCTCTTGCTGCTGCGCAGAGGATTGCGCAGTCGCCTCAGCCCAAAGTGCCGCATCGCGCCGGACGGGCGACGGAAGCTTGGAGGGTGGCGAATTGGTTTTGAGGAAGACTTTGGAGATGCGCGTTCATCGCGACACTGCGTCAGTGCGCCCGATTAGTCATCTGTCGGGCATCTTGGACCCCCACGGCGGCAGCCGAGATGGGGTGAGGGGCCAAACCGTCAGCACGCGGGTTCGTGCAGGTGCTGACCGGCCGGCATTCATTTAGCTGTTCACCTGGCATCGTTCATTGTTGCGGAAAATGAACGAGGGGTCGGTTCCCTCTATGGCAACCCGCGTCCACCGCGCGTCGCTTTCCAGGACAGAGACGATCTCGTCATAGAGGAAAATGCCTGGTAGCCGCTGTTCCTCTGCCTCCGTTCTTCCACGGGAGTTGGGAAAGATGACAATGTCGGACGATTGCACCTGGGCCAGCGCGACCTGCAGGTCCCTGGCAAAAAATAGCGGGGTAGGCGAAATTTCCGTGCCTTGCTTCAGCATGTGTAGGGCAATGGTTTCGGGCGGAAGGGGGTATGGGCCGATCGTCGACACCACGACCGGGTGGCCACACTTCAACCGGTTTATTTCCGCCGAGATCTGATCAAGCGCGGCAAGGGATCCGGGGCGCAAGCGAGCGTCCTGGTAAGTCATGGCAGGTGTAGAAACAAATGACACGACGACAAAAATGGATAAGGCCTGCTTCCAGCCAAATCCGAACCGCGCGCAGACCCGGCTAAATGCGATCGTCATGGCAATGACAAAGGGGAAGTAGAAGAAGTTGCCCTGAAATGGGGACTTTTGTGGGTTCGCCGCGATCCCTGCATAGATGATGGCTACCCAACCATAGTAGGCGATAGCTTCATAGTTGCCCCCTGCCTTCTCCCGTCGAAAGGAAAGGACGTCAGCAGCGATCAATGCGGCGCCGAGGAAGAAGAACCAGCTCAGCGCGAGGCTGCCCGCAGCGCCGACAGAATTGTAGGTCCAATGGAAAAACGTTCCGCCAGACGTGACCCATATATCGGCATTTGTGATGAATACCTGTGTGAGGTAATCGACGATGTGGGATCCCCATATCAACGCGAATGGTACGAGTACGGCCAGCCCGGAAATCAAAGCAATGAAGGCGTTGGTGAAGCTTGGTCGGCTCAGATTCTTCAGCATACCAAGCAGGAACGCGCCACCTAGCATCGGAACAACTATAATGATCGCCGAGGGTTTGATTGTGATGGCGATCCCAGCGATCAGTCCCAACGCACATGCACTAACGCGGGTCCCTCGTTCATAAGGGAAGAAAATCAGAAGGTAGGCAGACGATCCAAACAGCAATGCGGCCGTTGCGTCGGGTCGGAACTCGGTAATGATCGTTCCCGCCGCCGGCAGGAACATCAGGGCCGCCGTCCACAGCAACGCTGGGGATATGGCCAGTCTGCTCCTGGCAATGCTAAAAATCGAATATGCGTATAGGTACAGGATTACGGCATTGAGAGCGTAAGGCCCGATGTCTGATCCACCGGACAGGTAGTACCCAACCATCGCCATGGCCGTCGAGAATGGAGCGTGCGGTGGGGTTTGATAGAAGGAAATCAAACCGCCCAGAACGCTATCGACACCTTCGAGCGCCAATCGTCGGTAGCCGTCAAGAAGATAGGTGCAGTCATCATATATCGATGCCATCGCCAGCGCACCGGTTCTCAGCGTGAGACCGAGATTGGCCATTGTGAACAGTGCCACGAGGGCTGCCAAGGCAACCAGGATTTTGATATCGCGTGTCATTGTCACCATTTTTTCTCGTTCAGCTATCTAGGTCGACGCAGTGAGTTCGTTGATACGCCGGAGCGCGGTACGGCAGGCGGATTCGGTATATCCTGTGCTTGGGAATTGGCGCAACGCATATTGCGGAGGGGTGGGGGATGGCCTATCCGAAGCTGCGGGCTAGCAGTGGGGCCGCAACATTTCTTCGGTCGTGAGGGCGATCGACGTTGGAAACGTGGAGCCTCTGGTGTTTTCGCTATCGCATGGTGCCGGAGCGTCTTGATTTGCTCGTGCATTTCATGAGTTACTTGTATACTAAAAGATCCTTATAGAGCGACGCGAATGCTGTTTGTAAGTTCTGAATTCATCTTCGTCTTTTTGCCGTTTGTGTTGCTGGCGACGATGTTTGCATTAAGGTGCAAGGGAAGAGATGCTGGCGTCGTTGTGCTCATAATCGCATCTCTTTTCTTTTACGGATGGTGGAAGGCTTGGGGACTTGCGGTCCTGTCGCTTTCAATCGGGGTTAACTACACTCTAGCGCATCAAATTGCTGCACGGAGAGATGTCACGCCCAGGCGCCGATTCTTGGCTCTGGGCGTCGTCCTCAACCTCCTTGTGCTGGGTTATTTTAAATATCGAAACTTCTTTGTAGACAATTTCCTGGCAATGCTGGGTGACCACTCGAACTTGGGACATATCATACCCCCGCTGGCGATCTCCTTCTACACATTCCAACAAATAGCGTTTCTGGTTGATACCTACCACGCGAAGATGGGTCGCACGCCATTCCGGGAATATCTTCTTTCAGTCGTGTTTTTCCCGCATCTGATTGCTGGGCCGTTACTCCACTACCGGGATATTATTCAACAGTTTGAAACCCGATTTCGAGTGGATGGGAGTACGATCGCGGCAGGTCTTCCCGTGTTTGCCATGGGAATGGCCAAGAAGCTGGCGATTGCCGACCCGATTGCCGAGGTGATCAATCCGCTCTTCCTAAAGGCGGAGACGCAACCTCTTGAGTTCCTGGAGGGGTGGGTGGCTGCACTCGGTTACACTGCGCAGCTATACTTTGATTTTTCTGGTTATTCCGATATGGCGATTGGACTCGGTTTGATGTTCGGTATTGCGCTGCCCGTGAACTTCTTTTCTCCATACAAGTCGACCTCTATAATAGAGTTCTGGCGCCGGTGGCACATCACCTTATCCAGCTTCCTTAGAGACTATCTGTACATTCCGTTGGGAGGTGGGAGGACCGGTCCGGTCCGGCGCTACGCCAATCTGCTAACGGTCATGATATTGGGCGGCCTTTGGCATGGTGCTGCCTGGACGTTTGTCCTTTGGGGAACGTTGCACGGGACGATGTTGGTCATCAACCATATCTGGCGCGGCATGGTGTCCTGCCGTTTTTCCCGTCTCAACGAGCGGCTCTGGCTTGTCAATGGCACACTTACTTTCCTCGTCGTGGTCCTCGGATGGGTCCTGTTCAGGGCTGAAAGCCTTCAGGGGGCGGTCAATGTCATCTCGGCGATGATGCGTCCTCAGGACATTTCCGTGCCTTATCCCTTGGCGTTCGCGCTTGGATTGGATCCTGGGCTTTGGTTCTTTGGAGACAGAGGAGTCACGATTGAGGACCTCTTCGTCTTCCTGATTTTCGGCGGGGGTGCGTTTATCATGATCTGGTTTCTGCCGAATACGGCTGAAATCTTCAGACTGAGGGACGACTTGGCCTCTGGTCCACGCTACCGCGCGGGATGGGGGCGCACCGCATTGACCGGCGGGCTTCTTTGCTTGTCGATGTTCGGCATATTCAGTGCGGTCCCGTCAGAATTTCTATACTTTAGGTTCTGACATGAGATTTAAGGCGATCGTATTCGGAGCAGGGATTTTCGTGGGCTGCATCATTGTGTGGTTCGGGGTGTTGGCACTGGCTCCAAAGTCTCGAGAAACCAATTGGATAGGGGAGATATACGCGAAGAAGGAGCGGGTCGCGGCGTCTCTGTCCTCGCCCAAGCATTTGCTAATAGGTGGGTCATCGACGCACTATTCTTACTCGGCGGAAGTAGCTTCGAAACTGACCGGGTTTAATGTCGTAAATCTGGGTACACATGCAGGTCTGGGAGCTGACTATATCCTCACTCGTGCCAAGCGCTCTTTAAAGGCAGGGGATACTGCCCTGCTTGCGCTCGAGCATCAGCTTTTGGCGACTGCCCCCCCGTCCATCGTGCTGACGCGGCTCGTAGCGACGACGGACCCTTACTTCCTGCTTGATGCGCCATTACCTTACCTAGCCGACCTTATCTTCGGCTACTCACCTGCTCAATTCTTGCGCGACACGCCTGCTAAGCTCCTGCCGTGGACCTCACCCTTGTACCGCTCAGAAACCGTGACGGATTACGGGGACGAGAGTGCAAACAGTCCTGAGAACAAGCTGCCCTACATGCTAGACGTCGTCCGAGAGACCCCGCCCATTACCGCGGCTGCACCGCAGAGCCTTCAGCTCGCTGATTCATTCCAGGATTTCGTGGCCTGGGCGCAAGCAAATGATGTTACTGTTTTCTATACATGGCCGCCGACCACTGATCGTCCTCAATATCGGACGCCAGAATATGCGGAATATTTTCAAAGCTATGTGCATCTGTTCGAAGCAACGGGTATAAATGTTCTAGGTCGTCAGACTGAGTACCTGATTCCCGAGGACGAGATGCTGGACTCCATGTACCACGCGGATACCAGGGGGGCTCGCAGGGCTTCCCAGGTGCTGTCGAAAAATCTATGTTCCGTGGTGGTGTGTCCTGCGGCGTCAAGCCAGCGCAGCTCCGAAGAGGCCGATCAGTCGGCTCACCGCCCCTGACGTCATAGTTTCTTCCTAGAACGTGGAAGGCTGAACGGCCTTTATGCAAGCAAACTCGATGTCGTGACGAAAGATTTCGACGTTTGAGATCGTGGTCGATCTGGTCCGCTGGCTCTTGGGAGACGCAAGTCCGACCGATAACTGCTGTCATGGCTGACTCCTGTGCCAGCCCAAAAAGCAAAGGCCGCGCTGGCTTGCCTGCGCGGCCTTTGCTCGTCTGGTGGGTGAACGCAAACGCTAGTGCAGGATCTGGCTCAGGAAGAGCTTGGTGCGCTCGTGCTGCGGATTGTCGAAGAATTCCGCGGGGGCGTTCTGCTCGACGATCTGGCCCTGGTCCATGAAGATGACGCGGTTGGCGACCTGGCGGGCGAAGCCCATTTCGTGGGTGACGCAGATCATCGTCATGCCTTCCTCGGCGAGGCTTACCATCGTGTCGAGGACTTCCTTGATCATTTCCGGGTCGAGCGCCGAGGTCGGCTCGTCGAAGAGCATGATTTTCGGGTTCATGCAGAGCGAGCGGGCGATGGCGACGCGCTGCTGCTGGCCGCCGGAGAGCTGGCCGGGATACTTGTTCGCCTGCTCGGGGATCTTCACCCGCTCCAGGTAGTGCATGGCGATTTCCTCGGCTTTCTTCTTCGGCATCTTGCGGACCCAGATCGGCGCCAGCGTGCAGTTCTCCAGGATCGTCAGGTGCGGGAAGAGGTTGAAGTGCTGGAAGACCATGCCGACTTCGCGGCGGACCTCGTCGATCTTCTTCAGGTCGTTGGTGAGCTCGATGCCATCGACGATGATGCGGCCCGACTGGTGCTCTTCCAGGCGGTTGATGCAGCGGATCATCGTCGACTTGCCCGAGCCCGAGGGTCCGGCCACGACGATGCGCTCGCCGGTCATGACGCGCAGGTTGATGTCGCGCAGCACGTGAAAGTCGCCGTACCACTTGTTCATGCCGATGATGTCGATCGCGATGTCGGTCGCGGAGACGGTGAGCTTCTTGGGTTGGGCGTCAGCCATTGTTTTCCCCTTTTCTTATCGCTTGTGGCCGGTGTCGAGGTGGCGCTCCATGAAGGCGGAATAGCGCGACATGCCGAAGCAGAACAGCCAGAATATGAAGCCCGCAAAGATCAGGCCGGTGATCGGCGTGACCGGGGTTATCCACGTGGTGTCGGTGAAGTTCAGCCGGACGATGCCGAGAAGGTCGAACATGCCGATGATCGAGACCAGCGAGGTATCCTTGAAGAGGCCGATGAAGGTGTTGACGATGCCCGGGATCACCAGCTTGAGCGCCTGCGGCATGATGATTAGCCGGGTTGTCTGCCAGTAGCTGAGGCCCAGCGAGGCGGCACCTTCGTACTGGCCCTTGGGAATGGCCTGCAGGCCACCGCGCACCACTTCGGCCATGTAGGCCGAGGCGAACAGGGCAACGCCCACGAGCGCCCGCAGGAAGTTGTCGATCGTCCAGCCGGTCGGCAGGAAGAGCGGCAGCATGACGTTCGCCATGAACAGGACGGTGATCAGCGGCACGCCGCGGATCAGCTCGATGAACATGACGCAGAACATCCGGATCACCGGCAGGTTGGACCTGCGTCCAAGTGCCAGCAGGATGCCCACCGGCAGCGACACGGCGATCCCGACGAAGGAGAGGATCAGCGTCACCATGAGGCCGCCCCAGAGCGGGGTCTCGACTTCCTGGAGCCCGAAGACGCCGCCGTGCAGAAGGAAGAAGGCGACCACCGGAAAGGCGACGAACAGCGCCAGTGCGTTGAGCCCCTTGTAGGGCATGCGCGGCATGAGGATCGGGACGAGCAGCGCAACGAAGAGAAGCGCCACGAGCATCGGGCGCCAGCGCTCGTCGAGCGGGTAACGGCCGAACATGAACTGCTCGAAGCGTTCGCCGACGAAGGCCCAGCATGCACCGGCCCAGTTGTCGGGCTGCACGCCGCCCTGCGCCATCGTCAGGCAGGCCTCGCGGTTCTGGCCGGACCAGACGGCGTCGAAGAACAGCCAGTTCAGCATGTCCGGCACCGTCCAGAGGAGGAGGGCGACCGCGATTATGGTGAGGATGGTGTCCTTCGGCGTCGCGAAGAGGTTTGCCCGCATCCATCCGAAGATGTTCGTGGTTCCCGAGGGAGCCGGTTTTGGCGGAAGAAGCTCGGTGCGGACGAAGCCGGTGGAATTCGTGCTCATCGGCTTACCTCTCCACCAGGGCCATTCTGGCGTTGAACCAGTTCATGAAAATCGAGGTCAGGATGCTGATGCTCAGGTAGACGATCAGCCAGATGGAGACCACTTCCACTGCCTGTCCGGTCTGGTTCATCGTCGTTCCCCCCGTCGAGACGAGTTCCGGGAAGCCGATGGCGACACCGAGCGAGGAGTTCTTCGTCAGGTTGAGGTACTGGCTGGTCAGCGGCGGGATGATGATGCGCAAGGCCTGCGGCATGACGACGAGGCGCGTAGTGGTCGAGGCGTGCAGTCCCAGTGCCGATGCGGCTTCCGTCTGGCCCTTCGCGACGCCCTGGATGCCGGCGCGAATGATCTCGGCGATAAAGGATGCAGTGTAGAAGGAGAGTGCAAGATAGAGCGCCACGAATTCCGGCGCGACGACCGCGCCGCCCGTCAGGTTGAAGCGGCCGGCGACAGGATAGTCGAAGGTCAGCGGCGAGCCGGCGACGAGGAAGGCGAGAAGCGGCAGGCCGACGATGAGGGCGATCGACGTCCACACGGTGTGGAACGGCTGCCCGGTCGCGATCTGGCGTGCCTTGGCCCAGCGGGCAATCACGAAGGAGGCGACGATCGCCACACCGAGTGCAAGCGGGATCAGCACCGCACCGTCGCCCCAGACCGGCTTGGGGATGGCCAGTCCGCGGTTGTTGAGAAACATGCTGAACGGCAGTTCGAGCGAATCTCGAACCTGGGGCAGGGCGCCGAGAACGCCCTTGTACCAGAAGAAGATCACCAGCAGGACCGGAACGTTGCGGAACACCTCGACGTAGACGGTGCAGAGCTTGGCGATCAGCCAGTTTCGCGACAGGCGGCCGAGGCCGATGACGAATCCGATGATCGTGGCGGTGATGATGCCGAAGAACGCGACCACGAGGGTGTTCAGGAAACCGACGAGGATCGCCCGCCCATAGGTGGAATCGCTGGTATAGGCGATCAGCGACTGGCCGATGTCGAAACCGGCGCGGCCATTCAGGAACTGGTACCCGGAGGCCGTGTTGGCGCGGCGGAGGTTTTCGGTCGTGTTGCCGAAGATCCACCAGCCGATGGTGACGATGACGATCAGCGCTATCGCCTGGAAGACTATTCCGCGGAATTTCGGGTCATAGATGTAGCTGGTCAACGATCGGCCGACAGGCGGCGCGATGGCATGATCGGTCATGCTTGCCAAATCCCCTTGATGACCTTTGCGGTCTTTTTGTTGTTTGTCAGTTTGTTTTTCGTCAGTCGGTTGGGAGCGAGGCGGCGGACCGCCTCGCTCCCGGATGCGAGCTGATCAGCGAACCGGCGGTGCGTACTGCAGGCCGCCCTTGGTCCACAGCGCGTTCAGGCCGCGCTCGATCTTGAGCGGGGTGTTGGCGCCGATGTTGCGTTCGAAGACTTCGCTGTAGTTTCCGACATGCTTGATGATGTTGTACGCCCAGTCGTTCGTCAGGCCAAGGTCGGTGCCGATCTTGGTGTCTGCCTCGACGCCGAGGAAGCGCTTGATGTCGGGGTTTTCGGAGTTCTTCATCTCGTCGACATTGGCCTGCGTGATGCCGAATTCCTCGGCCTGCACGAGGGCATAGTGCGTCCAGCTGACGATGTCGAACCACTGGTCGTCACCTTGGCGGACGGCCGGACCGAGCGGCTCCTTGGAGATGATTTCCGGCAGGATCACGTGATCGTCGGGGCTGGAGAGCGAAAGACGCAGCGAATACAGGCCGGACTGGTCCGTCGTGTAGACGTCGCAACGGCCCGAATCGTAGGCCGCGTTGACTTCCTCGAGCTTCTCGTAGACCACCGGGTTATAGTCGAGGCCGTTGCCCTTGAAGTAGTCGGCGAGGTTCAGTTCGGTCGTCGTGCCCGACTGTACGCAGACGGCTGCGCCGGAGAGTTCGAGCGCGGACTTCACGTTGAGGGCCTTGGGGACCATGAAGCCCTGGCCGTCATAGTAGTTCACAACGCGGAAGTTGAAGCCGAGCGCGGTGTCGCGGCTGATCGTCCAGGTCGTGTTGCGGAAAAGGACATCGCCTTCCCCGGACTGCAGTGCGGTGAAGCGTGTCTGGGCCGTCGTCGGGGTGAACTTCACCTTCGACGGGTCATTGAAGATCGCGGCGGCAACGGCGCGGCAGTAGTCAACATCCAGGCCAGTCCAGTTCCCCGACGCATCCGGTGCGGCAAAGCCTGCGAGACCGGTGTTCACCACGCATTGCAGGAACCCCTTCGCCTTGACATCGTCAAGAGTGGCAGCCGATGCGGCCGAGGCGGCGCCCAAAACTGCTGCGCCAATCGTGGCCGACAGTAGCGTCTTTTTCATTTTCCCAACCTTTATCTTTTGGTTTTTCTGATCTCGTTACGCTGCAGCTCGCTAGTCGATCACAACACAACGCCCCGTTACCCTCCCGGATACGGGAGCGCTATCACAGTCGTAAAACATCGGCATGGTCAAGCCTGCGACATTCAAATTGTGTCCGAAAAGAGTCGATCACCCTTAACGTGCCTATTTTCAAACCGGCGGTGCCAATACTTGTGCGTTTCATGCCGAAAGCATTGGCGGGGCGACCCCTGTTGTGCGATTGAACTTGCAACGGCCGGGTCGGACTTGACCGGTTTTCCGGCAGGCGGCAACATCGTGCCGCATTCCAGCAGAGAGCCTCTTCCAACATGAAAAACAGGTCTTCCTTGTCCGCCGACGCCGGCGTCAACACGCGCCTTGTCCATGCCGGACACGACCCCGCCAGCTACCACGGCTTCATCAATCCGCCGGTCGTCCACGCCTCGACCGTGCTCTTCCCGGATTGCCGGACGATGGAGACGAGAGCACAGAAATACACCTATGCAACCAGGGGTACGCCGACCACGGACGCGCTCTGCGAGGCGCTCGACGAGCTGGAAGGTTCGGCCGGGACCATCCTCGTTCCGTCGGGGCTGGCGGCGATATCGGTGCCGTTCCTGGCGTTCCTCTCCGCCGGCGACCACGCGCTCATCGTTGATTCGGTCTATGCGCCCTGCCGGCTCTTCTGCAACACGATGCTGAAGCGGCTGGGGGTGGAGATCGAGTATTACGACCCGGAGATCGGAGCGGGGATCGAGACCCTGATCCGGCCGAATACCAGGCTGGTCCATACGGAGGCCCCGGGTTCCAACACGATGGAGATGCAGGACATCCGCGCGATCTCGGAGGCCGCCCATCGCCATGGATGCGTGGTCACCATGGACAATACCTGGGCGACGCCCCTCTATTTCCGCCCCCTCGATTTCGGCGTCGACGTTTCGATCCACGCCACGACGAAATATCCCTCGGGGCACTCGGACATCATCATGGGATCGGTGTCGGCCAACGCCAAATATTGGCCACAGCTGAAGGATGCCGCGATCACGATGGGGATATGCGGCTCGCCGGACGACTCCTACCAGATCCTGCGCGGCTTGCGGACGATGGGCCTGCGGCTCGAGCATCACCAGAAGAGCGCGCTTGAGATCGCCCGTTGGCTTGAAGGCCGGGACGACGTCGCAAGGGTTCTGCATCCGGCCTTGCCGAGCTTTCCGGGCCACGAGATCTGGAAGCGCGACTTCAAGGGCGCGAGCGGCGTGTTTTCCTTCGTGCTCAAGGTGGACGCCGCGGGCCGGTTCAGCGCAAAGGCGCATGCCATGCTCGACACGCTGCAGCTCTTCGGGCTCGGCTATTCGTGGGGCGGCTACGAGAGCCTCGCGGTGCCGGTCAACCTCTCGGACCGCACGATCCGGAAGGCGCCGACGGACGGCCCGGTGATCCGGCTGCAGATCGGCCTCGAGGAGGTTGCCGACCTGAAGAAGGACCTGGAGGCAGGCTTCGCTGCCGCGGCGGCCGTCTGAGTCAGGGCGTCCGGTAGCCGTAGAGCCAGTCCATCTCCGCCGCCAGCGAGCGCGGCGGCTTCAAGGCGAGGACAAGGTCCCGCCCGATGCGGATGGGGCCGCGGGCGTGGTAGGCGAAGCGGTTGAACTCGCCTCGGGCGCGGACCCGCGCGACCCTCGCCCCGCGCTCCGCCTCGAAGGTCGCGAGCGCCGTCGCAAGCGGCGCCGTGCCGGACACCCGCGCCGAAAGCGCGAAGGCATCCTCGATGGCCATGGCAGCACCCTGGGCAGCGAAGGGCATCATCGCGTGGGCGGCGTCGCCGATGAGGACCATGTCGCCGCCGTTTTGCCAGCGGCCGGCCGATACCTGGTAGAGCGGCCAGAACGTCGGGCGTCCGGCGGAGGCCAGCATGCGAAGGAGAAGCGCATCCCAGCCGCGAAGTTGCGCCATCAGCATGCGGTGCTGGCTGTCGCTTGCCTTCGCGTCCCAGACGCTTGCGGAGGATATGCCGGAGGCGATCGCCACGAGGTTTATCCCGCCGGTATCCTTCAGCGGGTAGGCGACGAGATGCGCCGCCGGGCCGAGGAAGGCCGTGACCTGGTCGCGGGGGAGCCAGTCGGGGACATCGTCGTCCGGCACGGTGAAGCGCCAGGCGACATTCCCAGAAAAGCGTGCGACCGGCGCTCCCGGCACCTGCTCGCGGACCCTCGACCAGACGCCGTCCGCACCGACGACGAGAGGGTAGGACTTGCCGGTGGCGGCCGTAATGCTCGCGGCGATGTCGCCCCGCTGCGGGGAGCCCAGGTGAAGGCTGCAGAGCGGATCGGCCTCAACCGCCGAAAGGAGGACCTGCTGGAGCGTCGCCCGGTGGAGGACCCCATAGGGGGCGCCCCAGCGCTTGCGGGCGAACTCGCCCACCGGAACATGGGCAAGGTCGCGGCGCGACGTGCCCGAAGCGAGCGCGATCCTTTCGGGTTCGGCCCAGACGGCCTCAAGGGCCGGAAGGACGCCGAGTTCATGGAGGATACGCGAGGCGTTGGGCGAAATCTGCAGGCCGGCGCCGACCTCCCGCAGTTCTTTCGTCTCTTCGAAAATGTCGCATGCGATGCCGCGTCGCGCGAAGGAAAGCGCAGCGGTCAGTCCCGCCACGCCGGCCCCGACGACTGCGACCTTCTCGACAGCCATGGATCAGCGTCTTCGCGTCAGGCGGCGTTGACGTGGAAGACGCAGCCCGGAGGATTGGTCTGCTCGGGCTTCAGCGCCGGGTTGTACCGATAAAGAGTGGAGCAATAGGAACAGACCTTCTCGCTGTCATCGCCCATGTCGATGTAGATGTGCGGGTGATCGAAGGGCACGGACGCGCCGGTGCACATGAATTCCTTGACGCCGATCTCGATCACGCGATGTCCGCCGTCGTTCTGGAAATGGGGAATGTTGTGCCCGGCCATGGTCGTCTCCGAATGCTTGTCGATGGCGGCGGACCATATAGTCCCGGCCTGCGAATGTGTAGAGGGAAAAGGGCCGCGGGAGGCTAGAAACCGGGGGCCGGTCGGAATACATGCGGATCATGCGTCCGGTTATGACCAAGGCTATTTCATGAACCTCAATGCTCCGTCCTTCTCCTCCTTCCGTCACGACGGCCTCGATCTCTATTACCTCGACGAGGGAGACCCGGCGGGGGATCCGGTTCTCCTGATCCACGGGTTTGCCTCCAGCGCCCTGGTCAACTGGGTTCATCCGGGCTGGGTGAAGGCCTTGGGCGACGCGGGCTACCGCGTGGTCGCGATGGATAACCGCGGGCATGGGCTCAGCGGCAAGCCCCGCGACCCGGAAGCCTATCGTCCATGGGTGATGGCCGAGGACGCGGCGTCGCTCCTCGACCACCTGCGCATACCGGAAGCCCACGTTATTGGCTATTCGATGGGCGCGAGGATTTCGGTGTTCCTGGCGCTCGCCCATCCGGACCGCGTCCGGTCCCTGGTGCTCGGCGGGCTCGGCAGCGGGATGACGGACGGGGTGGGCGACTGGGACCCGATCGCCGACGCGCTGCTGGCGCCGTCTCTCAACGACGTCGAACACGAACGCGGCAGGATGTTCCGTGCCTTCGCGGAGCAGACGAGGAGCGATCGCGAGGCGTTGGCGGCCTGCATTCGAGGCTCCCGCGATCTCGTGGCCGAAGCCGACATGGGGCGGATAGATGCTCCAACGCTGATCGGCGTCGGGACAAAGGACGACATCGCCGGATCGCCACAGAAGCTCGCGGCGCTGATGCCGAACGCGACGGCGCTCGACATCCCCGGTCGCGACCACATGCTGGCGGTCGGTGACAGGGTCTTCAAGAAGGCGGTGCTGGATTTCTATTCCCAGTTCTGATCGACATTCACCGTGATTGAACCCAGGCATCAACGAAATGCGATTTCGCCACCGTTGGTCTTCCTGTAAAGTTCTTTCTATATAATCGACGGCTAGAGAAACGAGGAGACGGCCATGGCCGCAAGAACCGAGATCCGTCCCAACGAACCTGTCGCGACGGTGGACCCGATCTGGGACACGATGCGCCAGGAGGCGAAGGCTGCCGCGGACCGGGATCCGCTCCTCGCCGCTTTCCTGTACTCGACGGTCCTCAATCATGCCTCGCTCGAGGACTGCGTCATCCACCGGATCTGCGAGCGTCTCGACCATGCGGACATGCAGGCGGTACTCCTGCGCCAGACCTTTGCGGAGATGCTGGCCGACTGGCCCGAATGGGGCAGCGTCCTCAGGGTAGACATCCAGGCCGTCTACGACCGCGATCCCGCCTGCCTGCGGTTCCTCGAGCCGGTGCTCTATTTCAAGGGCTTCCACGCGATCCAGACCCATCGGCTGGCGCACTGGCTGCTCGACCGCGGGCGCCGCGACTTCGCGCTCTATCTCCAGAGCCGGGCCTCCAGCGTCTTCCAGACCGACATCAACCCGGCAGCGCGGATCGGCAGGGGCATCTTCCTCGACCACGCGACGGGGCTCGTGGTGGGAGAGACGGCCGTCATCGGCGACAATGTCTCGATCCTGCACGGCGTCACCCTCGGCGGAACCGGCAAGGAGGGCGCCGACAGGCACCCGAAGATCGGCAACGGCGTGCTGATCGGCGCGGGGGCAAAGATCCTCGGCAACATCGATATCGGTTCATGCTCGCGCGTTGCCGCCGGGTCCGTGGTGCTCAAGTCGGTTCCCTCCAACAAGACGGTTGCCGGCGTTCCCGCGAAGGTGGTCGGCGAGGCCGGCTGCTCCGAGCCCGCGCGGCTGATGGACCAGTTGCTGACCTCCGAAGATTGAGCGGCCGAAGATTGAGCGGACGAAGGCGCGCTGCCGCCGGCTGGGCCGGGGAAAAGCGGCGGCGAGCCGGCGCCTGCCTTTACTTTGCCCTTGATGGCATGGCAAAAGCGCGGCGAACCGAACCGCGTACGGAGAAGACATCGTGAAACCTGACGAAATCAAGAAGCTCGACGGCTATTTCAAGCGGATGTTCAATCCGCAGATGGTCGTGAAGGCTCGGCCGAGGAAAGACGATTCCGCCGAAGTCTATCTCGGCGATGAGTTCCTCGGGGTCGTCTACGTGGACGATGAAGACGGCGACCGCTCCTACAACTTCTCCATGGCAATCCTCGACGTCGACCTCTAGGCCGATCGCCGGAACGGTATACTTTGTGCGCTGCACAATAGTCCCTTGACTCATCGATCCGCCCGCCATTCTATGAGCAGGTGCGAATGAACCAGGGGCACCGCTATGTTCAATTTCGACAATGCCAGCAAGAAGAGCATGGAGACCATGGAGGAGATGCTGAAGAGCTATTCCGGCATGGTGAGGAGCTTTCAGGTCATCGCGACCGAGGCGAGCGAATATTCCCGCCGGTCCTACGATGACATGAATGCGTTCATGGAAGCGCTGATGTCGGCGCGCGGCATGGAAGAAGCCTACCAGATCCAGGCCGGTTACGTGAGGTCGTCCTACGACAGCTTCGTCGCCGAGGCGACCAAGCTCGGTGAGCTCTACTCCCAGCTTGCCAAGTCCGCCTACAAGTCCCAGCCGCAGCCAACGGCCGCTCTTTCGACCGCGGTCGTTGCGGCGGATGCCGCCTGACCCCAGCCGGATCGGACAGGATTTCGGAGGCCGGCGGCGCAACTGTCGCCGGCCTTTCGATTCAAGCTTCGCAAGAATAGGCAGATGAAGCGGTTGCCGGACGGAATAGTGATTGCGCGACGGCGAGGGGGGCTTAAAATTCCGGCCCAATGAACTAAGTTAGTACCGATGTGATGCCCGCCGTTCGAGCCGACCGCGTTCGTCGGATGCCTGGGGAATGAATGAAGATGATCGCACGGCCGATCTTGATGCAAAACGAAAAAAGCGGCGACGGAGACAACGCTAATCGCGGCACGTCCGTCATCACCCGCACGAAGCCGAAAACGAAGAAACCAAATCTGTACCGCGTACTGCTGCTTAATGATGACTACACGCCGATGGAGTTCGTCATCCACATTCTGGAGCGCTTCTTCCAGAAGGATCGCGAAGCAGCCACGCGGATCATGCTCCACGTTCATAACCATGGCGTGGGGGAATGCGGGATCTTTACGTACGAGGTTGCGGAGACGAAGGTGAGCCAGGTCATGGACTTTGCCCGCCAGCACCAGCACCCGCTCCAGTGCGTGATGGAAAAGAAGTGAGGAGCCCACGTGCCAACTTTTTCGCCTAGTCTTGAAAAGGCGCTACACCAGGCACTGACCTACGCGAACGAGCGGCATCATGAATATGCCACGCTCGAGCACCTGCTTCTGGCATTGATCGACGATGCCGATGCAGCAGCGGTCATGGGTGCTTGTAACGTCAACCTCGATGCCCTGCGCAAGACCGTGACCGACTATGTCGACAACGAGCTTGCCAACCTCGTCACCGGTTACGACGAGGATTCAAAGCCGACCTCCGGCTTCCAGCGCGTGATCCAGCGCGCGGTGATCCATGTCCAGTCCTCCGGGCGAGAAGAGGTCACGGGCGCCAATGTGCTCGTGGCGATCTTCGCCGAGCGCGAGAGCCATGCGGCCTTCTTCCTGCAGGAGCAGGAGATGACCCGCTATGATGCCGTCAACTACATCTCCCACGGCATCGGCAAGCGACCCGGGTCCTCCACGGTGCGTCCGCCCCGCGGCGCCGAGGAAAGCGATGCGGATGCCAAGCCCTCCCGCGAGCAGGACGACGGTACCGGCAAGAAGCCGGCAGAGGCGCTGAAGGCCTATTGCGTCAACCTCAACGAGAAGGCCAGGGACGGCCGCATCGATCCGTTGATCGGTCGCCATTCCGAAGTCAACCGGACCATCCAGGTGCTCTGCCGCCGGTCGAAGAACAACCCGCTCTACGTGGGCGATCCCGGCGTCGGCAAGACGGCGATCGCCGAGGGCCTCGCCAAGCGGATCGTCGAGGGCAAGGTGCCCGAGGCGCTCGCGGACGCGACGATCTTCTCGCTCGACATGGGCACGCTACTCGCCGGTACCCGCTATCGCGGCGATTTCGAGGAGCGGCTGAAGCAGGTGGTGAAGGAGCTCGAGGAATATCCGGGCGCGGTGCTCTTCATCGACGAGATCCACACCGTCATCGGTGCGGGTGCGACGTCGGGCGGCGCGATGGATGCATCCAACCTCCTGAAGCCGGCGCTCTCCTCCGGCGCGATCCGCTGCATCGGCTCGACGACCTACAAGGAATACCGGCAGTTCTTCGAGAAGGACCGGGCGCTTGTCCGCCGGTTCCAGAAGATCGACGTCAACGAGCCTTCGGTCGACGATGCGATCGAGATCATGAAGGGGCTGAAGCCCTATTTCGAGGAGTACCACAAGCTCCGCTACACGAACGAGGCCATCAAGTCCGCCGTGGAACTGTCGGCCCGCTACATCTCGGACCGCAAGCTGCCGGACAAGGCGATCGACGTGATCGACGAGACGGGTGCGGCACAGATGCTTCTGCCCGCCTCCAAGCGGCGCAAGCTGATCACGGAGAAGGAAATCGAGGCGACCATCGCCACCATGGCCCGGATTCCGCCGAAGACCGTTTCGAAGGACGACGAGATGGTTCTCGCCAACCTCGAAAAGGAACTCCGTTCGGTCGTCTACGGCCAGGACAAGGCAATCGAGGCACTTGCGACCGCCATCAAGCTCGCACGTGCCGGCCTGCGCGAGCCGAACAAGCCGATCGGCTGCTATGTCTTCTCCGGCCCGACGGGTGTCGGCAAGACCGAAGTCGCCAAGCAGCTGGCCGCGTCGCTCGGCGTGGAACTGC
Source organism: Pseudorhizobium sp. NPDC055634 (assembly GCF_053618655.1). NCBI lineage: Bacteria > Pseudomonadati > Pseudomonadota > Alphaproteobacteria > Hyphomicrobiales > Rhizobiaceae > Pseudorhizobium > Pseudorhizobium sp. NPDC055634. The sequence goes on along the minus strand of NZ_JBSHHW010000003.1, from coordinate 380,417 downwards.
TGCGCTTCGACATGTCGGAATACATGGAGCGGCACACGGTCTCGCGTCTGCTTGGCGCACCTCCCGGCTATGTCGGCTTCGACCAGGGCGGCCTGCTTACCGACAGCGTCGACCAGCATCCGCATTCCGTCGTCCTGCTCGACGAGATCGAGAAGGCGCATCCGGACATCTTCAACATCCTGTTGCAGGTCATGGACCACGGGTCGCTGACCGATCACAACGGCAAGAAGATCGACTTCCGCAACGTCATCCTGATCATGACGACCAATGCGGGCGCATCGGAAATGGCGAAGGCGGCGATCGGCTTCGGTTCGTCCAGGCGCACCGGCGAGGACGAGGAGGCGCTGAACCGCCTGTTCACGCCGGAGTTCCGCAACCGGCTCGACGCGACGATCCCGTTTGCGCCGCTGCCGACGGAGGTCATCCACCAGGTCGTCCAGAAGTTCGTCATGCAGCTGGAGACGCAGCTTTCCGAACGCAACGTGACCTTCGACCTGCAGCCGGACGCCATCGCCTGGCTTGCGGACAAGGGCTATGACGAGCGGATGGGGGCCCGGCCACTGGCGCGGGTCATCCAGGAGCATATCAAGAAGCCGCTCGCCAACGAGATCCTGTTCGGCAAGCTGCGCAAGGGCGGTGTCGTCCATGTTTCCGTGGGCAAGCAGGAGGACGGCAAGGACGGCCTCGTGCTGGAATGCGTCCCGGAGGCCGCCCCGGTGAAGCCCAAGCCCGAAGCCGAGGTCGAAGGGTCCCTGGACGAGGCGGGCGCAAAACCGAGGAAGCCCCGCAAGGCCAAGAAGACTTCCGGCAAGGACGGCGGCGACAAGGGTCGCCCGATGGCCGAGGCGGTCGCGACGACCTCCGACGCGGCGCCGCCCGCTACCCCGCGCAAGGGCAGCAGCATGGTGCCGCGCGTACCGAAGTCGAAGTAACCGACCTACCAGAACAGCAATGCCGGGTGTAAGCCCGGCATTGCCTTTTCCTGCGGCCAGTCCGCCTTGCCTCCGGTTTCCTCATGTCGCCAAGCAGTGATACGCAGTCCGCTTCCTTCTGGTTCCTGGCCGGGATGCGGGGCATCACTTCGCTGCCGGCAATCATCCTGATGACATCGTTCGTCGGGTTCAGCGCCTTCGCCTTCGAATCGGGCATCACCCGCGCCGAGGCGATCTTCATGACGCTCTCCATCTGGGCCCTGCCGGCCAAGATGATCCTGGTGGGGATGATGGCGAGCGGAGCCCATATCGCCGCCTGCTTCGTCGCCGTGACGCTCTCGTCGATCCGGATGATGCCGATGGTGGCGTCGCTCATTCCGGAGATGCGGACCGCGCGGACGCCGACCTGGTTGCTTCTCTTGCTCTCGCACTTCGTCGCCATCACCGCCTGGGTCTTCGCGACCGAGCGGCTGCGGGACGTGCCGCGGGAATACCGCGCGACCTTCTTCGCCGGCTTCGGGATCACGCTGACGCTGACCAACACCCTGATTGTCGCCGTCTGCTACGGGATCGTGGAAGGTTTCCCGCCGGTCATTTCCGGTGCGCTGTTCATGCTGACGCCGGTCTATTTCCTCGCCTCGATCTGGGCGACGGCGCGGCATGCGGTGGTGAGGATCGCCTTCGTGATCGGCGTTGTCTCCGGCCCCTTGCTGGCGCTGGTGTCACCGGGGTTCGACGTGCTCTATGCGGGAATAGGCGGTGGGACGCTCGCCTATCTCATCGACCGTTTCTGGATCCGGGGGCGAAAAGGCAGCGTGCAGGTGGAGAAGCAGCATGGGCAGTGAATGGTGGCCCTTCGTGGTGATCGCGGTCGCCGGCTGGCTCGCGACCGATATCTGGCGCTGGCTCGGCGTATTGGCTGGGAACCGGTTGGACGAGGATTCCGAGGCGCTGCACTGGGTGCGCGCGGTCGCCACCGCGCTGGTCATGGCGGTGACCGCCAAGCTCATCGTCTTTCCGACGGGCACGCTTGCCGAAGCGCCGCTCTGGCTGCGTCTCGGCGCGGCGGGGGTCGGCTTTGCCGCATTCCTGCTTGCGGGACAGCGCATCGGCGTCGCGGTCGTCACCTCAACCGTGCTCCTCGGGCTCGGGCTTTACTGGCTCGGCTTCTAGCGCTACCGAGCCTCCCCATCCGCGGCATACCTCACCCAACCGGCATTTTCCCATGACAGACAGAAGAGCCCTTTCACCGGAACCCGTAGATGCGGCCGCGCGTCGGTCGAGGAAGCCCGTCGTCGTCTATCCGAACGGGACGCTCGTTTCCCCCGACATGGAGCGGCTGGAACGGGCGAGGGGAACGTTAGAGAAGATCGACGAGGTGATCGTGCCGCCGCGTGACGGGAGAGCCTTCACGGTGCCGAGAGGTCATTTCTTCCGGATCGTCAGCGTGGAGGGACCGCAGGTCGGCGATCTCAACCTGTGGAACGCCAACGACCTCGCCGAGAGGTTCTTTAGTGGCAAGACGAGAGCGCTGCATGCGACGCATGTGTCGGTCGGCGACCGGCTGTGGAGCACGTTGCCGTCGCTGCGGCCGATGGCGACGATCACCCACGACACGCTCGGCTGGTATGGCTGGGACGAGGACGGGGCCGGCGTGCACGACGTCATCGGCACGCGCTGCGATCCCTATACGAACCGGCTGCTGAGCGGTGACGACTACCACAATTGCTGCCATTCCAACCTCTGCCGGGCTATCGTCGGCACGGGGGATGTTCTTCGGCGAGGCCGAGCCGCATGTCCACGACGTCCTCAACGTCTTCATGTGCACCGGCTTCACGAAGGATACGCACCAGTATTTCATGAAGGCGAGCCCGGTGAGACCGGGCGACTACCTGGAATTCTTCGCCGAGATCGACCTGCTCGGCGCGCTCTCCGCCTGCCCGGGCGGCGATTGCGGCAGTTCGCATTCAAGCGATGTCGCCGCCTGCCATCCCCTGAAGATCGAGGTTTTCCGGCCGGACATGGATCTCCTGTCGGGCTGGCCGTTCCCGGATCGCAACGCTTATGGGAGCCCGGCCTGACGGTTCGGGGCAATAAAGAAAGGGAGGCGCCGGTGCCTCCCTTTCCGGTCCGCGGACATGTCTAGAGGGCGGCCCTGACCTTCTCGGCATGGGCCTTGAGGATTCCCCCGTCTTCCATCTTTCCCGAATGGGGCTTCAACGGCTCGCCTTCGCGGCGCGGGATGACATGAAAATGCAGGTGGAAGACGGTCTGTCCGGACGCCGCCTCATTGAACTGGGCAATGGTGATGCCGTCGGCATCGAACGCCTGCCTGGCGGCGCGCGCGAGTTTCTGCACCACCGGAATGGTCCTGGCGAGCACCGCCGGGTCGGCATCGAGAAGGTTGCGGGAGGGTGCTTTCGGCACGACCAGAAGGTGGCCGGGCGCCTGGGGCATCACGTCCATGAAGGCGAGGGTATCGTCGTCCTCGTAGACCTTGTGGCACGGGATATCACCGCGCAGGATTCTGGCGAAGATGTTGTCGTCGTCATAGGCCGGGCCGTTCATTGGCATTCCTCTCCTTCGTCTCTCGGTTCTCGTTGCTGTCGTTCGCCCTTGCGGAAGGGGCTGTGGGCTTCCAGGTATTCGCCGGCATGCGCCACGTTCAGGCGCTCCCGCTCGAGGTAATCGGCAACGGCGCGCCTCAGCCCCGGATGGGCGATATAGTGCGCCGAATGGGTCGTAACGGGAAGATAGCCGCGCGCGAGCTTGTGCTCGCCCTGCGCCCCGGCCTCTACCCGCTTCAGCCCGCGGGAAAGGGCGAAATCGATCGCCTGATGATAGCAGAGTTCGAAATGCAGGAAGGGGTGATCCTCGATGCAGCCCCAGTGGCGGCCGTAGAGCGCGTCGCCGCCGATGAAGTTGATGGCGCCTGCGACATAGCGGCCGGAGCGCTTCGCCATGACGAGCAGGATGTCGTCGGCCATGCGCTCGCCGATCAGCAAGTAGAAGCGGCGGGTGAGGTAGGGGCGACCCCATTTGCGGCTGCCGGTATCCATGTAGAAGGCGAAGAACTGGTCCCAGATATCCTCGGTGAGGTCGCTGCCCGTCAGCCAGTCGATGGTGATGCCGTTCTCCACCGCCGCCCGCCGTTCCTTCTTCAGTGCCTTGCGCTTGCGCGAGGCAAGCGTGTCGAGGAAGGCGTCGTGGCTGGCATAGCCTTCGTTGATGAAATGGAACTGCTGGTCCGTGCGATGCAGGTAGCCCGCCTCCTCGAAGAAGGGCAGTTCGTCTTCCGGAAGGAAGGTGACGTGGGCCGAGGAGACGCCGAGCTGGCGTGTCACCTGCTGGAGACCCGCCGCAAGCGTCGCGCGGACCGCCCCGGGATCCTGTCCGTCGGCGACAAGCAGGCGAGGTCCGCTCGCCGGGGTGAAGGGGATGCTGCACTGGATCTTCGGGTAATAGCGCCCGCCGGCACGCTCGAAGGCGTCGGCCCAGCCATGATCGAAGACATATTCCCCCTGGCTGTGGCTCTTGAGGTAGCCGGGGATGGCGCCGAGCAGCGTTCCTGCCGCGTCCTCGAGCAGGACATGGTGCCCGAGCCAGCCGGTCCTGGCGGTGGCCGAACCGGAATCCTCCATGGCCGAGAGGTAGGCGTGCGAGAGGAAAGGATTGTAGACGCCGGGACCGGACTTCGACGCTCCCGAAAGCCGCGACCAGGCCTCCGGCGGGATAGCCGGAAAGCTTTTCTCGATGCGGATGGAGAGCGGTTCTGTCATCCTATGCGGAGGCGGTCTCCCGTGGGTCGAAGCCCTCGAACGTCATCTGGTCCGCTTGAGTATAGGTATGGACGCGTGCGTTTTCATCCCTGACGGTCCAGGTAATTACCGGAAGGCCTGCCTGTCGCTGCGCGGTGACGAAGCTGTTGGGCAGGTGGCCATGGAAATAGGAGATGAAATCCAGGCCGAGACGCATGGCCTCTTCGTGGCGGGCGAGATCCTCCGGGTTCACGCCTTCCGCCGTCAGGCCGAGGGGGTAGGGCGCGCCCGCCTCCTTGAGGTCCCTGAGGATATGGTGGTCGAAGCTCATCAGCGCGACCTTGCCCTGATAGCCTTCCAGGGCCTCCAGCACAGCCTCGGCGAAGCCGTCGTCCTCGCCGGCGCGACCCTTGATCTCGATGACCAGGGGCACCCGGCCCGCCACGAGCTTCAGCATCTTTGAGAGGGTCGGGATCCTGTCGGCCGTTCCTCCGACGGCCAGCAGACCGAGTTCGCCGGACGTGCGCTCGCGGACATCGCCCTTGATGCCGCACAGCCGCTCAAGATCGTGATCGTGAAAGACGACCGGCACGCTGTCGGCGGCCAGTTGCAGATCGCACTCGATCGCAAAACCGGCCTCGGCGGCGCGGGAGAAGGCGGTGAGCGTGTTTTCCCACACGTCCCGGTTCATGTCGTGATAGCCGCGGTGGGCGACGGGCACGTCCCTGATCCATGCGGCGTCGGTCATGCTTCGATCTCGATGATGGCGTCGATTTCCACGGAGGCGTTGAGCGGCAGCGCCGCCATGCCGACGGCGGCACGGGCGTGCCTGCCGGGTTCGCCCAAGACTTCGGCGATCAGGTTCGACGCGCCGTTGATCACCAGGTGCTGCTCGGTGAAATCCGGCATGGAGGCGACGAAGCCGTTCAGCTTGAGGATGCGCCTGATGCGTCCGAGATCGCCGCCGAGCGCCGCCTTCGCCTGGGCGAGGATGTTGATGGCGCAGAGTTCGGCGGCCCGCTGCGCAGTCGCGACATCGACGTCGCGGCCGACGAGGCCGGTGACCGCAACTTTGCCGTTTTCCACCGGCAACTGTCCGGAGAGATAAAGCATGTTGCCGCTGATGGTGAAGGGGACGTAGTTGGCTGCTGGGGCGGCCGCTTCCGGAAGGATGATTCCCTTCTCCTTGAGGCGGCTTTCTATGGCTTCGGACACGGGCTGCTCCAGTTCTGTTGTAAACGTCTCGAAAATCCGGCATTCAAGGCAATAACCTTGCTGGATGGCGTTCATATAACACTCGTTGTGAGTCCGACAGGAGATATTGAATGAGCTATCTGGGACGTGCGGCGATCTTCGCAGCTGGACTTGCCGCGGGTGCGCCCGTGCCGGCACTCGCCGGCGTCGAGGGAGCCGCGGGGCTCCTGCCGCATCGGGCCGTCTATGACCTGAAGCTCAAGGACGCGTCGGACCGTTCCGGCATCGAGGGCCTGAACGGGCGGATGGTCTACGAGTTCACCGGCTCCGTCTGCACCGGCTTCACCACCAATTTCCGTTTCGTCACCCGTATCAATACCGGCGAGGATACCCGCCTCACCGACCAGCAGACGACGACCTTCGAAGATACCGAGAAGGGCGAGTTCCGCTTTGAGACGAAGTCGTTCACGGACGAGCAGCTGGAAAAGGAAGTGAGCGGGGCCGCGACCGAGGCGGACGCGAAGGTGAAGGTGGCGATAGAACTGCCCGATCCCAAGGAAGTCGAGCTCACGGCCAGCGTCTTTCCGACCGAACACATGCTGGAGGTCATCCGCAATGCGCGCGAGGGCAACCGGTTCTTCGAAACCCGGATCTTCGACGGGTCGGAGAACGGCGACCAGAGCATGATCACCAATACGGTGATCGGGCCCAAGCAGCAGCCGGAGACGGGCGATCCGGACGCCGCGCGCGCGGGCGAGTTCGCCGACGTCGCCTACTGGCCGGTCTCGATCGCCTATTTCAGCGACGGCGCATCGGGAGATACGACCCCCGTCTATACCATGGCGTTCAAGCTCTACGATAACGGCATCACCCGCGACCTCACCATGGACTACGGCGACTTCGTGCTGAGCGGAAGCCTTTCGAGGCTGGATGTCCTCGACAAGCCGGAATGCGACCAGAACCAGCCGCGTCCGTAAACCGGGCCGCATATACGATGGGGAACGCGCATGAGCATCGAATTCCTCCTTACGTCGCTCGTCATCATCGTTTCGCCCGGGACCGGGGTCCTCTACACGTTGGCGGCCGGGCTATCCCGCGGCGCCGGCGCAAGCCTGGTCGCGGCATTTGCCTGCACGCTGGGGATCCTGCCGCATATCGCCGCCGCCGTGACCGGGCTTGCGGCACTGCTTCACGCCAGCGCGCTCGCCTTCGAGATCATCCGCTATCTCGGCGTCGCCTACCTGCTCTACATGGCATGGCGGACGATCATGGACCGGGGGACGCTCAGCGTGGACGAGGATCGCGCGCCGCGTACCGTGCGCCAGACGATCGTCGACGGAATCCTCCTCAATATCCTCAATCCCAAGCTCTCGATCTTCTTCGTCGCCTTCCTGCCCCAGTTCGTCGGCCCTCACGAGGCGAGCCCGCTGCCGACGATGCTGCTGTTGAGCGGGGCGTTCATGGGGCTAACCTTCGTCGTGTTCGCAGGCTACGGCCTGTGCTCCGCGGCGATGCGCCGCCACGTCATATCGCGACCCTCGGTGGTGACCTGGATGCGTCGCACCTTCGCGGCCGCCTTCGTCGCCATGGGCGCCAGGCTGGCGCTTGCCGAGCGTTGAGTTCGCGCGAGAGGTCTTGCCGATCAGGGCAGGGGCCGCTATTGCGGCGCCCGAAGGATCGGGATTGAAGAATGTCAGGAACGAACAGCGAGCGCCAACTCATTGCCGAAGGTCCGGCCATCATCCTGGTCGAGCCGCAGCTTGGCGAGAACATCGGCATGGTGGCGCGCGCCATGGCCAATTTCGGCCTGGCGGAACTGCGCCTCGTCAACCCGCGCGACGGCTGGCCGAACGAGAAGGCACGGTCGGCCGCCTCCAAGGCGGATCACGTGATCGACGCGACACGGGTCTTCGACACGCTGGAAGCGGCGATCGAGGACCTCAACTTCGTCTACGCCACCACCGCCCGGGAACGCTACGGCTTCAAGCCGGTCCGTTCGCCGGTGGTCGCGGCCACGACCCTGCGCGAGAAGTTCCGCTCGGGGGAGAAGACGGGCGTCCTCTTCGGTCGCGAGCGCTGGGGCCTCACCAACGAGGAAGTTGCGCTGGCGGACGAGATCGTCACCTTTCCCGTCAATCCGGCCTTCGCCTCGCTGAACATCGCCCAGGCGGTACTTCTGATGTCCTACGAGTGGATGAAGACCGGGCTCGACGACGTGGCGGCGACGCCTTTCCAGCCGGTCGAGCAGCGACCTTCCACGAAGGAACAGGTGCTGGGCCTGTTCGAGCACCTGGAAGAGGCGCTGGATGCCCGCGGCTATTTCCATCCGCCGGCGAAAAAGCCGAAGATGATCGACAATCTCCGCGCCGTCATTTCACGCCGCGGGTTCTCGGAACAGGAAATCAGCGTGTTTCGCGGCGTGATCTCGTCCCTCGACCGCTTCCCGCGGCGGTGGCCGAAGAAGACGGGGCGCGTCGGGGAGGCGCCGGAGAATGAAGACGCCTGACGTGAGACCCGTCCTGATGTTCGATTCGGGTGCCGGCGGCCTCACGGTCCTGCGCGAGGCGCGCGTGCTGATGCCGGAGCGTCGCTTCGTCTACGTCGCCGACGATGCGGGCTTTCCCTACGGCAATTGGGACGAAGCGGGGCTTCGCGAGCGCATCGTCAGCCTGTTCGGTGACCTTATCAAGAAATACGACCCGGAGATCGCGGTCATCGCCTGCAATACCGCCTCCACCCTCGTGCTGGGCGATCTGCGGGCGGCTTTTCCGAAGACGCCATTCGTGGGCACAGTGCCCGCCATAAAGCCGGCCGCCGAGCGGACCCGGTCCGGCCTGATTTCCGTGCTGGCGACGCCGGGGACGGTGAAGCGCCAGTATACGCGGGACCTGATCGGCGAATGGGCCTCGAAGGTGCATGTGCGCCTCGTCGGGAGCGAGAAGCTCGCGGGACTTGCGGAAGCCTATGTGCGCGAAGGTTTCGTGGATGAGGCGGCGGTGCGCGATGAGATCGCCCCCTGTTTCATCGAGCAGGACGGTCGCCGGACCGATGTCGTCGTGCTGGCCTGCACCCACTTTCCCTTCCTCGTGAACCGGATGCGCAAGACCGCACCCTGGCCGGTCGACTGGATCGACCCTGCCGAGGCGATTGCGCGGCGGGCGCTGTCGCTGTTGCCCGCGGAGCGCCGGTTCCAGGACACGATCCCCTCCGACCCCGATATAGCCGTCTTCAGTTCCGGCAATCCCGACCCGGCGATCCGGCGGCTGATGCACGGGTTCGGACTGCGGGCCTGAGGACCGCGGCAGCCTCCTTGCCAACGGGCCGGATCGGTGGCTTGCTGCCACACGTCGTTGAAAGGAATCACCCAAAGGAATCGCCATGTCGATCGAAACCTGGCTCGCCTTCGTCGCCGCCTCCGCGGTCCTGCTCGCCATTCCGGGACCGACGATCCTCCTGGTGATTTCCTATGCGCTCGGACACGGCCGGAAGGTGGCGTCGGCCACCGTGGCGGGCGTTGCGCTCGGGGATTTCACGGCGATGACCGCCTCGATGCTCGGGCTCGGCGCCCTGCTTGCTACATCCGCCGCGCTGTTCACGGTGCTGAAATGGGTCGGCGCGGCCTATCTCATCTATCTCGGCATCAAGCTGTGGCGGGCGCCGGCATCGAGCCGGATGGCGGGCGGGGAAGACGAGGAGCCCGCGGAAAGGCCGTTCCGGATCTTCCTCCACACCTACGCGGTGACCGCCCTCAACCCGAAGAGCATCATGTTCTTCGTCGCCTTCCTGCCGCAGTTCCTCGACCTTTCGCAGCCGCTCCTTGCGCAGATGGCGGTCTTCGAGACGACGTTCCTGGTGCTCGCAACGCTGAATGCGACGCTCTATGCGCTTCTCGCGTCGATGGCCCGCAGCACCATCCGCAAGGCCCGCGTCCAGCAGATCGTCAACCGCACCGGTGGTACGCTGATGATTGGTGCCGGCCTCCTCACGCTCGGCTGGAAGAGGGCCGTGGCCGCCTGAGGCGCAATCGCCTGTGAAAAAAGTCACCGAGGCCCGCGAAAATCCGGCGCGGGCGTGATAGTCAGTTCATCCTCGCGCTCCAAGGCGCCAAATTCCAGAGACTCAAGCATACGAGGTCAGTGCATTGCAGGTCGGCATCGATATGGGGACCGTGTCCGGGGGCGCTCCGGCCAAGCTCGATATCGAGGAGCTTCTGGCGACGCGTCTGCTCGTGCAGGGCAATTCCGGTTCCGGCAAGTCGCACCTTCTGCGTCGGCTGCTGGAACAGTCGGCGCCCTGGGTCCAGCAGGTCATCATCGATCCCGAAGGCGATTTCGTCACCCTGGGCGACAAGTACGGGCATATCGTCGTCGACGGCGACCGCACCGAGGCCGAACTCATCGGCATCGCGACGCGCATTCGCCAGCACCGAGTATCCTGCGTCCTGACCCTGGAAGGGCTCGATATCGAGGAGCAGATGCGGGCCGCCGGAACCTTCCTGAACGGCCTTTTCGATGCCGATCGCGAATACTGGTATCCGGTCCTGGTCGTGGTCGACGAAGCCCAGATGTTCGCGCCCTCGGTCGGCGGAGACGTCTCGGAAGAGGCCCGGAAGATGTCGCTCGGGGCGATGACCAACCTGATGTGCCGCGGCCGAAAGCGCGGGCTGGCGGGCGTCATCGCCACGCAGCGCCTCGCCAAGCTTGCAAAGAACGTCGCCGCGGAAGCCTCCAACTTCCTGATGGGGCGCACCTTCCTCGACATCGACATGGCACGCGCCGCCGATCTCCTCGGCATGGACCGCCGCCAGGCGGAGATGTTCCGCGACCTCAAGCGCGGCAATTTCGTCGCGCTCGGTCCGGCGCTCTCCCGCCGTCCGCTGCCGATCGTGATCGGTCCGGTCGAGACCTCGGCGCGATCCTCGAGCCCGAAGCTGATGCCGCTCCCCGATGCGCCGGAGGACGTCGAGGACCTGATCTTCACGCCGGACCCGGAAGAATTCACCCGCCCGATCGTCCGGCGCACGCCGCCCGCGCCACGGCCGACCACGGACATCCTGGCGGAGCTTTCGCGCTCGACGCCGGCAGCCGGGCCCATGCCGCAGGACGCCGGCCGGCCCGCCCAGCCGGAACTCTCGCCGGAGGAGCGGGAGGAGCGGCTGAATGCCGTGCTTTCCGAAATCATCGACGATCCGCAGGCGGCCTACCGGACCGATTCGGTTCTCTACCAGGATTTCCTCGTCCGGGCGCGGATGCGCCGGCTGCCAGGACCGCCCATGGGCATGAGCGAGTTCCGCCGACGCGTGGCGATCTCGCGGGCAGGGGTCGACAAGGAAACGGCCGAAACCGACGGATGGCGCACGGCACTGGAACTCTCCGCCCGCGTCTCCGACGACCTGCAGGCGGTTTTCCTGATGCTCGCCAAGGCGGCGCTCCTTGCCGAACCGTGCCCGTCGGACCTGCGCATCGCCAAGGCCTACGGCACCCATTCGGCCCGCCGGGCCCGCCGCCTGCTCGGCTATTTCGAGGAGCAGGGGCTGATCGTGGTCCATACCGACTTCGGCGGGAAACGCATCGTGGCCTTCCCCGATCTCGACGTGCAGACCTGCCCCGGCGCTCCCGACGCACCGGACGAGGAGCCGCTCGCGAGGCACGCGGCGGAATAGGGGCGGCCACTCTTTCGGCGGTGGCCTGCCGGACGGTGATCTTCATGCCTCCGTGGGCCCATCTTTCGGCCCTTGCTGTTGACAATCCCGCAACTTCCTCCTAAAGACCCGCCAGCACCGGGTGGCAACGCCCGGTGTTTCATTTGACATGTCCCGTGGTGTTCTCCGGACGCTTTCGTGAGAAACCTGTCAGGGCTCCTAAATCGGAGTTCAGAGGAGGGCGTGTTTCCTTGATCCGCTTTGGCAACAAACCGGTGCAACCTGTTAAGAAGGAAATACGATGAGCAAGCGCGCGTCGTCCAAGTACAAAATCGATCGCCGTATGGGCGAAAACATCTGGGGTCGTCCGAAGTCCCCGGTCAACCGTCGCGAATATGGCCCGGGCCAGCACGGCCAGCGCCGCAAGGGCAAGCTTTCCGACTTCGGCGTGCAGCTGCGCGCCAAGCAGAAGCTGAAGGGCTACTACGGCGATGTCCGCGAGAAGCAGTTCCGCGCCATCTACGACGAAGCCAACCGTCGCAAGGGCGATACCGGTGAAAACCTGATCGGCCTGCTCGAGTCGCGTCTCGACGCGATCGTCTACCGCGCAAAGTTCGTTCCGACGATCTTCGCTGCACGCCAGTTCGTCAACCACGGCCATGTTGCCGTCAACGGCGTTCGCGTCAACATCGGTTCGTACCGCTGCAAGCCCGGCGACGTGATCGAAGTGCGCCAGAAGTCGAAGCAGCTGGTTACGGTTCTGGAATCGGTCCAGCTCGCAGAGCGCGACGTTCCGGACTACATCGATGCCGACCACAACAAGATGGTCGCCACCTTCGTCCGCGTTCCGAGCCTCTCGGATGTACCGTACCCGGTCATCATGGAACCGAACCTGGTCGTCGAATTCTATTCGCGTTAATGGAAGAGCCCGCGACGCGGGCCCTGCCTTCAATTTCGAAAGCCGCGTCACCCCGACGCGGCTTTTTTCATGACTGGGGGTTCATGACTGGCGGTATGTGTCGAGCGACTGCGCGGTGGCGACCGGTGCCTCGCGCGGGCCCTGGTCCATGCGGTTCCAGGCGTCGAGGCCGGCGATCTTGTAGGCTTCCGCAAGCGTCGGGTAGTTGAACGTATTCTCGACGAAGTAGTCGACGGTGCCTTTCAGGTTCAGCACCGCCTGGCCGATATGCACGAGTTCGGTCGCACCTTCGCCGATGATGTGGACGCCGAGCAGGCGGCGCGTCTTGCGCGAGAAGATCATCTTCAGGAGGCCGGTCTGCAGGCCCATGATGTGGCCGCGCGAGGTCTCGCGGAAATGCGCCACCCCGGTTTCGTAGGGGATCTTGCGGGCGATGACCTCTTCCTCGGTAAGCCCGCAGGTGGAGATCTCCGGTACGGCGTATATGCCGTAGGGGAAATATTGCGGCGGTTCGCTCGCCGGCGCGCCGACCGCGTGGCGGGCCGCGATGCGGCCCTGTTCCATCGAGGTGGAGGCAAGGCTCGGGAAGCCGACGATGTCGCCGGCGGCGTAGATGTGCGGGACGGCGGTCTGGAAGGTTTCCGGATCGACCTTGAGGCGTCCGCGGCTGTCGGCCTCCAGTCCGCAGGCTTCCAGGTTGAGGTCGCCGGTGGCGCCGACGCGTCCGGCGGCGAAGAGCACCATGTCGGCGTTGAGGGCCCGGCCGTTGTTCAGTTCGACGCGACACTTGCCGCCAGGTTCCCGTTCCACCTTCTCCGCCGTCTGGCCGAAGATCAGCTTCATGTTGCGGTCGCGGAGCTGGTAGGTGAAGTCCTCGACGATCTCGCGGTCGATGAACTCGAGCATGGTCGAGCGCGGTTCGACGACCGAGACCTGCGTATCGAGGGCGCTGAAGATCGAGGCGTATTCGATGCCGATGACGCCCGCGCCGATGACGACCAGCGAACGCGGCACAGTTTCGATGTCGAGGAGCTCGTCGCTGTCCAGGATGGCCTTGCCGTCGAAGGGAATATGGGAGGGACGATAGGGTTTCGTGCCGACCGCCAGAAGGATCGCCGACGCGGACACCCGTTGCGTCTCGCAGTCCTCGCGCGTGACTTCGAGCGTATGGGGATCGATGAAGCGGGCGACGCCATGCATCTGCTGGACGCGGTTGCGGGCGAACTGGTGCTCCAGGACCTGGACTTCGTGGTCAAGCGTGATGAGGAGGCGACGACGCAGGTCGGATGCGCCGATGTCCTGCTTGACCCGGTAGGACTGGCCGTAGAAGCCGCGTTCGCGCCAGCCGGTGAGGTTGAGCGCCGTCTCCCGCAGCGTCTTCGAAGGGATGGTGCCGGTATGGACGGAAACGCCTCCGACGCGCCGGCCGCGCTCGATGACGAGCACGCTCTTGTCCAGCTTGGCCGCCTGGATCGCGGCGCGGCGTCCGGCCGGTCCGCTGCCGACGACGATGAGGTCGTAATGGGTCATGGATTGCTCCGATTGATCTTGCCGAGCGGCATGCGCCGAGCGCTGTGTAGCAAGTTTGTCTTACGGTTTGATTGAACGGCGATTTTATGTTCGCCGCGACCGGCGAGGCCGATCAGATCAGCCGCAGTCCGCGCAGGCTCGCATGGCCTTCCTTGCCGATAATGATGTGGTCGTGGACGGTAATGCCGAGCGGCCTTGCGGTATCGACGATGGTCTTCGTCATGTCGATGTCGGCGCGGGAAGGCGTCGGGTCGCCGCTCGGGTGGTTGTGGACGAGGATGATCGCCGTGGCCGACAGTTCCAGGGCCCGGCGCACCACCTCGCGCGGATAGACCGGCGTATGGTCGACCGTGCCGCGCCCCTGCACCTCGTCGGCGATGAGGGCATTGCGCTTGTCGAGGAAGAGGATGCGGAACTGCTCGCGCGCCTCGTAGGCCATGGCCGCGTGGCAATAGTCGATGACCGAGGACCAGGAGGAGAGCACCTGCTTGCCCCGCAGTTCGCTCTTCAGCATCCGATGGGCGGCGGTCGCCACGAGCTTCAGGTCGTGTGCGACAGTCTCGCCGACGCCGCTCACTTCCTGAAGGAGGAAGGCGGGTGCACCGAACACTCCCGCAAGGTTGCCGAAGCGTTCGATCAGCGCCTTGGCGATCGGCTTGGTGTCGCGGCGTGGAATGAGCCGGAAGAGCAGCAGCTCGAGGATCTCGTAATCGGCGAGGGCTGCGTCGCCGTGCTCGCGGTAACGGGCGCGAAGGCGGTCGCGATGGCCGTGATAATGCGCCTGCTTTTCATCCCGGGGCAGGAGGCCGCTCTTCTTCAGGGCCGCTGCCTTCGGAGCCTGTTCGGCGAAGAAACCGCGCTCGTCCGCCTCCTCGTCCATGGCTGGCACTTCGCCGTCATGTGGAGGGGAGGGGCGGTTCGTCATGCGCTACCTCTTGAGCGGCGGCAGGCCCGGTCGGTCGAGACCTGCGGGGGAGAGGGTGAAGATCTCGCAGCCGGTCGCGGTGACGCCGACGGCGTGCTCGTACTGTGCCGAGAGGGAGCGATCGCGGGTCACCGCGGTCCAGCCGTCCGACAGAACCTTCACATGCGGCTTGCCGAGATTGATCATCGGCTCGATGGTGAAGATCATGCCTTCGCGCAGTTCCGGTCCTTCGTCGGCGCGGCCATAGTGCAGGATGTTCGGCGTGTCGTGGAAAAGCCGCCCGACGCCGTGGCCGCAGAAATCGCGGACCACCGAGCAGCGCTCCGCTTCGGCATAGGTCTGGATGGCCTGACCGATCGCCCCCGTACGGACTCCCGGGCGCACCACCTCGATGCCGCGCATCAGGCATTCGTAGGTAACCTCGAGAAGCCGTTCGGCAGCGCGCTTGATCTGCCCGACCGGATACATACGGCTCGAATCGCCGTGCCAGCCATCGAGGACATAGGTGACGTCGATATTGACGATGTCGCCTTCCTTCAGCGGCTTGTCATCGGGCATGCCGTGGCAGACGACGTGGTTGATGGAGGTGCATACGGAATACTTGTAGCCGCGATAGTTCAGCGTCGCGGGCAGGGCGCCGTGATCCATGCCGAATTCGAACACGAAACGATCGATGGCGCTCGTCGTGACGCCCGGCTTGACGATGGCCGCAAGCTCGTCCAGGCAGCGGGCCGTCAGGAGGCCGGCCTTGTGCATGCCGGCGAAATCGTCCGCGCCATAAAGCCGGATCGCGCCCGTGTTCTTCAGGGGGGCGTCGACCGCATCGATATAGTTCACCATCCGGTTGCTCTCATAATCTCTACGTTCATAATGCAGGCAGGCAGGCTTCGTCCATGCCGATCAGGTCCGTGGCGACGATTTCCGCAGGTGTGACCCGGCATCGCAGCACGTAAGCCTCGACGCCGCGCGCGGCGGCCCGCCGAAAGGCTGCGGCATATCGCGGATCGAGATCGCTGCAAAGCCTCAGGTGATCACAATCCTGTCTCTGCACGACATAGAGCATCACCGCCCGGTGACCTGCCTCGACCATGTCGCCGAGTTCCTCCAGATGCCTCGCGCCGCGCGTCGTCACGGTATCCGGAAATTCCGCGAGGCCCCGCTGCCGCATGAAGTGCACGTTCTTCACCTCTATATAGCAATCGGGGCGGCCGGGTTCACCGAGGAGGAAATCGATGCGCGATCTTGCGCCGTAGCGCTGCTCGCGACGAAGGCTCCGATAGCCGGCGAGGGCAGGCACGAGGCCTGCGACCAGCGCTTCCTCTGCGATCCGGTTCGCCAGCGCGGCGTTGACGCCGACAAGCGTCCCGTCGGCCTCCACCATCTCGAACATGTGCCGGTGCTTGCGGGTCGGGCTGTCATGCAGCGACATCCATATGGTCGAGCCCGGTGTCGTCAGGCCGCGCATGGAGCCCGTGTTCGGGCATGATCCGGTAATCGGCGTTCCGTCCTCCAGCACGGCGTCGAACAGGAAACGCTTGTAGCGCTGCACCAGGGTCGCGCGGACCAGCGGGGGATCGAAGATCATCGGATATCGGTCAGACGCGTTCGAGGACGTAGGTGCCCGGCGCATCGGCAATCGCATTGAGTGCCGTTCCGCCGGGAGCGCGCGCATCGACGCGGTCCTTGCTGCGCTTTTCGATCCACGCATGCCAGTGCGGCCACCAGGATCCCGTGGTCTCCCTGGCCTTCGCGACCCAGTCCTCGAACTGGCCCTGCGGCTTGCCGTTCGTCCAGTACTGGTATTTCTGCTTGGCGGGAGGATTGACGACGCCCGCGATGTGCCCGGAGCCGCTGAGGACGAATTCCACCGGTCCCCCGAAAAGCGCCGAGCCCCTGAACACCGAACGGGGCGGGGCGATGTGGTCTTCGCGAGTGGCGAGGTTGTAGACCGGCACCTTGACGTCCTTGAGCGAGATCACCCGTCCGCCAAGCTTCATCTCGCCCCGGCTCAGCGTATTCTCCAGATAGCAGTTGCGCAGATAGTAGGCGTGGTTTGCGGCGGCCATCCGGGTCGAATCGGCGTTCCAATAGAGAAGGTCGAAGGGGAGCGGCTCCTTGCCCATCAGGTAGTTGCTGACGACATAGGGCCAGATCAGCTCCGAGGCGCGCAGCATGTTGAAGGCGTTCGCCATGCGCGACCCCTCCAGGTAGCCCGACTTCTCCATCTGCTTTTCGAGCGACCCCAGTTGCTCCTCGTCGACGAAGACCTTCAGGTCGCCTGCGAGGGTGAAGTCCACCTGGGTGGTGAGGAAGGTGGCGGAGGCGATGCGGCGGTCCTTCTTCTGCGCATGGAGAGCAAGCGTCGCCGCCAGCAGCGTGCCGCCGACGCAATAGCCGATGGCATTCACCTGCCGCTCGCCGGTCGCCTTCTCGACGGCATCGAGCGCGAATTCCACGCCTTCGCCAATATAGGCCTCCCAGTCCTTTCGGGCATGTCGCTCGTCGGGATTGACCCAGGAGATGACGAAGACGGTATGGCCCTGGTCGACGCACCATTTGATGAAGCTCTTCTGCGGCGTCAGGTCGAGGATGTAGAACTTGTTGATCCATGGCGGCACGATCAAAAGCGGCCGCTTGAGAACGGTTTCGGTGGACGCGTCGTACTGGATCACCTCGCAGAGTTCGCTCTGGGCGATCACCTTCCCGGGCGTCATGGCGAGGTTCTCGCCGACCTGGAACTGGCTGTGATCGGTGTGGCGAAGGCGCAGCTGGCCACCGCCGGCCGCCACGTCCTCCGCCAGCATCCGCATGCCGTCGACGAGGTTCGCGCCGCTCGTCGCGACCGTGTGGCGGTAGACCTCGGGATTGGTGAGGGCGAAATTGGCGGGCGAGAGCGCCGCCGTCAGCTGGCGGGCGTAGAAAATCGCCTTCATCCGCGTGTGGTCGTCGAGGCCTTCCGCTTCCAGGACCAGCTTTTCGGCGAAGGAGGCGGTCACCTGATAGACCTGCCGGAGGAAGGCGAAGAACGGGTTCCTGGTCCAGTCCTCGTCGGCGAAGCGCTTGTCACCGGACGGTGTCTCGGGCGGTGCAACCGGCTGTCCGGCCATCTGCGAGATGGTTCGCGTCCAGATCTCCATGTAGCTGGAGAGGAGGAGGGTCTGCGCCTCCAGCGTCCGCTTGGGGTCGGACATCCAGTACCGGACGACGTCCGAGAGCGTCCGGACGAGCTCGGTCACGGGATCGGCGGAATGGTCCTGGACCTCGGCCTTGTCATGGGACGTGAGCCACGCACCAGCGGCCCGTCCGAGGTGTTCGAGGGCCCGGGCGAGGTTGACGGCGAGCGCGTGGGGATCCTTGACCACATAGGGTTCGACGGACTTCGGGTCGAATGCGGAAAACTGGCCGGGGCCGGCTTCCTCTCCCTCCCACTTCTTGTCCAACTGCTCCTCCGAAGGCCCGATCTTGCTATTTGATTTCTTTTGTACATTGTGCCTCAAAACGAATACAAGTGCCAGCGAGCCACGGCAAAATGCGTTACGGCAAAACCGGCCCGGTAAGGCGGAAGAGATGGAAAAGAACAGGTTTCGGGCGGCAGGCGTGCCGCGCTTGCTGGTGATCGGCGCACTGCCGATTCTCGCCGCGGGATGCAACAGCTTCGCGCTCGATGACGGGATACCGAACACTGCTCCCGCCGCGACCGTGGTCGTCAACGCGCCGCCACCGCCGCAGGGACCGATCGTCAAGCGCGACAGCGGCACCTATCCGACGTTCGGCCAGACGCTGAGGGCGGCAAACGTGCAGATCGGCGACGAGGAGGCGGCGGGATCGGAAGCGCAGCTCTCCGCGCTCGCAACGGCCCGTGCCAACGGAACCGTTACCGAGGCCGAGTACCAGCGCCGCCTTGCGGAACTGCGTCGCCTGGCGGCGGAACATGCGCGCGACGCCGAGGCGGCGATCGCCAATTAGCGCTTGCGTTCGGGCCGGTTTGGCAGCAAATCAGCACATTGCCGCAAGGCAAATCCCGGCGCCGTCCGTCGACGGCGCCTGCTTTCACGAGGAAGGTCATGGAAGAGTTCCATAAAGTTCGCAGATTGCCGCCCTACGTGTTCGAACAGGTCAACCGTTTGAAGGCAAGCGCGCGAGCGGCGGGGGCCGATATCATCGACCTCGGCATGGGCAACCCCGACCTTCCGACCCCGAAGAACATCGTCGACAAGCTGTGCGAGGTCGTTCAGGACCCGCGCACCCACCGCTATTCGTCGTCAAAGGGCATTCCGGGCCTGCGCCGGGCGCAGGCGGCCTACTACGCCCGTCGCTTCGGCGTGAAGCTCAACCCCGAGACGCAGGTCGTCGCGACGCTGGGTTCGAAGGAAGGCTTCGCCAACATGGCGCAGGCGATCACCGCGCCGGGCGATGTCATCCTCTGCCCCAACCCGACCTATCCCATCCATGCCTTCGGCTTCCTGATGGCGGGCGGCGTGATCCGGTCGATGTCGGTCGAGCCGGACGAAAGCTTCTTTCCGCCGCTGGAGCGTGCGGTCCGCCACTCCATCCCGAAGCCGCTGGCGCTGATCATCAACTACCCGTCGAACCCGACGGCGCATGTGGCATCGCTCGACTTCTACAAGGACGTGATCGATTTCGCGCGAAAGCACGACATCATCGTGCTTTCCGACCTCGCCTATTCGGAAATCTACTTCGACGACAACAATCCGCCGCCGTCGGTCCTCGAGGTTCCCGGCGCGATGGATGTCGCCGTCGAGTTCACCTCGATGTCGAAGACCTTCTCCATGCCGGGCTGGCGCATGGGCTTTGCGGTCGGCAACGAGCGACTGATCTCGGCGCTGACCCGCGTGAAATCCTACCTCGACTACGGCGCCTTCACGCCGATCCAGGTTGCCGCGACCCATGCGCTGAACGGCGACGGATCCGACATCGCGGAAGTCCGCTCTGTCTACAAGCGTCGCCGCGACGTGATGGTGGAGAGCTTCGGCAAGGCAGGGTTCGAGGTTCCCCCGCCGGCAGCGACGATGTTCGCCTGGGCCAAGATCCCCGAGAAGTTCCGACATCTCGGTTCGCTGGAATTTTCCAAGCTCCTGGTTGAAAAGGCCGACGTGGCGGTCGCGCCGGGCGTCGGCTTCGGCGAGATGGGGGATGACTACGTTCGACTGGCACTCGTCGAGAACGAGCATCGCATCCGCCAGGCCGCACGGAACATCAAGAAGTTCCTGTCGAGCGCTGACGAGACCATGCACAACGTGATCTCGCTCAACGCCCGCCGCTGACGGGCGGTCACGCCCGGAAGTTCAGGCGGCTCCCGCGGGCCGCCGACCCCCCCTCGCAAATCTAGGATAACAAGCATGGCAGATGCCCTGAAAGTCGGCATTGCGGGTCTCGGTACGGTTGGCGCCTCGCTGGCGAGGATCATCAGGGAGCGCGCAAGCGAACTGTCGGTGACGTGCGGCCGTGCCATCGAGATTACGGCGGTCAGCGCCAGAGACCGGGGAAGGGACCGCGGCGTCGACCTCTCCGGCACCGCGTGGTTCGATACGCCGGCTGAGATGGCGGCCCGCGCTGACATCGACGTGCTCGTCGAACTGGTGGGTGGCGCCGAGGGTGCCGCCGAACAGGCGGTCCGGGCAGCGCTGGAACGCGGTCTTCACGTCGTGACGGCCAACAAGGCGCTTCTTGCCCGCCATGGCGTCGAACTCGCGGCGCTTGCGGAGAAGAAGGGCGTCCTCCTCAATTTCGAGGCGGCCGTGGCGGGTGGCATCCCGGTCATCAAGGCGCTGCGGGAAAGCCTGACCGGCAACCGCATCTCGCGCGTCTACGGCATCATGAACGGGACCTGCAACTACATCCTGACCCGGATGGAGAAGGAAGGGCTCGCCTTCGAGGATTGCCTGCGGGAAGCCCAGCGCCTCGGCTATGCGGAGGCCGATCCGACCTTCGACATCGAAGGCAACGATACCGCCCACAAGCTCGCCATCCTGACGACGCTTGCCTTCGGCACGCGGATCGCCGCCGACGAGATCTATCTGGAAGGCATCAGCAACATCTCCATCGAGGACATCGAGGCGGCCGCCGATCTCGGCTATCGCATCAAGCTCCTGGGTGTGGCCCAGCAGACGGAGTCCGGGATCGAGCAGCGGGTGCATCCGACCATGGTGCCGCGCGATTCCGTCATCGCCCAGGTGGACGGGGTGACCAATGCGGTCGCGATCGAGTCCGACATCCTTGGCGAACTGCTGATGGTCGGGCCCGGCGCCGGCGGAGACGCGACTGCGTCCGCAGTCCTCGGCGACATCGCAGACATCGCCAAGAGCCGCCCGGGCGAGCAGCGGGTCCCCGTGCTCGGCACACCCGCCGACGCTCTCGAGCCTTACCGGCGGGCCCGCATGCGCAGTCACGAGGGCGGATATTTCATCCGGCTCACGGTGGCCGACAGGACCGGCGTCTTCGCCAGCGTCGCCACCCGGATGGCGGAGAACAGCATCTCGCTGGAATCGATCGTGCAGCGGGCAAGTGCCATGGCGCCGGTGTCGGACGCCAAGACCATCATCCTCGTCACCCATGCGACGACGGAGGAATCGGTGCGCAATGCCGTCGCCGCGATCAAGGCGGAAGACTACCTCGTGGGCGAACCGCAGGTCATCCGCATCGAGCGCCCGAAGGCGTTCTGAGAGCGCGACGCGACGAACCTGTGGCTTGCGATGGAATCTGCTGGCGCAGTGGTGCGGAATCGCGTTAGGCTGCCTGAAAATCACCTTGCGCGGGGAGGGCGTCGGAGTGGTCTGGAAAATGTCCGGCAGGGCGCCGTTTCGGCTGGCCTGCGATGGTGCGCATGCCGCACTGGCGGGGAGAGGCATCCCGAGACGGGTGCATGCCCACGCCAATGACGCAATCTACGAGGACCGCGAAGCAAGCCGGAACTGGACAGTCCTGCTCGTGCTGCTGGTTCCTCCGGCTGCGACCCTGACGGCGCTCGCCGCAATCTGGTAAAGGCCCGTGCTCTTGGAGCAGCGGTCGCGGGGAGCGGGATTTAAGTGATTCCGTCCGAAGTTCCGATCGGCTATTAGGTCTGGAATGACAGCCAAGCATCTTCCGATCACGATCTCCAACGACACGCCGGTCGATCCGGTGCCGAGGGCCTTCCTCGGTGTCGAGCGCTCGGCCTGCGGGCAGCGATGGGTCTCTCGGCTCGATCAGGCAGCGGAGAACCGGGCGCTGGCGATCGCACAGGTTCACGGCATTGCCGATATCGTCGCGCGCGTGCTCGCCGGCCGGGGTGTCGGCGTCGACGAGGCGCCGGCCTTTCTCGATCCGACCATCCGCTCGCTGATGCCCGAGCCCTACAGGCTCACGGACTGCGAGAAGGCCGCACAGCGGATCGCGCTGGCGATAGAGCGTCGCGAGAAGGTCGCGATCTTCGGCGACTACGACGTCGACGGCGCGGCCTCTTCGGCGCTCCTCTACCGGTTTCTCGCGCATTTTGGGGTTCCTGCGGAGATCTATATCCCGGACCGGATCTTCGAGGGCTACGGGCCCAATCCGGCGGCGATCCGCCAGCTGATCGAAAACGGCGCCCAGCTGATCGTCACCGTCGACTGTGGATCGACGAGCCACGAGGCGCTCGACGCGGCGCGCGAGAAGGACTGCGACGTCGTGGTGATCGACCACCACCAGCTTGGCCACGAACTTCCCCATTGCCTGGCGCTGGTGAACCCCAACCGCGAGGATGACCTTTCCGGGCAGGGGCATCTCTGCGCCGCCGGCGTGGTCTTCATGGTGCTGGTGGCGACCGCGCGGTTGCTTCGGGAACGGGGGAACCCCGGTTCGGCGGGGCTGGACCTGCTTGCCTGGCTGGATCTCGTCGCGCTCGCAACGGTTTGCGATGTCGTGCCGCTCAAGGGCCTCAACCGCGCATTCGTGGTGAAGGGGCTGATGGCGGCCCGTCACATGAACAATGCCGGGCTCGCGGCTCTGCTGCGCAAGGCCGGGCTCGGCGGGCCGGTCACGCCCTATCATCTCGGGTTCCTGGTGGGTCCGCGCATCAATGCCGGCGGGCGCATCAGCGACGCGGGCCTCGGCAGCCGGCTGCTGACCCTCGACGACGCGGCCGCCGCGGAAGAAATCGCCGGGCGACTCGACGAGCTCAACCGCGAGCGGCAGGCCATGGAGGCGGCGATGCTCGCGGAGGCCGAGGCGGAGGTCATCGCCGAATACGGAGACGGGGAGGCGGCGACGGTGCTGGTGACCGCCCGGGAAAACTGGCATCCCGGCATTGTCGGCCTGCTCGCCGCTCGGCTGAAGGAGAAGTTCCGGAGGCCGGCCTTCGCGATCGCCTTCGACCCATCCGGCAAGGGCACCGGCTCCGGCCGCTCGATCAACGGATTCGACCTCGGGCGCATGGTGCGCGCGGCGGTGGACGACGGACTGCTCGTGAAGGGCGGCGGTCATGCCATGGCCGCAGGACTGACCGTCGAACGCCAGAATCTCGGACGGCTGCGTGCCTTCTTCGAGGAGCGGGCACAGGTGACCGTACCCTCGCTCGTCGCCAATCACGTGCTGAAGATCGATGGCGCGCTGTCGGCCTCCGGGGCGACGCTCGACATGCTGGACCAGCTCGAAAAGGCGGGACCCTACGGTTCCGGCCACCCTCAGCCGGTCTTCGCCATGCCGGCCCATCGGGTGAGGGATGCGCGGCTGGTGGGGACGGCTCACGTGAAGGTCCAGTTGCAGGCGGCCGACGGCACCTGCCTGGACGCGATCGCGTTCCGTGCCGCCGATACCCCGCTCGGCCAGCTTCTCTTGAATTCCCGCGGAAACCAGCTTCATGTAGCGGGCTGCCTCAGCGGCGACCACTGGCAGGGCAACAGGCGGATTCAGCTGCGAATCCTGGACGCTGCGCCGGCGAACTGACTCGATTTATGAAGGTGAAGTGGCACGCCCTAGGGGAGTCGAACCCCTCTTTCCAGAATGAAAATCTGGCGTCCTAACCGATAGACGAAGGGCGCGTGCGCGGTGTGGCGCCCTTATAGTCAGCGACCCCGGAGGCCGCAAGCATCAATTTTGAATTTCGCAGGGAAAACAGCAAAAAAGAGACGAGCCAGACGCGGCGCAATATCGGGTGCCGCGACGGGCGGTTTCAATGCGGGGAAAGGGGGGGAACAGGGAGAAGTGGCACGCCCTAGGGGAGTCGAACCCCTCTTTCCAGAATGAAAATCTGGCGTCCTAACCGATAGACGAAGGGCGCGTGCGGTGAGCGACCTTATAGAGGGGTGATTTTCATCTCGCAAGCGCGAATTTCGCTTCCGCGCAAAAAATATGACAGGCGTTGGATCCGTCCGGAATGCCCGCGATATCCTTGTGACATCAGCAACTTAGCGGATAGCCGTCAACGTCGGTCCCGCAGGTCCCGGCAGGTGCGGGCGCCGGCGCGCTGAAGACGCTGCCGCTACGGGCATCGATGCGGCCGGCCGGATAAACAGCGGGTGCTGCGCCCGGTGAGGGCGGGGCGGCGGCGGGCGCGCCACCGGAAAAGATGCTGTTGCTGCCGGCGCGAATCCCGGTCGGCTGGGTGACGACGCCCGGCGCCAGGGTATCGGCCTGATAGGGGTCGGATCCCGTCATGCCCGGGGCACCGTCGGCGTTCATTCCGTCCGATCCGTAGCCGGAGGAGGATGCGGATACGAGGGCGGGATCGGTGTAGCCCGACGAGGTGTCGCCGGCCTTCGCGCTGCGCTCGTCCGACTGTGCGGCTGCCCCCGTCTCGGCTTCGCCCGTTTCTCCGGCCTTTCCTCCCGTGGTGCAGCCGGAAAGGGCAAGCGGTATGACGAGTGCCGCGAAAAGCAGCGGCCCGCACCTGCGCCGTACCGTGGATATTCCCCGCATTGCCCGTCCACTTCCTGCTCGAATCATTCCCCGACAGCCTGCTCCCGGTGACAACCCGGGAGCAAGTCTTGGCCCTGGCTTACCAGGAGCCGGTATTCTCCATCGATGCCCAGGGATCCGTCGGCGGCAGCGGCTCGCCCTTCTGGAGGATCTCGATCGAGATGCCGTCCGGCGAGCGGATAAATGCCATGTAGCCGTCGCGAGGCGGGCGGTTGATGGTGACGCCGTTCTCCATCATCCTGCGGCAGAAGGCATGAATGTCGTCGACCTCGTAGGCGAGGTGCCCGAAATTGCGGCCTCCCGCATAGTCCTCCGCATCCCAGTTATAGGTGAGTTCGAGGCAGGGCGCCTTTGTCGCGCGGGCCGCCTCGGCGTCTTCCGGCGCCGCCAGGAAGATCAGGGTGAAACGGCCCTTCTCGTTCTCTATGCGTCGGACCTCCTGCAGGCCGAGGAGATCGGTATAGAATCGCATCGAGGCCTCGAGGTCCCTGATCCGAACCATGGTGTGAAGGTAGCGCATGGGCAATATTCTCCGCTTTGTGTGTGTCGGTTCTTATGATCCCGCGCGTCAGCTACGGACAAGCCTGCTGAGATAGGAATGGGCCAGATAATTCCTAGGCGGGGACTTGCGCTGGAGGGTTAACGGGATGTTAATCTCACCTCCAGAATCAGTCTACCGGGGCTGTAGCGCGTAATCGAGGGGCCGACACAGATGGCAGACCGAATGTCAGCGAAGGACATGGCCGGGATCGAGGACCTCGCCGGCGAGGCTGTCGACCTGATCGAGATCACAGGTGTCGTCAAGTGGTTCGACGTGGCCAAGGGCTTCGGATTCATCGTGCCTGACAACGGTATGCAGGACGTGCTGCTGCACGTCACCTGTCTGCGGCGCGACGGCTATCAGACGATCCTCGAGGGCACCCGAATCGTCGCGCTCATTCACAAGCGCGAACGCGGCTACCAGGCCTTCCGCATCCTTTCCATGGACCAGTCGACGGCGGTGCACCCGCACCAGATGCCGCCGGTGCGCACCCATGTGCAGGTCACGGCGACAAGCGGGCTCGAGCGGGCGCTGGTCAAGTGGTTCAACCGCACCAAGGGCTTCGGTTTCCTCACCCGCGGGGAGGGGACGGAGGACATCTTCGTCCACATGGAGACGCTTCGCCGCTTCGGGCTGACGGAATTGCGGCCGGGCCAGGTCGTCCTCGTCCGCTACGGACCGGGAGACAAGGGGCTGATGGCCGCCGAAATCCATCCGGACAATCCCAATCCGATAGGCCGGGCCCACTGATGGGCCGCCGGTCGGGAGGATTGATCGCAAGCGCCCTCGCGGCGCTTGTTCTGCTTTTCCTCGGCCAGGCGATGGCGCAGACGACCTTCGAACGGGAAGACCTGCTGATCCAGACGCGGTCCGGCAAGGTGCACCGTTTCGACGTCGAGCTGGCGCTCACCACCGAGCAGCGGTCGCAGGGGCTGATGCACCGGGAAAGCATGCCCCAGGACCACGGCATGCTGTTCGATTTCGGCGAGACGCGGCCGGTCTCCATGTGGATGCGCAACACGCCGCTGCCACTCGACATGCTGTTCATCCAGCGTGACGGCACCATTTCCCATATCCACCGCAAGGCGGTTCCGTTCTCCGAGGCGATCATCGATTCGCGCGGGCCGGTGAATTACGTGCTGGAACTGAACGGCGGACGCGCTGCCGCGCTCGGGATCGACGTGGGCGACCGGGTGATGAGCAAGCGGATCGACGGGCGCAAGTGAGCGGGAACACCCGCTTCGGTTTTTCGTTGGAATTTGCTGTTGCGGCCCAGCATCGAAGCGTGTAATCCGCTGGGCAACGTGGAAACGGAGTGTAGCGCAGTCTGGTAGCGCATCTGGTTTGGGACCAGAGGGTCGGGAGTTCGAATCTCTCCACTCCGACCACGGCCGGATGAAGCCAGCAGTCCGGCATTCAGGGAGCATCGTCGGAATGTCCGCCAAGATCTATCGCCCTTCAAAGACCGCCATGCAGTCGGGAACGGCCAAGACCCACCTCTGGGTCCTGGAATTCGACCAGGAAGCGCCTCGGCGGATTGATCCGATCCTGGGCTACACCTCCTCGTCGGACATGCGCCAGCAGGTGCGGCTGACCTTCGAGAGCCAGGAACAGGCGGAAGCCTATGCAAAGCGGGAAGGCATCCAGTACCGCGTCATTCCGCCGAAGGAAGTGGCGCGCCAGATCGTCTCCTATACCGACAATTTCCGCTATAACCGCATCCAGCCCTGGACGCACTGAGCCGTCCGCCGGCGCAGCCGGCCCCTTAGCTCAACTGGATAGAGCAACTGCCTTCTAAGCAGTAGGTCGCAGGTTCGAGTCCTGTAGGGGTCGCCAAAACTATACCTAACCTGTTGTTTCTGTTGAAGGTGCGACTGCTCAGGGTTGAGGGTGCGACTTACATTCTGTTCGACAGACGTTCTGATGCGCTCCTCGCGAGGCGCTTTTTGTCTGCTTCCTTCGTGTAGATCTCTGCCATCGAAAGCCGCGACCAGCCGAACATCGCCATGAGCTCGTGAGCGGTAGCGCCCTCGTCGGCCGCGATCGTGGCGCCGGCCTTGCGAAGGCCATGGGCGCGGCACTCATCCGGAAGTCCGGCCGCTCTGCACTGCTTCGCGAACCAGTTCCCGAACGAGGCACCCGAACTGAACGGCTTGCCCTTCTCGGTCGTCAGGAAGGCCAGATCGCCTGTCGGCGTTGCGTCGATTGATTCCTGCAGGTGCTTGAAGACCGGCAGATAGACCCACTGGCCGGTCTTTTGCGTTCGCAGAGAGATCATCCCGTCCTTCATGTGCTGACGACCCACGACGACAGCGTCAGAGCGCCTGAGGCCGAGGAAGAGCAGGATGTCGATCGCCAGGCGCGGTTTCGTTCCGAGCTTGTGGAAGTCGCGATAACGCTCGACCTGGTCGACGCTCCATGTGTGGAAGCCGTCCGATTTCGCATTGAGCTTCGAGACGCCGAGGCACGGATTGACCTCGACGTGTTCCGCCTCAACGGCCCACTTGAACAGGTGGCTCATCGTCTTCAGGAAGTTGTTCGCGGCATGTGGTGTCGCCGCACGCTTGTCCATACCCCGCTTGATGGTCGCCTTCGTTACCGCGGCGAATGGTCCATCGGCATTCTTGGGGTCAGAGATGACCTGCTTCAGGATGTTATCTCGCGCGCGGCGGGTCGCTGCGGCCAGATCGGCGAAGGCGGCGCTGCGCTTATACTGGTTTATGAGCCATTTCAGCGAACCGCTTCTGGACTTTTCCTTTTCGATTATGCCGCTATGGCCTGATAGAGCCTTCTCATAGGCTTCGTTGAAGGCGTCACTGCCGTAGGGCTCTGGCAGCC
Organism: Pseudorhizobium sp. NPDC055634; assembly: GCF_053618655.1. Taxonomy (NCBI): domain Bacteria; kingdom Pseudomonadati; phylum Pseudomonadota; class Alphaproteobacteria; order Hyphomicrobiales; family Rhizobiaceae; genus Pseudorhizobium; species Pseudorhizobium sp. NPDC055634. The sequence goes on along the minus strand of NZ_JBSHHW010000003.1, from coordinate 352,245 downwards.
GGATGCGCTTCCCATTGCGCTTGAAATACCAGACATACTTGTCGTGGCGGGTCTTCTCGCGAGAGAGGTAGGGTTTGCGCGGCATATCGCTCATCAGAGGTCGAAGTCCTCATACTTCTGATTCGCCTTGGCTCCGGTGTCAATCGGCGGCAATTCTGGCGACACGCCGATCCTTCGCCCGTTGATCTCGATCCAGACGGTGACGTTCTTCGCCTTGGCAACATCCGCCATGCGTTTCAGGTCCGCGGCTCTTACCAGGGCGGGGCTGGTCATCGGCTCATCCTCAGCCATGTCTTGAAGTCGCTGCGCAGCGCCTTCCAGCGCTCTGCGGCTTGCGGATCGGAATTGAGTTCAGCGAGCGACTGGACGGCGAGAATGGAGCGGACGCGCGTCTTGATGCGCTCGCTGTTGGATGCGTCCTGAAGTTCATGACGCTCCTCGAGATATCTGGCGAAGGCGCGATCGTCTTTGCACTTCATCGAAACCTCGGCCGCAAAATCCTTCTGCTCTTCCTTCGGCTTCAGCTTGCGGATCTCGTCAAAAGCCGCCTCCAGGAGAAGTAGCAGGGCGCGCAGCAGCCGCGGCGCGGCGAACATCAGCCGGCGGTCGTCAAAACTGCATTCGGGCAGCAGCTGCGCGATCGGCACGATCTCGCCGGTCAATCCGTCACGGATGCAGACCTCGGCGCGCCTTTCGGTGATGTTGTAGGATTCGGCCCATTCGTCGCTGACGAGGCCGGCGAGCTCGCGTGCTTCCGGATACAGGGCCCTGGCCTCGGTAAGGTTCATATCAGCCTCCGTGCTCCCCACTTCGCGCAGTCGGAGCAGGTGTGGCGCCACTCGGCGCCCTGGCGCTCGATCTTCCAGCCTTCCGCCTTGATGTCCTCGACGAGGATTTTCAGATCCTCCTCCGCATAGGTCCGGCGATAGGTGAGGGGGCAAGCATCGCAGGTGACCTGCAGCTGGCCTTCGTGGCGGATGAGCGTCACTCGATCCCCTCCGCTTTCGGCTCGGGTGCGGGGTGGCCGTTCCCAGGGATTTCGGCTTTAGATGTGCAGTGCAGAAAAAGGAGATGCCGATGCGCGCGACGGAGCACCTGCAAATTGCTTTTTACAAAGGTATGGCCGAGCACCCAGACCTTCACCGCCGCTGGATCAACCTGATGCACCGGGTCGGAAGTAGGTGGGGTGTCGCCCACACACTCGCGCTCGCGTCCACTAGTCGGATAGATCTCTTGCTGAGGCTTCTTGAGCGGGAACAGCTTGAGCAGATTCAAAGTCAGGCGGTGAGTGATGCAGACGGTATGTCGGGTGACATCCTGGTCGCAATGGCCGAGACATGGGTTTTGCGATGCTATGAAGTGATACGAGCCTCGGCTCAGCAGTCGAGAGCACGCGGTGAGACAAATCTTAAGCTGAACGCCCTTAAGCACCGTTTCGGGCTTGTGCGGATGGCAATCGCCAAGGCGGAAATTCAGGCTGTGCGATCCGGTAGTCCAGAAATTATTCTCGACGTGGTCGGTGGCGAGAGAGACCCGCGACCTTACGCGAACGATGGATCCTACATCGTGCCGCGCGGCATGTGCGGCGCCACGGGTGCGGTGGTTTGGTGGCCGGTTGATGTTAAGCGGATGGAGACCGTAGAGATCTGCCGAAGAGACCTGTCTGACGAGTTCCTTTCGTTGTTGGACTAAGCTCATTGCACGCCCCCTGTACGAATCATTGCTTGGGCAGCTTGGTCGGAGCAGTTGCCGCAGACGGTTGATCGGCCACTCGGGAAGAACGGCCCGACGCGGCCACTGCCACCACAAACCGGGCAAGCATCGTCGTCGTCTGGTTCGGCGTTTGCCCCTAGATCGGCTGCCGCCACGTCCGGCTGAATCTCCATCTGTCCAGTTACGACAGGGGGAAGCACATGTGACTGGGGCGATGGGATGTAGAGGCGATAGAAGACGATGTCGTCATGACCGCCCATGGGGCCATCATGAGACCAGCGCGTGGCATAGCCGCCTCCCGCCTGTTCAACCACCTGCTTCCCATATCTCAGGATGACTTCCACCGCAGTGCCCTGCGGCACCGGCATATCTCCGCCATTCCATGGGCACCATTTCTGCGACTGAGGATCTGGCGACGACGAGATCTCGCTTGCGAAATTCTCATGCACGCCTGGTGTCGGCTGGCGGGTGGTCATGGGGTGATCCTCCACTGTTCGGAGAGCGACCGACGATGCGCCGTGATGGCGGGCAGGGAGACCTTGACGATGCGCGGGGAGCCGGAGACCGGATCGATGCGCCTGGACCAGACGACGGTGCGGTCTGGCCTCGTCAGGTCGGGCGGCGGCACGTTGCCGTCTGCGGCCACGCTGATGTTGCGCCGGCGCATGAAGGCAGCCAGCACGTTCACGGACACTTCGAGCGACTGCGCGATCTCCGTCACCAGCATATGGCTGGAGAGCATCTGGCGGATCTTCGGGACGTCACTGTCGACGAGGGCACTCATCGGCTGTTCCTCTCCAGCGTTTCTCGCTCCTGGAGCCGCGCGGCCAGCAGGCGACGCAGTTCAAGGTCTCCGTTAAGGCAGCCCTTGAGGCTGAGCGCGTGGAAGAGCGCGCCTTCCAGTGCTTCGCTGCCTGCGGTGATGCCGGTTTCGCGCCTGTCCGGATCTGCCGGCAGGGTGAGGAAGTGGCCGGCGGCGCGGTGCATATCGATCACCACGGCGAGCTGCTCGCGCTCGTAATGGGAGAGGGACGGATCGTTGCGGCGCTGCAGAAGCTGGCCGAGGGTCGGCTGCTGCGGGGCGCGGCGTGGGAACGCGATGACATCGGCGCTCATTGCGACTTCTCCAGCTTGAAGCCGCCGCAGGTGTTGACGGCGAGGGTGATCCACATGGCGATCTTGTGGACCTCGATGTCCGGGCGCTCGCGGTTGACGTCGATGGTGCACACGCGCTTGCCGGCCGCGTCGAAGATCGTGTCGTTGCTCTCGTCGTAGCGCAGCGGCAGGGCGACGTTCACCGCAGCGAGGTCGGCGGTGAATTTCTCGCGGGCGTTCATGGCTGCCGTCATCACACGCGCTCCATGGCGGCGAAGCGGCTTTCGATCTCCAGCAGGCGCTGACCGGCGAGGGCGGCAGAGAAGGCGAGGCAGACCAGAATGAAGCAGAGAGCGGCTGTCAACCCGAAGCGGGCGGGGCGGTGCTCGTTGCGCGCCTTGGCCGTGCCGGCGATGACGGGTGCCGAATGAACGGCGGGTCTGACCCCCGGATCGTCGACGACGATGGGACGGACATGCAGATGACCGACGCGCGCGGCCTGGATGCGGCGGCGGCGCTGCTCGCGCTCCACTGCATCCCGGGCGTCGCGGGCAATGTCGATATCGTCGCCCCAGCGGCTGCGGCTGGCGATCTCGCCAGACCAGTAGGCGCGCTCGGCGTCCAGATCCGCGTCTGTCAGAGTTTCAAGCGATTTGGTGAGCATGGGATGCGGACACCGAAGCGGATCAAGCAGCCGCGCGGTTGGCCGGCACGGTGGCGCGGGTTTGGACCGTGCTGGCGGCAACCGCGTAGGCGCGGGCGTCGTCGGCAACGTCTTCAAGCTGTGCCTGGTTGATTCCGAGGCTGATCTTCAGGTCATCAGCGGTGCAGCCTTCTCCAAGGCGGCGCATGGCTTCGCCGACGCAGGCGACCCGCTCCCGGCGGTTGCGGCAAAGGTGGTAGGCGTTGTGGTTCTCGAAGCGCATTGTCGTTCCTCATCCGGTTGGCCGGCCTCGGCCCGATGCGACAGGTTGCGGATCGCATCGGGCCTTGGGGGCGGGGGCGTTCGGTCACGGGGATGACCGGACGAGGAGGAATGTACAGTTAAACTAACACAACGGCAATGGGTGCAGGTAGAAAAAGTTTAGCTGAACTATACAGCGCATCTGCGATCTGACGACGACGACGATCGGTCGCAGGTGGTGCGATCTAAAAGCGGTCGGTGATTCGCGGGATATTTTCGGCTAAAGGCCGCGCTTAAGCGGGGACCATTTGGCAATGACTACGTCAGTGATTACGATCGCAGTCTCTTCGTCGCCGTTGATTTCAATATCCGTCTGCCACTGCTCGTCGTGGCTCTCTGGCCGCAAGATCATCTTCTTGCCTTCGATGATCAGGCGTTTGGCGGTATACTCGGAGAGGCCGTGTTCACTTCGGCGCACCACGACCAGGTCTCCATGGATCGGAGATATCCCGCCGTCGATCACGCTCACGCAGTGTATGTATTCGCCGTCAGCAACGACCTTGTTCACGGAATTACCAGAGACTTTATAGAGCCGCTGCATCTGCGCCGGGTAATCAGGGTGAGGAGCGACCGGCTGACCGTACGGTTTGAACTCCACGCTGCCCTCCTTCCACAGGCCTGCAGCGACTTCTCCGATTACGCGCATGCCTACTACATCGGGCGCGAGCCCGCTTTCGAGCCAGCGTAGATCTTTTCCTGTTGCCTTGGCAATGGCGACCAGGGTGGAATGACGTGGCCGAACATCGCCAGCCTCCCATTGGGAGACTGCGCCTCGCGTCTTGCCGGTCGCAGCGGCGAGCTGCTCTTGGGTAAGATTCGCGTCTTCTCTGGCTCGGAATATTCGCTCTCGTAGTTCCATAGGTAGATTATAACTGTCGCTCGACCACAGGTCGTGGCTAGTCTGGCTTGACGCAGGTTTAGTTAAACTGTACATAGCGGTTCATCCCCAACGAACGGGTGCCGTTTTGAACGCTGAGACCAAGACCGGAATGGATGCCGTCAGAGATAAGGTGAAGTCGCTTGCGGCTCTCGCTCGCGATCTCGGTGTCACTCGCGGTGCCCTGGCTCAATGGGATCGCGTTCCTGCCGAACGGGTTGTCGAGGTCTCGCGCCTCACAGGCATTCCGCGCCAGATCCTCCGGCCTGACCTGTATGAAGAGCTCCCGGAGGCAGCCGAATGATGCGCCTCCATTTTCCATTTCAATCGGCTGTTCAACCTCCTCCCGGACAGCCGTGCCTTGCCAGCCACTCCTCCTCCTCCCGTTGGCTGTCAGGCTCTCGACCGGGGCGGGTTCGGTCGTGCGTACCGTCCCGGTCGGCAGTTCCCCCGCGTGAGACACCTTCATCGTCTCGCGCCGACTACCGCCGGAGCGGCGGACCTCTCGGCTCCGGCGGGCTCTTCTTTGCGTTCCAGTCATGCGGGCCTCCGTGATGTGACGAGGCAGCAATAGGCGGCTATCGCGCGGCCTTCACGGAATCCTTTCACACCGATTTTTCCTTGACCAGACTCAGGGGTGCTTTCGTGCGTTCATCATTTGAAACAATAGGCATCATCAAGGCCGCTACCGCCGCATCCTACGAGGCCATGGGCGGGGTTTGCCGCGCGGCTGACGCGCTGGGTGTCCGCTCCTCCACCCTGACGAAGTATGCCTCGACCGGGGAGGAGTGGAGCCAGAACGTGATCCGTCTGGACCTTGCGGCCGAGCTGGACCGGCGGACCGACCATCCCTTCATGCTCACCGCCATGACGCGGGTCGTCAACGACGAGAGAGTGTCCAGCTTTGGCGCGGTGACCGCTTCGGCCATTCTCCGGCTCGATGGTGTTCTTGACGACGTTGTGCGGGAGGTCGCGCTGGCGATCGAGGACGGGCACATTGACGCCGGTGAGAAGCTGGCGATCCGCAACAGGATCGTCGCCGCCAAGCAATACCTGGCGCGCCTCGATGCCATGATGTCGGGTCTCGACAATGGCTGACAAGAATTCGAAGGCCGGCCAGCAATCCGTCGACGCGATCCTTGCGCTTCTCCCGAAACAGCCGGGGGAAGCGGTTGGCGTTTCGACAGCGACCTGCGCCGCGACATGCATCGATGCCGGCCTTGACGACGAGCAGGCGGTGCAAGGTCTTCGGGCCGCACTTTCCTCGCTGCGCAAGCGCGGTGCTGGGCGGAGGTCGCACTGATGGCCGCGCACCAGAAGATGATCGGCATCACCGTCAACGTGCCGGAAAAGGCGAAGCTGACGCTTGACCGGCAGGCGCGGGAACGGGGCTGCGCGACGTCTCTCTGGGCGGGGCAGGTGTTCGACATAGGCTTTGCCGCCGTCTGCGCCCGCGAAAAGAGCATGCCGATCACCGACAGGGACCTGGACGCGATCGTGGGCGCGACCTTCCTGCTCTGGAATCGGGGCGACTGGGACACGGCGTCGATCGCCATGGGGCTCGGCGTGCCGGAGGCGACGGTGTCGCGGATCCTCGACGCCTGGCGGGATTACAGGAGGGCGGCGGGATGATGAGGCTGCACGAGGAATGCCATCGCCCCTTGCTCGTCAAACAGGCCCGCTTCGCGCGGGTTCTTGAGCTTTGGCATGTCGAGCAGCTTTCCACCCACAGCATCGCAGCGCGGCTGGAGCTTTCCGAGGCGGAAGTCTGCCGGCTGATCGAAGAGGGCGAGAAGCCGGTTGCGGGGGAATGGCAATGAGCGAGGACATCCGCGTCACCATTTCCGCCGGCGGTCAGAGCTTCGACACGACCATTGGCGCCATCCAGCAGCTCGGCAAGGACGCCAAGGCGGGCAAGCTGCCGGCGTTGCAGAAGGATGTTGCCGACCTAGTCGCGGTCGTCGAGCGCGCACGGGCGCTGCTGGATGCAGGCGACGTGGAACGGGCGCTGAAGCTTTCCGCTGTCGCCTATGACCATGCGAAGGCTGCGGCCGGTTCTGCCGAACGGGTGAAGGCTTCGCGCGACCTGATCGACAAGGCGCGGCGCATGCAGGCGGACGCCTTGAAGATCGAGAGCATGTGCTACGTGGCCATGGCGGACGCCGTGGACGAGGCGCAGGCGAAGGGTGAACTTTCGAGAGGGCGTCCGGAAAAGGTCCAAAGTGAGGACCATTTCACTTTGGAGGATGTCGGTGTCGACAAGCGGCGGCTGCACGAGGCGCGCAAGCTGCGCAACGCCGTGCGGGCCGAGCCTGAGTTTGTCGAGCGGATCGTCGAGGCGCGGCTTTCGGAAGGGCTGGAGCCAAGCCGGGCGGCGCTGAAGAAGGCCGCGGGGCATGCCGTCGGCACGAAGACCGCGACGAAGGACGAGCGCGGAGACGATCTCTACGAGACGCCGATCGAGGCGATGCGGACGCTTCTGGCGCTGGAGAGCTTCGGGCTTAACGTGCTGGAGCCGAGCGTGGGCAAGGGGGCGATCCTGCGGCCTCTTGAGGATGCCGGCTACGAGGTCACGATCTCCGACCTCGTCGATCGCGGCATCACGACGAAGCACGGCGAGTGCCAGGGCGTCGGTGACTTCCTGCGCTCGATCGCAGAGGGCGGCGGCTGGGATATCGTGACAAATCCGCCCTATGGCCTGGCCAACGCCTATGCGGCGCATGCGCTTCGCGAGCACAAGCCGCGCAAGATGGCGCTGCTGCTGAACCTCAACTTCATGTGCGGGTTCGAGGACCGGGACCGCTGCTTCGTGATGGACGAGTGCCCACCCTCCCGCGTCTACGTCTTCACCCGGCGCCTGCCGATGATGCACCGCGACGGCTGGGACGGCAACAAGGCCTCCAGCCAGATGAACACGGCCTGGTTCATCTGGGAGCGTAACGAGGACGGCAGCTACGGCAATGGCGTGACGCAGCTGATCCGCGTGGACTGGAAGGCATTCGAGAATGCTGCATCGCTGGCGCCCGGTGCGGGCGGTCATGTCAAGCCAGTCGGTTTCTTGGCCGCACCTGACGAGTTTGCTCGCGAGACGCCGCGCAAGACGGTGGAGCAGCGTGTCAATGAGGAGATCAGCCGCGCCATTCTCTGGCTGAAGAACATGCAACCCTTCGACAGCGGCATTCTGAGACGCGGGATCGGCGTGCGCGACAGCGTGGCTGTGGCGCTGATCGATGCCTTGGCGGCGAACGGACTGATTGCTCAGGGCGATGATGGCCTGTGGATGCCGACAGGCGAGGGCATCAGCCTGACGGCAACCGCCAATGCCGCCGAAGCGGTTGCCGCCTGGCGGGCCGGGAAGGCGGTGGCGGCATGATGCCCGACTTCTCACCCAAGATGCTGCGCGGCTTCGTGCATGCCCGGATCTCGATGGCTGGCTATCGCACGGTGTTCCCCGACGAGCGCAAGAGCACGAGGCGGGCGGGGATGAGCTTCGACGCCGCCTGCGCGGCGGAACGGGAGCGGATCATCAAGCGGGCAGGCATCACGACAGAGCAGCTGGACCTGGTGCTTTCCGGCCGTGGGATCGAGACATCGGCGCGGGTGCGGCTGTGGAAGGCATTGGATGCCGACCCGGCGCGGTTCGGGATCGTGCTTGTCGGGACCGGCGGGCAGGAGGTGGTGCGGTGACAGGGCTGCAGAACGGCTCCAACCCCTCCTATGCCGACTATGACCTTCGCGCCTTCGCACGTGCGCTGAGGGGCAAGCGGGCGGTTGACCCGCGCGGCATGCGCGACATTGCCGACGAGATCGGCGTGACGCTTTCTGATTTCTCCCGCGCCATGGGTGGCCAGATGGTGAGCGTCGGCAAGGTGATCGCGCTCTGCCAGTGGCTCGACGTGCCCGTGGAGCGCTTTTACCTGCCGCCGGAAAAGCCAGCGGAAACAGTCTGTTTCACCAGAACCACCGTGAAACGCGAGGGGAGGGCGCGGCCATGACGTCGAAGCTCCTGCCCATCACCGAAGAACTGCGCGATGCAGTTACCCGGCGCCAGCGGGCCGAATGGCTCTGCACCGTGCCGGAAGGGGTGATCCTGCGGGAGCACCTGAAGATCCGCGCTCTCCTGAAGCGGGACGGCTTCCCGGAGGCGGAAGTCTACCTGTCGGCGCTCGTCGCCAGGATCAATGCACGGCGGCTCGCTGACGGGCGGCATACGCAGACTGTCAAACTAACCGAAGAAGCAGCGCGCGGGGCGATGATGGACGCCTGCCGTGGCGAGGGGGAATAGCCCATGAACATGCACCAGGCCACGCTCTTCGGAGCGACAAGTACGGCAAGCCTGCTGGAGCGGTTCGGCGGCGCGCCTCCCATGATCGTCGACAGCTTTGCCGGGGGCGGCGGTGCCTCGACCGGGATCGAGATGGCGCTCGGCCGCTCGCCAGACATCGCCATCAACCACAACCCGGCGGCACTGGCGCTGCATGCGGCCAATCATCCTGACACTGTTCATCTTTCTGAAAACGTCTGGAAGGTCGATCCGCTCGACCATCTGGCGGGACGGCATATCGGGCTGATGCACTTCTCGCCGGACTGCAAGCACTTCAGCAAGGCGAAGGGCGGAAAGCCGGTGGAGCGCAACATCCGCGACCTCGCCTGGATCATTCCCGGCTGGGTGGAGCGGATCCAGAAGAGCGGCGGGCGGATCGACGTCATCACTATGGAGAACGTCGAGGAATTCAAGGACTATGGGCCTCTCATCGAGACAGAAAAGGGTCTGATGCCCGACCCGGCGCGCAAGGGGGAGACCTTCCAGAAGTGGTGCAAGCAGCTGCGCCGGCTGGGCGGCAAGATCGCCTATCGCGAACTGCGGGCATGCGACTACGGCGCACCGACGATCCGCAAGCGGCTGTTCATGGTGATCCGGTTCGACGGCCTGCCGATCGTATGGCCGGAGCCGACGCATGGCGCGCCGAACGATCCGGACGTGATCGCAGGACGCAGACTTCCCTGGCGGACGGCTTCGGAAGTGATCGACTGGTCGCTGCCTTGCCCGTCCATCTTCGACACGAGCGAAGAGATCATGGAAAAGCACGGCCTGAGGTCCGTCCGTCCGCTGGCGGACAATACGATGGCTCGGGTGGCGCGCGGCATGAAGCGCTACGTGTTGGATGCGGAGCGGCCGTTCCTGGTCAACCTTACCCATGGGGCGCGGTGCGAGGACCTTGCCGAACCGTTCAACACCATCACTGCGGCGCATCGAGGCGAGAAGGCGGTCGTCTCACCGTCGCTAACACGATTCAACACCGGGGCAACCGGTTCGGATCCTCGCGAGCCAGCGCCGACCATCACCGCGAACAGCTACATCAAGAAACCGGGTGGCGCTGCCCCCCTCGGCATCATCGCGCCGCACCTGATGACCATGCGCAACTCGGGGAAGCCGTTCAATGGAGCGGACGAGCCGACGCATACGATCACGGCTGGCGGGGCTGGCCTCTCTGTCGTGGCACCCGTCCTCACCCATGCGCAGCAAGGCGGGGCGGTGCGCAGCGTCGAGCAGCCGCACCACACGATTACCGCTAGCAGCAAGGACCAGAACTCGGTCATCATCCCGACACTGGTGCAGACAGGCTATGGCGAGCGTAAGGGGCAGGAGCCGCGCGCGCTGGACCCGAACAAGCCGCTGGGCACTGTGGTCGCGGGCGGAGTGAAACATGCTGCTGCCGTCGCCTTCGTGGCGCAGCACAACAACGACAGCCGCCGCGACGGTGGCGTCAATCCCGGCCGATCCGCCGACGAGCCGATCTCGACCGTCACCGCATCCGGTGCGCAGCAGGGCGTGATCAGCGCCTTCATTTCGCGGCAGTTCGGCGAGAGCGTCGGACATGGGGTCGAGGAGCCAAGCCACACCGCAACGGCGGGTGGTGGCGGCAAGTCGGCTCTCGTCGCTCCTTACATGCAGAAATACTACGGGACGGGTGACGGCTCGCGACATGATGAGCCCTGCCACACCGTGACTGTCGCCGACCGCTTCGGCCATGTGGAGGCGTCGGTCGAGGTCCCGCCGTTCACGCCCGACCAGATGGCGCGGGCTCGGCAGGTAGCGGATTTCCTGCGGTCGCATGGCTTCTGGGACGAGCGGGAGATCGTGACGCTCGGCATCAACGGCGAGACCTTCGTCATCGTCGATATCGGCATGCGCATGCTGACGCCGCGGGAGCTTTACAACGCGCAAGGCTTCCCGCCGGACTATGTGATCGACGGTGCATGGGTGGAGCCTGAGGGCGGTGGCGAGCCGCGGTGGGTGGCGTTTCCGAAGTCGGTGCAGGTCTCCTGCGTGGGCAACTCGGTTTCTCCGCAGCCCTATGCGGCGCTGGTCGCGGCCAATTGCGGGCACCTGGCGGTGCAGGCGGTGGCGGCATGAGCAACGAGGCCAGACTTTCCATCATTCCCGGATGGGTGGTCACCCATCCAGACCTGAAGGGCAAGGACCTGCAGGTGCTGTGTATGCTGGGGCGCAATGCCAGCCGGCAGCACGGCTGGTGCCGCCGCAGCCAGGTGAAGCTTGCCGAGGAGCTTGGATGCGCTCGTTCTACCGTGCAGGCTTCCGTGACGCGGCTGGTCGAGATCGGCGCCGTGGAGCGGCGCGAGGTGGTTTCCGCCAACGGGCGTGACAGTGCGCACTGGTATCGCGTGATCTACGATCGCGAGGTTTCAAGCGATGCATTCCATGCATGGGACGAGGCGGAAGGCGAGGAATTTGATCCTACTGCAGAGGCCGATAACGACGTACCCCCTGCCGGTATACCGGCACCCCCTGCCGGTCCAGAGTCGGCACCCCCTGCCGGTCCAGGATCGGCACCTATGTTAAATACCTCTCGTTTAACTCCTCCTGCTGAACGGGAAGAGAGAGAGCGCGAGCGCGAAGATGGGGAAGGGGAAGATAATCCCAAGGCGCTGGAGCGACGGTTCCGCAAGTGGTGGAGCCAATGGCCCACCTATGCCGTGGATGCGGAAGCCCCGACGCGCCGCGCCTGGCTGGACCTGACGCCGGAGCAGAGGAAGGCCTGCGAGGAACGGACACCAGATTACCTCGCCGCGGCGAAGGCCAGCGGGCGCAAGTTCTCCAAGGCTGCTGCGACCTATTTGGGCGAAAGGGCATGGGAGAGGCTTGGGGATATTCCGGCTGGTCCAGCTGCTGTCGCCGAAACCTATACCGCCTATTCACGGCCATGGAGCGCATTGCGTCTTGCGGCGCTCTCTCAGTCTCCGGTTCCTCTTCGCCTCACACCTCTGGAGCAGAGCATCATCGACGCGAAGCCCGAGAAGGAAGACCTGATCTGGCGCGACAAGCGCGAGAAGGCGGGTTGGCCTGAGGCCGTGAGGCTGCACGAGGCCGCGAATGCCCGCAAGCGGGTGACCGTACCGGCTCATATCGTCGAGATCGCGCAGGGCTTCGACAAGGTGCAGGTGGGCGGACCGATCTGGGATGCCTGGAAGCGTCTGCACCATGAACGATGCTGGCCATGGCTGCCGGAACCGCATGGTCTGGACTGGGTGCAGTTCCCCGCTCTGCCGGAGGAGCTCAACGATCCGGACGAGGCGGTGCGCGAGGCACTGAGGCGGTTCCAGCGGAAGCTTATCGAGGGAAGGGACGAGAATGATGCAGCATAGGACGATGGACGGACAGAGGCTCGGATATCGTCCCATGACGGAAGCCGAGCTTCAAGAAAGTGAGCGGCGGCGCGCTTACGCTGAGCAGGATCGGGCGCGCAAGGAGATCAGTTCGCGCTCTCGTCTGATCTCCATGGCTCGCGATGATCGTCCGGGCTTCGACCGGCTGGCTCGATGGGTGGTGGCAACTTGCAAGTCTGGCAGTGAGCAGGCGGTACACGACGAACTGCGTGAGCAGGGAATCAGCGTCTGGTGTCCGTTGGAGAAGTTCAGGATCAGACCACGCCGGAGCCTCAAGGCTGTGGATATCTATCGCCCATACTTTAAGGGATACCTCTTCGTGAGGGTCGTTCCCGACAATGAAGCCTTCGTTGGATTGCTGTCTGCATCGCGCCTGAAGGGGCTGATGGGACGCGACGGCAGACCTTTCCTAATGCCGGATAGGCTGATGGATGCGCTGATGCTTGGATCGCGGAAAAGCAAGCGTGATCAGGATGATGATCGTGTTCTCCCTGTGCGGGAAGGGCAGCGTGTGGTCATCCGTTCCGGGCCATTCTCCGACTTCCAAGCCACTATACGGCGGGTGATCGGGGATCGCTGGAAGGTGATGGCGGAAGCCGAGATGTTCGGGCGCATGACGGCACTGGAGCTTGATATTGACTCTGTCGAGGCATGCTCCTAACGATTCCATCCAGCCGGTGGCGATTCCATCGGCAGGGATGACCGGGGCGTCTGATGCCTCCAAGCGGAGTTGATGTTCTCCCCCGGCCCCGACCCTGACAGGCTCACGAGCGAGCCACCGATTCAGGGCCAGTGCGCAAGCTATGACCAGATGAATGATGAGGCGTCCTTCGGGGCGCCTTCGTTGCATCAAGGGGTATGGGACGCCTCAAGACGCTGCAGCCGAGGATCGGCACGCTTGCTCCACGCATAGGCAGAGCGCCTGGTGATGAGAAGGCGAGGCTTCGGGAGCGAGATACCAATGTGCCATGGCACGGTTGGTACTACACCGAACGATGGCGCAAGCTTCGTCGGGAGGTCTGGAGGCGTGACAGCTACACCTGCCGAATGTCAGGCGTCCTCTGCATCGGAAAGTATCCCGATTGGAACAGCCCGGTTGCTGACCACATCATCAAACACAACGGTGATGAGCGTTTCTTCTGGGACATCAACAACGTGCAGACCCTCGCGAAGATCATCCACGATCGGGTGAAGCAGCAGATCGAAAACGGCTGGCAAGGCGACGTTGATGCATTGATCGCCAAGGTGCTGGCCGATCAGGGCTCAATCGCGAGGCGGTGACCCGCAGGGGGGGCGGGTCGAAAGTCTGGAAGGTCCCTTCCTTCCGCACCCGCGCCCCCCTCACGTACGGATTTTTTTCGGATGAGCGATGATTTCGACCTGTTCGGCCACCCTATCCCGGAGTGGAAGGGGAAGCGCGGACGCCCGCCCTACGAACCGAACGAAAAAGATCGCAATAAAGTCAAGCTGTTGCTGGCGCTTGGGTGGACCAACGAGCGGATCGGCAACGCGATCGGCCGCTCTGCCGCGACGGTAAAGAGGTATTTTAGAGCCGAGCTGAAGGATCGCGATGCCATGCGCGACCGGCTCGACGGACGCCGCTTCGAGATCGCCATGGAGCAGGCGAACGCAGGCAACGTCGCCGCACTGAAGGAACTGGGCAAGATGATCGAGCGCTCCGACACGATGCTGATCGAGGCGAGGCTTCGCCAGGGCCATCAGGCACCTGCACCCGAGAAGCAGGAAAAGCTCGGTAAGAAGGATGCCGCGAAAAAGGCGGCCGCGACCGCCGGCAAGGGGAGCGAATGGGGCAATGACCTGCTGCCCGGAGTGACCCACTGATGGATACGGCATGGGTGCCGGCGTCGGCCTGGTCGACGGCGGTTCCGGACTGGAAGGAGAGGATCCGCAGCGGGTCGAGCCTGGTCCCGGAGCTTCCCCTTTTCGACGCCGTTGCCGATAAGGCCGTCAGGATCTTCAAGCGCCTGCGAGTGCCGGACATCGTCGGCAACCCCACCTACGGGGAAGTCTGCGGCGACTGGGTCATCGATTTCGTCAGGGTCATCTTTGGATCCTACGATCCGGAGACAAAGCGGCGGGCGCTGCGGGAATTCTTCCTGCTGGTCCCGAAGAAGAACGGCAAGTCGTCGATCGCCGCTGCCATCATCGTTACCGCCGCGATCCTGAATGAGCGGCCGGAGGCGGAGCTGCTGCTCATTGCGCCGACCAAGGAGATCGCCAACATCTCCTTCAAGCAGGCGGCGGGGATCATCCGGCTGGACGAGGAGCTGTCGAAGCTCTTCCACATCAGGGATCACCTGAAGACGATCACGCACTTCAACACCCTGGCGACGATCATCATCAAGGCCGCCGCTGCGGACGTCATTACCGGATCGAAGGCGACCTACATCCTGATCGACGAGACACACGTCTTTTCGACGATGGCGAAGGCCGCAGACATCTTCGTCGAGATCCGCGGATCACTCGCGGCCCGACCGGATGGCTTCCTGCTGCAGATCACCACGCAGTCGAAAACGCCTCCGTCAGGCGTCTTCAAGGCCGAGCTGCAGAAGGCGAGGGATGTCCGCGACGGGCTGTTCAGTTTCCCCATGCTGGCCGTTCTCTACGAGCTGCCGACCGAAGATGCCGTCGACGGCGGGTGGATGCGGCGCGAGACGTGGGGACTGGTTAACCCGAACCTGAACCGGTCGGTGAATGCGGATTACCTGGCGGGCGAGATAGCGACCGCCGAGCGTGAGGGGCCGGAGAAGCTCGCGCTTATCGCCTCGCAGCACTTCAACGTGGAGATTGGTCTTGGGCTGCATGCCGATCGCTGGCCTGGAGCGCTCTATTGGGAAGCGGCGGCCGGCGAGTCGATCACGTTCGAACGCATCCTCGAGGAGTGCGACGTCTGCGTGGTCGGGATCGATGGCGGCGGCCTCGACGACCTGATGGCGATGGCCGTGATCGGCCGCCACCGCGAAACGCGAAACTGGTGGCACTGGGCGCGCGCCTGGGCGCACGAGGACGTCTTCGAGCGTCGCAAGGAAATCGCCCCGCGCCTTCGTGACTTCGAGCGAGATGGTGACCTCATCGTCTGCAGTGAGACGGACCAGGACGTGACCGAGATTGCGGATCGATGCGAGCAGCTTTTCTCGCTGGGATTGCTGCCGGCCCGGGCTGGAATCGGCCTCGATGCGTACGGCGTCGCGACCCTGCTCGACATTCTCGCTGAGCGCGGCATGGAAGGCGAGCTCTTGCAGGCAGTCGGGCAGGGCTGGAAACTTCAGTCCGCGATCACGACGCTGCCGCGCAAGCTGAAGGACCTCACCATGATCCACTGCGGTCAGCCGCTGATGGCCTGGGCGGTCGGGAATGCAAAGACGGAGCTACGCGGCTCGAACTACATCGTGACAAAGCAGGCGGCGGGCGCGTCGAAGATCGACCCCCTGATGGCGACCTTCAACGCAGCGATGCTGATGTTCCAGAATCCCGAGGCGCAAGGTGGCGGCATGGACGACTACTTCAAGAGCCTGGCAGGTGCGGCGTGAGCGTTGTAGCCAAGATCAAGAGCGCCATCGTGCGCCGGCTGACGGTTCGCGAGCCTGACGGCTGGTATCCGGACGCCGTGCGGGGCGATGCCGGGGAGATTGTCTCCGACGACACGGCGCTCTCCCTGTCGGCTGTGTGGGCTTGCACGAACCTGCTCGCCGGCACGATCGCCAGCCTGCCGCTGATGGTCTATCGCACGGACCCGCAAGGACGCCGGACGGTCGCACGCGATCACCGGCTGTATCGGGTGCTGCACGACAGCCCGAACTATGACCAGACGGCGGTCGATTTCTGGGAGTTCGTCAGCGCCTCGCTTGAACTTTGGGGCAACGCCTATGCCCGGATCGAGCGCACGGGCAAGGAAGTCACCGGCCTGCATCCCGTCGCGCCCAATCTTGTTTCGGTTCGCCGCCTGCAGAACGGCACGATCGAATACCGCTGGACGGACGAGGGCAAGTCCTACGTCGAGACGGACGCCACGATGCTGCATATCCGCGGATTTGGCGGAAATCCACTCGGCGGCATGTCCACGCTGCACTACGCCCGCAACACGTTTGGGAACGCCCGAGCGATCGAGAAGGCGGCGGGCAGCACATTCCGCAACGGTATGCGCCCATCCGTGCAGATCTCGTTTGACAAATGGCTGACACCAGAGCAGCGGCAAGTCGCAGAGACGAAGCTGGCCGAGAAGTACGTCGGGGCCGTGAATGCCGGGCGCCCCTTCATCGCTGAGGGCGGAGCAGAGATAAAGGCAATCTCGATCAACCCTGAAGACGCCCAGATGCTGGAGTCCCGCGGGTTCTCCGTCGAGGACATCTGCCGGTTCTTCGGTGTCCCGCCGTTCATGATTGGCCACACGGAAAAGACGACGAGCTGGGGCACTGGCCTGGAGCAGCAGACGCTCGGTTTCCAGAAGTTCACGCTCCGCCGCCGCCTGAAGCGCATTGAGCAGGCGCTGGAGAAACAGCTTCTTCGCGCCGAGGACCGCGCCGCCGGCCTGACGATCGAGTTCAACCTTGAAGGTCTCCTTCGTGGCGACAGTGCCGGCAGGGCGGCGTTCTACCAGACCATGACGCAGATCGGCGCGATGACCATCAACGAAGTCCGCGCTCTGGAGAATCTGGAGAAGGTCGAGGGCGGAGACGTTCCCAGAATGCAGTCACAGAATATCCCGATCACGGAAGCAGGCCAACAGCAGCGATTGCCGGCGCCGAACGAGGAATAGACCATGTTCAAGACCAAGGATTTCGCCCTGCACGTCAAGGACGTGTCGGAAGAAGGCACCTTTGAGGGCTACGGCTCGATCTTCAACAACGTGGACAGCTACGGTGAGAAGGTCGCCCCCGGTGCCTTTGGCGAGAGCCTTGCCCGCCATCAGCGCGAGGGCACGAAGCCGCTCATGCTGTGGCAGCACAATTCCGACGAGCCGATTGGCGTCTGGGAGAACCTGGCGGAAGACGGCAAGGGGCTGAAGGGCACCGGCCGGTTCGTGCTGGAGACGGCGCGAGGCCGCGAGGCTCATGCCCTGCTCAAGGCCGGCGCCATCCGTGGCCTGTCGATCGGCTACCGGGAACTTGAGGCGGAGCCGGACGGCAACAACCGCATCCTGAAGAAGCTCGACCTGATGGAGATCAGCGTCGTTTCGTTCCCGGCCAACCGCCGCGCCAACGTGACGGCGGTGAAGTCGGAACGCATGGAAGAGTTCGCCCGCCGGCTGCGCGATGGCGACCCCATGCCGATCAAGGATTTCGAGGACATCCTGCGCGAGGCAGGGGTTCCGAAAAGCATGGCCGTTGCGATCGCCTCGCACGGTTATGCCAAGGCCATTCGGAGTGAGTCCGAGGGCGAAAAGGCGGACGACCAGGCAAAATTCCTCCGGGCGCTGCTCGGGGCCAACGCCTGACCCTCTCAAACACTCACGGAGTTACCACTATGAATCGTCTCTTCATGAGCCGAGCGTTTTCGTTCGGCATCCTCGGGCTGCTTCTCGTAGTTGCAGCCATCGCTACCGTCTCGGGCGCTGATATCGGCGTCTTCGGCGGTGATCACCTCACCATCGCAACAGCCGCTGCCGGCGGCGCTGCAGCCGGTGAACTGGAAAACCTCGCTCGTGAGGTGAAGTCCCAGTTCCAGGCCTCGGTCGACAAGGTCAAGGAAATTGCCGAAGAAGCCCTCGGCAAGGCCAAGTCCGGCGAGGAACTGACCGCCTCCCTGAAGGAGAAGGCAGACGACGCCCTCCTTAAGATGAACGGTCTTTCCGAGCAGATGGCCGAACTCGAGCAGAAGATGGCTCGCGCCGGCAGCACAGGCGACGAAGCAGCGAAGTCCCTTGGTGAGCGATTCACCGAGGCCGAGAACGTGAAGTCGTGGCTTGCCGGCAGCCCCTCCAGCGGCAAAGTCGACATGCGGGCGAAGGCAACCCTGACCTCGCTTACGACTGACGCCGGGGGCTCGGTAGGCGCTGCCATCGAGCGCACCCGCCTTCCTGGTATTCTGGCGCTCCCGCAGCGCCGCCTCACGGTCCGGGATCTTATCTCCCCCGGCCGTATGGACGGCAACTCGCTGGAGTACGTGAAGGAGACGGGCTTCACGAACAACGCCGGCATGGTGGCGGAAGGGGCGGCAAAGCCTTCGTCCGACATCAAGCTCGCAATGGTGACGACCTCCGCGAAGGTCATCGCGCACTGGATGAAGGCTTCGCGCCAGGTGCTCGATGACATCCCGCAGCTCGCCTCGATGATCGACCAGCGTCTGCTTTACGGCCTTGCCTACAAGGAAGAGACGCAGCTCCTGAATGGCGACGGGACAGGCCAGAACCTGCACGGGATCATCCCGCAGGCGACGGCATACTCGGCACCGTTCACGCCCACGGACGGCACGGCGATCGACACGATCCGCCTTGCCATGCTGCAGGCGGCCCTGGCGGAGTACCCGGCAACCGGCACGGTGATGAACCCCATCGACTGGGCGCGCATCGAACTCACCAAGGACGCCGGCGGCAACTACATCATCGGTGTGCCGCAGGGCAACATCGGGGCGACCCTCTGGGGGCTTCCGGTGGTGCAAACTCAGGCCATCACTGTCGACAAGTTCCTGACGGGCGCCTTCCGTCTCGGGGCTCAGCTCTTCGATCGCTGGGATGCGCGCGTCGAGGTGGGCTACGAGAACGACGACTTCACCAAGAACCTCGTCACCATCCTCGGAGAAGAGCGGGTGGCTCTGGCGGTCTACCGCCCGGAAGCCTTCATCTACGGTGACCTCGGTTACGTCTCCTGACGGATCGGCTCAGTAAGGCGGGCAGCTTCGGTTGCCCGCTCTCTGAACCGATGGAAGGAAATCCCCATGGCAATCACCACCACGCGACAGGCAAAGCGCAGCATGGCCGGTTTCATCGGCAAGAACGGTGGCCGTCCGGCCGCACCCGTCAGCACCGCGGCACCGGCGATCACCGGGACCGCACAGGTTGGCCAGACGCTCACCTCCACGACCGGAACATGGACCGGGCGCCCGACGCCGACGCTCACCCGCCAGTGGAATGCCGGCGGCGTGGCAATCGCTGGCGCGACCGGCGCAACCTACGTCCCGGTTGCAGGCGACGTCGGCAAGACCATCACCGTCACTGTCACGGGCCGGAACCAGAAGGGCTCCACGTCCCGGACCAGCTCGGCAACCGCCGCAGTCATCGCGGCATAAGGAGAAGCGCCATGAAATACCGTGTCCTTCGCCCCCATGACGGGGACAAGTTCTATGCCATCGGGGATGTCCGCGAGGGCAACGAGACGGAGTTGAAGCATCTCGTTCCGCTCACTCTCGTGCCGATCAAGGAAGGCAAGGCCGAAGCCGCGCCTGCCAACAAGGCCGAGAAGGCCGCACCGAAGAACAAGTAAGCCGAACACGAGGGCGACGCCATGCCGACGAACATTCTGTCTATAGGAACGACCGCTGCGAACTCGGCGGATGTGGTCGTGGATGCCGCAGCGCCCCTCACGGTCGCGCTAAAAACGGCCGCAGGCCCTGAAATGGCAACGTCCGCCCAGGTGGATATCTTGATCAAGGATGACGCTGGGCAGTACTTCCGGGTAGACGCATTGACCGGGTCCAAGCGCGCCGTGGTTATCGCGGGCAGTGGCACCTATCGGTTCAGCCGAAAGGCCGGTGAGGCGTGCGGAGTGTTCAGTGCTTAGGCCGACCAATCGGCTGACGGGGCCGCTCACGGTCCCCCTGATCGAACCGTTAAAGGGACTTTCATCGCGGAGTAGGGGCGGGTGGTCTCCGTTCAATCTCGGCAACAAGCTGCTCGCGTGGTGGGATGCCTCGCAAGGCGTGACACTCTCGGGCAACCAGGTGACGGCGTGGGCGGATCGGAAGAGCGGTTACGCTGTCACGCAGGGGGTGAGTTCCGCGCGTCCTACTTGGGCCGTTGACAGTTTCGGCGGAGCTCCGGGGCTTATCTTTGACGGCAATGACGATGAGCTGTCTCTATCTAACCATCCCTTTCCATCTGGCGCGGCTGCGACCGATGTCTGGGGAGTGGTACAGCAAGACGCGTTACCCGCAGACACCTCAAATCGTATGGCAGTCTCCTACGGGGCTTCGGCCTTCGACGTGCGCCGAGACCTGCGTAGGGCAGTATCCGGCGGGATCAACCGGCTCCAAACTAGTGTCGGTACCGGTGCAGGAACCAGCATCCCGGTTACAGAACTCTCAATCAACCTGTCTGGGAGACACGTGGTCCGATCTATAGTCGGGAGCACGTCAACAGTTACCGAAGTAGACGGAAATGCTACCGCTCCAATTGCTGGAGTCCCAAGCACAGGAACGACGACGTTTCGGATCGGAGGCAGTGCGGCGGGAGCATTCAACCTCTGGCAGGGCAAAATTCGCGATGTCGTGATGACGCTCCCCCTAACCCCCGACGAAGCCGCGAAGCTTCGAACATTCCTCTTGCCTAGAAGGGCACTCTAATGGCGAACAAAGTTGTTATCTTCCCCACATCAAAGCAGGCCGAGGCCGAGGCTTACCGGGCCGCCTGTGATACTCACTTCGCCGCAACGTTTGAGCCGGGCGGCATCTTCGCCTACATCCGGAACGATGCCTTCGGGCAGTGGGTCGTGCCCTACTACGGCCACCCTTGGAATATGGACGGCGTGACGCCTTTCAACCCGCCGGCCGAGATCGAAGCCCTGCGCGTCGATGGCGTACTTCATGACTTCGCTGTATGGCCCGAGGAAGAGTAGTGCCTATGTTCCGTCCCGTCCGTGTCACCGCCCCGGCCAGCCTTCCCATCTCCGTTGAAGAGGTCCGGGACGCCTTGCGTGCGGAGGCGGATCTGGACGCGGAGATCGAGCGGCTGATCAAGGCTGCTGTCGCCCACTACGAGGGATGGAGCGGCGTGCTCGGCATCGCGATCGTAGAGCAGACCTGGCGGCAGGAGTTTGGGCGGTTCGAAGACAAGATGTGCCTGAAGGTCGGCCCGGTCTCCTCGATCGCCTCGGTCAAGTACCGCAACGACCAGGGCCAGATTTCGACGGTTCCCTCGGACAGCTACACGCTGAAGCACGACGGCGGCGGGCAGGCTTACGTCCGCTTCGATCGCGGCTTCACGGCTCCGGTTGACCTCTACGAGGATGCTCCGGTTTCCATCGAATACGTCGCCGGCTGGGAAGAGGTTCCGTCCGACATCCAGACCGCGATCATCCTCTTCGTGCAGAAGCACCTGGACGAGGCGGCGCGGTCGAACTGGGACATCCTCGATCGGGTCGAGAAAGACCTGACCTCCAAATATCGGAAGCTTCTCTGATGGCAGGCGCACCCACGGCGCAGGAGTTGAACCGCAGGATCACCATCCAGCGGGCAACAACGGTCCCGAACGAGTTCAATGAGCCGGTCGAGACATGGGCGGATCTCGCAACCGTCTGGGCCAAGCGTGAGGACGCAAGCTCGGGCGAAAAGGAAGCAGCGGGACAGGTAGGGGCATTCCTGATGGCGCGCTTCACGGTTCGCCGGAGTAGCCAGACAGACGATATTAAGCAGACCGACCGCATCAGTCACGACGGCGGGTTGTGGTCGATCATCGAGAAGATGGAGCACATCGAGGCTCCGCGCCGGTTTCTTGTCATCAAGGCAGTGCGGGACGCGGACTGATGGCGAAGACGACGGTTAAGATCACCGGCCTGAAGGAGCTTGATCGCGCCTTCGGACAGCTCCCGAAGTCTGTTGCGAAGTCGGTCGGACGTCAGGTGCTACGCGATGCTGCGGAGCCTATGGCCCGTGCGGCTCGTCAACTTGCTCCACGGGATGAATATCACCTCTATGAGAGCATCGACGTCTCTACGCGCCTGAACCGTCGCCAGCGGGCGATGCACCGCGAGACGGCTGCGGAAACGTTCTCCGAGATGTTCGTCGGGACCAATAACCCCGCAGGCGTGCAGCAGGAGTTCGGCAACGAGCGTCATGCAGCGCAGCCGTTCATGCGTCCAGCATGGGACGCCGAGAAGATGCCGACCCTGGAGCGGATATCGAACTCTCTTTGGCTTCGTATCGAGCAGGCGGCGGCGCGGGTGGCGCGCAAGGCGGCAAAGGGCAAGTGATGGAAGAGACACTTACTTCGCTGCTGGCATCCGTTGCCAGCGGGCGCCGCTATTGGGGCAGGGCTCCGCAGACGGCGGCGCGCCCCTTCATCGTCCTCACCCGCATCGACGGCCTGCCGAACTACCACATGCAGGGCGCGTCCGGCTTTGTCTCCAGCCGCGTGCAGATCGACGCCTACGCCGACACGTTTACCGCCGCTACCACCTTGGCGCGGCAGGTCAAGGCGCTGCTCTCCGGACACAAGGGCGGCAGCATTCAAGCCATCTTCATCGAGAGCGAACGCAATCTTCCGGCCGCGGACGCCGGGGAAGTGACCAGTCTGTTCCGCACATCCATCGACATCACTGTTCACCACGGAGAAAACCCATGACTGACGCCCGCATTGGCTACGGCACCATCTATGAAATCTGGGATGCCAGCCTCACCGTTCCGGCCTTCGTTGAGGTGGCCGAAGTAATCAACGTGACGCCTGGCGAAGCGACGGCCGACCGGATCGACGCCACCCACATGCAGAGCCCGAACCGTCGCCGCGAATATATCTCCGGCCTGATCGACAACGGCGAGGCGAGCTTCGAAATCAATTGGGTTCCGGGCAGCGACACCGACGTTCTGCTTCGCGAGCTTTTCGAGTCCGGCGATACGGTGCAGCATCGCATCACCTTTCCGGCAGCTACGGGAGCGCGCCCGACTGTCACCTACGAGGCTTCGATCATCGGTTTCTCCAAGGCCATCCCGATCGATGACCGCATGACGGCCACCATCACGGTTGCGGTCTCCGGCGCTGAAACTTGGGGGACGGCTTCCTGATGGCAAACCCGGCACGCGGCTCCGTCGCCCTCCAGGCCGGCGACACGGCCTATACGGTCTCGTTCTCCGTCAATGCTCTCTGCGAGCTTGAGGCTGCGTTCGGCGGGATGACTGTCCAGAACATCGGCGCTCTCTTCGATGACCCTGCCAACGTCAGCATGACCAACATTCGCAAGCTGGTCATGTGCGGCCTTCAGGACCATCACGACGACGTTGACGAGAAGCAGGCCGGCAAGATTGCCACCGAGGCGGGACTTCAGACCTGCATGGACGCAATCAGCAAGGCGTTCCAGCTTGCCTTCCCGGAGGCGGCGAAGGCAGGTGCAAACCCTCAGAAGGCGAAGGCTTCAGGCCGCTAGATCTGCTCCGATCATGGGTAGAAAGCGGGCAGGACCCTTCGCTTTTCTGGCGGCTCACGTTGAGAGAAATCAGCGTCATCCTCGACGGCGCCGTTGCAAGGCTTCGCAGGGAGCGGAACGAGAACATGATCCTGGCTTGGCACATCGTGGCGCTGGATCGCATGAAACGCTTCCCGAAGCTGGACGACCTGCTCCAGACAGAGAAGCGCCCGACAGGTAGGCGACAGACGCCTGAACAGATTGAGGCCACCGTACGCGGCTGGCTCGGCTCCCGGCACAGGAAATAGGTGATCAATGGCAAGTGCGGTTATCGGCGCGCTGCGCGTCAACCTGTCGCTCGATACGGCCCAATTCAGTGAGGGGCTGAAGGGGATGCAGGCGTCAATGCAGCGCGTCGGCAAGCAAATGCAGGGCTGGGGCACGAAGATGTCCACCTACATCACTGCGCCCCTGACGCTTGCGGGTGGAGCGGTCGCGGCTGCTGCCGCCGGCCTGGCGAAGGACATAGACGAGCTTCGCAAGGCGGCGCAGATCTCCAACGTGGGCTTTGAGGAGTTCCAGAAGCTCGCCTTCGCTGCCCGCTCGGTCGGGATAGAGGGCGACAAGCTCTCCGATATCTTCAAGGACGTGAACGACCGCATTGGTGACTTCAATGCGACCGGCGGCGGGCCGATGGCGGATTTCTTCGAGAACATCGCCCCCAAGGTTGGGATCACCGCCGAAGCGTTCAAGAACCTTTCCGGGCCGCAAGCCCTCCAGCTCTACTATGACAGCCTCGTCAAGGCCGGCGCATCTCAGCAGGACATGACGTTCTATCTGGAGGCGATGGCCTCCGACGCGACAGCTCTTATTCCTCTGCTGGCTCAAGGGGGCGAAGGCTTCCGCAAGCTGGGCGAGGGTGCAGCCGTCGTCACCGAAGAACAGGCCGGCGGGCTGAAGGCCTACAACGACGCGATGCGGGCGTTTGGGGAAGCGGTCAAGGCACTGACCATTGCGCTCGCCACGAGCGGGATCATCGATTTCGTCACGGGGCTCGTCCAGAAGGGCACCGAACTGGTGCAGATGCTTGCCCAGACAAACCCGCAAATCCTTCAGTGGGGGGTGGTCATCGGCGGTATTGCTGCGGCTATCGGTCCTGTCGTGGTGGCGCTGGGGCTCATGCTCACGGCAGTTTCCGCCATCAGCGCGCCTGTCCTGGCGGCAGTGGCGGCAATCGCTGCGACGACGGCCGGCATGGTGGCGCTCTATCAGGCGCTTCAGATCGCAATTCCCTACCTCCAGCAACTTGCGGGAGAAATCTGGGCACAGATCAAGGCGGGCGTCGAAAGCACAACGCAGGCCTTCATCGCGTTCAAGGATCGCGTCGTCCAGATCGCCACGGACATCGTCAACGCCTTCATGGCCCTGCCGGCGCGCATGATGGAGATTGGCGGGCAGATCATCGACGGGCTCTGGAACGGCATCAAGGCGAAGTGGGAAAGCGTAAAGGCCGGCGTGACCGGCATAGCTGACAGCATTACGACCAGCATCAAGAGCACCCTTGGCATTCACTCGCCTTCCCGCGTCATGCACCAGGTGGGCGAGTTCATCATGCAGGGCCTCAACAACGGTATGCAGAGCGTTGATGTGAAGTCCGGTGTCGTCGGCGTTGCCAATGAAATCGAGGGCGCCTTCCAGGACATCGGCTCTTCGATCGGGGCAGCCATCGCCGGGACCAAGAGCTGGAAGGATGTCCTGAAGGACGTTCTTGGGATGCTGACGCAAAGTGCTTTCTCCGGGCTTGGCGGCGGAGCCGGTGGCGGCGGCTTCGGCGGGCTCCTGTCCGGTCTATTCGGCAGCATCTTCGGGTTTGCTCGGGGCGGCACGATCCTCCCTGGCGGTGCGGGCGGCGTGGATAGCCAGCTCGTTATGTTCCGCAAGTCTCCGAATGAACGGGTAGACGTCACAAAGCCGGGTCAGACGCTCAACAGCGGTCGCGGTGGCGTGGCTGATGTCCGGGTCTTCGTGGACGACAACGGCAACTGGCAAGCGAAGGTCGAGCAGATTTCCGACAGCCGCGTGGCGAATGCCGCCCCCTCCATAGTGGGACAGGCCAACCGGAACGTCGTTCCTACGATGTCCAAGTGGCAAAATGACAAGGCGGGTTCCGAATGGCGGTAATCGTCTGGCCTGAAAAGCTCTTGTCCCCGCTGGAGTGCAGGGCCTATCTCGTGCCGTTTACGCGCTCCGGTGGCCGAACGCTTGGGGGGGTGAAGCCATCGACGCGAACGGACCTTGGCTACTGGCGGGTCGATATCATCGGCGTTCCCCTCCACGGACAGGACAAGCGCCGGACCTGGGACGCCATCTCCGCCTATCTTGGTGGGGCATCCGGTCGCATCGCCGTGCCTGCATGGGCCATGGACAGCGCGCCTTACGCTAGCGGCAAGGAAGAACCTCTGATTGAGGTTCCGCATTCGGACGGCTCGACCTTCTCCGATGGCTCCGCCTACCAGCAGAACGCCATCTCTGTGGTCTCTGTCGGGGTAACGGCCATCGGCGCCACTGTAATGTCCATGCGGCTGATCAACGGCGCGGCTGACCTGTCCGGCGTGCGGTTCTCCTACAATCACGCGCTCTACCAGACGGGGCAGGTGGTTTCGGTCGAGGACGACATCTGGACGGTTCGGATCACGCCAACGATCCGCGAGCTGATCCCGGCCGGGGCTGATCTGGAGTTTGACCGGCCGACCTGCGTCTGCAACCTCATTGAAGATGCCGGGATGCAGAGGTCCATGAACGCCGACCGCTTCGAACGAGCCAGCGTGTCGTTTGTCGAGGACACATTTTACTGGAACCAGGTAGCCTTGGGGCTCGTCTGATGGCTTCGCTCAAGATCCTCGTCGAGATCATGCTCCCGGATACGACGGTGCGGCTCTGGGACGGCTCCGGCGGTGCGTTCGTCGATGACGATGGCAACATCTATCGTGCCGCTCAGTTTACCGAGGACGCCCTCCAGAACATCGAAGCGGCGATCAACGGCGAGGCGTTCACCCTCACGCTGTCGCTGATCAACCTCGACACGTCCACGGGCGACCAAATCTGGGACTATGACGAGAGCAACACCGTTGCCGGCTCTCCCGTCATCATCAAGATCCAGGAACTGGACGACTACGAGCAAATCACCGGAGAGCCGGAGGTAAAGTTCACCGGCACGATCGACAATATGAAGGTTGCCGACCAGGGCGCCGACGAGGAAAGCCGCTCTGCCGTCACGGTGGACATCGTCAACGCCTTCACGCTCCGCGTCGTCACCAACGGTCAGGTGCTGTCGGACGTAGACCAGAAGGAGCGCTCCAAGCGCCTGAACCCTGCAGCGTGGCTGGCGGGACAGCTCGACCGCTTCTGCGAGCGCGTTCCGGGGCTGCGGGAGAAGACCATCCGATGGCCGAACTGGTGATGCTGCGGGCCTTTCTCGACGCCTACGAGCGCGAGCCGTGGACGCCGGGGGGCAAGGTGGATTGCTGCCTCATCATCGCGGAGTGGATCAAGTGGCTGGGCTACCCCGACCCGGCCGCTAATCTCCGCGGCGCGTATGAGCCGGGGCAGGGGCAGTTAGACATCCTGGCCGAGTGCGGCGGTGCGGTGCGCCTCATAGAAAGCTGCGTGCTGCCTCTGGGGGCTGTGCCGGTTTCAGAGCCCCGAGCGGGCGACTTCGGGGCCGTGGGAAGCCTCAAGACCATCACAAGACAGTTCGGCGCGATCCATGACGGGCAAGGGTGGCTCACCCGGGCGCCGGACGGGTTCAAGCGCGTTACGGCCAGACCGCTGGCGATCTGGAGGCTCTAGGTGGGCATCATTGAAACGATTGCGCTGATGGTATCCTCCATCGCGACGACGACCCTTGCCGCAAACGCTCTGTATCTCGGAACGCTCGCGCTCGCCTACGGCGGCATTGCCTACGCCTCGACCATGTTCGTGGAGAAGCCGAAAGTTCCTAAGCCGGAGGACGGCTCCTATAACCTGAAGCAGAACGTCCCGTCGCTGCCGTATGTCTACGGCCGGGTGAAGAAGGGCGGAGACTACGTCTTCCTTGAGGAGAAGGGGGGCATCGCCTACCATATCATAGTCTGGTGCGGGCGGCGTATCCATGGCTTCGTTCGACACTACGGCCACGACAATCCGCTGACGGTGGATGGCGCCGGGAACGTGATATCGCACTATCGGAAATCCGGTTACGGCGCATTTGTAAACATCGTCACCCGAGTGGGCCTCGACGCCGAAACCGCATATCCCGAAGTGGTGACGGCTTTCTCGCCTGCATGGACCAGCAATCACAGAGGCGACGGTCTGGCCTCGGTGCGCATGTGGGCCTATACGCCGAAAGACAAATACTACATGGAGGTTTTCCCGAACCAGATGCCGGAGCATTCGGCCATCGGCGACGGGATGCTGCTCTACGACCCGCGAAAGGATTCCACCGTTGGGGGCTCCGGATCGCACCGGACATGGGATCACAACTCCTGGGAGTTCTCCAGCAATATCGCCCTGATGCGGCTGGACCATCTTGCGCAGCCGTTCGGCGGCAAGCTCGGCTACGATCGGCTTTACATGCCCGATTGGATGAACGCCGCGAATGTTTGCGACCAGGCGGTGACGAACCGCACCGGAGGGGTTGAGCCCCGTTACCATGGGGGGATGTGGTTCCGTGCCAATACGGACCCGGTCGATGTCGGAAAGACGCTGGACGAGTCCGGCGAGCTTGTCGTCTATGAGCGCAACGATGGGCGGATAGGCGTCCATGCCGGCGAGTTCGTCACGCCCGATGTCCGACTGACGCAGGCCCATATCTTCGCAATCGAGGTCGACAAGAACAAGCGGTTGTCCTCGACGGTGCTCGCTGTGCGCGGCCGCTACCAGAACCCGGCCAACCACTACAATACCGAAGACGCGGCGATCTACGGCGATCCCTATGGAGAGCTTGACGAGACCGAGCGGACCAAGACGTTCGACAATGCCGCGGTCCAGTCGCACAATCATTGCCAGCGGAAGCAGAAGCTCACCTTCATCCGCGCCAATGCTCGCCGCGTGACCATCACGGCCGACTATAGTGCGGCCAAGAACTGCGCCTATCGCCGTTTCATCCGGGTTCACTATCCGAGTCGCGGGCTTGTGGAGGCGACGATCGAGATCACCTCCACCGTCTCCCTCGATCTTCGCAACATGCGCGTAACCTTCAGCGGGATCGTCGTCCCAACGAACCTTTACGCATTCAACGCCGCGACCGAAGAAGGAACGCCTGGCAACGCCATTCCCGTTATCGAGACGGGGGGCGTGCCTACCCCTGTAGGCTTCACGGTCACCGTCCTGAACGAGGTGGTCACGGGTGGAGGCACGGCTGCCTTCCTCCGCGGCCAGTGGACAGCCGCAAGCGATACGCTCCGCTACGAGATGGAATATGAGCGGACCAGCGGCTCGACCGGCGCTCAGTCGGTATACGCTGCCGATGGCGAGAACTTCGTTCGGTCTGGCTACCTGGTGGACGGTCAGCAATATCGCGTCAGGCTTCGCGCCTGGGGCGGGGGTACTCCCTCGGCATGGACGGATTACCAGACGGTGACTGCTGTCGCCGACCCTACGGCTCCGGGCGCCGTCACCGGTGCTGCCGTCTCGGCAGGGGCAGGGCAGGCGAATTTCTCGTGGGTAGCGCCCAACTCCTCGAACTACTCAGCAGTCCGGATCTACGTCAACACGACCAACAGCTTCAGCGGCGCGACACTCGTAGCCACTGAATACGGCCCGCCGAACATCGCGGATGGTCGCGTCGTCACGGGTCTGACGGCCGGCACGAAATACGGCTGGCTTGTCGCGATCAACTCCTCCGGGGTTGCCGCCGGCGAAGTGGCAACCGGCTCGTTCGTCGTCACCTGATCTAACCCCGCAACATCAATCCTCGCTCTGGCTCACAGCCGGGGCGCTTTCGCATGAGGGATAACATGGCTCCTACAGCAGCAGAAGTTTGGCGCGACTATGTGACGGACGGCGTTCCGTCGTCTGGCCCGCATGATCCCCGGAAGCCTGATATCCGGGCATGGGGCGGCAACATCGAACTCCTGCTCAATGCAGGCGGTCTCGGGGGCGCGGTGTGGAAGGAAACCAAGGCGCTCTTGACCGCGGATCTCGCTCATGCCGCCGGCAGGGTGGCCGCGGTCTACGGTGACGCCGTCTCGGCAAATAATGGGCTGTATGTGAAGGCCGGGGCGTCCGGTGCCGGATCGTGGAACCAGATCACCACATTCCTCCCGGGCTACCAGTTCGTGACCGCGACCGATGACGGCGACAGCACGGCGAATGCCTACACCATGGACACAAACCCCCGACTACCGTTCGGGGATGGTGTGGCGCTTGTCGAATTCGTCGTGCCGGCCACGAACACGAGCGCGACGGTTACCGTCTCTTTCGACGGTGACGCGCCGTTGACGATCAAGACGGCGTCGGGCAACTCCCCGGCTGTCGGTGGCCTGATTGAGGGGATGCCTGTATCCGGTGTGAAGATCGGTTCGAACTTCTTCATGCGGTCGGATCAGGCCAGCGCCGCCTTGCTGACGCAGGTCGAGGAGTTCGTCGCAGAAGCTGAAGCGGCTGCTGAAGCGGCGGCGGATTATGCGGATTTCGCCCGCAACAATTGGGCCGTGATCGGTCCGTTCACGGGGACGGGCGAGGAGGAGGATTATCTCCTGTCGATCGATCCCGGCTCCCCAAACAATATGTTCGTCATCGTTGGCGGGGTTTCGCAGCTCACCGGCTCTTATGCGCTGGTCTATGACGGGAGCGATGCATTCATTCGCATCAACGTCCCGGAGGACGTTCCATTCGAGGTGCGCGTCAGCAATGCGATCCCGGTCGGGGCGCCGTCTGACGGTTCCGTCACCACTGCCAAGCTCGCCAATAACGGCGTCTCCTTCGCCAAGCTGCAGGACATTGAAACGCTTCGTTTGCTCGGTCGCGTTGCCGCCGGCTCCGGCGATCCTGGCGAAATCACCGCAGCACAGCTTCGCGATCTGTTTTTCCCCGCCGGTTCCGTCATCGATAGCGTGATAGGAACTTATGCGGCGAATACGGATATCAGTACCGTTATTCCGATGGACGATAGTATTCCGCAGATCGGCGAAGGTGTGCAGATCATTTCCGTCAGCTTGACGCCGAAATCTGCCGCAAACAAGCTGCGCATTCGATATAGCGGGTTTGGCGGCGTCGACGGCATAGCGGCATGGGCGCACGCGGTGTTCAACGGCAGCGCAAACGCTATACACGCGGGAGCGTCAACCTCTTCGGCTGCCGGCCATTATAACGCGTTCGCCGGCGAGGTCGAATACACGCCCGGCGTGACAACCGCGCAGACTATTTCGCTTCGTGTCGGTGTAACCAATTCCGCGCAAAAGCTTCGGCTGAACGGGCACCCGACCACCGGCCGGCTGTTCGGTGGCGCTGCTGGCGTCCGTCTTGTCGTCGAAGAAATCAAAGGATAATTTCAAATGGACGTTACGAAAATTGCACCTGAAATGCTTTCCGGCGGCGGCAGTGTCGGCGGCGGTTCCGTTTATCCAAGCCGCGCCGAATTCATCGGCACATCCCCGCCGATCGGCGTCAATTCCGTTGTCGTGCTCGGCTGGGCTTCGCCTGGCGACGGCGGCGGAGGCATCTACAAGGCCAATGAGACGCCGGCCACGAACGCGTTCGTCGTCACAGCCAACGGGCGCAAGTTCGAACTCGTAACGGAAATTGCAAACGTCCGCCAGTTCGGCGCGCTCGGTCTTGAAGCTCCCGCCGGGACCTACAACGACGGCAACGCATTCCGAGCGGCATTCGCCTATGCGAAGAGCAAGCGATGCGCCGTCTATGCGCCGGCCGGGACCTACCACTTCCCGGCGGGCGAGACGATCACCATCGACAGTCAGTTCACGTTCTATGGGGACGGCCCGTTGACGGTCCTCCGCTGCACGGATCATGTCGGAACGCTGTTCAATATTAACCTAGCGACGGCACCTTCCAACACGGTCGACAAGTCCTGCTTCAGGGACTTCGCGGCACAGGCATGGTTCAGCAGCGGGTCAATCGCGCATACCGGCGTACTGATCTCCGTAAGCGGGCCGACCAACAGTGCATTCTCCTGGAGCCTGTTAAAGAACATTGTCTCATGCGGCTTCTACTCGTTCTTCGTGTCGTCCGCCGGCCATCATGTGACGGTCCACGGGAACGAAGGGCCGACGAGCTGGAACCAGTTCCACAACATCACCTTCATGCCGTTCAGCCGTCACCACAAGCGCGGCTTCATCTTCAACACCGGCTCGGGCACCGGAAACACCTTCATCGACTGCAACGGCGGCATGGAAGAAAGCGTATGGCTCTATCAGGGCGCGGGCGGCGGCTCGTATGTGGTCGGCGATATCGTGATCATGGGCGGGCAGTTCGGTGGAGGGGGCGCGCCTGGATCGCGTGTCTTCGTGGTGGCATCCGGAATGCAGTACCGATCGCGCCTTCGTATTCAGGGGATGCAGGCTGACGCCGGGATGGAAGGAGTTCTTTCGATCGGCGGCGCGTCATGGAGCGAGGTGCTGATCGATGTAACGCGAGGCGGCGGGACCATCATGGGCACCCATCCGACGCTTGAGAGTTCAAGCTACGGCCTGCCGCGCTCGACCATTGCCGCCACCTAGCAGGCCTTGCGGGTGAATACCATGAGAGGGTCGGCTGCTTCTATGCTTCGGCCCTCCCATCGATCATCACGGCTAAGGGCTTCCCGGATCTGGTCGCTGAACTGAACGCCGGGGAGGTGCTGGTTCACGGCCTCTTTCATCCCCTCCTCGTTGGGGAAGACAACGAAGTTGGAGCGATCGATAAAGCCCATCATCTCTTCGTAACTGCGCATGATGAAGAGATGATAGATCGTTGTCCTGGCGCCGAACTTCTGAGCGACATCCAGAGCTACGGCCTCCGCCGTAATGGGGTAGGAGCCCACCACGGAAAGAGCGTGAGTCTCGCCGCTGCAGGCCGGGACCGCGGCGGATGCTTCGGCAATGATAGGGCTGATCTGCGCCAGCATTGGCTGGGTGTAAGCGCGGTGTTGGTTAAGCTGGTAGGTGTTTGCCGCCGGCAGGAACGCAAGGCAGACCGCAAGGGCTCCAAGTGCCGGAGCCGCTTCCCAGCGTGAAGGGAGACGGCCTAAAAGCCTTCCCGCCGCGATGACGGAGGCGATCAGGAACGGGAAAAAGAAGAAGCTGCTTTGGTAGATCGATTTATCGGCTGCGGATGCGATGCCGAGGAATATGATCCCGCACCAGATGTAATAGGCGACAGCCCGAGCAAAGGGCTCTTTCGGACGCACCAGGGAGATGACAATGTCCGCGGCGATGAGCAGGGCACCGCTCCAGAAGAAGGGGCCTAGCGCACGTCCTCCGCCGTCTCCGAAGGCGCTATAGGCGAGGTGGTATCCCCAGCCCCCGGCGGTGTACCAAATGTCCTTGTTCGTCACGAGAGCATTCCAGACATAGGTGTATGTCTGCGGACCCCATCTCAGCGCAACCGGGACGAGGACGGACAGAGCCCCGGCCGAAAGCGCAACCGCCCTCTTGAGGTCGATCCGCCACGACAGGCCGGAGCTTAGCAGATATGCGGCGCCAAGCATCGGAACGGTTATGACGACGGCGCTAAGCTTGATGACGCAGGCAAGGGCGCAGAAGACGCCCAGGGCGAGTGTCCACGCAATGGATCGGCCCTCGATCGGCTTCAGGATGAGAAGATACCCGGCGAAGCCGAAGAACAGCCCCGCTGTGAGATCCGGACGCAGCTCGCCCATGATGGCGCCGGCCGCTGGAACGAAGAGCATGACGGTCACGACCGCGAGAGACGCCCACGGTGAGAGACGGTCGCGCGCCACCTTGAACATGATTGCCGCATAAGCGGCCAGAACCCAAACCTTCGCGATGTAAGGCCCTTCATTCCCTCGATCGAAAATGGAATAGCCGGCCAGGGCGGTAAGCGTCTCCACCGGGGAGTGAGGGGGAGCTTGAAGGAAGTTTCCGATCAGGCTCCAGATCGAATTGACCCCGTCGAATGCCAGCCTCTGGTATGCGTCCAGGAGGTAGCCGTTGTCGTCGTAGATCGGAGGAGCGGACAGGGCTCCAGCCTCGATGACAAGCGAGATATTGAGAGCAGCGAACACGACCGTAATGACAGCAAGGGCGACCGCTGGCGCATATTTCGGGATCATGCTTTTACTCGTTCGTCGGGGATGCAGGATTGCGCTCTTAGAGGAAAAGGATAAGGTCGGTAAAGGAGCAAAAGCCGGAGACTTGTTGATGACTATGGCCCAGCGGAGTTTTGTACTCGCGTTTCTTGCCGTATCGGCGCTGACCTATTTCTTCTGGATCGCGTCCTTGGGCGTCCCGTTGTCCGGGGAAATCCTTCCCGCGCCATCGTCGTACATCAGGCCATAAGTGGCCGCAACATAGCTTGACGAAAGAGGCTCCCTGACGGGGGCCTTTTTCATACCCGAGACTAAACCTCCCAACATCAGGAGATATCCATGGACCGCAACTTCAAGCGGAGCCTTTCGCTCGTCCTCAAGCACGAGGGCGGCTGGGCTGATCATCCGAAAGACCCGGGCGGCGCCACCATGAAGGGTGTCACCCTCGCCACCTTCCGCTCCTTCGTGAAGCCGAACGCAACCAAGGACGACCTGCGGAAGATCACGGCCGAGCAGTTGGAGACGGTCTACCGCCGGCACTACTGGGACGCCGTGCTCGGCGCCAAGCTTCCCGATGGCGTCGATTATGCCGTCTTCGACTTCGCAGTGAACAGCGGGCCGGCACGGGCGGCGAAGTACCTCCAGGCTGTCGTCGGCGTTGCCCAAGATGGGAAGATCGGCCCCGCCACGCTTGCTGCGGTTGCAGCCATGCCAGCGCACCGCATCGTCAACGAGCTTTGCGACCGGCGCCTGAAGTTCCTCAAGGGCATCAAGAAGGGCGAGCAGTGGAAGGTCTTCGGCAAGGGATGGGGATCGCGCGTGGAGGGCGTCCGTTCCGAAGCTCTCGTCATGGCCGCACAGCCTACCCCGGAGAAGCCCTCGATCATCGAGAAGGAAGTGACGGTCGAAAAGCCAGTCGTCCCGGAGAAGGTTGAAAAGGAAGTCCGGCAGAAGTCTGGTTGGGGCGCCTGGTTCACGACCGCGCTCGGTGCGCTGGGTGGCCTTGGTACGTGGCTCGCCAATGCGGACCCGCAGTTGATCATCATCCTCGTTGCCGCCGGCCTGCTTTGTGCTGGCCTCATCCTCTTCGGTGGGGAGTGGATCGTGCGCCGCGTGAAGTCCATCCGCCGAGAGATCGAGGCTTAGATGCTCACCTCTCCCCGCATCGTCGGCGCTGTCGCCATCGTCATCACCCTCGTGCTCGTCGTCGGCTGGATCTGGAACAAGGCCGGCGACGATGCCCTCAACCAGGTCGAAAGGCAGAACAATGCAGCAGGTAACGCTTCGGATGATCACCGCTCTTGGTTTGACGCTTGCCCTGACGGCATGTGGGACTTCGGCACCCAGAAGTGTCGACGGCCTTAGGCGGGTGGTGGGCCTTGACCTCATCGGCGCCCGCGGGGCCACGCCTGCCGACCAGCGCAAGATCGACCGGACGGTGGTCGGAATCTGCGCTGCGGATGTCTGGACCCGCGAGGAATGCCAAAGGCACGGGGAGGGCAGGCCGTGAGCGATGGCTACACCGGCCCCGGGATCTGGATCAGGATCCAGCATCGCTTCGGCCCCCGCATGATGGAATGGTTCATGGCCGGCCACATGATGCTGTTCGGGTGCATCCTGCTCCTGCCGGCGCAGACGTTCAATCAGCCGGCGTGGAAGTCTTTCCGCGACATCTTCCACTCCGAAGACCTGCTCGGCTGGATCATGTTCTTCGTCGGTATCCTGCGCATCGTCGGGCTTGTCATCAACGGCGCCCGGAAGAACGTCACACCGCAGATCAGGCAGATATCGGCCGGGATTGGCTGCTTTATCTGGGCAGGCATCACATACGGGTTCTATTCCTCCGATGTCGTCTCGACATGGCTCGCCATCTATCCGCTCTTTGCCATAGGCGAGCTGGTCAACATCCACCGTGCGGCGCACGACGAGGGGGAAATCAGGAATGGAACAGCAGCTCGCTAACCTGCCGACGCCCGCCCTGGTCACGTTCGGAGCGGTGCTCGCCGTCATCTTCGCGGTTCGATACCTTGGCCTCTGGCAGGGCCGCCAAAGCTCGCCAGCCTCCTCCAGCACCTCGGCACAGGTTGCGGCCGTCATCGTCGACCCAACGGCTCTCAACAAGGCGACTGCGGCGCTCGAGGCGCATACGGAAGCGACCAAGCGCCTGACCGAGACGGTTCATGAGGGAAGCCGCCACCTCAACACGCTGGCGATCGAGGCGGACAGGATCCGCGAAGAGCTTCGCATCCAGCGCGAGATCCGGCGGGACCGCTAGAGCAGGCCGAAGGAGGCAGCGACACCGATTGCCGCGCTGACGAACAGGACGGCCAGTATCGCATTGAGAAGCCAGTCCTTCATCCTTCCCAATCCCCGGCCATCAGTTCCGCATCCTTCTTCCCGCACAGCGAGCACCGGAGCCGCGGGGCGATCTTCGGCAGGCTGCTCATCCGCCCGACCTCCTCAAGGTACTCCCGCGATACGTCCCGGGCTACTCCGCAGCTCTTGCATCTGGCCACGAAGCTGGTCCCGGCAGGGAACTGATAGATCGCGTGATGGGATAACCAGGGGTAGGGGACGAAGCGGCTCTCGGTCATGGCGGTGTCTCTTGTGTCGAGACCGCCGCATCGGTCCTGGTTGTCCCGCCGCCACTCGGGTGCGGGTCAAATGGCGCGAGAAGCGCCGCTGGTCAAGGCTGATCTACCCGCACCGGTAACCCGCTTGGGGAAGATCAAGAGCTTGGGGAAACCGGCAAGGGGGAACGTCTCGCATATCCGGACCCCAAGGCGATACCGGGCTGCTCTACCCAACGATAGCTCAAGAAGCTGACAGCGATTGCGAGCGCCGCGCACATGATCATGTAGACGCCAAGGCCGCGACCTGTCTCTCCGGCCATTGCGATGGCGCCGAGAAATCCCGTTAGCGTCGCACCATGCAGGAGGTAGATCGAGTAGCTTATCCGGCCCAGGAAGACGAGGGGCCGGAAGGTGATACGCGCCACCGTCGCCATCGCCACGAACAGCGACAGCGCGATCAAGTATGCCGCGCCGTTTGCTATCTGCTTTGGGTCAGATGTTAGGGCGCCATAGCATAGTACAGCGCCAGCAGCGCATCCTATCGCCGCAGAGGCGATCAGGAAGGGCGCGCTTCTATAGCGTCCGGAGGCCCATGCATGACGAAATGAAGCGCCCCAGAACATGATCGCGAGATGCAAGAGCAAACCCTTGTACGGTCCTGGCAGATCGTCGGGGTAGAGCCTAGCCAGGCTGGAAATGATGAACGCGGCCGCCAAGAACACGGTAAGCCAGGAGATTACGCGCTCGTCGTGCAGGCGCCCCGACCAGAAGATTATTGCGCAGAGCACGTAAAAATACAGTTCGGTTTCCAACGTCCAATAGAGACCCAGCAAGGGAGCTTCGCCGAATAGCCAAGGCAGCATCGTCAGGTTGGCGAGCAGTTGCTCGACGGACCCATCTCCTGGGATAATCAGCCAGTAGACGATCACCGATATCCAGAATGCCGGGAAGAGCCGAAAGACCCTTCGCACGGCAAATCGCTGTATGGCGCGAGGTGCGGATCGAAGGCTGTAGGGGATCAACATTCCGCTGATCGCAAAAAACACCACGACGCCGATCCGGCCAAAGTTCAGCGCTTCCGCGCTATGGCCAAGCCACAGCTGAGAGCCGGATACAGGCATCAATCCTTCTGCGAAATGCATCCAGACCACGAGCAGGACGGCAACGGCGCGCATCGCGTCGATGTGCTTCAGTCTATCTTGGTATTGCAATCTACTTCCCCCTAGCCCCGATGTTCATAGACCGGGGCTGTGTCAGTTGGTCAAGGGGGTTCTGGAGGCGTCGGTAACTGACGTGTGGATGATCAAGAGCTTGAGGCTAAGGGGGCGTTAAAGCATGCTGAGGTTCGTCGACCTGACCTACGATCTTCGCCCGACCAGGGTAGATGACTTCGACTATGCCTGATGGCTGCTCTGTCCAATACCGGATGCAGAACTGAGGCATAAAATCGAGAAATGAAACATTCGGCGAGTTGTACGAGAGAAGGGAAAAGTCGCCCCTATGAAAAGGGACGTCATCCATCATTTCGACCTCGTAAATGTGGCCTCCTGGCCGAAACTGGTCCCGAAAGCCGACTGCGTCATCCATGCTTTGAGAGAGAAAAACGCAGTTGAGGCGCGAGGGCAAAAATGGATCGATCTGGTATCGAGCGGTCTCCAGTGCCATTTCCCAAAACAAGGTTGACGAGATAGTCGATTGATTTCCGGTGGTAAGGATGGTCTTCAGCTTCGTTCCCCATGAACCGGGCTGGAGAACGTAGTTGCTTGGGAGTGGCGTGGGAGAGACGTGAAACATAGACGAGATCCGTCAATGGTGGGACATTCAAGCGAGAAAGCATACCTACATCATTCGCGTTGTTTCTGTCCCACATCCTCGGAAAGACCTGAAAGCTCAGCCTTTCCAGAATTCCTCCGGGACTCCGCATAGCTCCCGCTTCCTCATACCGGTGGTGGGTATCAAGTTGTGCTGAGGCCGCTCTGTAGCTTACAAGTCTTGTAGATTGATCGGCTTGGGGGCGACATGGAGAGCGGCGAGTGGCTCGTATCCACGATTTCTAGCAATGCGACTGCGGTCTTCTCCCTACTGAAAGTACTTGGCACGGAGTTCTGGTCTGCTATTGCTGGCGCAATTGTAGGCGGGGTCATAGCCTTCGCTATGCAGCGTTCTTCTATGAATGCAGCCAGGCGCTTCCGGGACGAGGATCGCCTTCGTGACGATCAAGCGCTTGCGTACTCTTTGCTCTTCAAGGCGATGGCGATCGACGGGAACTTAAGCAGTTTCCGGTCTCACGTCGTAGAGGCCGAGCAGCTATCTTCTCAAAGAAAGGCGCCAATATCCGCTGTGATGTTCGCCCTCGCGAATCCGCCGACCGCTGTTGAATTCGCTCCTCCCGAAATGGCGATGCTGTTGAAACTGAAGGATGATGATCTCTTCAACGACGTGATGAACCTAGACAGGATCCACAATAGCGTATTGCCAGTCTGGACGCTGTATGCAGGTGAGCGCAATTCTATGTCAGTTCTGATGGAAGGTGCCAAGTTCAACTCGGAGGAGGGGAGCACTGAATTTGCGTTCGAAAAGGATGGGGATCTCGCGCGGAAGATCTACGAGGTCGATCAGATCGCTCAGCAACTTGTGCATCGCGCAAAGGTAGACGCAGAGCAGTCTTCGCAAATCGTTCCACGACTGGCGAAGCATCTCAATGAGCGCCTGGGACTGGGTATAGGGCTGACGAAGCCATAATTCCTTATTGTCGCCGGCTACAACATCCCTGCTTCGCGGCGTGCCTATCCTCTCGAAGACTCCAATCTACAGATCGGCGTCGTACTGGTAGCGGTTTAGCCTCTCGGCGACCATGCGACCGGCGTTCAACGGGTTGACGTAGGTGCCGAGGAAGACGCCCGGGCTTTTCCATCCGCCGGCGTCCATTGCCGTCTTCACGTCGACGCCGAGGGCAAGGGTGTTGTTGGCGAAGGCGTGGCGACCGCAGGTGTGGCTCGGCTTGTATGGAATGTCCGCTCGTCCACAAACGGCCTTGATCCGCTCGTTGACAGAGTGGCGGCTCGTGTAGCGGAAAACCCGATCCTTCGGATCTGCACCCTTCTGCATCGGATAGAGCCTCGCCACCATCTGGTCGGTCATAACGCGCCGCGAGTTGGTGCTCGTCTTCGTTTTGAGAAGGATCGCGCTGCGGTGCAGAAGGTCCACCTCAGTCCATCGTAGATCGATGGCTTCACTGACCCGAGCTGCCGTCTGGCTCATGAACATGACCAGTGCCGCCAGGTGTGGCAAGCCATCCCGCTCTGCCTGCCGGATGAAGGCATGCAGCCATGCATGGGAAGCTGCCTTCTTCCTCGCCGGTGGATCTTCCTTGAAGTTGCGGATCTTCAATGCGGGGCCCCAGCCCCGTTCGTAGGCATGGAAGAACACGGCTCGCGTCGGCGTTATAGCCTGGCGGTTTCGGGTGGCGGCGGAGTGATTCGGGTAAAGTGCGATCGACATCTGTTTGATGTCGAAGGGGAAGATCTCGAACATCTTCCGTCCGCCTAGGTGATTGATGATTGGGGTCAGGAAGCGATCGCTACCACCAAACTGCAGGTAGCTGTCTGCCGCTTCCGCGAATGTCCTGGCGATCCCTCGGGCGACCTCCGAGGTGCGACCGGGCGTTCTGAATTCCTCAATGAAAGCAATGGGGCGCGATTTGGTCCCACCTTCATCCAAGATATTGACCGCGCTTACTTTTGGTACTGCTGCAGGGGTCGCCAATGGGCTTCTAAGTATCTGTTTTCGCAGTCAAATTTTGATATTGTTCCGACGTCCTCGGCGAGGCGATGAATTCCGTGTTCGAGCGGGCCTAGATGTCGGCGGGTCGAAGGAGGATCTTTCCGACGGTCCGGCCGGACTGCTGGGCGACATGCGCCTCCGCGATCCTGTCGAGTGGCAGTTCCAGGCCGATGTGCGGACTATAGGCGCCCGCTGCGACGCAGGCGGTCACCTCCCTGACGGCGCTTCGAAGTGCCTCTTCGGGGATTTCGGGAAGGAACACGAAACGAAAGACGCAGTTTCCCATCATGGTTGACCGGAAGGGCATTGTCAGCATGGCGGCGGGGTCCTCGGTCGCATATGCGGTGACCACTCCGTTGGAAGCAAGGCAGGCAATATCGGTATCGATGTTGCCGGCAAGGTCGACATCGACAATCCGATCCACGCCTTCACCCTTCGTCGCGCTCCTGACCTGCGCCGAAATGTCCCCGGAATGCCTGTCGATGACGAGATCGGCGCCGGCGTTGCGGGCGACCGCCTCCTGCTCCGGCCGGCTGACCGTCGCAGCGATCCACGCCCCAGCCCATTTCGCGAGCAGAATGGCGGCGGTTCCGACCACTCCGCCGCCACCCTGGACCAGAACCCGACGGCCACGGAGATCTCCGTCGGCGAACAGGCAGCGATGCGCGGTGATCGCCGCAACCCCCAGCGACGCTCCGGTCTTAAACGACGCATTGTCCGGAAGCGGTACTGCGTTCTCACTCGGGATGACGGCGTATTGGGCGGCGGTCCCGAACGGGCGACCGTATTGCGCCTTGTGGACCCAGACGCGCTCGCCGATCCGCGATTGCGGGACACCGGGACCCACGGCGTCGATCGTACCGGCGCCATCCTGATGGGGAATGATACGCGGAAAGGGCATGAGCATTCCGGCAAAACCGGTTCTCGCCTTGATATCCGTCGGGTTGAGACCCGAGAAGGCTACCTTTACCCGCACCTCTCCAAAGCCGGGTTCGGGGTCGGGGAGATTTCCCACCACGAGAACTTCGGCAGCTGGACCCTGACGGTCATAATAGGCGGCCTGCATGGGCTGAACTCACCTTACTGGTTGAGGGAATGGCGATGGATCGTTGGTGGCCGGGCAGGGCCGGGACCCGGGGGCGTGACCTGGGCCGTGACCTGGGCCGTGACCCGGGCCGTGACCCGGGCCGGGACCAGAGCCGTGACGCGCCAGTCCGGCGAGTGCCACCGACCAGTCCGCGGCCCCAAGGCCGAGTTCGTCGGCGCGGGACAGTTGCCGGCGCAATGCCGCGAGGATCTCTCCGCTGGCGAGGCCGTTTCCGGCGACAGCGGCGAGCAGTTCCATGTCCTTGATCGGCAAGGCCAGTCCGGTCGGGGGAAGCGGCCGTAGACCGGTGACGGAGGGAGCGTAGCTTTTGTAGATCGGACATGAAAACAGCGTCTCGGTCATCATGCTGATGAAGGCGTCGACATCGGCTCCTTCCAGTTCCATGATGGCGGTTGCTTCCGCCACGGCGGCGACGGCTGCACCGATCAGGTAGTTGCCGCAGAGCTTTAAGACGTTGGCCTGGCGCGGCTCGTGACCGACCGGCCAGACGCGGCCGAAGGTTTCGAGACAGGGACGGGCCCTTTCGATCAGTTCCGCCTTGCCTGCCACGCAGATATTGGCCACCCCTTGCCGTATGGTCTCGGGTCTGCCGAACAGCGGTGCCGACAGGTATTCGACCCCCGCATCCGCATGCGATCCGGCGAGATCGTCCGCAAGTTCGGGACTGAGGGTCGACATGCAGATATGCAGCGTCCTATACGCCGCAGCCTTCGATATCAGCTCCGGGGTGATGGTCGCGCGGACGGCCTGATCATCGTAGAGGGTCGAGATGACGAGATCGGAGGCAAAGGCATCGTCAAGGTCATCCGCCGGCGCCGCGCCAAGCTGGACCATTCTGTCGACCTTGCTCCGGGAGCGGTTCCAGACCTTTACCCTGTCCCCGCGAGACAGAAGGCGGGGAACGATCTCCGATCCGATCTTTCCAAGTCCTATAACCGAAACCGACATGTTTGCTTCCTTCGGAGGAAGTCTTATGCTCGCCGTTATGCTGTTACTATATGACTTTTATGCCATTGCTCGTGTAACAGCCTGACGGAGGTCATGATGGGTCGATTGGCACGCGTTGCCGAGCGCCGGGAGTTGTCCGAATTTGCGCGCCACTGCCGGCAGCACGCATCTCCCGAAGAACTCGGGATCTCCATCGGCCGGCGCCGGCGCACGAAAGGCCTTCGCCGCGAAGAGGTTGCGACCTTGGCGGGCGTCGGCCTCACCTGGTACACCTGGTTCGAGCAGGGACGGGACATTCAGGTTTCCGACGATTTTCTCACCCGCCTTTCGAGGGGGCTGAGGCTCGACCGGGCACAACAGGAACATCTTTACGCGCTTGCGGGCCGAAATCTCGCGACGCGTTCGTTAGAGCAGGCGTCCTTGCCGTCGGGGCTCGTGACCATGATCAACGGCCTGCCCGAGCCGGCCTACATTCTCAACCGACGGTGGGACGTGCTGGCACATAACGACGCCGCCGCGGCCTTCTTTGGTGGTTTTACGGAGGAGAACCCGAACATGCTCCGCATCCTGTTCTCGGAGGGATACAGGGAACGGGTACGCGACTGGCCATCCGTGGCGCGGCTGATGTTCCTGAAGGCCCGCCACGATTACCTGACGGGTGGCAGGGACCCCATCCTTCGCGGCCTTCTCGACACGATCATGGATCTCCTGCCCGTTGCCAGGGAGTGGTGGAGCGACCCTCAGGTCGTCCGGACCGGCGACAGCGAGAAGGAATTGTACGATCCCGTCACCGGTTGGAGACATTACCGGCTCACCGTCCTCGTTTCCGAAGACCGGCCCGATATCCGGGTCGTCGTCTACGGGCAGGGCAGGCCTATTGCGGCGGAGTAGATACTGCAGACCGTCGCCGCGTGCCGGGAGTACCTCATCGATGAATGATCTTGCGCACCTCGTTCAGCGGTCCGGATAGCGCCTCCGGCCGCCGCACCAATCCCGGCAGCTTTCGCCTTGTGCTGGCGTCTAAACTGTTAGAACGTCCGCTGCGACGGAGTAGCTGCGATGGAACTGACCCCTCTGAGATATTTTCACGAGACGGCGCGAACCGGCTCGATCCGGCGTGCCGCGGAGAACCTCCATGTAACGCCATCATCGATCAGCCGGATGATCGCCGTCTTGGAACAGGATTTCGGGGCTCCACTGTTCGAACGAACACGTACCGGGATGCGGCTGACCGCGGCGGGCCAGGTGTTGTCTCGTCAGACCCAGCGCATGTTCCGGGACCTCGACAGGGTAAGAGCGGCGATCGACGATCTTCGGGGTATCCGCAGAGGCCAGGTCTCGGTGTACGGACCTGAGGGGCTGGTCGCAGAGTTTCTTCCACGCGTCCTCTCCGAGTTTCAAACGAAATACCCGGCGATCTCATGCCAGGTTCACTTCGGATCGACAGATCGTATCGTTGAGGCGGTCGTTGACGACGAGACGGACATAGGGATCACCTTCAATGGCCCTAACCGGCCCGATCTCGCGACCATGGCCGAACTTGTCCAGCCGTTGAAATGCCTGGTCGGACCTCGGCATCCCCTGGCTGACAAGACCGAAGTTTCACTTAAGGACGTTCTTGCCTTTCCCCTGGCGCTGCCAGAAACCAGTTTCGGGATGCGGCGGATGATCGACGAAGCCATTGCCCGCGAGAAGCTTACGCCGAGTGTCAGCATCAATACCAACTCGCTGGAACTGGCCAAACGAATGGCGATGACCGGCACTGCCATTGCATTCATGCCGGGCTTCATGGTCGAAGATGATGTCGCTGCCGGCAAGCTTCGATCGATCACGGTCAACACGCCGGTCTTCCTCGATTCGCGGGTCACGGTGTGCATTCACCGAGATCGTGAATTATCATTCGCCGCACGAGAATTCCTTCAGTTCCTCACGTCGCGCTTCCAGAGCACGAGCGTTCCGAGTCGCGGCTGAGCGTTGCGTTACGCGCAACATGACCCTGCCAAAATAGCACTATCCTGCGTATGCTGATTTGCTACGTTTCGATCGAGACCGCGAAGAGCGCTGGCGAAAGATCAGCCCGGGAACTGCGGCTCGTGAACAATAACTGGGAGCTTTTCATGACAGGTTTTCACCTGCGACGCCGCACGTTTATTGCAGGCATGGCGACTGCTGCTGGATTCGGGATGGCGGGTTTTCCCCGCGGGGCAGCTGCTGCGCAGCCTGTGACGATCTCGGAAGCCATCCACCTCGGGTTCTACATTCCCGTCTATACGGCGATCCACAAGGGTCTCTTCGAAAAGCACGGGTTGAAGCCCACCCTTTCCACCGCCGGCGGCATCGCTCAGCCGGTCCCGGCGATCA
This sequence comes from Pseudorhizobium sp. NPDC055634, assembly GCF_053618655.1. Lineage (NCBI taxonomy): Bacteria > Pseudomonadati > Pseudomonadota > Alphaproteobacteria > Hyphomicrobiales > Rhizobiaceae > Pseudorhizobium > Pseudorhizobium sp. NPDC055634. The sequence continues at coordinate 307,600 of NZ_JBSHHW010000003.1, read as the reverse complement.
TTTCGAAGCAGGCCCAGTTTGCCGTGACCGGTACGGGCATGTCGGTGAACGCCACGGTGGAAGGCGCCCAGATGGTCAACATCGCGAAGATCGCCGGGCAGATTTCTGTCTGGGTCGTCGCCAAGCCCGGCTTGAAATTCGAATCCTTCGACGATTTCAAGGGCAAGACCATCGCGACGCTGAAGTATCCCTCCAACACGTACACGACGCCGATGTATGCCATGAAGATGGTTGCCGGCTTCGATCCCGAGGCGGAAGGCGTGAAGATCCTCCAGTTGCCGTTCGGTGCCCAGCTTCAGGCGGTGGCGGACGGTCGCGCGGACATCGCCACCGTGTTCGAGTGGGATGCCAGCATCGGCGAAACCCAGTTCGGTCTGGAAACCGTCTTCTCGCTGGGCAACGCACTCGGTCCTGCCGCGTTCGCGACGTCGTTCGTGACCAAGCAGTATCTGGATGAGAACCCCGAGACGGTCCAGGGCTACTGCAATGCGATCGCCGAAGCCCAGAAGCTGCTACACGAGGACCCCAAGGTCTTCGCCGAAGTATCCGCACTCGAATTCCCCAAGCTGGATCCCGTTGTCTTCGAGACGGCGAAGTCCAGGTTCTTCGGCGACGTGCCGCTCGTGCCCCGCAATCCGACGATCTCGAAGGCGGAATGGGAGACGCTGGTGGAACACGAGGCCGGCGCCGAGACGCTTCGCGAGCGGCTGCCCTACGAGCAGATGGTGGACAACAGCTTTGCCCAGAAGGCAGCCGCCGAGTTCGGCCTGTCATGAGTGGAAGGATGCGCACTCCCCACGAGGTCGCGCTGCCGGCGCGACCTGAGGCCATAGAGTTCGATCCTGCGTCCTCCGCCATCATCGTCGTCGACATGCAGAACGCGTACGCCTCGAAGGGAGGCTACCTCGATCTTGCAGGCTTCGACCTGAGCGGTATCGACGAGGTCATTTCGCGCACGGCCGACGTGCTGACGGCTGCCCGTCACGCCGGAATGCAGGTCGTCTTCCTGCAGAACGGATGGGACCCGGACTACAAGGAAGCAGGAGGGCCGGAGGCGGCCAACCAGAGGAAGTCGAATGCACTTCGGCTGATGCGGCAGCGCCCGGACCTGATGGGGAAGCTGCTGTCAAAAGGCGGGTGGGACTATGCACTGGTGGATGGCCTGCAGCCCGAGGAGGCCGATATCGTGGTTCCAAAATCGCGATACAGCGGCTTCGTCGGGACGCCCCTCGACTCGATCCTGCGCAGTCGCGGCATCAAGCATCTGTTCGTCGTGGGTGTAGCCACCAACGTCTGCGTGGAGACCACAATCCGCGATGCCTTCGGCCACGAATACTACCCCGTGATGGTCAGCGACTGCTGCCATCAGGCCGGCCCCCGGCACATCCACGATGCCACGATCTTCAACGTCGAGACCTTCTTCGGATGGACGACCACGAGCGAGGCACTTCGTAGCGTTCTAAACAGCCGAGCTGACGCGGCTTGAAATCGGAAGGCAGCATCCATGTTCACACCCATCATTCCAGACGGTTCATCGAAGCCGATTGCGCCCTATATCCCGGGCAGTCTCGTGGGCGAGACGCTCTATGTCGCGGGGACACTGGCTATCGGACAATCCGGCGAGACCGTGTACCCGGACGACGTCAAGGGACAGACGCGGTTTGTCATCGAACAGATACTGAAGGTCGTTGAAGCCGCCGGGGGCGGCATCGAGAACATCGTCTACAATGCGATCTTCCTCAAGCGCCGCGAAGATTATGCGGCGTTCAACGAGGTGTATGCCGAATTTTTCGGCTCCAATCCGCCCGCACGATATTGCGTGCTTGCGGAACTCGTCCGGGATGACTTCCTGGTGGAGATCGTCTCGACGGCTCATATCAGCAGCGGCGGAGGAGAGTGATGGCGCGCATCGACATGGCTGTCCAAACCGAGCGTCCGAAATCTAGGCGCACTTATCCCAAATTGAAGATACTGGCCTATCAGCTTCTCCTTCTGGCCGGGATCCTCGGGTCGTGGGAAGCCGGGATACGGCTCGGGTTCCTGGAGCCCTACGTGTATGGTGTGCCGTCGGGCGTCGCGAATGCGTTCGTCAACCAGATCAGCGACGGCAGCCTCTTCCGGCATTTCTGGGTCACCGGCCAGGAGGTGGTCATCGGGTTCCTGATCGGCAGCTCGATCGGCAGCCTGTGCGGACTGCTGCTGTGGCTGTCGCCAACCTGGGCAAAGGTCCTGCATCCCTACATCATCGCCCTGAACGGGGTACCAAAGATCGCGCTCGCCCCGCTCATCATCGTCTGGTTCGGACTTGGCATGGAGTCCAAGATCGCTATCGCGGCGATCATCACGTTCATCGTCGCCTTCCTCCAGGCACACAAGGGGACGCAGCAGATCGACGGCGATCTCATCCGGCTGATGCAGTCGCTGGGCGCGCGCCCGCTCCAGATGTTCCGGATCGTGGTCGTGCCGGGAAGCCTTCCCTGGGTGGTTTCGGCGCTGCGCCTCAATGTCGGCTTCGCCCTCATCGGTGCGGTCGTCGGCGAGTACATCTCGGCGGAAGAGGGGTTGGGGCAGCAGGTCTACTATGCCGGACAGATGTACGACCTCAACAGTGTCTGGGTCGGGATTTTCTCGCTGATGGCGATGGCGCTTCTGCTGGAAGTGGTCGTCACCTGGGTCGAAAAGAAATTGAAGTGGTAGCAGTACAATGCCGATAGCAAAACTGACGGATGGCGAAATCTATTACGAGGAGCATGGCAGCGGATTTCCGCTCATGCTGGTTGCCGGATTGGGCGGCGTGGGTTCGTATTGGAACGCCCAGCTCGATGAGTTCTCGAAACATTACCGTGTCATCGTTCACGATCATCGCGGGACGGGCAAGAGCAGCCGCTCGAAGATTGACTATACCGTAGAGAAAATGGCGAGCGACACGCTCGGGCTGATGGATATCCTCGATATACCTGCGGCTCACTTCGTCGGGCATTCCACAGGAGCGGCGATTGCCCAGGTCCTCGCGGTCGAGCATTCGGAACGCTTGGGCAAGATCGTCATGGCCTCCGCCTGGACAAAGGCCGACGGCTTCTTCCGCCGATGCTTCGATGTGCGGCGGGAACTGCTGCTCAAATCCGGTCCTCAAGCCTATGTGAAGGCGACACCGATTTTCCTCCACCCGAGCTGGTGGATAAGGGACAACATCGAAGCCCTTGAGAAGGCCGAATCGGAGGTCTACGGGGCGAATCCGGATGTCGACATCATGAACAGCCGGATTGACGCGCTGCTTAACTTCGACTGGACCGACAAGCTCCATACGATCCGCAATGATGTCCTGGTGCTGGGTGTCCGTGACGACCATCTGACGCCGGCGTACTTCTCCGAGGAACTGGCCTCGCTCATTCCGAACTCGACGCTTGAGGTGATGGATGGCGGAGCCCACGCCGCCTCGCAGACCCTTCCGCAGGAGTTCAACCGGATTGTGCTCGATTACCTGATGCAGGAGAGTATCCAATGATCACGTCCGAAGATGTCGTACTTCGCGCTTCAGGGGCCCGTGTGGTCTATAACGAGGGTACTGGGCGGGAAGTCGAGGCCGTCAGAAACATTTCCCTCAACCTTCAACGAGGCGAGATTCTAGCCCTGGTCGGCCCATCGGGTTGCGGGAAGACCACTCTGTTCAACGCCATTGCTGGCTTGATCCCGCTTCAGGGAGGACGTGTCGAGGTGGGTGGACATCAGGTCGACAAGGCAACGGGTCATGTCGGTTACATGCTGCAGAAGGACCTTCTCCTTCCGTGGCGAAGCGTGATCGACAACGTGACCCTGGGTCTCGAGATCAGGGGAATGCCCAAGGCCCAATCGAGGAGGATAGCGCTGGAACTCATCGGGCGATACGGCCTTGCGGGTTTCGAGAACAGCAAGCCTTCGGGTCTGTCGGGCGGCATGCGCCAGCGCGTCGCCTTGATGCGCACGCTCGCATTCGACCCGGATGTGATCCTGCTTGACGAGCCCTTCTCGGCACTGGACTTCCAGACCCGGTTGTTGCTTCAGGCAGACGTCACGCGGATCATCAAGGAACAGCAAAAGAGCGCGATCCTGATCACCCACGACATCGGCGAAGCCATTTCGATGGCCGACCGTATCGTCGTCCTGACCAATCGACCTGCAACGGTCAAGGTGGTGCATGACGTCGAATTCCGGACCGCGGAGACCGATGCGGTGAACATCCGCACGCACCCGGAGTATCAACGCCTGTTCGCTCAGATATGGTCGGAGTTGGAGATTGTCGACGAAACGGCGAGGGTTGCTGCCAAGGTCGCCTGAATTGACGAAGGCTCGGCCCGGCGAAAACCAGTTGGTCGAACTGAGTGGAACGAGCGATCGAGGCAAAAAATGCTCTTATTGCTTGATGCTGATGGCCTTTGCTCTCCAATGCCCCGCCGTTCACGGCGGGGCATTCTCTTACCTGCGCCTCACTTCGCTTGCAGCCGCGACAACGTCCCGCGCCTCGCAACCGCGGACGGCGACAGGCTTGCCCTGAGATCGGGATTGTCGCGCTGCTCGACGGAGGCACGGAATGCGTCCCCCTCGACTGAATGATCTTGCGCACCCGGTTGACGCTCCGGGTATCGCTTCCGTCATCATTTCCACATGGAGCGCATCCGTGCGCCGACATCGATCCTGACCTGGCGGGCGCTCCGCTCTCCCGCCGCCGCACTGACCAGCGGCCAGCTCGTCGCCTCGAAGAACTGCAGCAGCGTCGCCGGGATGAAACGCGTCCGCGAGGCATAGACGTGGCGGTCGCCTTGGCTGTTCTGTCCGCCGGTGAAGAAGCGCTGCGGCGTGACCAGCGTCAGGCTGTCGCGCGCCCTGGTCATGCCGACATAGAGAAGCCGGCGTTCCTCCTCTATTTCGGCCGTCGTCCCGGTGGCGAGATCGGAAGGGATGCAGCCGTCGACGCAGTTCAGCATGAAGACGGAGCGCCATTCCTGCCCCTTGGCGGAATGAATGGTCGACAGGATGAGGGAGTCCTCGTCGAGCAGAGGCACGCCCGCCTGGTCGCTCGTGGCATCCGGAGGATCGAGCGTCAGTTCGGTCAGGAAGCGCTCGCGGTTCGGATAGCCGCCGGCAATCTGCTCGAGCTGCAGAAGGTCGGCCTTCCGGCTCTCTGCATCCTCGTGGATCCGGTCGAGATGCGGCTCGTACCAGTTGCGTGCGAGCGCCATGTCGCCCGGCCAGCCGGCGTCCGCCTTGCGCAGGGCCGACAGAAGCGTCACGAGATCCGGCCAGTTTTCGCCGCTCTTCGGCGGGGGAGGGATTTCCGCCAGGGACTGGAGCGGCTCCGGATCGGCTGCGATGGCGTCGAGGATCTTTGCCGCCGTCTGCGGACCGATGCCCGGCAGCATCTGCAGCAGCCGGAAGCCTGCGACCCGGTCGCGCGGGTTCTGGGCGAAGCGCAGCACGGCGAGCAGGTCCTTCACATGCGCCGAATCGAGGAACTTCAGCCCGCCGAACTTCACGAAGGGGATGTTGCGGCGCGTGAGTTCCACTTCCAGACTTCCGCTGTGGCTGGAAGAACGGAACAGCACCGCCTGGTTCTTCAGCGCGATGCCGACCTCCCGGTTCGCCAGCACCCGTTCCACGATGTAGTTCGCCTGGTCGGCCTCGTCCTTCACCGTGACCAGCAGGGGGCGCTCATCGGATTGGCGATCGGTCCAGAGGTTCTTGGTGAAGCGCTCGCGGGCAAGATCGATCACGCCGTTTGCGGCGGCAAGGATGGGCTGGGTGGACCGGTAGTTCCGGTCCAGCGTGATGACGTCGGCAGGCTTCGGCGAAAACTCCCTCGGAAAATCGAGGATGTTGCGGATGGTCGCTGCCCGGAACGAGTAGATCGACTGGGCGTCGTCGCCGACCACGGTCAATCCTCGACCGGCGGGCTTCAGGGAAAACAGGATCGACGCCTGGAGGCGGTTGGTGTCCTGGTATTCGTCGACGAGGACATGATCGAAGCGGCTGCCGATGTCCTCCGCAAGCTCCGGATCCGAGACCATCTGCGCCCAGTAGAGGAGGAGATCGTCGTAATCGAGGACGTTCTGCGCCTGCTTTGCCTCGACATAGGCCGCGAACAGTTCCTTCAGTTGGGCTTCCCATGTCACTGCCCAGGGATAGGAGGATTTCAACACCTCGAGGATCGAGCTCTCGGAGTTCACGACACGGGAGTAGATGGCAAGGCAGGTGCCCTTGGTCGGGAAGCGGCTTTCCGTCTTCGAGAAGCCGAGCTCGTGGCGGATGAGGTTCATCAGGTCGGCGGAATCCTCCCGGTCGTGGATGCTGAAGTCGACCGCAAGGCCGATCTGCTCGGCATACATGCGCAGAAGCCTCGCGCCGATTCCGTGGAACGTGCCTGCCCAGGCAAGGGCATCCGTCATGATCGCCGAATTCTCGCCGAGCACCTGGCGGCAGATCCGCTGCACGCGGCGCGCCATCTCGGCTGCCGCCCGCCGCGAGAATGTCATCAGCAAAATACGGCGGGGATCGGCCCCGTTGACGATAAGATGCGCGACCCGATGGGCGAGCGTATTGGTCTTTCCGGAACCGGCGCCGGCGATGATCAGCAGGGGCCCGCCGATGGCGCCTTCCGGCCCCACGCCGTGTTCAACCGCTTCGCGCTGACGATCATTGAGCTTCTCGAGGTACGCGATCGTCATGTGATGCTGGTCCTTCCGCCGGCCGATGCCGCAAAATTCCATTGCTGGAACGAAAGCGGAACCTATTCGGTCCGCCTCCTATTGAAAAGGCCATCGGAGCGAAAATTAGCTTTCCATCACGGATGAGGGGGCAGTGATGAACCTAGCGGAGGAGGTCACGTGGATTGAGCCTAATTCCTCGCCGATGCGGGGTGTGATGGCAAGACGGCTCGAATCTCAACCCACGAGGCCTTCGAGTTCTTGGCCCCGTCGCATAGCTGCTCCGTAACTGCTTTCGGCGCGGTACTACTGAACTGGGAGCTGTCCCTTTGCGGTCATCCTTTGCGCTTCCAGATGTATGACCACCCATCGATCCTTATGCCAGTCGCCTTCATCGGAAGCGCTCCTTCCATGAAATGACTTCGGACGAATCCGATCTTTTCCAGAACGCGGCAACTTGCGTGGTGGTCAGCGGCGCAGATGGTGCGAACCTCGGACAAGTTCGATTGCTCGGCGACCCATCGCATGATTGCGGAGCCAGCTTCGGTGGCAAGCCCACGCCCCCATAAGGCAGGGCCCAATCCGTAATGTATCTCTCCCTCGTCGTCCTTCCGAATGAAGAGGAACAAAAGGCCAATGGGCCTAGTGGTACGTCGCTCGATAATGGTCCAGACGAAATGGTTGCTCGCGTTCCAGTTGGTCTCGCCCCATGCGCCTCTTATAAAGTTGGACGTTCGGAGGGACGAACTTTCCAACCGAGCGTCAGCAGGCACTTCGCATTGCTCGAGGGTAGTTGCTCGCGCTTCAGCGAAATGCCTGCGTCAGGGTCAGAGTACCATGAAGCCGGCGCCGACCGGATCGTTGCGATCGATGGTCCAGGTTGCGGTTCCCAGGATGCTTGCGGTGCCCTTTACGGTTGGGCGTACGCCCCGGAAGGCACCAAGCTGAACTTCTCCAAGTAGGCAGCCTTCGAACACGCCCGAACCCAGCAGGCCCTCAGACTTGATGGTCTGATTCAGCCCCATGCCGCCGCGCTTCTCGAAATATGCCATCATTGCGGAAGTTCCGGTGCCGCCAGGAGAGCGATCCAACTGTCCCGCCGAGAACACGTGAACGTTCTTGTAAAGGCAGCCCTCGATGGTCGGCTCATGCCAGAACGTCACGAAATTGAGGTTGTTGATGTGGCCCTCAGTCGGATGCTGGACCTTAACCTTCGCACGGATAGCGTCACGCGCGATCAAGCCCATCCGAGACAATTCAGATCCGTTTTCAGGGGCGATTCTCAGGGAGGTTCCGCGAAGGTCGATGATGCCGAAGTAATTTCCGCCCCATACGAGGTCCGCTTTCAACGGGCCATAGCCGGGAAGTTCGAATTCGATATCCTGTTCCGCGACGTAGGCTGGTACGTTCTCGAAACGGGTCCAAAGAACGCGATCACCCTCGTGAGCAACTTCGGCGACCACCAGTCCCGCGGTAGTTTCGAAGCGGATCTTGGTCAGGCCGTCCGGCGAGCGAGGAACCATGCCGTGAGCAACCATCGCCATCGCAACGGCAATAGTTCCATGACCGCACATGTGGGAGTACTCTTTGCCGTCAATATAGATCAGTCCAGCATCGAAGTTGCGCGACGAGGGCGGGGTCAGGAAGACTCCGAACATGTCGGCGTGACCGCGGGGCTCGCGCATCAAGGCCTTGCGCAGCCAGTCGTAATTCTCCTCGAGAAAAACGCGCTTCTCAAGGATAGATGAACCTGCCGGGTAAGGGATCCCGCTGTGAATAATGCACAACGGCTCGCCTTCGGTATGGGTATAGATTACGTTATACACGTCCTGAACGCGCATTAAAGCCTCCTATTTAGTTGTGGTGTTGGGTGGTGGATTTACTGATCTGACAAGAAGTTAAGTCCTATCAGCCAGTCGATGAGGATGATGGCGGCAACGGCAGCCAAGATGGTGATGGACGATACCGCAGCTATTGAAGGGTCCACGGAATACTGGACGTAGTTAAACAGCTGGACGGGGATGGTGTTCAACTCTGCTGTGGTGTTGAAGATGGACAGCTCGACGTTGATAAACGAGGTAATGAAGGCAAATATAGCTCCGGAAATCAGGCCGGATCTTATCTGCGGAAGAGTGACCAGGAAGAAGGTCGACCAGGCCGACGCCCCGAGATCGCGCGAAGCCTCTTCAAGCGAGACCTGGTCCCGGGAAAACTGGGGCAAAAGGGTGCGAAGAACGAATGGGGTCACAATAACCGTATGACCGACAAGCAGCGCTGGAAAGTTCTGGATAAGCCCGATCGATGCGCCGTACTGCAGGAGCGCGGCGCCTAAAACGATATGCGGAAGCACCAAGGGCGACAGAAGCAGCGCGGAGAGCATTGCCTTCCCTCTGAATTCGTATCGCGAAATGGCAATCGCCGCAGGTACAGCCGCAAGGATCGCTACCAACGTGGCGGCGGCGGCGAGCAGGGCGCTTATCATGAATGAATTGATATACGTCGGATCTCGCAGAATGACGTTGTACCATTCGAAGGTTATGCCTTGCGGTGGAAAGGCCAGGAACCTCGTGTCGGTCAGCGACCCCCCTATGACGACGACGAGAGGAAGTACTAGGTAGCCGAGTGTCAGCAGCGCTATCAGGCGAACAACCATTGTCATGTCATTTGCCCTCCAGTTCGGGCGTACGCGGCTTCGCCAACCAGGATGCGATACCAATGAGGGCTATCGTGAAGACCAGGAGCGTGATCGACAGGGCTCCCCCATAGTTGAAGTCAAAAACGGTCGAATACTGTTGGAACGCAAGCATGGCGAGCACGGTCACTTTCCCGCCAGAGAGGAGAGCGGGCGTGACGTAGGCGCTGATTGCCATGGAGAAAACGATGATTCCACCTGCCAGCACGCCATGTGCAGTTAGGGGGAAGGTGATGCTGAAGAATGTTCGTGCCGAGCCAGCTCCAAGATCACGTGAGGCCTGCTCCAGCGCAGGGTCGACCTTGGCAAGTGCATTTCCGATGGTGAGAACCATGAACGGCAGCAGGATGTAAACGAGGCCGATCAGGATCCCGGTTTCGGTTCCCAGAAACCTCAAGGGTCGATCAACAAAACCGAAGCTGACCAGGAATTCGTTCACAAGCCCAGTCCGGCCCAGCAGTATCATCCAGCCAAATGAGCGGACAATGTTGGACGTAAACAGGGGGAGAATGAGCAAGATCACACATGCCCGGCGCCAGCTACGCCATTTGACAATCCGCACCAGGTACCAAGCGAGGGGATAGCCAAGCAGCACACAGATCAAGGTCGACAACACAGCCAACCTGAACGTGACGAGAATTACGTCCCAGTGATAGCTGTCCAGCAGGATGCGCCCGTACTGCCCAAACGTGAACTGGCCCTCTCCAGACGTAAATGAAGAGATCAGGACGACAGAAAGCGGCATTACAAAGAATGCAGTTAACAGGCATACCGGGAATGCCAGGAGCCATAAGATCGTGGTGCGCGACTGAGACATTCTACGCACCAAGAATATGGACTTCAGCAGGATCGAAACAGGCGAGAACCTGGGCGCCTTCGAAGACCCCCTGAGGCGGGGCCCGGTATCGCCGCGCATGAAGTTCGAGGTCGCCTGCTTTCAGGTAGACATTGGACAGGCCGCCGACATAGGTAATTGCGGTGACCTGGCCGGATAGCGAGAGCCAACCCTCCGGTATGTCCTCGGCCCGGGTGAAGATACGCAGCGCCTCGGGCCGTAAAACCCCGCGGGCTTCTTGAGAGAGGTCAAGCTCGCGGCGATCGCCTGTCACCGGGACGAAGTTAGCTTCTCCAATGAAATCCGCGACGAACCGCGTTTTCGGACGACGGTAGATGGACGCGGCTTCATCCACCTGCTCAATCCGTCCGGAGGACATGACGGCGATACGATCCGACATCGCCATCGCTTCGTCCTGGTCATGCGTTACGAAGATAAATGTGATCCCCAGCTGCATCTGCAGCTGCTTCAACTCCAGCTGCATCCGCTTGCGCAGTTGCAGATCAAGAGCGGAGAGTGGTTCGTCCAGCAAAAGAAGCTTCGGTCGGTTCACAACCGCTCGCGCCAGAGACACGCGCTGCTGCTGACCTCCGGACATCGCCTTCGGGCTTCGTTTCGCCATGGCTGTCAGGCCGACCATTTCGAGAGCCTCGAGAGCTTTCTTCTCAGCCTCAGCACGTGAGCAGCCAGCTCGGCGCGGTCCATAGGCTACGTTCTCAAGGACCGTCATGTGGGGGAACAAGGCGTAATTCTGGAAGACCGTGTTCAAGGGCCGCTTGTTAGGCGGCAACGCCGACACATCCTCGCCCCCAATGGCAATGCGGCCGCTCGTAGGCGACAGGAAGCCGCCAATGAGCCTCAAAAGGGTGGTCTTTCCGCAACCCGAGGGGCCGAGCAGTGAGATAAATTCTCCCTGGTTGATATCCAGGGAGACGTTATCCAAAGCCTTGAAGGTCCCAAAGGTCTTCGACAGGTTTGATATTGCGAGAAGCGTCATGGGATCAGTTGGCGATTTCGCGGTTCCAGCGGTCGGTAATGGCGGGCCGCTTGGCATTGACCTCATTCCAATTGAACAGAAGCAGGTTGTCGATCGAACCGCCTTCGCCCCACGGCAGCTTCCGCTCGATATCAGCCGACAACGAGACGCCGCTGATAGCAGGCCCCAAGTACAGCTTTTCGGCGAGGCAGCTCGCTGCTTCCTTGGTCAGGGCCGTGTCGATAAATGCTGCGGCAGCTTCAGGGTTCTTGGTTCCCTTTGCTATGTGCATTCGTGCGTCGGTTGCCCAGACCCCTTCCTTGGGTACGGCAAACCCGATGGGCAGTCCTGCGTCGATCAAATCCCACGCACCCACATTGAAGTGCGCGCCGATGGTCACTTCCTGAGATTGGAAGGCATTGGATGCCGCGCCAGACGTATCGTAGAGGAGACCCGAGTCCAGCGTCTTCAACTTTGCGAAGGTCGCATCCATTCCCTCGGACTTGTCGCCGTAGATGCTATCGAGAAAGATGACGAATGGAACGCCGGCTGAATTGTTCGGAGAGGGGATTGCTACGGCGCCTGCATGAACCTCGTTCCATAGTTCCTCCCAGGTTTCAGGCTTCTCGGTCACTTCATCGGTGTTGTAGATGAGACCAAGTGAATAAAAGCCGGCGCTGACGGCGTAAACGTGGTCGCCGTTCTTATACGCTGCCTGAGGGAGCAAGGCACTTGCATTCTTCAAGCTGGACAGGTCGATCGGAGCAAGCACGCCCGCTTCTTCAGCCAATTCGCTGATGCCTCCATCCATGTAGGCGACGTCGATGACGGCATTGCCGGCCTGTTGCTGCAGCTTTGCCAGGGTGGTGGTGGAGTTGCCGATCTCGGCGACGACCTTGATCCCTGTTGCCTTGGTGAATGGCTGGGCGACACAGGCATCGAAAGCCTCGCCCCAATTGCCGCCGTAATAGGCCACCGTGATCTGCTGTGTGGAGTTTTGCGCCAGGCTGGACGGAGCGGCACCCAGGATGATGGCTACTGATGCGAGTAGTATACGCTTTTGCATTGGTTCTCCTAACGTTCCCGAATTTGCTTTGATGGCGTGCGCCATTCCGTCTTTTGTCTTGACCCTAGCAGCTGGGTCGCCCATCACCTTGAACAGAAATGACACATGATTGAATGCAGGCGACATTTTCTGGCGGAGGAACAATGGTCTTTGATAAATCCGGAACCGGCGTGGAGCTTCGGGTGGCCTTTATTCTTCAGGACCGATTCACGCTAGCAGCCTTCTCCGGGTTCATAGATGCTCTCCGGCTTGCCGCCGACGATGCCGCACGAAGCAGGCAGATACGCGTGACGTGGGAAATCTACTCCTCGATAGGCAAGGTCGTGTCTTCAAGTTGCGGTCTCAGCGTCGTCACCCAACCGGGACTGCCGAGACCGGAGCAGTTCGATTACCTCGCTGTCTGCGGTGGGAATAGCTACGAAAACGAAGTGCAGCACCCGGGATTGACGCATCTCATTCGTCAGGCACATGCCGCAGGTGTAGGTCTCCTGGGGATTTGTACGGGAAGTTTCGCGATCGCCAGGGCGGGCTTCGTGAAAGGTCGGCAGTACTGCATCCATTGGAACGTCATAGAAGCCTTCAAAAGGCAGTTTCCGACCGCGGGAATTTCCTTGGACCGCATCTTTGTAGACGAAGGGGATGTTATCACATGTGCGGGATCGACCGCGGCAATAGATCTCGCGCTTTATCTTATTACCCGCCATTGCGGAGCGGAACGCTCACGGCAGGTCATGCGGCACATGATGCTGACGTCCATGCGTCCCGCGACTGTGCCTCAGGCACATTTCTTTCATCTGCCGCCGGACGGGACTGACGCCAGGGTGCGCAAGGCCCTACACTTTATGGAGCAGAGGCTTGACCAGCCGCCGAACAGCGCAGCGATCGCCCGCTATTGCGGGATCTCGATGAGGCAGCTCGAAAGGCTGTTTCAGCAAAATCTCAAGCAATCCCTCGGCAAAGCCTTCCGCACGATGCGACTTAACTACGGTCATTATCTTCTTCAGGGCGGATCGCTTTCGATCACTGAAATCGCCCAGATCACAGGCTTCTCGGACGCCGCACATTTTTCCAGGGAGTTTAGGAAAGCATTTGGAGAGACGCCAAGCGGCTTCAGATCGTCGAATGCTGCTGGGAGGCAGTAGCCAGGGGCGGGCTTCCGCTTCGGCGTTATACCAGGCGACTGGCTTTCATGAGGCTTTGCCAGCCACGATCCGATCTATTTCAGGTAATCGAGCTCCCCGAGTACGGAGTTCACCGTATTGAGGACCGCCTCGATCTTGGGTTTGCGGCTTTGGCGATGATATTTGGCAAAGATCGGCGTGTCGGCAATGGGAGGTTCCGTTTGGAGGACGGTCACTCTTCCTGCCTCGCGTTCGGGTTCCGCCAGTTTGTTCGGATAGATCCCGAGGCCCACGCCATTGTTGACCAGATTGGCGAGCATCGAGACGCTGTTGCAGAAATCGATGCGGCTTGGGGTCAGTCCGGCGCTGGCGAACCAGCCGATCATTTGCCGGTAGTTGATGGATCCAGCCGGATTGGAAATTATCGGAAGCGCAACAATATCCTGGGGCCTAACGATAGATGGCAGGTTGAAGTTCGATGACGCGATCCATGACGTCTCCTGAGTACCCAGAGGAACAAGCTTGAACTGCTCACGCTCCGTCGGATGGACGAGAAACGCGAGGTCAAGCCGCAGGGCGTGCAACTCGGGCTCCACCTCGGCGGATGTCGCCACCATCAGTTCGGGCTGGAGCTCGGGATACTCGGAGTGCAAACGCGCCATGATTTGTGGAAGGCAAATCATTGCAAAGCCTTCGGCGAAGCCGAGTCGGATGGGCCCTGACAGCTCCCGCGTGGAGGGGCGAGCTTCAATTTTCTCGATGCTGGAGAATATGGTCCGACATTCATCGAGGAGGGTCTGTCCGCGCAGTGTCAGCGTCAGTCCCCGGCCGACGCGTTGGAGCGGCTTGTAGCCGAGAGCATCTTCAAGCCCTCGCAGCCGTAACGAGACGGTGGGTTGAGCAATATTGAGCGCACCGGCTGCTCGCTCTACGGAATGGTAGGTTGCGGTCCAATAAAATGCTTCCAGCTGGGCAAGCGTAACGCGCATATCAGCTTTCCTGATGATTTACGTCCGATATTCCAATTTGTTTCTGTCATGTCAAATGATTAGGGGTGGCTCCTGTGGGGGTGCCATCATTGACAAAGACTGCTGATACGATCGCCTCGATCGAAGGATTGATACTGCGTTGTGCCATGCCTGCGACGGCCGGGAACGCGCTTCGCGTGTTCGGTGAGCGTAGTGCGCTGCTGATCCGAATTACCACGCGCGGGGGGCACGTCGGGTGGGGCGAGACCTGGGCTTATCCATACGCGGCGGCCGAGCTGATCAAACGCAATCTGGCGCAATATCTCCTGGATAGGAGCGTCGACAATCCGAACCTCCTCCACAGGGAAATGCTTTCGCTGGCTGTCCCGGATCGGCGAGGCCAGGTCCATATGGCGCTGAGTGCCCTCGACATGGCGGTCTGGGATGCCCTCGGACGATCGAGCAATCGATCCATCGCCTCCCTGCTGGGAGGTGCTCTTAGGGGTGAAATCCCGACCTATGCGAGCGGGCCGCTTCTGCCGGTCGGGGAAGATCGTTACGCCGGTTTCGAGGACGCCATCGACGGATATGTCACGAAGGGATTCCGCGCCGTAAAGATCCGGGTCGGCATCGGAATGAAGCAGGACATCCGGGCGATCGAATCGGCCCGATCCATCTTGGGAAGCGATGGTCTTCTCATGATCGACCTCAACGAATCTTCCACGGTCGAGGACACCGTAGCCCTGGCCGAGGCGACGAAGCCGGCGCGTCTCGCCTGGATCGAGGAGCCCTTGCGGCACGACGACATATCGGGATATCGGCGGATATCGGAGAAGATCTCCGTCCCGCTGTCGGGCGGCGAATCCTTCTGCGGCGTGCAAGCCTTCAGAGACATCATGGTCGATGGCTCTCTTGCCGTGCTGCAGCCTGATCTGGCGATCTGCGGAGGAATCACCGAAGCGATGAAGATCGCTGGTCTGGCCGAGGCCTTCAATGCGGGGGTTGCGCCGCATGTGTGGGGCACCGGCATCAACTTCCTGGCGTCGCTGCAATACGCTGCGGTTCTACCTGGTCACGGCAGGAACCTGCGTCTGCCGATCTTCGAGTATGACCAGAGCCATAACCCACTGCGGGACAGGATTTTCGACCCGAGGCCCGACGCCAAGGGCAACATCGCCGTGCCCGATGGGCCGGGACTCGGAATAGAGATCGATATCGAGGCGCTCGGCGAGTACATCGTCGAACGCTGGGAACTCAATGCATGACGTGCAGCAAACAGAGACAATGGAGGAGGGAACTATGAAGAGATCATTGGTGGCAGCTTGCCTTACGCTTGCGACATGGACGGGAACGGCCGCAGCGGCGGATCTGACGCTTTCGCTCGGGTTCATCGGGGCGGCGCAGGCGCCCGAGGCGATAGCCTTGAGGCAGTTTGCCGAAGAGATCGCGACGAAGAGCGAGGGGCGCATCGCGATCGACCTGCAAGGAGGTGGAGCACTCGGCGGTGACCGCGAGGTCATCGAAAGCGTGCAGATAGGCACCGTCGACATGACTGTCTCAAGCACTTCGGTGGTCGTCAATTTCGCGCCCGAGTTCGCACTGTTCGACATCCCCTTCCTGTTTCGCGACTTTGACCATGCGGAGGCCGTGCTGAGCGGACCGATCGGCGAGGAGATGCTTGCAGGCCTTCCCGACAAGGGCCTGGTTGGCCTGGCGTTTGGAGGAATGGGCTTCCGGCAGCTCACCAACAACGCCAAGCCCGTGAAAACAGCCGCGGATGCTGAGGGGTTGAAGATCCGGACCCAGCAGAACGAACTTCATATCGCTGTCTGGAAGGAACTCGGCGTCCTGCCGACGCCAATGGCAATCCCGGAAGTGTACACGGCACTTCAGCAGGGCGTGGTCGACGGGCAGGAAAACCCGGTTGGCGCCATCATCAACAACCGCTTCGGAGAGGTGCAGAAGTATCTGAGCATGACGGACCATGCGTTCACGCCGCTCGTCCTGCTCATCTCTCCTGCGGCCTACGAGGCGCTGCCGGATGAAGACAAGCAGATGTTCTCCGAAGCCGCGAAGAACGCGATGAAGCGCAATCGCCAGGAAGTGGAAGCCGTCCTCAAGACGGGGCTCGATACGCTGCGAGGCCAGGGGGTGGAGATCATCACCGACGTGGACAAGGCATCCTTCAGCGCCAAGATCGAAAGCCTCAACGCCACCTTTGCAGAGCGGTTTGGCAAAGAGCGCCTCGACGCGATCAAAGAGACCAAGTGATGCACCAGGAGCGAGCTTGGATCAGGTGGTTTCTGGGCGCCGAGAGCTTGCTCACCAGATCAGCGGTCGCATTGGCGACCGCTGGCCTGGCGTTGGCATCGCTGATCGGGCTTTACCAGATTGTAGCGCGTTTCGTGCTGCACCGATCAGCGGAGTGGTCGGAGCCGCTTGTCCAGATGACGTTGATCTGGATGACCTATCTGGGACTCGCGGCTGCCATTCGATCCGGGACGCTTATTTCGGTCGATTGGGCGCTGAGCATGAGCAAGGGGAGGGCGCGGCAGGTCATGCGTTTCGGCATCCTGTTCTGCGTTCTCGTCCTCCTCGGCTGCCTGACCTGGTTTGGCATCGCGATGGCAATGCGGGTCAAGTTCCAGACAATTGCCGGTCTGGGCGTGTCCGCCAGCTGGGCCTACGCGGCCCTGCCGTTTGGAGCGGCGGTCTCCATCGTGGCGGCGATCGCTCATGTGCTCGACCCGCGTGTTGAGATCGATCATCAGACCCAGAATACCTGAGGCATCCCATGTTGCTCACTATGATCCTGCTGCTGGTCTGCCTTATGGCGCTTTCGGTTCCGGTGGCCGTTGCGATAGGGCTTGCCGGATTGGTTGGCGTGACCCTCTTCTCAAATCTGCCCCTGATCGTTCTGCCCCAGCAAGCTTACATTGCCCTAGACAAGTTCCCGCTCGCGGCGGTGCCGTTCTTTATCCTCGCCGGCAACCTTATGGCGGCGGGCGGCATATCGCGCCGCCTGGTCGATCTGGTGGAAAGCGTCATCGGCGATACGCGCGGCGGACTTCCTGCCACCTGCATCGTCGTCTGCATGATCTTCGCCGCAGTGTCGGGTTCAAGCGTGGCGACGACCTACGCCATCGGCGCGATCCTGATCCCGGCCATGGTGGCGCAACGCTATCCCGTGGGGTTCGCCTCTTCGTTGCAGGCGACTGCCGCCGAACTGGGGGTCATCATCCCGCCTTCCATTCCCATGATCCTTTACGGGGTTGCGGCAAGCGCACCGGTCGGCGACATGTTCATCGCCGGCCTGGGCCCGGGATTTCTTATCGCGGCAGCACTTATGGTGTTCGTTCTCGTCTGGTCGCGCTATTTCCATAAGCCGGGAGATCTCGCGAAGAAGCCCGTCATGCCGTTCACGATGAGCTTGCGCCGCGCGGTCTTCGCACTGCTGATGCCGGTCATCATCCTGGGTGGCATCTACGGCGGCGTTTTCACGCCGACCGAGGCCTCCATCATTGCGGTCTTCTACGCTCTCGCCGTCAGCATGGTCATCTACCGCGAACTGAGCTTCATCGAGATGGTCGATGTGCTGAAGCGGTCGGCGATATCCTCGGCGATCATCATGTTCATCATTTCGATGGCGGGCCTGTTCTCGTTCATTCTCACCCGGGCAGGTATCCCTGCTGCAATCAGTCAGTGGATTGTCGAGAACTTCGATAGCGCGCTTATGTTCTTGATTGCCGTGAACGTCCTGCTGTTCCTCATCGGGATGTTCGTGGAAACGTCGGCCTCCATTGTCGTGATCGCTCCCATCCTGGCACCCGTTGCCGTCCAGTTCGGTATCGATCCCGTGCACTTCGGGCTGATCATGATCGTGAACCTGGCACTGGGGATGATCACGCCGCCGTTCGGCGTCAATCTTTTCGCAGCGGCCGCCGTCGGGAAGGTGTCGCTGCACCGGATGATCCCCTACCTGGTGCCGATGGTCGGTGTGATCGTGGCCTGCCTTGCATTGATCACCTACTTCCCGATGATCAGTCTCGGCTCCCTTTACCTGTTCGGGGTCCGGTGAAGCCACAGGGCCGGCTCACCCAGGTTTCGCAACCTGGATGAGCCGGCAAGTGCTTTCGACCAGCGGAGTATCTGGGAATCTCAAGCCTCCTTCCGGCGGAAGAGGAGGGCGAGGGCGATGCCGAGGAGGGCGGTTGCGGCGACGTAATAGGGGGCGGCGGGCCAGCCGTTTGCCGATACGGCAGCGGCGAGGAGGAGCGGGCCGAGAAACTGCCCGAGGTTAGTGCCCTGCATGACGAAGCCGCTGATCGTGCTGACGAGGTCGGGACGGGCGGCATAGGCGGGAAGGGCGCTCATGATCGCTGCCGGCAGCAGACCGCCGGCGGCGGCATAGACGAGCGCGGCGGGGTATCGGACCGCAAGCGGCAGTCCCGAGGCGAAGACGACGAAGGCGCTCAGCGACAGGAGGACGAAAGCCGCGGCGATCAGCGCCCAGCGCTTGGCGCCGCGACGCAGAAGGTAGCCGCCGGCAATGTTGCCCGGGACGTTGGAGAGGACGGCGATCGCCGTCATCACCGAGGCGCTGCCGAGCGCAAGCCCGTTTTCTTCGACGAGCATGGTCGGCAGGAAGCCGAAGACGGACATGAAGCTTGCGCTGTAGAGCAGGAACATGCCGCCGAGGAGCCAGGAGGTCGGGCGGGTGACGGTCAGCCTCGCGCCCTCCAGGAAGGAGGATGGCGTTCCGGTTTGCTGTAATGAGGCGGGCCATCGCGAGACGAGCAGCGCCGCCAGCGGGACGAGGGTGAGGAGGCCTGCGAAAAGCCAGGCGCCGCGCCAGCCGTAGAGCGACAGCAGCCATGGAGAGATCAGCATCATGCCGCCGACGCCGACCGGCAGCCAGGCGGCCCAGATGGCGAAGGCAAGGCCGCGATCCCTGGCTTCCGTCGCGCCGTTGATCAGCGCCGGCCCGGCGACCACCGCGAGGATGAGGCCGAAGCCCTCGACGATCCGCGTCGCGAAGAGGACGGCAAGCGAGTCTGCGAGCGCGCCCGCAAGGCTTCCGCATGTTAGCAGCACCATGGCGAGTATCATCGCCCGCCGATGCGTCATCGCGTCGGCGAGCCGACCGATCACGAGCCCGAGAAGCGCGCCCAGGAGGGCGACCAGCCCCATGAGCCAGCCGGCCGCGACGAGGTCGAGGTTGAGTTCAGCGCGAAGCAGCGGCAGGGCCGGCGGAACCTTGCCGACATGCACGGCCGCGGCAATGCCCCCGAGAACGGCGATCGTGACGTGGCTCCAGCGTGTCGTCATGGATTGAACCCTGTTTTCCGGTCTGATGCCTGCGCGCCGCCGATTGCCCGCGACTCGCCAGGCACCATGAGCCGCCCCGACTTGCTACAAGCGGGCGAGCGAAAGACCAAGCCCAAGGTCAGACGATGTATACAGACCCGGCGAATAAGCTTGCGGGGTGCGGGGGTGCTGGGTAGATTCCATGCTCAGTAGAAAAAAGGGCAGGGACATGCCGACCGAGGATACCGGCCGAACGACACACACACTGGCGGCGCTGATGGAACTGCGCAAGCGTATCCTGAACGGCGACTTTCCCGGCGGCACGCGGCTCTTCGAAGTGCCGCTTGCCGAGACGCTGCAGATTTCCCGCACGCCGATCCGTGAGGCGATGTCGCGGCTTGCCGAGGAAGGGTTGCTCGACCGGCTGGCCAATGGCGGCTTCATCGTGCGGAGCTTCACCTTCGCCGATGTCGTCGATGCGATCGAGTTGCGGGGCGTGCTCGAAGGGACCGCGGCGCGGCTCGCGGCGGAGAGGGGCGCGGCGCCCCGGCGGCTGCAGGAGATGGAAGAGGTGCTGCTGCGGCTCGACGCCTGTTTCGGCACTGCGCCAAACGAGGTGGACTTCGAGGCCTATTCCGAGCTCAACGGGCAGTTCCACGGGATTCTGGTGGAGCTTTCGGGAAGCGCCGTCCTGCAGCGCGAGATCGATCGCGCTACCCGTCTTCCGTTCGCCTCGCCCTCGGCCTTCCTGTCGGATCGCACCAATATCGACGTCTTTCGGCAGTCGCTCCACGTGGCCCAGGAGCAGCATCGCGCCCTGGTCTCCGCCATCACCGCACGGGAAGGGACGCGCGCCGAGTTCATCGCCCGCGAGCATGCGCGCATTGCCCGCCGCAATCTCGAATACGTGACGCTCGAGGATCCCGACCTGATCCTGCGTGTGCCCGGGCTGGCGCTCCTCAACACCTGATCCTGCGCCGACAGACTCTCCCATTTTCCACGTTCGTGCATACAGGCTGGTCGCCGGCACGCGAAAAATCGCGCCTGCGCCCTTGATGTTTTCGCTCGGATGGAGATGATGTATACATCAACGTCATCTCAGGGAGGAGATATCGTGACAAAATCCAGTCTTTCGGACGTGATCAGCGCCAGCGGCAACGTCGTTGAGATGCTGCGCAATTCCAAAACCGGCATGTATGTATACCCGGTGGTGGCGCCGGAGTTCACGAACTGGCGCGACGAGCAGCGCGCCTGGCGCGAATCCGCGGTGCTCTTCGACCAGTCGCACCACATGGACGAGGTGATCGTGGAAGGGCCGCAGGCGGCCGAGTTCCTCGAGTATGTCGGGATCAACAGCTTCGCCAACTTCGACCTGAACCGTGCGAAGCATTTCGTCCCGGTGACGCCCGCCGGCCATGTGATCGGCGACATGATCATTTTCCGCGAGCGGGAGGACAAGTTCATTCTCGTCGGACGTGCGCCGACCGCCAACTGGGTGCAGTTCCAGCAGGCGATCGGCAAGTGGAATGTGCGCATCCAGCGTGATCCGCGCTCGCCGTCGCGGCCGGACGGCAAGGCCGTCTATCGTACGCACTACCGCTTCCAGATCCAGGGGCCGGACGCGCCGAAGATCTTCGAGAAGATGAACGGCGGGCCCGTTCCGGACATCAAGTTCTTCCACGTCGACTGGATCAATGTCGGCTCCAAGCGGGTACAGGCGCTGCGCCACGGCATGGCGGGCGCGCCCGGGCTTGAAATCTGGGGCCCGTATGCAGACCTTGAGTATGTCCGCAGCGTGATCCTCCAGTCGGCACGCGATGCGGGCGTCGATCTCCACCAGGTCGGCAGCCGCGCCTATTCGACGAACACCCTGGAATCCGGCTGGATTCCGTCCCCGCTGCCCGGCATCTATACCGGCGACGGGATGATGAAGGAGTACCGCGACTGGCTCGGCGCCGACAGCTACGAGGCGTCCGGCGCGATCGGCGGCAGTTTCGTCTCCAGCAATATCGAGGACTACTACGTCAATCCGTTCGAGTTGGGCTACGGCTTCTACATCGGCTGGAAATCCGATTTCATCGGCAAGCAGGCACTCGAGAAGATGAAGGACGGCCGGAACCGCAAGAAGGTGACGTTCGAGTGGAATGCCGAGGATGTCGTCAAGGTCATCGCGTCCGCCTTCCGGCCCGGCGAGGACCACTACAAGTGGATCGACTTCCCGCAGCCGAACTATGCCTCCACCAGCGCCGACATGGTCATGCATGACGGCAAGATGGCCGGCATGTCGATGTTCAACGGCTACAGCTACAACGAACGCTGCATGCTGTCGCTCGGCGTGGTCGACCCGGAGGTCCAGGAGGGCGACGTGCTGACGCTGGTCTGGGGCGAGCCGAACGGCGGCACCGGCAAGACGTCGACGGAACGCCACAAGCAGGCGGAAATCCGCGTGCGGGTCTCGGCGACGCCCTATGCCCGCGAGGCTCGCGAGAACTACGCCGACAGCTGGCGAACGAAAAAGGCCGGTTGACCCGGGCTGCGGCGGGCGTGCAGAACGCGCCCGCCGCACTGTTTCTGTTGCTTCACGAGGAGCGCCCGTCAAGGCGGGACGTCAGGGTTGGCCATGGGAATGACAAGCTTGCTTCGAAATGACGAGACGACCGGAAGTGCAGCGTCACTGGCATCGATGCTCAGGGACTGTTCCATCGAGGTGATGCCCCGGACGGCGGCCAGGATCGAGGATTTCCGGCGGATCCTTCCGCAGGGGACGCGGGTCTATGTCGCCCATATCCGCGACACTCCCATCGACGACATGGTGGCGACCGCGCGTCGCCTGACGGACGAAGGCTTCCACCCCATGCCGCATCTTCCGGCGCGCATCATCCCGAACCGGCCGACGCTGGAGACGTGGGTGAGGCGATACCGCGAGGAGGCGGGGGTCACGCAGGCACTCCTCCTGGGCGGCGGCGCGTCGACCCCGGCAGGCGAATTCGACAGCTCGATCGCCTTGCTCGAAACGGGTATCTTCGACAAGCTGGGCTTCCGGCGCCTGCACGTGGCAGGCCACCCGGAAGGAAACAAGGATATCGACCGCGACGGCGGGACCGCGATCATCGACGAGGCGCTCCGGTGGAAGCAGTCCTTCTCCGAGCGGACGGATGCCGAGATGGCGATCGTCACGCAGTTCGCCTTCGAGGCGGCACCGGTGATCGCCTGGGCGGAGCGGATCGCGGCGGCCGGCATCACCCTGCCGATCCATGTCGGGGTCGCCGGTCCGACGAAGCTGCAGACGCTCATCAAGTATGCGATCGCCTGCGGCGTCGGCGCCTCGCTCGGCGTGCTGCAGAAGCGCGCGCTCGACCTGCGCAAGCTCCTCGTGCCCTATGAGCCGTCGGATTTCCTGGCGGAGATCGCCGCCTACCGCGCGGCGAACCCGGCAAGCCTTATCGAGCGCGTGCATATCTTTCCGCTGGGCGGTATCCAGGCGAGTGCGGACTGGCTGTCGGCCGCAAGGAAGGGCGCCGCGCCCGGGGAGTGAGGCCCGCGTCCGGCTTGCACGACCGGGGCCTCGTGGATAGGAAGGGCTGCCGGGGACGTCCGCGGCATGGATGTACCCGCCATTGGACCCGATCTTTCCCATGCTTCAGTTTCCCTCCACCAGGACCTATGGTGCGTTTCTGTTCGACATGGACGGCACCATCCTCAACTCGCTCGCCGCGGCGGAGCGGGTATGGGGCCGATGGGCCCTCCGGCAGGGGCTCGACCTGCCGAGCTTCCTTCCGACCATGCACGGCAAGCGCGGGATAGACACGATCGCCGGCCTGAACCTTACGGGCATCGATCCCGTTGCGGAGGCAGCGGAAATCCTGCGCGGCGAGATCGAGGACGTGGAGGGCGTCGTCGCCATCGACGGCGCGGCTGAATTTCTCGCGTCCCTGCCGCCCGATCGATGGGCAATCGTGACATCGGCCCCCGCCGACCTTGCACGGGCGCGCCTTGCCGCCGCCGGCCTGGCGCTACCCCGCATCATGGTGACGGCGGAGGACGTGATCGTCGGCAAGCCCGATCCGGAATGCTACCGGATCGGCGTTGAGCGGCTCGGTGTCGAAGCGGCGGATGCGCTGGTCTTCGAGGACGTGCCGGCCGGGATCGCCGCCGCGGAGGCCGCCGGGACCGACGTTATCGTCATCACCGCAGCCCACCGGCATCCGATCGACACGCGTCATCCGGAGCTGAAGGACTACCGCAACGTACGTGCGGTCACCGGCGCGGACGGCCGGCTGTCGATCCGGCCGCGATAGGAATGTGGCACGAGGGACGCTTCCCTCTCGCCTGTCCTCCTTTCGGGATCAGCGGTGGATCGGGTCTTTCCACAGGACCTCTTCCGGCTTCTCGACCGGCTCAATATCCAGATTGACCACGACGGGTTCTTGCCCCGTGCGGACGAGCACGCATTCGAGCGTCTCGTCGCGGCTGGCGTTGATTTCCTGGTGGGGCACATAGGGCGGAACGTAGATGAAATCCCCGGGGCCTGCCTCCGCGACGAATTCCAGATTGTCGCCCCAGCGCATCCGCGCCTTTCCGCGCACCACGTAGATGATGCTTTCCAAGTCTCCGTGGTGGTGCGCGCCGGTCTTGGCATTGGCGTGGATCGTGACGGTGCCGGCCCAGATCTTCTCGGCGCCCGCACGGGCATGATTGATGGCCGTCGCCCTGTTCATGCCGGGTGTCTGGGCGGTGTTCGGATCGAGTGAGTCTCCGGGGATGACCTTCACGCCGTTCTCGCGCCAGTTCCTTTCGGGATCTGAATGGTCGTGGGGGTGGTCGGCCATGCGGAACCTCGTGTGGTTGGCGGGGCTCACCGGCTCCTTCGAGCGGTGGGTCCGCGAGCCCCTGACCGGTGTCTCTCCGGCTGGCTGGAGCTAACTTCGCTTTGCACCAATGTTCAATATCGGCGCCCGGAAAGGCAAGCCCTTGGTGAAGGACCGGTTCATGAGTCGCTTCGACGGGGGGGCGCCTGTCCCGATGCGATACTTGCGGCTGCCCTACGCCGGGGCGTTTTCCCCGATGATCGGACATCTGGTGTTCCCGCGGGCTTTACTTCTCCCCATGGTTCGTCATGAATGCCGGCACGCAAAAGGAACGGATAGCCGGATGACTGTCGAGAAGGACCTGGAAAAGATACTGGAACAGGAGCGGGCGCTGCGTTTCGCGTATTTCGACGCCGAGACGGCGTGGAGGCTCGGCTCCCTGTTGCGGGAGATGGCGCTGGAGCGCAGGGCGGGCTTGGTGATCGATGTCCACCTCCATTCGATGCCGGTCTTCTACAGCGCCCTGTCCGGCACGACCGCAGACAACGCCTCCTGGGTGCGCAGAAAGCGGGCGGTGACGCTGCGCTTCTTCCGGTCGAGCTATGCCATCGGTCTGGCATTGTCGCAGCAGGGAACCACGATCGAAGCGCGATACGGCGTCGCCACGGCCGATTACGCGACGCATGGCGGCAGTTTTCCGATCCTCCTGGAGGGAACGGGATGCATCGGCGCCGTCACGGTATCCGGCCTGCCGCAGCGCGAGGACCACAACCTGGTGGTCGAGGCTTTGTGCCGGATGCTGGAAAAGGACCACGAGGCCCTGCGCCTGAACTGAGGAAGACGCAAATGGAAACGCCGCAGACGGTACTTCGTTACTGGTTCGAGGAATTGACGCGCCAGCAATGGTTCCAGGTCTCCGCGGAGGTCGATGCCGTGATCGTGGAGCGTTTCTGGCGGACGCATCTGGAACTGGCGAAGGGCAAGGTGGCCGAGTGGCGCGGCTCTCCGGACGACCGGCTTGCCGGGATCATCGTGCTCGACCAGTTTTCCCGCAACATCTATCGCGGCACGCCGCTGGCGTTCGCGGCCGACTGGATGGCGCTGCGCGAAGCACGGCTCGCGCTCGAGGCGGGAGCCGACATGAGCGTGCCGGAGGAGCGGCGAGGCTTCTTCTATCTGCCCTTCGAGCACTCAGAGAGCCTCGCAGACCAGGAGCTTTCCGTTGAACTGTTCGCCAAGCTCGGCAATGCGGAATATCACGACTACGCCGAGCGGCACCTGGCCGTCATTCGCGAGTTCGGACGCTTTCCGCACCGGAACGTAATGCTGGGGCGTCAATCGAACAGCGCCGAGCTCGCCTATCTGGCAAAGCCCGGCGCCGGTTTCTAAGCGTGCTGTTTTAGGTCTATCGGCGGATCATCCGTCCGACCCATATCAGGATGCACGCACCGATAAAGCCGGCGATGAGATAGCCGATCCAGCCGCCCAGGCTGACACCGACAAGGCCGAGCAGTGCGTTGGCGATGATTGCGCCGACGATGCCGAGCAGGATGTTCATCAAGATGCCCATATTGCTCTTCATGAACTGCTCGGCCAGCCAGCCGGCGATGCCTCCTATGATGATTGCTGCGATCCAGCCTACACTTGCGTCGTCCATGTCTCACCCTCCGTTGATGGTTGCATCGGATAACGCGAGACAATGTTCCAAGGTTCCCGGCAACCCTGAGGCCGTCGGCTTTCCTTTGCAGGCCATGAAAACTAGATTGCCGCCAAACGAATCCATGATCCGGTGAGCTCCGCTGATGCTGTTTCGCAATGCCTCCCCCATTCGCGTTGCCCTGCTTCTCCAGGTCATCCTGGCAGCGGCGTTTATGTCCATCGCGTTTCCGGGAACCCTATTGCACGCGCAGCAGCCCGTGACGGCGACGGTGACTGCGGATGCCATCAACCCCGAGATGAAGGAGAAGGTAGAGGCCTCGCGCCGCAAGATCGTTACCCTGCTGCAGCGACTCGAGCAGCCTTCAATCGAAGATCTTGCGCTAGCGCAACTGCGGTTCGAGGCGGAAGAGGTGGCGTCCGAATTGGAGCTTGCGGCAGCCACGCTCGAATCCCGGCTCGCACAGATCCAGGCGCGGCTGGGAGACCTGGGCGAAGCGCCGGTCGCCGGGCAGGCGGCAGAGCCGGCCTCGGTCACGGAGGAGCGCAACCGCCTGACGGCCGAGCGGGCCGAACTGACGGTGATCATCGACGACGCGGCCAGCCTCAGGAACAGTGCAACCGAGGCGGTCGGCACGATTTCCACCCTGCGCCGCGAACTCTTCGCCCGGACGCTGTTCAAGCGGACGGAATTGTCGCCGGAGCTCTTCGACAAGGCCGGCCAGGAATTTACCCGCGAGATGAGCAATCTCGGCAACACGCTCCAAAGCTGGGTCGGCTTTGCCTGGAAGTTCAAGAAACTCCAGCTGTTCGCCGCGATCGCCCTGTCACTCGGCGCGGCTCTCGTCTTTCTCCTGGGCGCGCGTCGACTTTTCGCCCGGGTGATCGTGAGAGATCCCTCCCAGGGGGAGCCCACCTACATCAGGAGGCTGTCGCTCGCGTTCTGGACGACGGTCACGAGGACGCTTTCGCTCGCGGCGTTCCTGGTGTCATCCTACCTCTTCCTGGACGGCTTCAACGTGCTTCGCAGAGATGTGTCGCCGATCATCGCGGCTCTCTTCGGGTTCATATGGTTCGTCTACTTCATCTGGCAGCTCGCGGACGCGGTACTGTCCCCCCGCGACCCAGACTGGCGCCTGGTACGGGTCACCGACCGAGGCGGGCAGTTGCTGGTAACGGCGATCGTGGCGATGGCGGTCGTCAACGGCCTTGACTATCTGCTCGGTGCCGTCAGCGAAGTCCTCAATTCGCCGCTGGAACTAACGATTGCCAAGAGCGTGGTGGCGTCGCTGGTCATCGGCGTCATCCTTTTCGTTCTGTCCTTCGCGCACCCCATCCCGACCTCGGCCCGGGACGGCGAGGTGGCGGCTTCGGCCGCGCGTGGCTGGCCACGGTGGCTGGCGATCCTCTTGCGCCTGATGGGCGTGCTCCTCATCCTGACGGTGGCGGCGGGCTACGCCGGACTGGCTCGCTTCGTCGCGACGCAGATCGTCCTGACGGGAGCGGTCATCGTTACCATCTACATCGGTATTCTCTCCGGCAAGGCGGTCGGCAAGGAGGGAGCCTTCGCGAAGACGGCGCTTGGAGAGCGGCTGGGCAGGCGATTCGGGCTGGGCGATGTTGCGCTCGACCAGGTCGGACTTGCTGCGGGCCTCCTGGTCTACGCGGTCGCGCTCCTCCTCGGCCTGCCGATGATCCTTTTGACCTGGGGCTTCCAGGTTGCCGACATCGAGGCCTGGATCTATCGCTTCTTCACGCGGATCACCGTCGGCAATATTTCCATCTCCATCGTCGGGATACTGGGTGGACTCCTGCTGTTCGGACTGGGATACCTCGCCACAAGATGGATACAGAGGTGGATCGACAGTCACGTCCTTGCGCGCAGCCATGTGGACACCGGAGTCCGCAACTCCGTCAAGACGGGTATCGGCTATCTTGGCATAGGCATCGCGGTGATCCTCGGCGTTTCCGCTGCCGGCATCGACCTGTCGAGCCTCGCGCTCGTGGCATCGGCCCTTTCGGTTGGCATCGGTTTCGGTCTCCAGAACGTCGTCTCGAACTTCGTGTCGGGGCTGATCCTGCTGGTCGAGCGCCCGTTCAAGGTCGGCGACCATGTCGTCACCGGCACCACCGAAGGCATCGTCAAGCGCATCTCGGTGCGGGCGACGGAGATAGAAACCTTCCGCAAGCAGTCGATCATCGTGCCGAATTCGGACCTCATCAACTCGCCCGTCGGCAACTGGACGCATCGCAACCGCGTGCAGCGGTCGGAGATACCCGTCTCGGTCGCCTACGGCACGGACCCTCAGAAGGTAATGGCGATCCTGCTGGAGATTGCCCGATCGGTGCCGGAAGTGCTGCGCAACCCCGAGCCGCATGTCGACTTCACCGCATTCGGGGCGTCCTCGCTCGATTTCGAACTGCGTTTCTTCCTCGCCGACTATTCGGACGGTATTCCCATCCGGGCGAGCGTCCGCACCGAAATCCTGAAGCGTTTCGAAGAGGAAGGGATCGACATCCCCTACACCCGGCAGGACATCATGATCCTGCCGCGCAGGAGCTACACGACCGCGAAGGACGAGCCCGGGACGGTGGAGGACGGCGCCGGCGTGTGACCCGTCGCGGCAAGCTTTTCGCATGTCGTAATCAGGCATCTGGTCTGCGGGCAGGAACGGCATAGTCCTGTTCACAGATCATGAGCCGCCGTTCCAACGGCGGTCAACGCGAGGGGCGGGTTAGATGAAGGCAAATGCGCGGGCCGTCGTCATCGGCGGCGGGGTGGTCGGCGTTTCGACGCTCTATCACCTGGCGAAGAAGGGCTGGGGCGACAGCGTCCTCATCGAGCGCAAGGAACTGACGTCCGGTTCCACCTGGCATGCGGCCGGCCTCCTGCCGCTCTTCAACCTTTCCTATTCCGTCGGCCAGCTCCACAAGTATTCGGTCCGGTTCTACGAGGAGCTTCAGGCGGAAACCGGCATGAATGTCGGTTTCTCGCGTGTCTCCAACATCCGCCTTGCGCGGACGAAGGACCGCTGGGACGAGTTCATGTACTATGCCGGCATCGCCGAGACGATCGGCGTCAAGGTCAACATCCTGACGCCGGACGAGGTGAAGGAGATCTGGCCGCTTTGCGAGACGGACGGCCTGCTCGGCGCAATCCAGCATCCGGACGACGGATACATCCAGCCGGCCGATCTGACCCAGGCGCTGGCAAAAGGGGCCCGCGACCGCGGCGCCACGATCTACCGGAACACGGCCGTCACCGCGATCGAGCAGCAGCCGGATGGTCTCTGGAAGGTGACGACGGACAAGGGCGAGATCATCGCCGATCACGTCATCTCCTGCACCGGAAGCTTCGCCCGCAAGACCGGCGAGATGGTCGGCATCAATATCCCGGTCCTGCCGGTCGAGCACCAGTACATCGTCACGGAGCCGCATCCCGCGATCCAGGAGCGGCGCAGGAAGGGACTGCCCGAAATGGGAGTGCTGCGGGAAGCCGACAGCGCCTGGTACATGCGCGAGGAGGCTGGCGGCCTGCTGCTCGGGCCCTACGAGGTGGGAGCGCCGGTCTGCTATCTCGACGGTCCCTCGCCGGAAAGCGAATACGAGCTTTTCCAGGAGGACCTGGACAGGCTGATGCCGCATATCGAGACGGCCATCGCCCGCGTTCCGGCCTTCGGGGAAGTCGGTATCAAGAAGGTCTACAACGGCGCGATCGCCTATACGCCGGATGGCAACCCGATCGTCGGTCCGGCGCCGGGCCTCACCAATTTCTGGCTGAACGAGGGGCATTCCTTCGGAATCACGGCCGCCGGCGGCGCCGGGTGGCAGCTCGCCGAATGGATCGTTGACGGCGAGCCGACGGTCGACCTCATGGGCGTCGATCCCCGCCGGTTCGGCCCCTACACCACCGAGGGCTATCTCATCGCGAAGACAGAGGAAGCCTATGCCAACGTCTTCACCATGCATTACCCGGACGAGGAGCGCGCCGCCGCCAGGCCGCTGAAGGTCACGCCCGTCTACGACCGGTTGAAGGCTCGCGGCGGGGTCTTCGGTTCGGTCTACGGCTGGGAGCGCGCCAACTGGTATGCACCGGAAGGCTACGAGGTCCCGAAGGACCAGCTGGGCGTCGGGGCGGACGTGATCACCAGCCACAATCATGCGCCGCCGCTCGAGGACGGGCGGATCGTGGAGAAGTGGTCCTTCCGCCGCTCCAACTACTTCGAGCACGTCGGAAACGAGGTTTTGAACGTGCACGAGAACGTCGGCGTGCTCGACATGTCGCCCTTCGCCAAGATGGAGGTTTCCGGCCCCGGCGCGCGCGCCTGGCTGGAGTCGATCCTCGCCAACGCCATTCCCGGCAAGCGGGGACGAATAGCGCTTGCCCACATCCTGACGCCCGCCGGTGGTGTCCGGGCCGAATTCACCGTCTACGAATGGGCGCCGGGGCGCTTCTACCTGGTATCGGCGGGAGGGCTCGAAGCCCATGACCACGACCTTCTCTGGCGACTTGCGCCGAAGGACGGCTCGGTCGTCCTGCAGCCGATCACGCAGAAATATGGCGTTCTGGTGCTGGCCGGTCCGAAGTCCCGCGACGTGTTGAGGAAGCTCACCCGGACAAGCCTCGAGAGCCGGGACTTTCCGTGGCTGACCGCCAGGCAGATCTCCGTCGGTGTCGCCACGGCGCATGCGCTACGGGTGAACTTCGTGGGCGAACTCGGCTGGGAGCTCCATCATCCCATCGAGATGCAGGCCTATATCTTCGACCGGTTGATGGAGGCCGGCGCGGAGTTCGGTATCAGGCCGTTCGGCATCCGGGCGATGAGCGCCATGGCGGTGGAGAAGTCCTACCGCAACATGGGGCGCGAGCTGTCGATCGAATACAATGCCTACGAATCCGGGCTCGACCGGTTCCTCAAGCCCGAGAAGTCCTTCATCGGCCGCGATGCGATGCTCGCCTACAGGGAGAGGGGGCTGAAGTGGAATTTCGTGACGCTCGTGGTCGAGGGCAACCGGGATGTCGATGCACGCGGCTCGGAAGCGATCTACGATCTTTCCGGTGAACTGGTCGGACGCGCCACGAGCGGCGGATACGGATGGCGTGTCGGCAAGTCCCTGGCGCTCGCCATGGTAAAGCCGGAACACGCCGGCGAAGGCACGCGGCTGAAGATCAGGATCCTCGGGGATCTATACGATGCCACCGTCGTGCCCGAGAGCCCCCATGATCCGGAGAATATCTCGCTTCGTTCCTAGACGTCGGGTTGCGTCCCAACATGAAAACGGTCGTCCGGGTTTTTCGTCTTGCGGCAACAACTTGGCTACGGGAATTAACGGTTATGCAAACGCGCCCTGTTATCTTGTTCCAACTTGGGGCAGTAACCACTGAAGGGGCATCATGACTTTCCTTGGCATTTCCGGAATGCAGTATTCCGGCCAATCTCTTGCGGACTCGCGCATCCTGCTTGCCGAGGATTCGAACGTCTTCACGTCGATGATCGGCAGCCGCCTCAAGGAGCTGTTCGGCATCGAGGTCGAGATCTGCCGCAATTTCGAGGAGTTGCAGCTGGCCTACGACCGCTCGCCGACACCGGTGACGCTGGCGATATCCAATATCAACCTGCCGGGAGCCGAGAAGGGGGAGGCGCTGGAATACCTGGTGGACCTGTCGATCCCGACCATCGTGTTCACCGGCACCTTCCACGAGGGAATGCGCGACCAGCTCCTCGCCAAGGACATCGTCGACTACATCATCAAGGACAATGTCTTCGCCGTGGACATGCTGGCGGAATCCGTCGCGCGCTTCCTAACCAACCATCGCCATCACGTGCTGATCGTCGACGACAGCCCCACGGCGCGGGCCCTGCTGACGAGCCGCCTGAAGCGCTACAACTTTCGGGTCAGCGCGGCCGACAGCGGCGCGAAGGCCCTGGAGATCCTCAAGGCCAACAGCGATATCGGCCTGATGGTCACCGACTACAACATGCCCGACATCGACGGTTTCGAGCTGACGCGGCGCATCCGTTCGGTACGCGGTTCGCACGAGTTGCGCATCATCGGCGTATCCTCCTCGTCGAACCGCCTCCTGTCGGCGCGCTTCCTCAAGGCGGGCGGCAACGACTTCATGCTGCGGCCCTTCATCGACGAGGAATTCTACTGTCGCGTCAACCAGAACCTCGATACGCTGATCCAGATCCGCTCGATGCGGGGCGATCAGCGGCCGGTCGCGGCATAGTCCTGGGGCCAGCCTAGGCCGCGACGCTCGCCTTGGCGGAATCCATGGCGAGCTTGCGGCCCGCACGCTCCTGCTGCGGCGATCGGTTGTAGACTTCGCGGTAGCATTTGGAGAAGTGGGACGCGGATACGAAGCCGCAGGCAACCGCCACATCGACAACCGGCATGGCCGATTGCACCAGCAGGTGGCGGGCCCGGTCGAGCCTGATCTCGAGATAGTAGCGGGCGGGCGAACGGCCCATCTCCTGGCGGAACAGGCGCTCCACCTGCCGACGCGAAAGATCGGCCTCTTCGGCGATCTCCAGGAGCGACAGCGGCTCGGAGAGATTGTTTTCCATCAGCTCGATGATCGAAAGCACCTTGGCGTTCTGCACGCCGAGCCTTGCCCGCAGCGGCAGCCGCTGGCGGTCGTGCGGGCTTCTGACGCGATCCGTCAGCTGTTGCTCGCAGATGCGGCTGACGAGGTTCTCACCGAAATCCTCGCCGATCAGGTTGAGCATCATGTCGAGCGATGCTGTCCCGCCCGCGCAGGTATAGATGTTGCCGTCGATCTCGTAGAGGTCGGCATAGACTTCCGCCTGCGGGAAGGCTTCCGCGAAGCCGGGCAGGTTTTCCCAGTGTATGGCGCACCGCCGACCCTCCAGGAGCCCCGCCTGGGCGAGTATGTGCGCGCCGGTGCAGAGGCTGCCAAGGGCGACGCCGCGGTTATGGGTTTCCCGAAGCCAGGCGTTGACGCTCTTGTTGTCGTAGGCCTCGACATCGATGCCGGAGCATACGAGCACCATGTTCGGACGCTTCTCGTCGCCGAGATGCCTGCGTTCCTGGGCGATCGACGTGTCGACCTCGACGCCGATGCCGGCGGAACAGAGAACCTTCTGGCCATCGGCGGAACAGAGGCGCCAGTCATAGGCGCGATAGCCCAGCATGCGGTTCGCGATCCGCAGCGTTTCCACCGCGGCGGAAAAGGGGAGCATCGTGAACTCCGGGACAAGGAAGAAGACCAGTGTCCTTTTTGTCGACGGAATGCTGGTGATCACGCTCATGTCTATGTTCCGGCGATGGCATCCTGCCCGGATGGGGTCGGATGAGAGTGGCACGGAATATTGCCGCCGGGAAGTGGGCGGCTGCTGCGCCCGCCTCCGTTTCCGGCGTCGTTCTCGTTCAATCCCCATCCGTGTGAGCAAAGCGCTTGCGGAACGGGTAGGGCGAATGCGCCCGGCGCGGCGAGCGGCGGTCAGCCACAGCGAAAATTCTTCGAGGCCGGCATGTCGCGGGTCGGCCACCCGATGTCCTTGCGGATCTCCGCCGGCAGGCCGGCGAGGACGCGTTCAGTCCGGCGCTTTGCCCACTCCTCGCGGAGAGTGCGGGCCAGGCGCAGAGCGGGTCCGGCCAGTAACTGGACACCGGTGCCGTGTCCCATGTTCGATATCGAGGCCATTGTCTTCCTCCATCAGGATTGGTTTGCAGGATGACAGGCTGGATGCATCAATCAATGTTGTAGAAAGAATTGCAGTGATGAATTTCTGTGATCTTTGTGGGCATCCGGCCCGGTATGTAGATGCAGGATGCGCCCCGATTGACGTTCAATCAAATGAAATGATATGGTTGTTAGGTTAAGTTTTATTGATGAGGGAGCCATGGCTGCTCCGTTCCGACCGCCGCTCCCATTACTGGACAACGACGTCCTTCGGACGTTCGTCGCCATTGCCGAGACCGGAAACTTTTCGACTGCGGCCGAGGTGGTACTCCGGACGCCGTCGGCGGTTTCCATGCAGATCAAGAAGCTCGAGGAGCAGCTTAAGACGACGCTGTTCCTCCGCGATGCGAGGTCCGTGAGCCTGACGCAGAACGGCGAGATCCTGCTATCCTACGCGCGGCGGATGCTGGCGCTCTCCAACGAGGCCGTATCCCGCTTCATGATGCCGGACCTGAGCGGCGTCGTGCGGCTCGGTGCGCCGGACGATATCGCCGAGCGCCTGCTTCCGCGCATCCTCAAGAGCTTCGCCGATCAGTTTCCGAGCATCATGGTGGATGTCACCGTCGACATGAGCGGCGCGCTGCGAAAGCGTGTCGAGGAGCAAAGGCTCGACCTTGCGCTCTTCAACTGTACTCCCCGGTCCTTCACTGGCGTCGGGGAGGTTCTCCATACGGAACGCCTTGTCTGGACCGGCGCGAAATGCGGCAACGCGCACCTGCGCGATCCCCTGCCGATCTCGGTTTGGGAAGAGGGATGCTGCTGGCGCCAGGAGGCGATCACCCAGCTCGAAAAGCAGAAGCGGCCCTATCGGATCGCCTATGCCAGCGCCCATACGATGGCCCAACGCGCGGCGGTCCTCTCAGACCTCGCCATCGCGCCGTTTCCGCGCTCCTATCTGTCCGACGACATGGTCGTTCTCGGCCCGCAGGAGGGCCTGCCGGAGCTATTCACCTTCGACGTCCGGCTGGTGACGCGTTCGCAACTTGCCGTGCCGGCCCAGGCGGTCGCCGAGAGCATCAGGGCCTTCTACGGCCAGATCACCCGCGCCGCTGCCTGACGAGGAAGCGGAGTGAATTTGCCGCTACGTTCACAATAGATTGAACCTTTTTCCGATTGAGGCGTTCGTGTGGCGGAAGGTCACTTTTGCCTTTGCACCCGCAACCATCGGAGGACTTTGAGAATGACGTCCAAGAAAGTAACCGTCATTGCCACGCTCTTGTTAACGGCTGCTGCCCTCAGCTCCTGCGGCAATACGATTCGCGGTGTGGGTCAGGATACGGCCAATGCCGTCGATGCGACGCAGGATGCGGGCCGGAGTGTCGACCGCGCCGCACGTTGATTTACGAACGAAACGTCACGCAGAGAGCCGGCTCCCAGCCGGCTTTCCTGTGTTATGGGGATGTCGAGCCTAGATCTGCGCCTTCGGAAAGGCCCGCTCCAGGCCTTCGGATCGGGCAAGGCCTTCGCGGAAGGCGGCATGGGCCGCATGCTGGCTCGACTTCGCGGCTTCCATCAGCCTGATCTGCAGGCGCGCCGGGGCGCTCTGGCCGAGCCATTCTCCGCAGCTTCCGAGCTTCAGGGAATTGAGGAAGCGAGCCTCCGCCTGCCGGTCCAGATAGAGGTGCAGGCCCGCGAGCAGCACGTCGTCCGAGGCCGGGTTCTCCATCAAGAGCTGAAGCCAGGAACGGTTTTCCTCCGTCAGGCCCAAGAGGCTCTCTGCCACCATTTCACGATTGGCAATCGGGGCAACGTTGCTCATTCTTACATCCTCCGGATGAACGCTTCTGCCGTCAGTGCTCGCGCGACATTGCCCGACCGAGTCGTTCGGGAGGCGAGTTTCCATATGGACGCTATAGGCGGGGAGGATGGCGAGTTCAATTCACGAGGCCGATCGCGGTCCCGGAGGGTTCTGCGGGGGAGCCGACGACGGGCTCCGACGCCCGATCGTCCTCAGAGGGCGGCCTTGACCCGGTCCCTGACCTCGGGGGTGACCCATTTCGACCAGATGTCTTCATGGGTGCGGAGGAAGTGTTCCGCCGTTTCCCGGTTGCTCGCGTGATTTTCCTCCTGCCACGCGAGAGCCTGGTTGATCGTGGCGTTCGACCACTGCCGGGTCTTGATGTAGTCCATGGCAGGCGCGGCCTTCTCGGCAAATTCCGGTGTCATGAGGGTGAAGGCCTGGGACGTGGGATAGGCGTTCTTCTGCGGGGCGGCGCAATTCGGCACGGAGGTGCAGTTTTCCCATTCGGCCTGGTTGTGCCTGACGCCGAAGGAAAGCTTGGCCATGGGATATTTGCCGAGGGCGGCCGTCGGCGCCCAGTAATAGCCGAGCCAGCCCGTCTCGGTCTCGAATGCCTTGGCGATCGAGGCGTCCACCGCTTCCGCCGACACGGGCTCCACAAGTTCGAAATTCTTCTCCGCCGCGCCGAATGCCCTGAAGAGGTTGCGGGTGGTTTCCTGGCAACTCCAGTCGTCCGGGCAACTGCGGATCGCCGCCTTGCCGGGCGTATCGGGCGAGGGAAAGAGGTCTGGCCGCGCAAGCGCGTCATCCACGGTCCGTATCTCCGGATGGGCCTCGATGATGAATGCCGGAACCCACCAGCCCTCGACTGCGCCGTCCTTGAGGATCTCGGCCCCCAGCATCAGGCGCTCCTCGGCCGTCGCCTTTGCCAGAGGTCCCCGCACGGCATTGATCCAGAATTCGGGCGCCATGTCGGGCTGGGAGGTCGTCAGCATGGACGTGAAGGTCGGGATCGTGTCTCCCGGCACGAGCGTGACATTGCAGTCGAAGCCACGCTCCAGGATGATTTCGTCTATGTTCGCGGCCACCGCGGCCGATCCCCAGTTCATCTCGGCGATGGAGATGTCGCCGCAGGCGGCCTGCGCGGTTCCTGCGTTGAGCCAGATCGCTGCCAGCAGCGGGCCGAAATAGACTGGAAGCCGGTTCATCAACAAACTGTCTCGCTTGCAGGCATTGCCGCGTTCGGCCGATTCTCTCGAGGGGTGGCCGCGTCGCCGGCAGCCATCCTTCACACTAGGGTTCGCGCGCCCGAAATCAACCGGTTGTTGCCGTCGAATGCGGCGCGCACCGTGCAGTCGTAGGCAAAAACGAAAAAGCAGGGGGCGATGGATAACCTTCCGGTAACGATGTGACGCTAATTATCCATTCGCGGACGGTTGCTTCGCCGGAGCGCGGGTCAGGTAGTGCGTACCCGCCGCTTTGTATCCTGATGATCAGGGCCGTTCTGTGGGCGATGATTGACAATAATGCGGTCGCCCCCCATCTTTTCAGGTGCGGCAGCCCATCGCTGATGAACCAAGGCGGACGCCTCATGAATCTACGAATCGTCCGAGCTTTCAGCCCCTGTGCTGCCGCGCTCCAAGCCGCCCTTATCCAATCCCTCACGCTGACTGCCCGATGAGCCCGCATGCGACGCTCGTGCTCGGCGGCGCCCGCTCGGGCAAGTCTTCCTTCGCGGAACGGCTTGCCGGCGAGGCCGGGCTGGACCGTCATTACGTGGCGACGGGGCAGGCTTTCGACGATGAGATGCGCGAACGGATCGCCCGGCATCGCGAGGACCGGGGCGCCGGGTGGACCACCCACGAAGCGCCCGTCGATCTCGTCACGTGCCTGGAGCAGGTCGGGGCAGGGGACCGCATCGTCCTCGTCGATTGCCTGACGCTCTGGGTCTCCAATCTCATGATGGCAGGGGCCGATATCCCGCAGGCATCGGCCGGGCTGGTGCGGCATCTGGAGCGCAAGCGGGGACATTTCATTTTCGTCTCCAACGAGGTCGGCCTCGGGATCGTGCCGGAGAACAGGATGGCGCGGGAATTCCGGGACCATGCCGGGAGGCTGCACCAGCAGATCGCCGCGGTCGCGGACGAAGTCTACCTGGTCGCTGCCGGAATCCCCCTAAGAATGAAGGGATAACCATGTCCACGGGTTGGGTCTTCTGGGCGTTGCTCTCGGCCGTTTTCGCCGCCTTGACCGCGATCTTCGGCAAGCTCGGCGTCGCGGGCGTCCCGCCGGACATGGCGACGCTGATCCGCACGGTGGTCATTCTCGTCGTGACGGCCGGTATCGTGGCTGCGACCGGGCAGTGGCAGGCGCCGTCCACCATCTCCGGACGGACATGGGTTTTCCCCGTGCTCTCCGGGCTTGCCACCGGAGCCTCCTGGCTCGCCTATTACCGGGCGCTCAGCCTGGGCGATGCGGCAAGGGTCGCGCCGGTCGACAAGCTGTCGATCGTCCTCGTCGCGATCTTCGCCGTGCTTTTTCTCGGAGAGAGCCTGAGTATCGCCCACTGGTTCGGCATCCTGCTGATCACCGCCGGGGCCGTCACCCTGGTGGTCTTCTAGCCGCCGGGCCGGACAGGCGCCGGGAGGAAGCCGCGACCGGGTTGTATCGCGACGATTCGCCGATATGGTGCCGGCCGTCCCAGTTCTCCAACTCTGCAAGGCATGAACATGCACAAGGTCATATTCGATACGGATCCGGGCATCGACGATGCGATGGCGCTGCTTTTCCTCCACAAGCATCCCGAGGTCGATCTCATCGGGGTGACCACCGTCTTCGGGAATGCCCCGATCGAACTTACGACGCGCAATGCGCTCTTCCTCAAGGACGAATGGGGGATTGCAGCACCGGTCGCGCAGGGCGCCGGCGTGACCTTCGATCCCGCCCGTCCGGAAGGACACTGGCCGACGTTCATTCACGGCGAAAACGGGCTCGGCGACATTCACCTGCCGGAGAAGATCAACGCTGCGCCGGACCCGCGTCCCGCCTGGCGGTTCATCATCGATACGGTCAGGGATAATCCCGGCGAAGTGACGCTGGTTGCGGTGGGGCGCATGACGAATCTTGCCCTGGCGCTGAAGGCGGATCCGGACTTCGCGGCGCTGGTGAAGGACGTGATCGTGATGGGCGGCGCCTTCGAGCTGAACGGGAATGTCAGCCCGGCGGCCGAGGCCAACATCCATGGCGATCCGGAAGCGGCCGACCTCGTCTTCACGGCGCCATGGCGCGTCACGGTCGTCGGCCTCGACGTAACGCTGAAGACGGTGATGACCAGCGGCTATCTGTCCGAGATGGCGGCGGTGGGTGGCAAGGCGGTGCAGTTGCTGTCCAATATCTCGCAGTTCTACATCGAGTTCTACAAGCACCGCGTCGGCGACGGCATGGTGATCCACGACAGTTGCGCCTGCGTCTATCTCGTTGCTCCGCACCTGTTCGAGACGCGCAGCGGGCCGGTACGGGTCGTCTGCGGCGGGATCGCCGATGGCCAGACGATCCAGAAGCCGGACGGCAAGCTATTTCCGCCCGGTCACTGGGACGGTCACCCGAGCCAGCTCGTATGCACCGATGTCGATGGCGATCGCGTGCTCGAAGTCATCCGGGCCGCCATTGTCGAAGGCAGGGCTGCCTGAGCCGCGCGTTACTGGTCGATGCCTGCCGCGTCGGCCAGTCTCTCGAGGTCCGGCACGGTGATGTGACGGTTGTTCTCGATCTGGATGATCCCGTCCTTGCGCAGCTTCGTCATCTGCCGGCTCACCGTCTCGATCGTCAGCCCGAGGAAGTCTGCAATGTCGGAGCGGGAGAGGGGAAGCTCGAAGAAGCTCTTGTCGCCCTTCTCCGGATCGCTGTGGTTGGCGATCAGCCAGAGGAAGCTTGCCACCTTCTCCTGTGCGGTCTTGCGCCCGAGCGTCAGCATCCAGTCGCGCGCATCGTCCAGTTCCTCGAGCGCCTGATTGTGGAGGAGGCGCTCGAGATTGGGCGCATCATGCATGAGCCGCTCGATCGCGCGGCGAGGAAACACGCAGATTTCCGTATCGACGGCGGCTTCGGCGCTCATGCGGCTTTCCCCGAGAAACGGTCGGCCCAGGAAATCCGGCGCGAACTGCAGGCCGACGATCTGCTGGCGCCCGTCCGCCATGACCTTCGACAGCTTCACGACACCATTCAGGATGCTGCTGTAGGACGTGATGCTCTCACCCTGACCGATCACCTCGTTTCCGGCCTCGACCTTGCGGCGTGACGAGTGCTTGCTCAGTTCGGCAAGCTGCGCGGACGTGAGCGCCGAGCAAATGCCTCCGTGCCGAGCCTCGCAGGAACGGCAGACGGCGGGGATTTCCCTGTTCTGGGTCTCCTTGATCTGCATGTCCATCTGTTTGCCTCGGTCGGTTTTGCGATTGCGATATGAAGTTGATTTTGGTCAACTGCTAATGGACCGGATTGATCTGAATCAACAATTGGCGAAAACGTCGCTGCGACACTTTGCACCTTGCCCGGACCGTAAACGGCTCGGCCACCTTCGGCAACAGTCGGAGGCCAAATGTTCCGGCGGGGCCAACGGGGATTGGCATTTGCCCCAGTTTTCCCTATGTGGGACGCTGAATCGTTATATCAGAGGACATTGGCGTGACTGCTACATTCGACAAAGTTGCCGACATCATTGCGGAAACCAGCGAGATCGACCGCGAGACGATCACGCCGGAGAGCCACACGATCGACGACCTCGGCATCGACAGCCTCGACTTCCTCGACATCGTTTTTGCGATCGACAAGGAATTCGGAATCAAGATTCCGCTCGAGCAGTGGACGCAGGAAGTCAACGAGGGCAAGGTTTCGACCGAGGAGTATTTCGTCCTCAAGAACCTCTGCGCCAAGATCGACGAACTGAGGGCGGCGAAAGGCTGAGACGCCGTTCCCAGGCATCATGCTTCTTGAATATTTCCAGATGATCGACCGGGTGGAGGCTGTCGAGCTTTCCACCGGCACGCTGAAAGCGCGGTCGGTCGTTCCGGCAAAGAGCCCTGTGTTCGAAGGTCACTTTCCCGGTATGCCCCTGGTGCCCGGTGTTCTCTTGATCGAGACGATGGCGCAGGCCTCCGGGATGCTGGTTCTTGCCGCGACCGATTTTGCGGCGATGCCGTTCCTGATGTCGGTGGACGGTGCCAAGATGCGCTCCTTCGTCGAGCCGGAAGCCGTCCTCGACATAGAGGCGTTTCTGGAGCATGAGGGTTCCGGCTACGCCGTCACGAAGGCGAAGATAACTTCGGGCGGCAAGAAGGTCTGCGATGCGCAACTGAAACTGCGCACCATGCCGTTCAGCGAAGTGCCGCTTGCCGATATCGTTCGCAGGCGTGCAGAAGAAGTCGGGCTCATGGACGCGCTTCAAGCTGGCGCGTGAACGCCAGGCAATGAGGACAGGATGAGCAAGTCTGACAATGATGTCGTGATCACCGGTGTCGGGATCGTCACCTGCTACGGAGTCGGCAAGGAACCGCATGTTGCGCTCCTGTCGGCCTCGCAGGTCGAGCCGCCGCGGATCGATGCCGAGCGCTTCGCGCCCTATCCCGTCCATCCCATGCCGGAGATCGACTGGTCGCAGCAGATCCCGAAGCGCGGCGACCAGCGGCAGATGGAGAACTGGCAGCGGCTCGGCGTGTTTGCGGCCGGGCTGGCGCTTGACGATGCGGGCCTGAAGGAGGACGCGGATGCCTGCGCCTCCATGGACATGATCGTCGCCGCCGGCGGTGGCGAGCGCGACATCAAGGTCGATTCCCTCATTGTCGACGAGGCGCTGAAGCGCAACGATCGCGAGGCCCTGCTCAACGAGAAGCTGACGACCGAACTTCGCCCGACGCTGTTTCTCGCACAGCTCTCGAACCTTCTCGCCGGCAATATCTCGATCGTGCACAAGGTCACCGGCTCGTCCCGTACCTTCATGGGCGAGGAAGGATCGGGCATCTCGGCCGTCGAGACCGCCTTTCATCGCATCAAGTCCGGCCAGTCCACGCATTCGCTGGTGGGCGGCGCCTTCGTGGCCGAACGCGCCGACATCATCCTGCTTGTCGAGGGCATCCGCGCCCATGCGACCGGTGAATGGCACCCGCTCTGGCAGCGCTCGCCGGATAATGGCGGCGGAATGATCATGGGTTCGGTCGGAGCCTTCCTGGTCCTGGAATCGCGCTCGCATGCGCAGGCCCGCGGCGCCCGCATCTATGCCACCATCGACGCCGTCGAGGGTGACCGCGGCAGCCGCGAGGACGGCAAACTGGAGCAGCGGCTCGGGCGGCTTGCCGGACTCGCCGGCGAGGCGGACCCTTCCCAGACGCTTGTCTTTTCCGGTGCGAGCGGCGTGATCGAGCCATCGACGCGCGAGCGCGACGTGCTGGCGCAAAAGTTCCCGGGCGCCGCTTTGCGCGGCTATGGCGGGGTCACCGGCCACGCCATGGAGGCGCAGTTCCCGCTGGGTCTGGCGCTCGCGGCGCTTGCTCTCGAAGGCGGCCTCCGCGTGCCGCCGTTCGATGCCGGTGCAGAACAGCCGATGCCGGCGCCCGCGCAGCGCGCGGTGGTGACGACGGTCGGCTATACGCGCGGCGAGGGCCTTGCGGTCCTTTCGGCGAGCGCGTGAGGAGAAAACGATGAGCGACAACCGCTTCAAGGATCATCTGGGCCGCCCGATCATCGCCGTGACGGGCATGGGCGTCATCACCTCGCTGGGCCAGGGCCTGCAGGACAACTGGGCAGCGCTCACCTCCGGCACGTCCGGCATCCACAAGATCACCCGTTTCCCGACGGAAGGCCTGTCGACGCGCATCAGCGGAACCGTCGATTTCATCGACGTTCCCGCCGACAATTCGGTCGAGCGCTCCTACGCCTTTGCCCGCGAGACGACGACCGAGGCTCTGGCACAGGCCGGGCTTTCGGGAGATTTCGAAGGGCCGCTCTTCCTTGCCGCACCGCCGGTCGAGCCGGAATGGTCGGCGCGTTTCGCGCTTGCCGACCGCGCGCCGCCGTCACGTGTCGAGGGGGACGCCTATGACCGGTTCCTCGCCGCCATGCGCGAGCGTCCGGACCCGGCCTTCCTGGAGGCCGTCCAGTTCGGCTCGATTTCCGAGCGTCTCTCCGACAGGTTCGGCACCCGCGGTCTTCCCGTGACGCTGTCGACGGCCTGTGCCTCGGGTGCCACGGCGATCCAGCTCGGCGTCGAGGCGATCCGGCAGGGGCGCACCGAACGATCGCTCGTCGTCGCCACGGACGGTTCCGTCAGCGCCGAAGCTCTGATCCGGTTCTCGCTCCTCTCGGCGCTCTCGACGCAGAACGATCCGCCCGAAAAGGCATCCAAGCCCTTCAGCAAGGACCGCGACGGTTTCGTGATCGCCGAAGGGGCCGCGACCCTGGTGCTGGAATCGCTGGAATCCGCGGTGGCCCGTGGCGCCAAGGTGCTCGGCATCCTCAAGGGATGCGGCGAAAAGGCGGACCACTTCCACCGGACACGTTCCTCTCCCGACGGCGGGCCGGCGATCGCCACGATCCGCGCTGCCCTGGAAGACGCCGGGATGGAGGAAGGCGGCATCGGCTACATAAACGCCCATGGCACCTCGACGCCGGAGAACGACAAGATGGAGTACGGCTCCATGCTGGCGGTTTTCGGCGAACGGCTGAAGGACATTCCGGTGTCGTCGAACAAGTCGATGATCGGCCATACGTTGACCGCGGCAGGTGCCGTCGAGGCGGTATTCTCGATCCAAACCATGCTGACCGGCACGCTTCCGCCGACGATCAACTACGTCAATCCGGATCCGGCAATCGTGCTGGACGTGGTGCCGAACAAGCGGCGGGACCAGCAGGTCCATGCGGTTCTGTCGAACTCGTTCGGCTTCGGTGGCCAGAATGCCAGCCTTGTCATGACGCTGGAACCGGCTTAGACACCGTCACAAATCCCATCTGACGACCTTTAACGCCCTTCGGGCGGAGGAAGACCTGTAATGCGCGCCCTGCAACTGATCGACGACCGCAAGCTCGAGGCTGTGGACATTCCCGAACCCGATGCACCGGGTCCGGGGGAAGTCACGCTTCGGGTCAAGGCGGTGGCGCTGAACCATATCGATGTCTGGGGCTGGCGCGGCATGGCGTTCGCCAAGCGCAAGATGCCCCTGACCATCGGCGCGGAAGCATCCGGCGTCGTCGAGGCCATCGGCCCCGGCGTCTCCAATGTCCTGCCCGGCCAGTTGGTGTCGATCTACGGCGCGCGCACCTGCGGGCTTTGCAAGCCATGCCGCGAGAAGCGCGACAACCTTTGCGAAAACGTGTCCGGCGTGCATGGCTTCCACCTGGACGGCTTCGCCCAGGAAAAGGCGAACCTGCCGGCCCGGCTGCTCGTTCCGGCACCGCCCGGCGTCGATGCCGTGGCCGCCGCGCTGGCACCGGTGACGTTCGGCACCGTCGAGCACATGCTGTTCGACAATGCCAAGCTTGAGCCGGGCGAGACGATCCTCGTCCATGCCGGCGGTTCCGGCATCGGTACTGCGGCGATACAGCTTGCGAAGAAGACCGGTTGCACCGTCATCACCACGGTCGGCTCCGATGACAAGATCGAGCGCGCCAAGGCGCTGGGTGCCGATCACGTCATCAACTACCGGACCGACCGCTTCGAGGGCGTGGTGCGCAAGCTCACCAAGAAGAAGGGCGTCGATGTCGTGTTCGAGCATGTCGGCGCCGATACCTGGGCGGGCTCGATGCTGTCGCTCAAGCGGGGAGGGCGGCTCGTCACCTGCGGCTCGACCTCGGGCGTATCGACCAGCATGAACCTGATGATGCTCTTCCAGCAGCAGCTGAAACTGCTCGGCTCCTTCGGCTGCCGGATGGAGAACATGGCGAACGCCATGCAGAAGATGGCCCGCGGGGTCGTCCATCCGGTGATCGACACGGAAGTCACTTTCGACGATATCGACCGCGCGCTGGAGCGGATGGAAGGTCGCCAGGTCTTCGGCAAGATCGTCCTGCGGATGGACTGATCCATTGAAGATGTTCCTGACGAGGATCGTGCTCGGCCTGCGGCGCCTCCAGCAGTGGCTGGTTGCCTACGCGGTGTTCGCGATCCTCAACGTGCTGAAGCTGCTTCCCGCGGATGCCGCGATCAATTTCGCGGACCGGGTCGCGCGCCTGATCGGGCCATGGCTCGGCCGGCACCGGCTGATGATGACAAATCTGCGCAATGCCTATCCGGAAAAGTCCGAGGCCGAACTGGAAGCGATCGCGCTTGCGAGCTGGGGCCACATGGGCCGGCTCGCCGCGGAATACGTCTTCCTGGACCGGCTCTTCGACTTCGATCCGGAA
This sequence comes from Pseudorhizobium sp. NPDC055634, assembly GCF_053618655.1. Classification (NCBI taxonomy): domain Bacteria; kingdom Pseudomonadati; phylum Pseudomonadota; class Alphaproteobacteria; order Hyphomicrobiales; family Rhizobiaceae; genus Pseudorhizobium; species Pseudorhizobium sp. NPDC055634. The sequence goes on along the minus strand of NZ_JBSHHW010000003.1, from coordinate 262,658 downwards.
AGGCCCGAGCCGGGCCGCATCGAGGTCTCGGGCATCCCGATCTTCCTCGACCTTCGCGACAATCCCCGGCCGTTCATCGTCTTTACGGCCCATACCGGCAATTTCGAGCTGCTTCCCGTCGCCGGCAACAGTTTCGGGCTCGACGTGATGGTGCTCTTCCGGCCGCCGAACAATCCTTATATCGCCGAGAAGGTCTTCTCGTTCCGCAGCGCCCGGATGGGGCAGCTCGTGCCCTCGCATGCCGGTTCTTCCTTTGCGCTGGCACGCCGGCTGGAGGCTGGCGGGGGCGTTGGCGTGCTTGTCGACCAGAAGTTCGGTCGGGGGCTTACCACGACCTTCTTCGGCAGGCCCGTGCGGACGAACCCCCTGCTTGCAAAGCTGGTGCGTCAATTCGATGCGGAGGTCTATCCGGCCCGCTGCATCCGCCTGCCCGGAAATCGCTATCGGCTGGAGATCGAGCCGAGGATCGACGTTCCGCGGGATGCACGCGGCGCGGTGGACGTACATGCAACGGCCCAGATGCTGAACGACAAGGTCGAGAGCTGGGTGCGGGAATATCCCGACCAGTGGCTCTGGTACCACGACCGCTGGGCGATCAAGAAGACGCTAACGAACTGATCATGCCTTGCCCGTGAGCAGGAATTGATCAATGCTCGCGCAAGTTTGCGTTCCTATATGGGCAGTGCTGCGCGTCCGGCCCGGGTGACGCGAGAGGATCTCCGTTCCTGGAGAGGTGGTTTGTGGAAGCTTTAATCGACCTCTTCTGGTCCAAGTACGAGAAGCTGAAGAACGCCGTGGATCGCGACGACAACGCGACCGTGCGTGCGCTCGACCAGGAAATCGATCCGCTTCTTCAGGCGATCGTCCGTCAACAGGTGACGGATGCGGCGGGTATCCAGGCGCAGTTCAACTTCGCCCTCGCGCTCCTGAAGGTCGAGGCCGACGACAAAGGCTGCGTACAGCGGAACAGCCACCTGCTGCAGACGCTCGTCGATCGCTACCTCGCGCCCCAGACAGAGCGTGCCGCAGACGCCGACGCAGCGGCCGAAGCGAATGAAGAGCCGGCAGTCCGAGGCGAGGACCTGATCGGCGGGCTTCTCGACCCGACCCTGCTGGACGGCATTCCGGAACGCATCCTCGTTGTCGTGCCCGGCTATCGTGTCTTCTATTCTAACGAGACCAATGCCAGGCGCATGGGCTTGCCGAAGGAGATGGTGGTCGGCAGGCATCTTGCCGAACTGACGGGTCTGCATCATTTCCAGTGCGACCTGCGCGCTCCGCTCGACCGATGCCTCGCGGGCGAAAGCACCTCGCTCACCTATGCGGAACAGAAGGACGGCCAGACGCTCGTCATATCCTGCCGGATGTCGCCCTGCTTCAGCGAGGCGGGGACGCAGTTCGGCGCGATGGTCGTGATGCAGGAACTGGCCGACCGTCGTCGGCACAGGAACGCCGGCTGACGATCAGCCCTCGAGCGTCCTGAGCAGGTGGGCCTGCTCGAAGGCGATATGCCGACGCGTTCCCTCGAAGAAGCCGCGGAGCATATAGCCCAGCGCTTCCACGTTGACCGGTCGATCGGAACCCAGCTTCAGGAGGGTCTCCGCCAGCTCCTCCGCATAGCCCTCGTCCTCGAGATGCTCGTATCTCAGCCGTGACAGGGTCTCGCTGCTGTCGGCGGCCGCGTTCTTCTGATGCACACGGGGGAAGAGGACGGTTTCCTCGAAACGATGGTGGGCCTGAACCATCTGGATGAGCGTCTTGGCGGCATAGATGCATTTCTGCTTGCTGACCTTGGCCGGGAGGGAATCGGCAATATCCTCCAACTCGTCACAGAGGGCCAGCTGTTCGGCATGGGCGTTCCGCAGCCACGCCACCAGTTCCGCGTCGGGAAGCGTCTCTCGACAGGGAAACTGCGGACGAGGTTCTCCATGTGACTGATTTTCAATCATTCTCTCCGCCTCGCCTGATGCCACGATTTTTTCGCTGTCGGTGAGATTCACCAAGGAAGAGTTGGGCCGCCTTGATCCATGTCAAGGTCGCCGCTACGCGCGGGTGCCAAAGGTGCGCACAATCGCCGAGAGTCCGGCCGTCGAGAGATTCGAGCCGCCGTGAGGACTGGTGGGGGATAGAAACACGCCGTTGGGGGATGTCCAACATGAACTATACACTAGAAACACTGGCCCTCGCGGTCGGCGCTTTCTTGGCCTTGCTGGGTGTGGCTTTCGCCCACGACAGTCTTTTCGCCTCGCATATGTGGGTGCTTTTCTTCGCCCTGTTTGCGGGCACGGTCGTGATGGTGCGACGGGCCAACTTCGCCCCGCTCACGGCAGCGCAGAAGGCCGCGCGCGAATCCGAATACCTGGATGACGTGGTCAAGTACGGCGTCATCGCGACGGTCTTCTGGGGCATCGTCGGATTTCTGGTCGGCGTCATCGTGGCGCTGCAGCTGGCTTTCCCGGACCTCAACATCGAGCCGTGGTTCAACTTCGGCCGCACGCGGCCGCTCCACACCTCGGCGGTGATCTTCGCCTTCGGCGGCAATGCCCTGATCGCGACGTCCTTCCACGTCGTGCAGCGGACGTCGCGCGCGCGTCTCTTCGGCGGCAATCTTCCCTGGTTCGTCTTCTGGGGCTACCAGCTGTTCATCGTCATGGCCGCCACTGGCTACCTGCTCGGCATCACGCAGAGCAAGGAATATGCCGAGCCGGAATGGTATGTCGATATCTGGCTGACGATCGTCTGGGTCGCCTATCTCGTCGTCTTCCTCGGAACCATCCTGAGGCGCAAGGAGCCACATATCTACGTGGCGAACTGGTTCTACCTCGCATTCATCGTCACGATCGCGATGCTGCACGTGGTCAACAACCTTGCCGTCCCGGTCTCGTTCCTGGGCTCGAAGAGCTATTCGGCCTTCGCCGGCGTGCAGGACGCGCTGACGCAGTGGTGGTATGGCCATAACGCCGTCGGCTTCTTCCTCACCGCCGGCTTCCTCGGCATGATGTACTACTTCATCCCGAAGCAGGTGAACCGCCCGGTCTATTCCTACCGGCTGTCGATCATCCACTTCTGGGCGCTGATCTTCATGTACATCTGGGCGGGCCCCCACCATCTGCACTACACGGCCCTGCCGGACTGGGCGCAGACGCTCGGCATGGTCTTCTCGATCATGCTCTGGATGCCCTCGTGGGGCGGCATGATCAACGGCCTGATGACGCTCTCGGGCGCCTGGGACAAGATCCGTACCGATCCGGTCGTGCGCATGATGGTCATCGCCGTCGCATTCTACGGCATGGCGACCTTCGAAGGCCCGATGATGTCGGTCAAGTCGGTCAACTCGCTCAGCCACTACACGGACTGGACGATCGGCCACGTGCATTCCGGCGCCCTCGGCTGGAACGGCATGATCACCTTCGGCGCGCTCTACTACCTCGTCCCGAAGCTGTGGAACCGGGACCGCCTCTACAGCATCCAGCTCGTCAACTGGCACTTCTGGCTCGCAACGCTCGGCATCGTCGTCTATGCGGCGGTCATGTGGGTTGCCGGCGTCCAGCAGGGCCTGATGTGGCGCGAGTACGACGACCAGGGCTTCCTCGTCTATTCGTTCGCCGAGTCGGTCGCAGCCATGTTCCCGTACTACGTGCTGCGTGCGGTCGGTGGTGCCATGTACCTCGCCGGTGCGCTGATCATGGCCTTCAACATCACGATGACAATCCTCGGCTACGAGCGGCGGGAGAAGGTTCCGGGCGCTGCGCCCGCGACCCTCCAGCCGGCCGAATAAGGAGCGGACAATGGCTCTTCTGGACAAACATAAATTCGTCGAACGCAACGCGACGTTGCTGCTGGTCGGCTCCCTCTTCGTGGTGTCGATCGGCGGGATCGTCGAGATCGTGCCGCTCTTCTACCTGGAGAACACGATCGAGAAGGTCGAGGGAATGCGGCCCTATTCGCCGCTCGAACTGGCCGGGCGCAACATCTACATCCGCGAAGGCTGCTACGTCTGCCACAGCCAGATGATCCGTCCGTTCCGCGACGAGGTGGAGCGCTACGGACACTACAGCCTCGCGGCGGAATCGATGTACGACCATCCGTTCCAGTGGGGCTCGAAGCGGACGGGGCCGGACCTCGCGCGCGTCGGCGACCGCTATTCGAACGAATGGCACGTGCAGCACCTGATCGAGCCTCGCTCGGTCGTGCCGGAATCGGTCATGCCGGGCTATGCCTTCCTGAAGGACACGCCGCTTCAGGTGAGCGACGTTGCCATGGACCTGAGCGCCAACCGCGCGGTGGGCGTGCCCTATACCGACGAGATGCTCGAGAACGCCGAAGCCGACCTGAAGGCGCAGGCCGACCCGAACGCGGATACGTCGGGCGTGCTGGCCCGCTACCCGAAGGCCAAGGTCGGCGACTTCGACGGCAACGCGGCCGAACTCACGGAGATGGATGCGCTCGTCGCCTATCTCCAGATGCTCGGCACGCTGGTCGATTTCTCCACCTATGACGCCACTGCCGGTTATCGCTGAGGAGGCCCGGATGGAACTCTACACGGCACTCCGCCAGTTCGCCGACAGCTGGGCCCTGCTTGCCATGACCCTGTTCTTCCTCGGCGTCATCCTTTTCACCCTGCGCCCGGGCGCGAAGGCTCTTGCAAAAGATGCCGCCCAGATCCCTCTGAAGGAGGATTGATAGATGGCGGACAAGCACGACAAGCATGTCGACGAAATCAGCGGCGTCGAAACCACCGGTCACGAGTGGGACGGCATCCGCGAGCTGAACAACCCGATGCCGCGCTGGTGGGTCTGGACCTTCTACGCGACGATCGTCTGGGCGATCGGCTATACGGTCTTCTATCCGGCCTGGCCGCTTCTGAACGACGCCACCCGGGGTATCCTCAACTATTCCAGCCGCGGTGACCTTGCCGACGAGATGGAAGGCGCCCGCATTGCCCAGGGCGGCATCATGGAGAAGATCTCCAAGGTCACGCTGGAGGAAATCCTGGCTGATCCGCAGCTTGCCCAGTTCGCGACCGCAGGCGGCGCCTCCGCCTTCCGCGTCAACTGCGTGCAGTGCCACGGCACGGGTGCCGCGGGCGGGCAGGGCTATCCGAACCTGAACGACGACGAATGGCTGTGGGGCGGCGACATCAACGCCATCTACCAGACCATCGCGCACGGCGTTCGCGACAGCGTCGATCCCGATACCCGCTATTCCGAAATGCCGGCCTTCATGGACATGCTGCAGCCGCAGGAAGTCCGTCAGGTGGCAGCCTATGTGGTCAGCCTCAGCGGCACGCCGCGGGATGCCTCGATGATCGAGCCGGGCAAGCAGCTCTATGCCGACAATTGCGCCTCCTGCCATGGCGAAAACGGCGAGGGCATGCGGGAGTTCGGCGCGCCGAACCTGGCGGATGCCATCTGGCTGAAGGTCGAGGGAGAGGCGGAGATTGCCCAGCAGATCCAGGCGCCGCGCCACGGTGTCATGCCCGCGTGGAGCACCCGCCTGAGCAACGAGACCGTCAAGCAACTGGCCGTCTACGTCCACTCTCTGGGCGGCGGCGAGTAAGCCGCGGCTTCGGCTTCCGTGTCGATTTCAGGGGCCGCGCCGAAGCGCGGCCCCTTTTCGTTTCAGGTATCAGACCACACGCCCAGTTCGTAGCCCTCCGGGTCGACGAAGTGGAACCGACGACCTCCGGGGAAGTCGAAGATCGGGCGCGAGACATGGCCGCCGGCCTTTTCCACCCGCGACAGCGTCTCCTCGAGGCCGGAGGCGTAGATGACGACGAGCGGCCCGCCCTTGGGCGAGACGGTGTGGGCGAGGGCGAAACCTCCGGCGATCCGGCCGTCGCGAAACTCGCAATAGTCGGGGCCGTAGTCGGTGAAGGTCCAGCCGAATACGTCGCCGTAGAACTGCTTCGCCCGTTCGATGTCCTTCACGTCGAACTCGATATAGTCGATCTTCTGGTCGGCTTCGGTCGTGGCCAAATCATGCTCCTTCGTGAAAAAGCGGTCGATCAGTCCCGGGTCCAGATCGTGTTGTCGATCTTGCCGGCGAGTTCCGGATAGTCTGCGGCGTGGAAGACCGGCGACTGTCCGGCCTTCCGTTGCGCGAAGTAGTCCTTGGTCAACTTGGCGACGGTCCCCGACAGGAGCAGGATGGCGATCAGGTTGATGGTCGCCATCAGGCCCATGGACGCGTCGGCCGCATTGAACACGTTCGTCACGGTCTCATAGGCTCCCCAGATGACCATCAGCAGTACGGCGCTGCGCAGGATCATGATCGGTATCCCGGTGCCGGCCCCGAGAAAGGTCATCGCATTCTCGGCATAGGAGTAATTGCCGATGATCGAGGTGAAGGCGAAGAAGAAGATCGCGATCGCGACGAAATAGGAACCGAAGCCGCCCAGATGCTCGTTGAGCGCCGCCTGCGTCAGCTGCGTGCCGGTGACGCCGCTGTCGGGCACCAGCGCGCTGGAGAGCAGGATCATAACCGCGGTTGCCGTGCAGACGAGGATGGTGTCGATGAAGACGCCCAGGGCCTGAACGAAGCCCTGGGAGGAGGGGTGATGCGGCTCGGGCGTCGCGACGGCCGCAATATTGGGCGCCGATCCCATGCCCGCCTCGTTGGAGAACAGGCCCCGCTTCACGCCGTTCAGCATGGCCGCCATGATGCCGCCGGTGGCGCCGCCGGCAGCTTCCTGCAGGCCGAAGGCGCTGGAGAAGATTGTGCTCACGACGCCCGGAACCTCCGACCAGTTGGTGATCAGGACGTAGATCGCGGTCAGCAGGTATGCGCCGGCCATGAAGGGTACGACGAATTCCGCCACGCGGGCAATCTGGCGAATCCCGCCGAAGATGACGATGCCGGAAAGGATCGCGACGACGATGCCGACGCCGAGCTTGGGAAAGCCGAAGGCGCCCTCCATGGCGTCGGCGATCGAATTGGCCTGCACCGCATTGAACACGAGGCCGAACGACAGGATGAGGCAGACGGAGAAGATGCCACCCGCCCACGGCGCCCGCAGGCCGCGGGCGATGTAGAAGGCGGGCCCGCCGCGATACATGCCTTCCGCATTCTTGATCTTGTAGAGCTGGGCGAGCGCGCTTTCGGAATAGGCGGTGGCCATGCCGACCAGCGCCACCATCCACATCCAGAATATCGCGCCGGGTCCGCCAAGATAGAGGGCGACGGCCACGCCGGCGATGTTTCCGGTTCCGACGCGCGACGCGAGGCTGACCGTCAGCGCCTGGAAGGGACTGATGCCGGCCTTGTCCTCGGTGGGGGCGCCCTTCAGCACCCGGAACATCTCTCCGAAGTGCAGGAACTGGATGAGCTTCAGCCTTATGGTGAAGTAAAGCCCCACCGCGAGCAGCCCGTAGACCAGGACATATTCCCAGAGCACAAGGTTGATGACGTTGATCAGCGCGGACATACACCTCTCCCAACACGCAAACACATGATGCGTATGGTAGGGCGGTCCGGCCGATTGGGAAGCGGCACGAGCCCGGTGGTCAGCGTTTCTCCAGCAGCGACTTCAAGGTCGCGAGGTCTTGCGCAACGGCTGCTGCATCGGCCGCGAATGCGGCATCGTCCATGCCCGGCTGGCGGATCAGGGTGAACATGACCTCCGCACCATCCCCGTTTCGCACGACTCGGAGGGCATTGTGGACTACGAGCCCGTTCGGGAGGGTCACGTCGTGGTCGATGACGCCGAAGGGGTTCGGCGGCGCAAACCGGATGCGAATATTGCCGAGCGGGCCGCCGTCGCCGATCCATTCCTCGCCTTCCTGCCTCAGGCCCGCGGCAAGGCCGGCTGCCCAGCGCGCCATGTTCGCGGGCTGGCAGGCGAAGTCGTATACCTCCCGCCAGTCCCGGTCGATGCCGGTGTGGATGATGCGGGCCTCGGATGTCGGCATCGATTCTCCTCCCGAATTTCGCGCCTGCGACAATGAGCGCGCGGTCGCCGCGGCGCGTCTTGATTTATGTCAAGGATAGTTGCCGCCCCAGATGGGAAAAAGACGGGCAGCGAAGCGGGACACGCCATGAATCTCTATACCGCCCAGAACACAGACGCCAGCGGAGGCGCCGCACCTCATTCGGGTGGCAACGCGGGATCGGCCGGGGAGCCGCTCTACGAAGCCCGCAAGAAGATTTTCCCGAAGCGTGCCGAAGGCCGTTTCCGCCGGTTCAAGTGGCTGGTGATGCTGATCACGCTCGGCATCTACTACCTGACGCCCTGGCTGCGCTGGGACCGCGGGCCCTATGCTCCCGACCAAGCGGTGCTGATCGATCTCGCCAATCGGCGATTCTATTTCTTCTTCATAGAGATATGGCCGCAGGAGTTCTTCTTCGTCGCGGGTCTTCTCGTTATGGCCGGATTCGGCCTTTTTCTGGTTACGTCCGCTGTCGGCCGCGCATGGTGTGGCTATACCTGTCCGCAGACCGTCTGGGTCGATCTCTTCCTCGCCGTCGAACGCTGGGTCGAGGGTGACCGCAATGCGCGCATGAAACTGGATGCGGGCCCGTGGACCTTCGAGAAGATTCGCAAGCGCTTGCTCAAGCATGCCATCTGGATTGCCATCGCGGTCGCCACCGGCGGTGCCTGGATCTTCTATTTCGCTGATGCGCCGACGCTCGCCTACGACTTCGTCACCGGTCACGCCGCCTTCGTCGCCTATTCGACGGTCGCCATCCTGACCGCGACGACCTACGTGTTCGGCGGGCTGATGCGCGAGCAGGTCTGCATCTACATGTGCCCCTGGCCGCGTATCCAGGCGGCCATGCTGGACGACAGTTCGCTGGTCGTGACCTATAACGACTGGCGGGGCGAGCCGCGGACGAAGCATGCCAAGAAGGCGGCCGCCGCTGGCGCGCCCGTCGGCGACTGCGTCGACTGCAATGCCTGCGTCGCCGTCTGTCCCATGGGGATCGATATCCGCGACGGGCAGCAACTGGCCTGCATCACCTGCGCGCTCTGCATCGACGCCTGCGACAGCGTGATGGACAAGATCGGCAAGCCGCGCGGCCTGATCGCCTATGCGACGCTGAACGAGTACGACGCCAACATGGCGCTTGCGACCGCCAACGGCGCGACGCCGATCAATCCCGACCGGGTTCGCACTGCCGATGGCGGCTTCGTCGACAAGGTCCGTCACTTCGACTGGCGCATCATCTTCCGTCCGCGCACGCTCCTCTACATGGGCGTCTGGACTGCGGTCGGCGTCGGGCTTCTCGTCGCTCTGATCAGCCGCGACAGGCTGGAAGTGAACGTCATCCACGACCGCAATCCGCAGTATGTGCTGGAATCGGACGGCTCGATCCGCAACGGATATACGATCCGCCTCCTTAACATGATCCCGGAACCGCGGACCATTCTCCTGTCGCTCGAGGGCTTGCCGGAGGCGACGATGAAGATCAACGGCCTCACCAGCGACAACAACCGCCAGTTCGCCGTCTCGGTCGAACCCGACAAGGCGACCGCGCTGAAGGTGTTCGTCACCGTGCCGGCACATGCCCTGCCGGACGGCAGCGACGGGTTCAGCTTCGTGGCCGAAGACCGCTCCAGCCACGAGGCGGACAGCTACGACGCCACCTTCTATGCCCCGGAGGCCAAGAAATGAGTACGTCCGACCGCAAGGAATTCGTGTTCACCGGATGGCACATGATCCTCGTCATGTGCCTGTTCTTCGGAACCATCATCTCGGTGAACTTCTACATGGCCTGGCAGGCAACCCATACCTGGAGCGGGCTGGTGGTGAAGAACACCTACATCGCCAGCCAGGAGTTCAACGGCAAGGTCGCCGAGGCGAGGGCGCTTGCGGCAACGGGCGTCGCGGGAAAACTGGAGATCGCCTCTACCGAGATCCGCTACCTGATTTCGCACCCGCAGGAGGGGCCGGTCGACGCGGACAGCGTCACGCTGCGGTTCAAGCGTCCGGTCGGCGAGGATCAGGATTTTGAGCTTGCCCTGCGGAGCGCGGGCAAGGGTGTCTTCGTCGCAAGCCACGACTTGCCGGGCGGAACCTGGATCATCGAAGCGGAGGCCCTTCGCGACGGCAAGCGCATCCTGCATGACACGCAGCGCATCTCCGTTGCCGGAGTAGCCAGATGACCACCTGCTGCGCTCCCGGTACCGACGGAGCCGTGGAGCTCGAGCGGCTGGGCCATGCCTTGCCTTCGACGGAAGAACTCGTCCTGTCGAGCCGCCAGATCCAGCCGGGACTGCGCCAGACGGACCTCAGCGTGCCGGGCGTGCATTGCGGCACCTGCATCACCGCGATCGAAAAGGCGCTGCAGGCGCGACCCGAAGTGGACCGGGCGCGGGTGAACCTCTCAACCAAGCGCGTCTCGATCGTCTGGAAGGAAGAGGTCGATGGACGGCGGACCGATCCGCTCGACCTCGTCCAGGCCATTCACGCAGCGACCGGCTACGACGCCCATCTGTTCGCCAGCGCCGAAGATGCCGGCGACAGGCTGCAGCGGGAACTGATCAGGGCAGTGGCGGTCTCCGGCTTTGCGGCGGCAAACATCATGCTGCTTTCGGTATCCGTATGGTCGGGAGCGGATGCCTCGACGCGCGACCTCTTCCACTGGATCTCCGCGATGATCGCAGCGCCCGCGCTCGTCTATGCGGGGCGGTTCTTCTACCAGTCCGCCTGGAATGCGGTCCGTCACGGGCGCACCAACATGGACGTGCCGATCGCGCTTGCCATCACGCTCTCCTATGCGGTCTCCGTGTGGGAAACCATGCATCACGGGCAGCACGCCTGGTTCGATGCCACGGTATCGCTTCTGTTCTTCCTGCTGATTGGCCGCACGCTTGATCATGTCATGCGCGACAGGGCGCGTGCAGCGATCAGCGGGCTGGCGCGTCTTTCGCCACGAGGGGCAATGGTGCTCGGCGAGGGCGGCAGCCGGGAATACCGGCCGATAGAAGAGATCCGCCCCGGGGACCGGCTGATCATCGCCGCCGGCGAGCGCATTCCCGTGGATGCCATCGTCGAGAGCGGCAGAAGCGACCTCGACCTCTCCATCGTCAATGGCGAGAGCGCCCCGGCCGTCGCGGCACCGGGCGACGCCGTGCAGGGTGGCGTTCTCAACCTGACCGGGTCGCTCGTGCTGCGCGCCACCGCCGCCGCCCGGGATTCCTTCCTTGCCGAGGTCATATCGCTGATGGAGGCCGCCGAAGGGGGCAGGGCACGCTATCGGCGGATCGCGGACCGCGCCGCACAGCTCTATTCTCCCGCCGTGCACCTGCTCGCCCTTGCCGCCTTCCTCGGCTGGGGGATATTCGGCGGCGACTGGAAGCAGGCGATGCTGATTTCCATCGCGGTGCTGATCATCACCTGCCCCTGCGCGCTGGGGCTCGCCGTCCCGGTCGTCCAGGTCGTGGCCGCCGGCCGGCTTTTCCGGAACGGCGTGATGGTCAAGGACGGCTCGGCGATGGAACGTCTCGCCGAAGTCGATACCATTCTCTTCGACAAGACCGGGACCCTGACGCTCGGCCGGCCGCGTCTCGTCAACCTCGCCCAGGTCGCCCCCCGCCATCTCTCGCTTGCCGCGAGCCTTGCTGCCCATTCACGCCATCCGCTGTCGGTCGCGCTGTATCGCAGCGCTCCCGGCACGATCGGCGATTTTCCCCAGGTGGCGGAACTGCCCGGCCAGGGGCTCGAGGCCGTGACCGCGGACGGCGTCTATCGTCTCGGCAACCGCCGTTTCGCTTGTGGTGCTGCCGGCCAGCCGGACGAGTTCTCCGAGGTGGTGCTGTCGCTTGACGGCAGGGAGTTGCAGCGCTTCCTCTTCGAGGATGCCTTGCGTCCGGATGCCGCCGCTGCCGTTGCCGGGCTTTCAGCCAGGGGCTACGCGACGGGGATACTCTCGGGCGACCGGACTGCCGTCGTCAGCTCGATGGCACGCCGGCTTGGGGTCTCCCTGTGGAAGGCCGAACTGAGCCCGCGCGAAAAGGTGGACGCCGTTGCGGAGATAGATCGCGCCGGCTCGAAGGTGCTCATGGTCGGCGACGGCATCAACGATGCGCCGGCGCTGGCGGCCGCCCATGTCTCCATCGCGCCCGCGACCGCCGCCGATGTCGGGCGGCAGGCGGCCGACTTCGTGTTCATGCACGAGAGCCTCAACGCGGTGCCGCTTGCGATCGAGGTGTCGCGGCGGGCAGGGCGGTTGATCCGCCAGAACTTCGGGCTCGCGATCGGCTATAACGTCATTGCGGTGCCGATCGCGCTGGCAGGCTATGCGACCCCGCTGATTGCCGCGGTCGCCATGTCCACCTCGTCGCTGATCGTCGTCGTCAACGCACTTCGGCTGAACAGGCTGGTGGGCGCGGAGAGAAAGCTTGCCACGCCGGCGGCTTCGGGCCCGATACCAACGGAGGCGCGCCTGGCATGAACATGCTGGTCTATCTCATCCCGATCGCCCTCCTGCTCGGCGGGCTCGGGCTCGTCGCCTTCCTCTGGTCCCTCAAGAGCGGCCAGTATGACGATCTCGATGGTGCCGCCTGGCGCGCCATCGACGACGACGACGATCGTCCTGCCGGCTGAGCGGCGGATTAGGCTGCCATCTAATCGTTTCAGCCTTGCCGTTTAAGACGGGCGGTGCCAAAACAGCCGCCCAATGAACAATGGAGGCACATCCGTGGAACAGGCAGAAATCGGCCTTATCGGGCTCGGCGTCATGGGCTCGAACCTCGCGCTCAATATCGCCGAAAAGGGCAATCGGATCGCGGTCTTCAATCGTAGTACCGAAGCGACGCGGAAGTTCTTCGCGGACGCCGGCGACCTGCAGGGGCAGATCGTTCCCTGCGAGACCCTCGATCAGTTCGTCGCCGCGATACGGCCGCCGCGGCCGATCATCATCATGATCAAGGCGGGTGACCCCGTCGACCAGCAGATGGAGGCGCTGAAGCCCTATCTTTCCGCCGGCGATATCATGATCGACGCCGGCAATGCCAACTTCCGCGACACGATGCGCCGCTTCGAGAGCCTGAAGGATTCCGGCCTCACCTTTATCGGCATGGGCGTCTCCGGCGGCGAGGAGGGCGCGCGGCACGGTCCTTCGATCATGGTGGGCGGTACCGAAGAGAGCTGGAAGCGCGTCGAGAACGTGCTGACCTCGATCTCCGCCAAGTTCAACGGCGAGCCCTGCGTGGCATGGCTCGGCGAGAATGGCGCGGGCCATTTCGTCAAGACGATCCATAACGGCATCGAATATGCCGACATGCAGATGATCGCCGAGATCTACGGCATCCTGCGCGACGGCCTGGGGATGGAGGCCGCCGAGATCGGCGAGGTCTTCGGCCGCTGGAACAAGGGCAGGCTCAACTCCTACCTGATCGAGATCACCGAGAAGGTGCTGAAGGCGACCGATCCGGTCACCGGCAAGCCGATGGTCGACATGATCGTCGACAAGGCCGGCCAGAAGGGCACCGGCAAATGGTCGGTCATCGAGGCACAGAATCTCGGCGTCGCGGCGACTGCCATCGAGGCCGCCGTGGCGGGACGGATCCTGTCGTCCCAGAAGGGCGAACGGGAGATTGCCGAGAAGATCCTCGGCCTGCCGCCGCTTGCGCCTGCGCCGAAGGACCGCGAAGCGTTTCTCGCCGACCTCGAAAGCGCGCTGCTCGCCGCCAAGATCGGCGCCTATGCGCAAGGTTTCGCGGTGATGTCGGCGGCTTCCGCAGAGTTCGGCTGGAACCTGCCCATGCCGACGATCGCCCGCATCTGGCGCGCGGGCTGCATCATCCGCTCGCAGTTCCTCGACGAGATCACCTCGGCCTTCACAAAGGATCCCGACGTCAACCTGATCGTCACTCCGGCCTTCTCGCAGATGGTCAAGGAAACTGACGGGGCGTTGCGCAACGTCGTCTCCTATGCCGTCCTTTCGGGCCTGCCGGTGCCGGCGCTTTCCTCGGCGCTTTCCTATTTCGACGCATATCGGCGCGGTCGCGGGACGGCCAACCTTATCCAGGCGCAGCGCGACTTCTTCGGTGCTCACGGCTTCGAACGCGTCGATGGGCTCGACCAGCCGCACGGCCCCTGGGGCAGCGGCGCCGCGACGTTCTGAGGAAGGCGATCCCTGAAAAACTGACGAAAAGCCCGGCATCTCGCCGGGCTTTTCTCGTTCAGGGGAACATCGAGGACGTCAGGCTTCCAACGGCGTCAGCGGCGTTCAAGGCTCTCAGTTGCTCTCGGGGGGCCAGATCGGCTGACTGACGCTTTGCAGCATTTCGGGCGCGATGCCGTCGATCCGTGCGATGACGGCCTTCGCGAGTTCGCGTCCGGCCAGCCTGACGTCCTCCTGCGCCGTGATGATTTCCGGGCGGATCCATTTCAGTATCGGCAGGCCCTGCTTCGATACGAGATCCACGTCATGTCCGACGCGAAGTCCCGCGGCCTCGATCGCCGCGTTTACGGCAATCGCCGCGCTGCCAGAGGAGCAGACGATGCCGTCCGGCCGTTCCGGGGAGCGCATCAGCGCCTCGATCGCGTCGCGGGTGTGGACGAGCGGCATGTCGATATCGACGGCAACCGGGGCCTCCTGGCGGCCGAAATCGACGAGGCCCCGCTGAAAGCCGGCCCGCATATGCGCGGCATAGGTGAGCGATTTCGGCGGTGAAAGCAGCGCCAGCCGGTTCCTGCCGCGCTTCGCCAGTTTCTCGACCGCCTGGTAGGCAAAGGCCTCGTTGTCGAAGTCGTGGTAGGGGTGGACGACGTCGGCGCTCGTCCGCCCATGGGTGGCAAACGGCATGTTGCGCTCCTCCAGCAACCGGACGCGGGGATCGTCCGGTTCGATGCGGGAGATGATGACGCCGTCGGCCGATCCCGTGTCGAGGATGTAGCGGACCGGCAGCATCGAATCCCTGCTGTGGGAATGCGGCGTCACCACCACGTGGTAGGGGGTTCCGCTGAGAACCTCGGAAATGCCGAAGATGATCTGGCTGGAAAAGCCCATGATCTCTTCGTCGATCGACAGGACGAGCGCGATCACGTTGGTCTTGCCCGTCCTCAGGCGCACGCCCGCGCGGTTGGGCTGGTAGCCGAGCTGGCGGGCCACCATCCTGACGCGCTCCTTCGTCTCGGCTCCGATGTCGGGCGCGTCCTTCAGCGCACGGGAGACCGTCGTGATCCCGAGGCCTGTCATGAAGGCGATCGTCTTCAGTGTCGGTCTTTCGCGCAGCCTTGCCCGGCCTTCGTCGTCGTATGCCTCAGCCATTTCCCACCCCACGTATTCGTGCCGTCCTTTATAGGATCTCGCGCGTTCGTCCAATGCGCTGTCAGTGACCGTCCTGCCAGCAATAACTGCAAAAACTGTAACGATACAGTAGAAATATAGCTTGGGCCTGTCTTCTCCTGGTTGCACGACTTACTGATGATTGCATGACGGGAGACAACGGCGAAGTTGTGCATCTGCGAGATGCCGAGGAGGGCGTTGGCCGTGAAATATCGCCCACATACGCGTCATAATGCCGGTGTTTAAGGCGAAATTGGCCTGTTTTGCAGTGCGGGAGGCGGCCGTTGGGACATGCAACGGCGAACGCCAAGGGCTGCAACCTGGTGGTGAGATTGATGGCTCGATATTTTTCTTCGCCGAGTCTGTTGCGTGTTCAAAACGTTTCGAATAGGTTTTTACGGCAACGTTTCAGTGAGGGAGGAGACTCATGAATTTTCGTAGCGCAGCAGCCGTACTAGCTGCCACTGTCGCCATGCCGTTCGGTCTGGCGCAGGCTGCCGATTTGGAAGTGACCCATTGGTGGACTTCCGGTGGCGAAGCCGCCGCGGTCGGCGAGTTCGCCAAGGCGTTCGACGCCACCGGCAATAAATGGGTTGACGGCGCCATTGCCGGGGGCGGAAGCACCGCCCGCCCGATCATGATCAGCCGCATCACCGGCGGCGACCCGATGGGTGCGACGCAGTTCAACCACGGGCGCCAGGCCCAGGAACTGGTCGAAGCCGGCTTGATGCGTGATCTTTCCGACGTTGCCGAGAAGGGCAACTGGAAGGACGTCATCAAGCCTGCCAGCCTGCTCGACAGCTGCACCATCGACGGCAAGATCTATTGCGTCCCAGTCAACATCCACTCCTGGCAGTGGCTGTGGCTCAACAACGACGCCTTCGAGAAGGCCGGCGTTGCGGTTCCGAAGGACTGGAACGAGTTCGTGGCCGCCGGCCCGAAGCTCAAGGAAGCGGGCATCCATCCGCTGGCGCTCGGCGGGCAGCCGTGGCAGGCGAACGGCCTGTTCGACACGCTGCTGCTGGCACTCGGCGGCAAGGACCTGCACCAGAAGGTCTATGTGGAGAAGGACGGCGAGGTTGCGGCCGGACCCGAGGTGGCCAAGATCTTCGAGGCCGCGGCGCAGGCACGCGAACTCTCCATCGGCACCAATGTGCAGGACTGGAACCAGGCGACCAACATGGTCATCACCGGCAAGGCCGCAGGCCAGGTCATGGGTGACTGGGCGCAGGGCGAGTTCCAGATCGCCGGGATGAAGGCGGGCGAGGACTACAGCTGCCTCCCGGGCCTGGGCGTCAGCCCGTACATCACCACCGGCGGCGACGCCTTCTATTTCCCCGTCCTTGATGACGAGGAAGGGTCGAAGGCCCAGGACGCGCTGGCGGAAGTGCTGGTCGCGCCTGAGACGCAGGTCGCCTTCAACCTGAAGAAAGGCTCGCTGCCGATCCGCGGCGACGTCGATCTCGCAACGGCCAACGACTGCATGAAGAAGGGGCTGGAAATCGTTGCCAAGGGCAATGCGCTCACCAGCACCGACCAACTGCTGTCGCCAGACTCGCAGAGCCAGAAGCAGGACCTGATGACCGAGTTCTTCTCCAGCACCTCGATGACACCCGAGGCGGCACAGGAGCGGTTCGCGGAGATCATCTCCTCGGCAGACTAATCCCAAGCGACCGCGGCCGGCCGGCGCTCCAAGCGAGCGTCGGCCGGTTGGACCGGCGTCGCCGGAACGGTTCCGGCTGCCTGCCGGACTGTCGCGGCCACTGCTCGAGGAGGATCGATACATGACAGGTATGGCGCCTGCCAAACGCCCGAACCAGCTCTTCAGAAATCTCAACGCCAAGATTGCTTCCATTCCGATGATCCTGATTGCGGTCGGGATCTTCCTCGGTGGCTCTCTCTGGACCGTCGTCTACTCGTTCACGAATTCGAAGCTCCTGCCGCGGGCGACCTTCGTCGGTCTCGACCAGTTCGAACGGCTGTGGGCCTCGTCGCGCTGGATCATCTCGATCCAGAACCTGGCGATCTACGGGATACTGTCGCTGATCTTCAGCATGGTGATCGGGTTCATGCTGGCGGCGCTGATGGACCAGAAGATACGGTTCGAGAACACGTTCCGCACGATCTTCCTCTATCCGTTCGCGCTGTCCTTCATCGTCACCGGGCTGGTGTGGCAGTGGATCCTCAACCCGGAGTTCGGGATCCAGGGCATCGTCCGGTCCATGGGCTGGGAAAGCTTCACCTTCGATCCGCTCTACAATCCGCAGATCGTCATCTACGGCATCCTGATCGCGGCGCTCTGGCAGGGCACGGGCCTCGTCATGTGCCTGATGCTCGCCGGCCTGCGTGGCATCGACGAGGACATCTGGAAGGCCGCCCGCGTCGACGGCATCCCGATGTGGCGGACCTATCTCTTCATCGTCATTCCGATGATGCGGCCGGTCTTCATCACGACGCTCGTCATCATCGCGAGCGGTATCGTCAAGGTCTACGACCTCGTGGTGGCGCAGACGAGCGGCGGTCCGGGCAACGCTTCGGAAGTGCCGGCGAAATACGTCTACGACTACATGTTCCAGGCCCAGAACCTCGGCCAGGGGTTTGCGGCGTCGACGATGATGCTGCTGACCGTCGCGATCATCATCATCCCCTGGGCCTATCTCGAATTCGGAGGGAAGAAGCGTGGCTAACATCTCCACCCTCAACACCACTGCCGCCGGTTTCGATGCCGTGTCCGAATATGTCGGCAGCGGCCCGAGCGGACGGCGGCCGCGCCGCGCGATGTCGGCCCGCAACATCATGCTCTACGGCACGCTTTTCGTCGCGGCGCTCTACTATCTCCTGCCGCTCTACGTGATGGTGGTGACCTCGCTCAAGGGCATGCCGGAAGTGCGCATGGGCAACATCTTTTCGCCGCCCATGGAGATCACCTTCGAGCCCTGGGTAAAGGCCTGGGCGCAAGCCTGTACCGGGTTGAACTGCGATGGCCTGTCGCGCGGCTTCTGGAATTCGGTCCGTATCCTCATACCGTCGGTCGTGGTCTCGATCGCGGTCGCCTCGGTCAGCGGCTACGCGCTTGCCAACTGGCGCTTCAAGGGATCGGAATTCTTCTTCTCGATCCTCATCATCGGCGCCTTCATTCCCTACCAGGTAATGATCTATCCGGTCGTCATCGCGCTGCGCGAAATCGGGGTCTACGGCACGCTGACCGGGTTGGTCATCGTCCACACCATCTTCGGGATGCCGATCCTGACGCTCCTCTTCCGGAACTATTTCGCGTCCCTTCCGGTGGAACTGTTCAAGGCTGCCCGCATCGACGGGGCGGGCTTCTGGCAGATCTACCTGAGGATCATGCTGCCGATGTCGCTGCCGATCTTCGTCGTGGCGATGATCCTGCAGGTGACGGGCATCTGGAACGACTTCCTGTTCGGCGTCGTGTTCACCCGGCCGGACGTCTATCCGATGACCGTCCAGCTCAACAACATCGTCAACTCCGTCCAGGGTGTGAAGGAGTACAACGTCAACATGGCCGCAACGCTGCTGACGGGGGCGGTCCCGCTGATCGTCTACTTCCTGTCCGGCCGGCTTTTCGTACGCGGCATCGCCGCAGGTGCAGTGAAGGGGTAGATCAGTCCATGAACAACAGCGTATCCATCCGCGACCTTTCGCTCTCCTTCGGCGCGGTCAGCGTCCTGCAGAACCTCAACCTGGATATCCGCGACGGCGAGTTCCTCGTCCTGCTCGGCTCGTCGGGCTGCGGCAAGTCGACCCTCCTCAACTGCATCGCCGGGCTGCTGGAGCCGACGGAAGGGCAGATCTTCATCAAGGGGCGCAACGTCACCTGGGAAGAGCCCAAGGACCGCGGCATCGGCATGGTGTTCCAGTCCTATGCTCTCTATCCGCAGATGACGGTGGAGAAGAACCTGTCCTTCGGCCTTCGGGTCGCCAAGGTCCCCAAGGAGGACATCCAGCGGCGCATAGCGCGGGCCGCCGATATCCTCCAGATCCAGCCGCTCCTCAACCGCAAGCCGGCCGAACTTTCCGGCGGACAGCGGCAGCGCGTGGCGATCGGCCGCGCGCTGGTCCGTGACGTCGATGTCTTCCTGTTCGACGAACCGCTGTCCAACCTCGACGCCAAGCTCCGGTCGGAACTGCGCGTCGAGATCAAGCGGCTCCACCATTCGCTCAAGAACACGATGATCTACGTCACCCACGACCAGATCGAGGCGCTGACGCTTGCCGACCGGATCGCCATCATGAAGAGCGGCGTCATCCAGCAGCTCGACGACCCGGTGACGATCTACAATCGACCGGTCAATCTCTTCGTGGCCGGCTTCATAGGTTCGCCGTCGATGAACTTCCTGCGCGGCGAACTGGCGGAGGAGGGCGGGCGGCCGGTCTTCAGGACCCACGGGGTTTCCTTCTCGCTGGACGGATACGACACGGCGGAGCCGCTGACGCCCGGCCGGAAGGTGATCCTCGGGGTCCGTCCCGAGCACATTCACGTCGACAACCACAAGGCAGGCGCCGAGATGCACGACGCGGTGGTCGACATCGAGGAGCCCATGGGCGCCGACAACCTCCTGTGGCTCAAGCATGCGGGCCACACGATGTCGGTCAGAACCGGCGGGGCCAAGCGGTTTGCGCCCGGGACCAAGCTCCAGCTGTCCTTCGACATGTCCGTCGCCTCCCTGTTCGATGCCGAGACCGAAGTACGGATCTGACGTCTCATGTCCATTTCCCACCTCGATCTCGCCGGAACCTGGCAGCTTGCCGAAGCAGGCGGAGCACATCGCTCCACCATGCAGGTTCCGGGGGATGTCCATACCGCGCTGAAGGACGCGGGCATCATTCCCGATCCTTATTCCGGCCGGAACGAGGACAAGGTGCAATGGGTCGCGCAACGGGAGTGGGAGATAGAGCGGCAGTTCGTGATCGATGATCCGGATGGCAGCTGGTACCTCGACGTCACCTATCTCGACACGGTCGCGGTCGTCTTCATCAACGACGTTCCGGTCCTGTCGGCCGACAACTGCTTCCGCCGCTACCGTCCCGATGTGTCGGCCGCGCTGCAGTCGGGCGAGAACACGATCCGCATCCACTTCCATTCCAGCATCGCCGCCGGCGCCGAGCGACAGGCCCGCCAGCCGTTCTACATTCCCTATTCCACCGGCAATTGCCCGATCCCGAACGGCAACATGCTGCGAAAGCCGCAATGCCATTTCGGCTGGGACTGGAATATCGCGCTCGCGCCGCTTGGCCTCTACGGCGAGATTTCGCTCAGACGGCTTGAAGTGGCGCGGATCGAGCATGTCGTCACCAGCCAGAGACATGTCGACGGCAAGGTCGAACTGCATGTGGCACTGACGCTCTTTGCCAGGGATCCGGGAATCGTTCCGGTCCACTTCGGACTGGATGGTGAGCGCGTCCGGCTGGATTGCGGCATCGCGGCCGGGGAGACTGTAATTCACCACGTGTTCGAGATCGAGCACCCACGGCTGTGGTGGCCGGCCGGCAGCGGCGAGCAGCATCTCTACCGGCTGACGGTCGAGATACCGGGCGAGACGGTGACCCGGCAGATCGGCCTGCGCACGGTCGAGCTGTTGACGGACGAGGACGAGGCCGGCGCCCGCTTTTCCTTCCGGGTCAACGGTCGCGAAATCTTCTGCCGCGGCGCCAACTGGATCCCGGCGGATGCGCTGTTCTCGCGCTCGAGCCGGGAAAAGACGGAAGACCTCCTGCAATCGGCCGTCGACGCCAACATGAACATGATCCGCGTATGGGGCGGCGGCTTCTACGAACAGGACTGGTTCTACGATCTCTGCGACCGGTTCGGGCTTATGGTCTGGCAGGACTTCCAGTTCGCCTGCAATCTCTACCCCTCGACGCCTGATTTCCTCGACGACGTGGCAGAGGAGGTGGATTACCAGGTCCGGCGCCTGGTCAGCCATCCGTCGATCGTGCTGTGGTGCGGAGACAACGAACTCGTCGGGGCGCTCAACTGGTTCAAGGAATCGATCGAGAACCGCGACCGCTATCTCGTGTCCTACGACCGTCTGAACCGGACGATCGAGCAGGCCATGAAGAAGGCGGCACCCGAGGCCATCTGGTGGCCGTCGAGCCCTGCGTCCGGCTATCTCGACTATGGCGACGCCTGGCATGCGGACGGGTCCGGCGACATGCACTACTGGTCGGTCTGGCACGAGAACAAGTCGTTCGACAACTACCGTTCCGTGCGCCCGCGCTTCTGCTCGGAGTTCGGCTTCCAGTCCTATACCTCGCTGCCGGTCATCCAGACCTATGCGGCACGCGAGGACATGAACATCGCTTCGCCCGTGATGGAGCACCACCAGAAGAACGCCGGCGGCAACGAGCGTATCGCGGCGACCATGTTCCGCTATTTCCGGTTCCCGCGAGACTTCGCCAACTTCGTCTATCTCAGCCAGGTGCAGCAGGCGCTGGCGATCCGCACCGCGGTGGATTACTGGCGGTCGCTGAAGCCTCACTGCATGGGCACGCTCTACTGGCAGCTCAACGATACCTGGCCGGTCGCGTCCTGGTCGAGCCTCGACTATGGCGGCGGCTGGAAGATCCTCCATTACGTGGCGCGCCGCTTCTTCCAGCCGGTGGCGGTCGCCG
Source organism: Pseudorhizobium sp. NPDC055634 (assembly GCF_053618655.1). Taxonomy (NCBI): domain Bacteria; kingdom Pseudomonadati; phylum Pseudomonadota; class Alphaproteobacteria; order Hyphomicrobiales; family Rhizobiaceae; genus Pseudorhizobium; species Pseudorhizobium sp. NPDC055634. Next base: position 240,785 of record NZ_JBSHHW010000003.1, on the reverse strand, counting down.
CGATCCCGTCGGAGGACGGCACGGAGATCCGCATCTCGCTGGTCAACGACACGATCGACGACATCACCGTGACCATCAATCTCTCGATGGTTGCGCTGGACGGCCGCCGGACGTCGCTCCGAAGCGTGGAGGCGGTCTGCTCTCCCGATGCGGCGGTGACCGCGATAACCCTGCCGGCGACGGATATCTTGCCCCAGGGCATCCTTTTCTGGAGCTTTACGGCCTCGAACGGCACGGGCGGCGAGGGGCACTTCGTACCCGGGACGTACAAGGCGCTCGAGCTCGAGCCGCCAGGTCTCGAAACCCTCGTGTCCCCGACCGGTGACGGAAGCTTCGACATCCTCGTCGAGGCCTCGGGGCTGGCCCTCTTCGTGATGGTCGAGAGCGATACGCCCGGGCGCTACTCCGACAATGCCTTCGATCTTGCTGCGGGCGAAAACCGCAGGATCACCTTCACTCCTTCGGTGCCGGGGGCGGGCACGCCCGCGTTCCGGACCTACGACCTCTATTCCTGCCAGGCGGCGGGTTGAACACTTTCTTGCAGACGGGCCACGAGGCCCAGGGAGGATGACATGACCAGACTCGGCTTCCAGCTCTACAGCGCCCGCAACTTCCCGCCTCTCGCGGATACCCTGAGCGCGCTCGCCAAGGCGGGCTACGCGGAGGTGGAGGGGTACGGCGCCCTCTACGCCAGCATGGACGAGAGCCAACTGAAGGCCATGAAGGCGGATCTAGAGGCCAACGGCCTGACCATGCCGACCGGGCATTTCGGCCTCGATCTTCTCGAGAAGCAGCCGGAACAGGCCCTGCTGATCGCCAAAACGCTCGGGATGGAGGCGATCTACTGCCCTCATCTCGTCGCGGACCTTCGCCCGACCGATGCGGCCGGCTGGCGCGCTTTCGGCAAGCGGCTGTCGGAAGCCGGAAAGCGCTATCGCGACGCCGGCTACACGTTCGGATGGCATAACCATGACTTCGAGTTCAAGGCGCTGTCCGACGGGACCCTGCCGCAGGAGCGGATCTTCGAGGGAGGCCCCGATCTTTCCTGGGAGGCGGACATCGCCTGGGTCATCCGCGGCGGAGCGGACCCGCTCGCCTGGATCGACCGCTTCGGCGACCGCATCACCGCCGTGCACGTCAAGGACATCGCGCCTGCCGGCGAGAATGCCGACGAGGACGGCTGGGCGGACGTGGGACACGGGACGGTCGACTGGAAGGGGCTGATGAAGGTCCTCCGGAGCAAGACGCCGGCGAAGCACTTCATCGTCGAGCATGACAATCCAAACGACCTGGAGCGGTTGATTTCCCGGTCCATCGCCGCCTTCAAGACCTATTGAGACAACTGCATTTCGGAGCCCACCATGGCCAAGGAACTCGGCGTCGGCATCATCGGATGCGGCAATATTTCCATCACCTACCTGGCGCTGGCGCCGCTGTTCAAGGGCATCAAGATGCTCGCCTGCGCCGACCTCAACCGCAGCGCAGCGGAACTGCGGGCGGAGGAATACGGCGTCAAGGCGCAGTCGATCGACGAACTGCTCGCCAATGACGAACTGGACGTCATCGTCAACCTGACCATCCCCGACGCGCATTTTGCGGTCTCACGGGCGATCCTCGAGGCGGGCAAGCACGTCTATTCGGAAAAGCCGCTCGTGCTCTCGCTGGAGGAAGGCGAGGAACTGCGGCGGCTCGCGAAGGAGAAGGGACTGGCGATCGGATGCGCTCCTGACACCTTCCTCGGCGGCGCGCACCAGCTTGCCCGCAAATACATCGACGAGGGCGGCGTCGGACGCATCACCGCCGGCACCTGCCATGTGATGAGCCCCGGGATGGAGATGTGGCATCCCAATCCCGGCTTCTTCTTCCTCAAGGGGGGCGGGCCAATCCTCGATCTCGGGCCCTATTACGTCGCCAACCTCATCAATCTCATCGGTCCGGTGAAGCGTGTCGCGGCGATGAGCTCCATGGCGAGCCCCACTCGCACCGTCACCAGCCAGCCGCTCGCCGGCACGGTTCTTCCCGTCGAGACGCCGACGAACATCCATGCGCTGCTCGAATTCGTGAATGGCGCGACGATCACGATGTCGACCAGCTGGGATGTCTGGTCGCATCGCCACGGCAACATGGAACTCTACGGCACGGATGGCTCGCTCTACGTCCCCGACCCGAACTTCTTCGGCGGGCTCGTCGAGGCGTCCGGTCGCGACAAGGACATCAAGCCGCTGTCGGAATGGAACCATCCGTTCTCGAAGCCGAACCAGGAACATGCCAACGGCCCCCGGGCGAACTATCGCACCGCCGGGCTCGCGGACATGGCGATGGCGCTGATCGAGAACCGCGACCCGCGCTGCTCGCTCGAAAGGTCGCTGCACGGCATCGACGTGCTGACCTCGATCCTCAGGTCGGGCGAGGAGGGGCGCTTCATCGAAATGACGACGACCTGCACCCAGCCGGCGCCGCTCGGCATCGACGAGGCGCTGGCGCTTCTGCGCTGATGGGCTATCACTGCGAGGCGGGCCGTCCGTGCCCGCTTCGCATCAGGCCAGAAGGAGGATGTCGTGGGCTGGCAACCGGCAGACGATCGCTATTCGAAAATGGAGTACAACCGCTGCGGACGCTCGGGGCTCAAGCTTCCGGCCGTCTCGCTCGGCCTCTGGCACAATTTCGGCAACGACACGCCGCATGAGCGCAAGCAGGCGATCTGCCGCAAGGCGTTCGATCTCGGGATTACCCATTTCGACCTCGCCAACAATTACGGGCCGCCGGGCGGAAGCGCGGAGACAGCCTTCGGCGAGATCCTGCGGGCGGATTTCGCAGGGTATCGCGACGAACTGATCATCTCGTCCAAGGCGGGCTACGGGATGTGGCCCGGGCCCTATGGCGAATGGGGGAGCCGCAAGTACCTGATCGCCTCGTGCGACCAGAGCCTGAAGCGCATGGGTCTCGACTATGTCGACATCTTCTATTCGCACCGCTTCGATCCGGAGACGCCGCTTGAGGAAACCTGCGGCGCGCTCGACCAGATCGTCCGGTCGGGCAGGGCGCTCTATATCGGCATCTCCTCCTACAATTCGCAGCGCACCCGGGAGGCGGCCGCGATCCTGAAGGAACTCGGCACGCCGATCCTCATCCACCAGCCCAGTTATTCGATGATCAATCGGTGGATCGAGGAGGACGGACTGCTGGACACGATCGAGGAGCTGGGCATCGGCTCCATCGTGTTCTCGCCGCTTGCGCAAGGCATGCTCACCTCCAAGTATCTCGGCGGCATTCCGGACGACAGCCGGGCGGCGCAGGGCAAGTCGCTGCGCTCGGAGTTTTTGAGCGAGGAGAACATCCAGAACCTGCGGGCGCTCAATGCGATCGCCGAGAGGCGCGGCCAGACGCTTGCGCAGATGGCGATCGCCTGGGTGCTGCGCGGCGGCCGGGTGACCACGGCGCTGATCGGCGCGAGCCGGCCGGAACAGGTCGAGGATTGCGTCCGGGCTCTCGACAACCCGGACTTCACGCCGGACGAACTCGCCGAGATCGACAGGCATGCCCGGGAAGGCAACATCAACCTGTGGGCCGCCTCGGCGGAACGGCAGGGGCCGAAACGCTAGAGAAGAACGGCTCCAGCCTCCGGGGACGGGGCTGGAGGGGCATTATCCTGGAGGAGACATCATGATCCGCAATCCGATCCTGCCGGGTTTCAATCCGGACCCGTCCATCTGCCGCGTCGGTGAGGATTACTACATCGCTACCTCCACCTTCGAATGGTATCCGGGCGTGCAGATCCACCACTCCAGGGACCTCGTGAACTGGACGCTGGTGCGGCGCCCCCTGGAGCGGCAAAGCCAGCTCGACATGCGTGGCAATCCCGACAGCTGCGGGATCTGGGCACCGTGCCTTTCCTACGCGGACGGGCTGTTCTGGCTCGTCTATACCGACGTGAAGCGCTACGACGGCAACTTCAAGGACGCCCACAACTACATCGTCACCGCTCCCCGGATCGAGGACGAGTGGTCCGACCCCGTCTACGTGAATTCATCCGGCTTCGATCCGTCGCTCTTCCACGACGATGACGGTCGCAAGTGGTTCGTGAACATGCAGTGGAACCATCGGACCGAAAGCTATGGCGGCGCGCCGAAGAGTCCGGCCTTCGACGGCATCCTGCTGCAGGAATGGGACCCGCAGACGAAGGCTCTGAAGGGGCCGATCCGCAACATCTTCGCGGGCAGCCCGCTCGGCCTCGTGGAGGGTCCGCACCTCTTCAAGCGCAACGGCTGGTACTACGTGACGACCGCCGAAGGGGGGACCGGTTACAATCACGCCGTGACAATGGCACGCGCGCGTTCGATCGATGGGCCCTACGAGATGCATCCGAACCTGCATCTCATCACGTCCAAGGATGCACCGGACGCGGTGCTGCAGAGGGCAGGGCACGGGCAGTATGTCGAGACGCCGGACGGGCAGGCGTATCACACGCATCTCTGCGGCCGGCCCATGCCGCCGAAGCGGCGCTGCACGCTCGGCCGCGAAACCGCGCTGCAGAAATGCGTCTGGAAGGACGACGACTGGCTTTACCTCGCGCAGGGCGGTGTCGTTCCGGAGGTCGACGTCCCGGCGCCCACGGATGTCGAGCCGAACGAGCAGCCGGTGCGGATCGAGACGCAGTTTTCTCCCGGTCCGCTGCCGATGGAATTCCAGTGGCTTCGCACGCCCCAGCCGGAGCGCATCTTCAGCCTGTCGGAGAGACCCGGGCATCTGCGCCTCTACGGTCGCGAAAGCATCGGTTCCTGGTTCGAGCAGGCGCTGGTGGCACGCCGGCAGGAGCATCATTCCTTCCGCGCCGAGACGACCATCGACTTTACCCCCGATACCTATCAACAGGTGGCGGGCCTGACGCACTACTACAACCGGCACAAGTTCCACGCCGTGGTGGTGACGCTGCACGAAAGGCTCGGGAGGGTGGTGACGATCTTCTCCTGCCCCGGCGACTTCCCGCACGGGCGGATGGTCTTTCCTGCCGACAGCGGGGTCTCGATCCCGGACGGACCGGTCGACCTTGCTATGGAAATCAGGGAGAATGACCTGCAGTTCTCCTGGCGTGCCGGCGGCAGCAACGATTGGCAGGCGCTCGGACCAGCGCTCGATGCGGGCGTCATTTCCGATGAGGGCGGGCGCGGCGAACACGGGTCGTTTACCGGGGCGTTTGCCGGCATGGTTGCCTTCGACACATCCGGGCGGGGCCGCCCCGCGGACTTCAGCCGTTTCGTCTACGAGGCGTTGTCAGGATGAGGTTGTACATAAGGCAACATGAATAAGTCGCGGCGATCATTACATAAGTGTAATCTTAAGTTCAGACTTCGTTCATCGCAAAGCGCCTAGCGTCGTTCTCGTCAACAACACGAGGAAGACCGATGAAGAAGCTCGTTACGCTCATGCTTGCCGCCACCGTCCTTGCCGCTCCTGCCGCGCACGCCTTTGACCATCAGCGCGGTCACGACCGTGGCCGCCATGTCGAGCGTCCCGCCAAGATGGACAAGAAGGTGGTCCGGAAGCATCGCTGGAGCAAGGGGCATCGGATGTCGGCCGCCGAGCGTCGCCACATGCGCGACGTGCGGGATTATCGTCGCCACCGGCTCTCCGCGCCGCCGCGCGGCCATCGCTGGGTCCAGGTCGACAACGACTTCCTGCTGGTCGGGATCACCTCGGGCATCATCGCGGGGATCATCGCCGGCCGGTGACCTGAGAAAAGGGGGCGGCAGCGGCCGCCCCTCACGCCCCGGCGGAGCGTATCATCCGCCCGAAAGGCATTCGTTCAGGCTGGTCGCGATCGAGCGCATCAGTTCGAAGTAGAGATCGGGGCCTTCCGCCAGCGTCGCGCCTTCGGGGTCGAGCGTTCCGGAACGGGCATCGGTTCCTTCCGTCACCACCTGGATCAGCTTCGGCTCGAACTGGGGTTCGGCGAAGACGCAGGCCGCCCCCAGCGTTTTGATGCGGTCCTGGATTTCCCTGACGCGCTCAGCGCCCGGCATGATTTCCGGACTGACGGTGATCGAGCCCACCACGCGCACGCCGTAATGGTCTTCGAAATACTGGTAGGCGTCATGGAAGACGACGAAGGGCTTGTCCTTTACCGGCGCCACCGTTCCGGCAATTTCCCTGTCGAGGGCGTCGATCTTCTGGCTTAGCGTCTCGAGGTTGGCGCCATAGGCCTTCGCGTTTTCGGGATCGGCGGCGGAAAGCGCCTTCTCGATCGCGACGGCCATCGCCTTGGCGTTCGACGGGTCGAGCCAGAGGTGTGTGTCGAATTCCCCATGGTCATGGGAGTGTTCGTCGGTCTCACCGGAATGCTCCTCGTGATCATGATCGTGGTCATGATCTTTCGCATGCCCGGCCTCCTCGTGCTCCCCGTGGTCGTGTGCCTCGAAGGCGCCTCCCTCACGGAAGGGAAGCTTCGTAAGGCCCTGCGCCTCGTCGAGCTCGATCACCGTCGCGTCCGATGCCAGCGCCGTCAGCGGCTTCTCCAGGAAGGCCTCCATGTTGGGACCCATCCAGAAGACCAGGTCCGCCTCCTGCACGGCGCGGGCGTTGGACGGCTTCATCGTGAAGGTGTGCGGCGAGGCGGCCCCCTCGACGATCAGCGCCGGCTCGCCGACACCCTCCATGACGGCTGCGACCAGCGAGTGGATCGGCTTGATCGAGACGACGACATTCGGCGCCGCATTGGCGGCGGTGGCGCCGAAAAGGATGGAAGTGGACAGAAGCAGGGCCGGGACTTTCATCGCGCATTTCCTTCCAGGTTCGACTGCATGCAAACGTAATGTTATTACATCAATTGCGTTATGCTATAACGTGTGTCATATCGACAGGCAACAGGGCGCAAGAAAAAGATGCTGATGGAAAACAAGGGCGGGCCACCACTTTCCGATCAACTGGTAGACCTGCAGAAGGCCGGCATCCAGCGCAGCGGGCGCTGGCTCGTGCGGGGCGTCGATCTTTCCATCGGACGCGGCGAAATCCTTACCCTCATAGGCCCCAATGGCGCGGGCAAGTCGACCACCGCCAAGCTCGTCACCGGAGTGCTTCGCCCGGACGAGGGGAGCGTCACGCGCCGCCCGGATATCCGCATCGGATATGTGCCGCAGAAGCTCTCCATCGACTGGACCATGCCGCTGACCGTCCGCAGGCTGATGCGCCTGACGGACGGCCATTCCGATGCCGACCTCCTCGCCGCCCTGGAGGCGACCGGGATCAGGCACCTTGCCGACGCCGAGGTGCGCCATCTCTCCGGAGGCGAGTTCCAGCGCGCGCTTCTTGCACGGGCGATAGCGCGAAAGCCGGATCTCCTGGTGCTGGACGAGCCGGTACAAGGCGTGGATTTCGCCGGCGAGACCGCGCTCTACGATCTCATCCGCCAGATCCGGGACACGACCGGCTGCGGCATCCTGCTCATCTCGCACGACCTTCACATGGTGATGGCCGCGACGGACACGGTGATCTGCCTCAACGGACATGTCTGTTGCCGCGGCACGCCCGACAGCGTCAGCCGCAGCGAGGACTACCAGCGGCTCTTCGGCGTCAATGCCCGTGCCGTGGCACGCTACAGCCACCAGCATGATCACACTCATCTGCCGGACGGGCGCGTGCTGCATGGCGACGGCTCGATCACCGACCACTGCCATCCGGAAGACGGCCACCATCACCACGGGGAAGATCACGGTCCCGATCATCCGCAGGGCGAGCACGGCCATCATCACGACCATGACCATGCGCATGGCCACGGGCACGGCCACCATGCCGAGGGCGGGGCCGGGAGCGGGAGCGGGAGCGGGAAGACATCGCACCATGCTTGACGATTTCTTTCTTCGCGCCCTGATCGCCGGCGTCGGCGTGGCGCTGACCGCGGGTCCCCTCGGCTGCTTCGTCGTCTGGCGGAGGATGGCCTATTTCGGGGATACCATGGCGCATTCCGCGCTGCTCGGCGTGGCGCTCTCACTGCTCTTCCAGCTGAACCTTCTTGTCAGCGTCTTCGCGGTCGCCGTCGCGGTCTCCCTGCTGCTCCTCCTGCTGCAGCGGCGACAGGCATTGTCGTCCGATGCGCTGCTCGGCATCCTGTCGCATTCGACGCTGGCGATCGGGCTGGTGATCGTCGCCTTCATGAGTTGGGTCCGGATCGACCTGATGGCCTTCCTCTTCGGCGACATCCTCGCCGTCACCACGGGCGATATCGCGCTGATCTTCGGCGGCGGCCTGCTGGTGCTCTCGGTCGTCGCATGGCTCTGGCGCCCCCTGGTCGCCTCCACCGTCAGCGAGGAAATCGCCGAGGCGGAGGGGTTGAAGCCGGAGCGGGCACGCCTCGTCTTCATGCTGCTGATGGCGCTCGTCATCGCGATTGCCATGAAGATCGTCGGAATCATGCTGATCACCGCGCTGCTGATCATCCCCGCCGCCACCGCCCGGCGATTTTCCGCGAGCCCGGAGCGGATGGCGGTGCTTGCGTCGCTCATCGGCGTTGCCGCGGTTGTAGGAGGGCTGTTCGGCTCCCTACATTACGATACGCCGTCCGGTCCCTCGATCGTCGTCGCAGCGCTGCTGCTCTTCATCGTCAGCCTGTTGCCGCTCAGACGCGCCGGGACCGACAGCGCCACCAGAGGAATGCGCCCATGACCGCTGCCGCCCTGACCAAGAACCAGACGCTGGTCTTCGACGTCCTGTCGAAATCAGACGCGCCGCTCAGCGCCTATACGATCCTCGACAAGCTGAGGGACCAGGGCTTCCGCGCGCCGCTCCAGGTCTACCGTGCGCTCGACAAGCTTCTGGAGCGCGGCCTGGTGCACCGGCTCGAAAGCCTCAATGCCTTCGTGGCCTGCGCGCACCAGGAAAAGGAGTGCTGCGGCGGCCATGGCCATGGGACCGTGGCGTTCGCGATCTGCGACAGCTGCGGGCATGTGGTCGAATTCCACGACCACGCGGTCGATCACCGGCTCGAGGACTGGGCCAGGCAGCGCAACTTCAGGCCCGCAAAGACGACCATCGAGATTCGCGGCCTCTGCCAGGCCTGCGCCGCCTGATCATTGATCCTGGGCACTGCGTATCGGTTCCGGGCCAGCCGCAGGTGATGCGGGCAGCCCGGAAATGCTCGGCTTTGGGCGGTGATCCTTTTCCCTCCGTACCAAAAGTTGACCGCCCGGCCGTTCTCGCCTATAGAGAGACATCGATGGTTTGTTTGCCGATATTTGTTGTTTTCCGCGCCTGGCGCGTTTCTTGACGAAATTCCCTCTCTCAAAGATCGAAACCCCGCCGGGCGTCGTCCGGTGGCTATTCTCGTTGCTAAGAAAGGGTTCGTTATGACCACTGGCACAGTAAAATGGTTCAACTCCACCAAGGGCTTCGGCTTCATTCAGCCGGACGACGGCAGCGCCGACGTATTCGTCCACATCTCGGCCGTAGAACGCGCCGGCATGGGCTCGATCGTCGAGGGCCAGAAGCTCGGTTTTGAACTTGAGCGCGATCACAAGTCGGGCAAGATGTCCGCAGGCCAGCTTCGCGCTGCCTGACGTTTTCAGCCGCCAATGACCACGGATGTACTGGCATTGCGGCAAGACGTTCAAGAAGGCTGGGCGCTGCGTCTGGCCTTTTTCCGTTTCCGGCCAAGGTCACTCCGGACCACCGGGCCAGGCGGAAGCCATCGACAACCCAGATGACAATCAGGAGGATCAACGATTGAAACATCCGAGAGATAACGGTTTTGCCGAGCGGCGCACCGCCGCGGCAGATTCAAAGCGCCAGCTTCTGGCCAAGTTCGCATCCGCGCCGAAGCCGACAGATCCCGAAATGCGCGAGAAGCTCGCTGCCCGCGAGGCGGTGAGCCTAGCCCGGGAAGCGCGGCGTGCCGAACGTGAGGCGCAGAAGGCTGCCGAACGCGAGCGCGAACTGGCCGAAGCGGCTGCACTGGCGGCCGCCGCCGAAGCAGAGGAACGGGCCGGAGCCGAAGCCCGGCAGGCCGAGGTAGCCGATCGCGTCGCCCGCGTGATCGCCGACGAAGCTGCCCGCAAGGCAGAGCGCGACCGTCGCTACGCGGCCCGCAAGGCGCGCCAGTCCAAGAATTGAAGGCAGTCTCTGCCTTCCCTATCCCCGACACGAAAGACAAAAAGAATGATCGAACTGACGCCGACCCAGATCCGTGGACTGAAGCTCGTGAAGGACGGCGACGTCCATCCGCAGGAAGGCAAGAAGTGGACCCACCTCAATGCGCAGGTGACCTACGCGAGGAACGACCGCTTCAAGGAGCGGCCGCAGAAGATCAAGTCGCTGACGACGGCCACTCTGGCGGAACTGCGCGAACACGGACTGGTGAAGCCGCTGGATGGCGCGCTGACGCCGGAAGAATCCCCGCACGCCATCACGATGGCCGGCAAGATCCATCTCCTGAAGATCAAGTAAGCCTTGCGAGCCCGCCGATATCAGAGCGGGCGCAGGTCCCGGGCGTAGAGCTTCCAGCGGTCGACATAATGGGCGGCCGACTTCCGGAGCGACGCCACGGCCGCCTCGTCGAGGGTACGGACAACCTTGGCCGGCGAGCCGACGATCAGCGAATTGTCCGGGAATTCCTTGCCCTCGGTGACGAGGGCATTGGCGCCGACAAGGCAGTTATTGCCGATCCTCGCGCCGTTGAGGATGGTGGCGCCCATGCCGACGAGCGAGTTTTCGCCGATGGTGCAGCCATGGATGATGGCGTGGTGGCCGATGGTGCAGCCGGCGCCGATCGCGACCGGGAAGCCCTTGTCGTTGTGGATCATCACGCCTTCCTGGATATTGGTGCCGTCGCCGAGCAGGATCGGTTCGTTGTCGCCGCGCAGCACCGCTCCGAACCATATGCCGACATCCTCACCGATATGGACATCGCCGATGACGGTCGCCGTCGGCGCGATCCAGTAACGGTCGGGGGCAGGGGTTTTCGGCTGGGTTGGCCCTAGGGCGTAAAGCGGCATGATAATCTCCTCCCCGTTCTGATGACCCCGTGGCGCTCGGCCGGGGCGATTCCCTCCTATCCTAACGGCAGCGGCGCTTCGGCAAAACTGGCGAAGGCGAGGCGCTTCATGTATGAGCTGCGGTCAATGAAAGGTTTGCCATGTATGCAGAGGCGTTGAAAACCGGCCGCAAGATCTTCGCGGTCGCCCCGATGATCGACTGGACCGATCGGCACTGCCGGTATTTCCATCGGCAGCTGACGGCGCATGCGCTTCTCTATACCGAGATGATCGTCGCCGATGCGATCATCCATGGACCACGCGAGCGGCTCCTGTCCTATTCGCCGGAAGAGCATCCCGTGGCGCTGCAGCTGGGCGGGTCGGACACGGCAAAGCTCGCCGAAGCGGTCAGGATCGCCGCAGACTACGGGTATGACGAAATCAACCTCAATGTCGGCTGTCCGTCGGACAGGGTCCAGTCCGGCACGTTCGGCGCCTGCCTGATGAAGACGCCGGATCTGGTGGCGGACTGCGTTCGCGCGATGAAGCGCGTCTCCTCCGTGCCGGTGACGGTGAAATGCCGGATTGGCGTCGACGAGCAGGAGCCGCAGGCCGTGCTGCCGGACTTCCTGTCGAGGATGACCGGCGCCGGTGCCGATGGGGTCTGGATCCATGCGCGCAAGGCCTGGCTCCAGGGCCTGTCGCCCAAGGAGAACCGCGAGATCCCGCCGCTCGACTACGATATCGTCCACCGGATGAAGCGGGAGAACCCGGATGTCTTTCTCGGCATCAACGGCGGTATCCCCGATCTTGACGAGGCCGCCCGGCATCTCGAGGTCATGGACGGGGTCATGCTCGGGCGGGCAGCCTACCAGAATGCGGGACTGCTGGCCGAAGTGGACGAGAAGATCTTCGGCGAGACGCGTTCTTCTCCCCTTGGGGAGCCCGACTGGCTCACGCTCCGCGACAGGATGATGGCCTATGCGGAGCGGGTGATCGCCTCAGGCGGGCGTCTGAACCATGTCACCCGCCACATGGTGGGACTGTTCCAGGGCTTTGCGGGAGCCCGGCGCTACCGGCAGATCCTGTCGACCGACTCGACGCAGCCGGGAGCGGGGCCCGAGGTCATCGCTGCGGCGTTTGCGGTCGTCGACCTCGATGCCGGTGCCAAACGGCAGGCCGGCTGACGGGAGAGGCATCACATCTAGTTTACCTGCACCACTCCGGAACCATGGCTTGGCCCTCGGGTTAGATCGCTGTCCCTTGCACACGCGAAACGACAACCCAACAAGGAGCTTTCTCATGGCCAAGCGCATACTTTCCGTTCTTCTCCTCTCTGCTGCATTTCCGATGGCGGCGATGGCACAGACCGCAGCCGGCCAATCCGGCACGACGATCACCAATCCGGGCAGTGCCGCAGACCAGAATGCCCAGGATGCGACGACGCCGAAACCGATGGACCAGTCGGCTGACGCCAGCGCCACGACCGAAGGTCCATTCGTCACGGTGCCGGAAACCGGCGCATGGCGCGTCAGCGACTTCGAGGGCAAATCGGTCTACGGCGCTGATGGCGAGAGCATAGGCGAGATCAACGACGTGCTCGTCAGCCAGGACGGCTCCGTGAATGCCGTGATCATCGGGGTCGGCGGCTTCCTCGGGATCGGCGAGAAGGACGTCGCCGTGGACATCAGCGCGCTGGAGCTTGGCCCGGGCGCCACGCAGGCCGAGGCCGACCAAGTCTCGAAGTCCAATCCGGCAGCCGCGCCGGGCAGTGTTTCGGGAGAAACCACTGCCGCGACCGGTACCGCCACCGGTACGACGCCTCCGGCCGCCGGCACAACCGGCACGGATACGGCGATGACCAACAATAGCGGCACCACCGGCACAGGCATGCCCGCAACCGGGAACGACCAGATGGCCGAAGCGACCAGCGAAAGCGGTGCCATCATGATCGGCGAGGACGGCCTGCCGGAGCGGATCGTCGTCAACGTCACGCGGCAGCAGCTCGAGGATGCCCCGGCCTTCGAGGGCCTGCGCACGGAGACCCAGGGACAGCAGTAAAAACCGCTTTCCCCCGACCAAAGAAAGATCCCCCGCGGCATCCGTCGCGGGGGATTTTTTCTGCGATCAGTAATCAGGGGTGTTGACGAGCGCGAGGATAAGCTGGTGGACCGCGCCTCCCTCCGTCAGTTCGACGGCGTCGAATTCGCGCGATAGGCGGACCCGCTCGTCGGAGAATTCCTTGAGCCTCGCCTGGAGTTTTTGGCGCACCTTCTGGCATTTCGGGTCGCCTTCGGCGGCCAGCCCGCGACTGAACGCCTCTATGTCCCGCACCATGTCGATGATCTGCGCGCCGTGCACCCGCTCGTGCTTCTCGACGCCCTCGATAAAGCGCTTCCACTTGGTCGCGACCACCGGCGGCAGGCCGGACGGTGCTTTCGGCAGCGTATAGGTGATCACGAGCTTCGGCTTGGCGACGGCGAGTATGCAGGAACCGTCGGGCTGGGGACGATAATCGCGGGTCCAGGTAAGCTTGAATCCGGTGATCGCCACGGCCTGCCCGACGCCGGCCGCAGGGCCCCGGTCGCCGATCGAGCGGTAGAGATCGATACCGGTCGTGCCGCGGACCGAATAGGTCTTCACCTGTTCCAGCGGCTGCCAGGGCTCGGCGGGAGGCAATGGCGCAGGCGGAAAGGCGACGGCCGAAGATGGCGGAGCAGGTTCGGCACTTGCGGCACCAGCGGCGATGAAGACCGCCATCAGGCAGGCGGCAGCAGCGAATGACTTTCGGGGAGAAGCAAGGAAGGACATGGTGCGACCCTAGGCGAGAGCCGCCGAAGAGAAAAGGGGCACGTGGCTTCCGGCTCTGCAGACCGCGCAAAAGACGGGGCGGGTGGATGGCGACCCTGCTTCGCTCATCCGATATCGTCGAGCTTTCCGACGAGCCGCTGCAATTGCGGGGTGGCGGCCGGGCCCTCGTCATCCAGGGAAAGCTTGAGCAGGTTTCGGTCGTCCACCTTGAACAGATACCAGTCGATCAACGCCGCGGCGATGTCCGACGCGGAATCGGTTCCGGCGTCCACGCCGTTCTCGTCGCACCACGCTGAGAGGAAGCGTTGCAGGAGCTCGAGGTCCTGGGGCGCAAGCGGAACGGCCGACGGTGTTTCCTTCTGTTGCATCATGTGGCGTACCCGATCCGTAGCGTTCTCCGGCGAGGCGCCAAGAAAGCGACAGCCGTCGGAGAAAGAACTACGCAAGGTGCATGGAGGTTTCGTGGGGCGTGGGCAGAAATTGCCAAAGGATGCACAGGCGATGTTTAACCGCCGATAATTGCGCCGTGAAGGATACGGATGGCGCTCAGGTCGCAGGCAAGACGTCTGACGGCGGGCGGTTCAGTCGCGTGTTCGTGCGTCGGCGATCAGCCGATCAGCCAGGAGATTGTTCCGCCAAGCACGGCGAATACGAGGATGAGCGCGATAATGCGGCCCGTACCGGACTGCGAGTCGACGTCGAAGGCCTTGTCCCAAAGCCCACTTCCGCTGTGATCTTCTTCCATGTCCAAGGTCTCCTGTTGCGCAAGCCTGGTGCGTACCAGCCTGTCAGGCGGCGCGCGTGTCGAAGAATGTCGGACCGGCCGTCGCGCCTTACGCAGACACCTTGCGGCCGCGCTTGCGCGGTGCGGGTTCCGGTTGCGACTGGGCAAGACGCAGGGCCTTCAACCGTTCGGTCTTGCTCTCACGCGCTGCCGTTTCCGCGGCGAGGATATCGCGGACGACGGAATTGGTCTGTTCCGCCTTTGCCTGGGCCGAAAGCTTCGTCGGCTTGAAGATTTCTTCTGTGGGGGCAGTCATTGAATATCCTCTTGTTTGCGTCAGCGCAGACGCGGCCGCTGGGACCGCGCTGTCTTTGTCATCAGCGGCTACGGCCGACGACCTTCTTCTTCGGTGCGGGAAGCAATCCTTCGCGCTGGGCCTTCTTGCGGGCCAGCTTGCGTGCCCGGCGGACACCCTCTGCCTTCTCCCGCGCCCGCTTCTCGGAAGGCTTCTCATAGGCGCTGCGCGCCCGCATCTCGCGGAAGAGACCTTCCCGCTGCATCTTCTTCTTCAGGACACGAAGGGCCTGATCGACGTTGTTGTCTCTGACGAGTACCTGCAAAAATATCTCCTTTCCGGCCAGTGGCCGTCATTTCCCGAGCCGATGCACTCGGCTCTGCCCGTTACATGCAATCCCGCGGGGAGGCGGGTGATCCTGCCCCCGGGTCGTATAGCCACGTGCCAGCACACGGTGTGCACGCGACGTTTCCGCCAAGCGGAAAAACAAAAGGCCGGGACTGCTCCCGACCTTCCACATCATCGCCTCAAGCGCGCCAGTACATCCGTGGTCGCGCGGAGCGATGAAATTCCTTAGGCGGCCTGCAGGTTGTCTGCAGAGCTCTTGCCCGAACGCTTGTCCTGGACGATGTCGTAGCTGATCTTCTGACCTTCGGTCAGGCCACGCATGCCTGCACGCTCAACGGCCGAAATGTGGACGAAAACGTCCTGGCTGCCGTTGTCGGGCTGGATGAAACCAAAGCCCTTGGTGCTGTTGAACCACTTTACGATACCTGTATTCATAACGATTTCCTTCAATCGTGGGTGGGCCCGGTCGTTTCCGACCGATCTAAAAATCGACATTGAGAGGAAATCTGAAACAGCCGTGGCTGAGGACAAAAGTCGCTAGCAAAGTTCGATAGCACTAACATAGTGTTTAATCCCACCCGAACAAGGCCCGGGGGAAAATAAATACCGGCGTCGTCTTTTGACGGCATTGCCGGCCCCTTTGAGGGCCGGCAATTCTACATCCCAATATCTTACTCGGCCGCCTCCGCATACTCGCTCATCGGCGGGCAGGTGCAGACGAGGTTTCGGTCGCCGTAGACATTGTCGATGCGGTTGACGGGCGACCAGTATTTGTCGACCCGGAAGGAGCCCGGCGGGAAGCAGGCCTGTTCGCGGCTGTAGGGCCGGTCCCATTCGCCGACCAGGTCCTCCACCGTGTGGGGGGCGTTCTTCAGCGGATTGTTCGACTTGTCCGCCCGGCCTTCCTCGATGTCTCGGGCCTCCTCGCGTATCGCCAGCATGGCATCGCAGAAGCGGTCGATCTCGGCCTTGGTCTCCGATTCCGTCGGCTCGATCATCAGCGTACCGGCAACCGGCCAGCTCATGGTCGGGGCATGGAAGCCGCAGTCTATGAGGCGCTTGGCGATGTCGTCGACGCTGACGCCTGCCGAGGCGTTCAGCGGGCGCGTGTCGATGATGCACTCGTGGGCGACCCGCCCGTTCGCGGACTTGTAGAGGACGTCGTAGGCGCCCTTCAGCCGCGCGGCGATGTAGTTGGCGTTGAGGATCGCGACCTTGGTTGCCTGCGTCAGGCCTTCTCCGCCCATCATCAGGCAGTAGGACCATGAAATCGGCAGGATCGACGGCGAGCCGAAGGGTGCGGCGGAGACCGCCCCGTCACGACCATCCGATGCGACATGGCCGGGCAGGTAAGGCGCCAAATGCGCCTTGACGCCGATGGGCCCCATGCCCGGACCACCGCCTCCATGCGGAATGCAGAAGGTCTTGTGGAGGTTGAGGTGGGAAACGTCCGAGCCGATATCGCCGGGGCGCGACAGGCCGACCATGGCGTTCATGTTCGCCCCGTCGAGGTAGACCTGCCCGCCGTGCCTGTGGGTGATCTCGCAGATCTCCTTCACCGTCTCCTCGAACACGCCATGCGTCGAGGGGTAGGTGATCATGCAGCAGGAGAGGTTTTCCGCGTGCTGCTCGGCCTTGGCGCGGAAGTCGTCGAGGTCGACGTCGCCGTTCTCCCGGGCCTTCACCGGCACGACTTTCATGCCGGCCATCTGCGCCGACGCCGGGTTGGTACCGTGGGCGGAGGTCGGGATCAGGCAGACGTCGCGATGGGTCTCGCCATTGGCGATATGGTAGTTGCGGATGGTCAAAAGGCCCGCATATTCACCCTGCGCGCCGGAGTTCGGCTGCATGGAGAAGGCGTCGTAGCCGGTGATCTGGCAGAGCTTTTCGGACAGGTCGTCGATCATCTCCCGGTAGCCGGCCGCCTGGTCGGCAGGCACGAAGGGGTGGATGTCGGAGAATTCGGGCCAGGTGATCGGCAGCATTTCCGCCGTCGCATTGAGCTTCATCGTGCAGGAACCGAGCGGGATCATCGCCCGATCGAGCGCCAGGTCGCGGTCCGAGAGCCGGCGGATGTAGCGGGTCATCTCGCTTTCGGCGCGGTTCATGTGGAAGATCGGATGCGTCATGTAGGGCGACTTGCGCAGGAGTTCGGACGGCAGCCTGTAGGACGGCTCGAGGTCCGAGACCCTGAAATCGCCGCCGAAGGCGCGCCAGACGGCTTCCAGCGTGGCCGGGCGGGTCCGTTCGTCGAGCGACATGCCGATCCGACTGTTGCCGACCTTGCGAAGGTTCACGCCCTCGGCGACCGCTGCCCGCAGGATCAGTCCCTGCATGTGCCCGACCTCGACGGTGAACGTGTCGAAGAAGGTTTCCGGCTCGACCGTGTAGCCGAGCTTCTCCAGGCCCTTGGCCATCAGCACGGCCTTCTTGTGGACCTGCTGGGCGATGGCCTTCAGCCCGTCGGGTCCGTGGAAGACGCCGTACATCGCGGCCATGACGGCGAGCAGGACCTGCGCGGTGCAGATGTTCGACGTCGCCTTCTCGCGGCGGATGTGCTGCTCGCGCGTCTGCAGCGACAGGCGGTAGGCGCGGTTGCCGCGGGCGTCGACCGAGACGCCGACAAGCCGCCCGGGCATGGCGCGCTTGTGCGCGTCCTTCACTGCCATGTAGGCCGCGTGCGGTCCGCCGTATCCGACGGGCACGCCAAAGCGTTGGGACGATCCGATCGCGATGTCGGCGCCCATCTCGCCCGGCGATTTCAGCAAGGTCAGGGCCAGAAGGTCCGCGGCCATGGCGGCCACGGCGCCGGTCTGGTGGAGGCGGGCGATCAGTCCGGAAAAGTCCCGCACATGGCCATGCGTGCCGGGATACTGGAAGATGGCGCCGAAGACGTCGGCCGGATCGAGGTCGGTGAAGGGATCGCCGACAATGACCGTCCAGCCGAGCGGCTCCGCGCGCGTGCGGATCAGGGCGATCGTCTGCGGATGGCATTCCCTGTCTACGAAGAAGGTAGTCGCCTTGGTCTTTGCCTGGCGCTGGCAGAGCGCCATGGCTTCCGCCGCGGCCGTTGCCTCGTCGAGGAGCGAGGCGTTCGCCACATCGAGGCCCGTGAGGTCGCAGATCATCGTCTGGAAGTTCAGGAGCGCTTCCAGGCGACCCTGCGAGATTTCCGGCTGATAGGGCGTATAGGCGGTGTACCAGGCGGGGTTTTCGAGGATGTTGCGCTGGATCACCGGCGGGGTGATCGTGCCGTAATAGCCCTGTCCGATCAGCGAGACGAGAACCTGGTTCCTGTTTGCCGTCTCGCGCAGCTTGTCGAGCGCCTCGCGCTCTGTCAGCGGCGCGCCCCATGCAAGCGGCTCGGTCTGGCGGATGGAGGAGGGCACGGTCGCGTCGATCAGCCTGTCCAGGGTCGGATAGCCGATGACCTTGAGCATTTCCGCCATCTCCGACGGCGACGGGCCGATGTGCCGGCGGTTGGCGAAATCGTAAGGCTGGTAGTCGGTGAAGTGGAAATCGGTGGAGTCGGTCATCCGATCAGGTCCTTGTAGGCCGATTCGTCAAGCAAAGCATCGGCATCGGAAGGGTTCTTTAGCTTGAGCTTGAAGAACCAGCCCTTGCCCTGCGGATCGGAATTGACGATGGACGGGTCGTCGACGATGGCCTGGTTGACTTCCGTCACTTCGCCGTCGAGCGGACAATAGACGTCCGATGCCGCCTTGACGCTCTCGACGGTGGCGGCGTTGCCATCCCTGGAAAGCTCGGCTCCCACTTCCGGAAGCTCAACGAAGACGAGGTCGCCGAGTTGCTCGGCGGCGTGGGTGGTGATCCCGACCGTCGCGATATCGCCCTCGAGCTTCAGCCATTCGTGTTCGGCAGTAAATTTCAGCATTGTTCTCTCCGGAAGTTTTTTCAGCGTTTGTAGGTGGGCTTGATGAAGGGAAGCGCGGTGACCGTCAGCGGCAGGTACTTGCCGCGCACCTCGGCGAAGACGCGGGTGCCGGGTTCGGACAGCGGGGCGGGGACATAGCCCATCGCGACCGGCCCCTCGACGGACGGACCGAATGTGCCGGACGTGACCTCACCGACCGGTGACTCGGGGGAATCCTCCGCATAGAGGATCGCGTGGGCCCGCACGGGCGCCTTGCCTTCCGGCTTCAGCCCGACCCTGCGGCGGGCGGGTCCCTGCGCCAGTTCTTCCTCGATGCGCGTTGCCCCGGGGTAGCCCCCGGCTCTCTCTCCGCCCGGACGCCGGACCTTCTGGATGGCCCAGTCGAGCGAGGCTTCGATCGGCGACGTGGTGGTGTCGATGTCGTTGCCGTAGAGGCAGAGGCCGGCTTCCAACCGTAGCGAATCGCGGGCGCCGAGGCCGATTGCCTCGCAATCTGGATGGGCGAGCATGGCCCGGGCAAGTTCCTCCGCCTTGCCGGCCGGAACGGAAATCTCGAAGCCGTCCTCGCCGGAATAGCCGGAGCGCGAGACGATGCAGGGGGCGCCGACGATCGTCGCATCCTGCACGTCCATGAATTTCATCGCCGTCGCGCCCGGCCAGAGAGCGGCGAGAACCGCCTCCGCCTTCGGGCCCTGCAGGGCGAGCAGCGCCCGGTCGTCGAGCAGGGCGACGTCGCAACCCGGCATGTTCGCCTTCATATGGGCGACGTCCTGGTCCTTGCAGGCGGCGTTGACGACGACGAAGAGATGATCCCCGCGGTTGGTGATCATCAGGTCATCGAGAATGCCGCCATTGTCGCCGGTGAAGAAGCCGTAGCGCTGGCGGCCGGGCTTCAGGCCGAGGATGTCGACCGGCACGAGCTTCTCGAGGGCGAGCGCCGCATCCTGCGGCGCTCCGGACGTCGCGGTGACGATCACCTGTCCCATGTGGGAGACGTCGAAGAGACCGGACGCGGCGCGCGTATGCAGGTGTTCCTTCATCACGCCGAGCGGATATTGCACCGGCATGTCGTAGCCGGCGAACGGCACCATCCGGGCGCCGAGCGACAGATGCAGCGCATGCAACGGGGTGTGCTTGAGGGCAGGGGCCTGATCCAAGAATGCCTCCAGGTGCGTCATGGACGCGTAAGCTCATTTGAGGGCGCGGTCGCGCCTGGTTCATGAGCCCCCTCTGTCCTTTTCGCCTGAGATTGTTATCCCTTCGGCGTGCCGCGTCTTTCGACGGGCCTCTCTCCAGAGTCCTGCTAGGCCGTTCGCTGGTCCTTTTGCCTGAGAGTTTCCGGGGCGGTTGCTCCTTCGGCACCGCAGTCAAGCGGCTTCTCCCAACGATCGTGGCCACCATTATCCGTGGGGCAAGGAGCTTGGCAAGCGCTATCCTTGGCCATCCGGAAGATTCTCGGGGACTGCCTGGCGGGCCGCCAAGGGCAGTAAGCGAGGATGATTTGCTCTTTGTCGGCTGGTAGGGTAATCGGCATCGAGCCTCCGGTGAGGGATATGATGGTTTTTCGGAGCCCCGTCTTGACGAACACGCTGCGCATCCTGTGCGCGGTCGCGTTCCTGTCGCTGGGCTTCAGCCACCAGCCGGTCCACGCCGGAATACCGGCGGACGCGCAGAGCGAAGCCTACCGGCTGCCCGATGGAAGCTTTGCAGACATCTGCGCCGACCACGGCGAGCAGGCGACCCAGGGGTCACACGGGGACAAGAGCCTTCGTCCCTCTTGCGAAGCCTGCCTTCTCGCAGCCTCCGTCATCCTGCCACCGCCGGCGGATGGGCTCGGCGTACCGCTGCCGCGGCCGTTCCTTCTCAATCCTCCCAAGGTCGAATCCCTCCGCGTGGGCTTTACCGCGCTGGCGCGCGCGAGTTCGCGGGCGCCGCCCTTGTCGATCTGATCAACGACGAATTCTCATCAGATCAATTTATCCGGTCCTGCTGCCAGCGTGCGCGTCCGGAAAGGGATAGAAGACCATGACCACCCTCAAGACCGTAAAGCTGTCGGCTCTTGCCGTTCTCGCCGCCGCCGGGACCGCGCAAGCCCACGCGACTTTCACCAGCGCCACCGTGACCGCCGAAGGCTATGCACTGATGCAGTTGCAGGTGCCGCATGGCTGCGCCGGAATGGCGACGAACGAGGTCCGCATTGAATTGCCGGAAGGCTTCGTCTTCGCAAAGCCGCAACCGAAGCCCGGCTGGAAGCTCGAGATAATCCGGGACGAATACCAGAAGACCTATGACGATCACGGCAAGAAGGTGAGCGCCGGGCCGGCGGAGATCCGCTGGAAGGGCGGCGAACTGCTCGACGAGCATTACGACACCTTCGTCATTCAGGGGAAGATTTCCGGCGTCGCCCCTGGAGCGGAGCTTGCCTTCCCGACCGTCCAGCTTTGCGGCAGCGACGGGCGTGTCGCCTGGACGGAGGTCGCCGCGCCCGGACAGGATCCCCACGGCCTCAAGAACCCCGCGCCCGTCGTCAGGGTCGTAGAGAACAAGGAACACGCGCATGCGGGTGGCCCTTCGCCTGCAAAGGTGGGCGACATCGTCCTGGAAGGGGCCTTCACCCGGGCGATGCTTCCGAACCAGCCGGTCGGCGGAGGATTTGTCACGATCCGCAACGAAGGCGGCGCCGATCGCCTCGTCTCCGCGGCCTCCCCAGCCGCCGGAACCGTCGAAATCCACGAGATGGCGATGGAAGGCGAGGTCATGCGGATGCGCAAGCTCGAAAACGGCATCGACCTGCCGGCCGGCGAGACCGTCGAACTGAAGCCCGGCGGGCTGCACCTCATGTTCATGCAGGTGAAGACGCCCTTCAAGGAAGGAGACAGCATCCCCGTGACGCTGACCTTCGAGAAGGCCGGCAGCGTCGACGTCATCTTCCCGGTTGGGGGCGCCGCGCCGACCGGGCACAAGCATCACTGACGCGGCCAGCGGTCCAAGACCTCGTCTATTGAAAGGCCGTCGTCTCGCTGAGGCGGCGGCCTTTTCGATTTCAGGCGTGAACGAATGTCCCGCGACCAAGTGCGGGACTGCACCGATAGCTCTCCGGGCCACCCTGCTTCGATCATGCGCGCGCTGCAAACGGATCCGCAAAGAAAAAACCCGCCGGCGAGGCCGGCGGGTTGATCATTGAAGGTGGAGCAGCTTGGAGGCCGCCCCGCTCAGGGATAGCGGTCAGCTGAACCGTCCGGCGGCATGGGCAAGCATGGTGTAGACCTTGCCGGTGTCGGAGGTCAGGTAGCTCTGCGTAACAGACTTGTCCCGGTCCGTCCGCGCGACGTCGGCGAGAAGCTTCTCGAAGTCCCCGATGTAGCGGTCGACGGCCGTGCGGAATTCAGGCTCCCGCTCGTACTTGCGCTTGATCTCGTCGAAGGTCTGCTGGCCCTTCAGCGTGTAGAGACGGCGCGTGAAGACGTCGCGCTCGCCACGCTGGTAGCGGCGCCAGAGATCGACGGATGCGTCGTGATCGATGGCGCGGGCGATATCGACGGACAGCGAGTTCAGCGATTCGACCATATGGCGCGGATTGCGGCTGTCGCCACCACCACGGACGCCGGCCTGCTCGGCCGGACGGGACGTCGGAGCGCGGGAAGCTGCGTCCGAGGCGTTCTCGCGCGAGGCGCCCCTCAGCAGGTCGCTGATCCAGCCGCCTTCCTGGCCCCGCGCTGCGGGTTCAGCAGGACGGGCCGGGGTAGACGGGCGGTCGAAATTGAGGCTGCCTCGCAGGCCGGTCTCGTTGCCACCGCGTATGGCCGGTGCCGGCTGGGCCGGCAGCGCCGCTGCCGCCTGGGCACGGGGCGCGGGTTCGGCCTGAGGGAGGGTCGAGGCACGGACCGGAGCAGGCTGTGACACTTCGAGTGCCTGTGCAGAACGGCCGACCAGTTGCGACAGGTCCTGCAGCGCCTTGATCTGCTCGGAGACGGCACGCCGCATCGCCGCGGCGTTTTCCTTGGCCTCCTCTGGCAGGTCGAATGCGCCGCGCCGAAGTTCCGCGCGGGTGCTGTCCAGTTCCTCGCGGATCTGTTCCGCCGAGCGGCGAATCTCGTCCGTTGCGCCCGAGAAGCGGCCGACGGCCTCGTCCACCGACTTGCGAAGCTGTTCGCGCAGGTGGGCGGCGGCGCTGTCGGAGCGGCTGGTCGCGTCGGCGAGCATGCGCTCGACATCCGTCAGCGAGCCTTCGACGCCGCTGCGGATACGTTCCGAGAGCCCGCGGGCGCGCTGTTCGGCATTGTTCATCGTGGCGTCGACGGCGCGGCTCGCCTCCTCGCTTGCACCGAGGAGAGCGCTGCGCATGGCGTCGGCGGTCACGTCGGCGCGCTGCTGGGTCTCGCCGAGCGTGCGGCCGATGTCCGCGAATGCGCCCTGGAGACTTTCGCGCAGATGCGCGGCGACCTGCGAGGAGCGGCCCTCGGCCCGTTCGAATGCGCCTTCCACGAGGGCGGCGAGATTGCGCATCGTGCCCTCGATCTCCTCGGACCGCTTGACGAGGCCGACGGAGAGGCTGCGAAGGGCGGTCTGGCGCTCGTCCAGCGTATTGGCGAGGTTGGACTGCGCCGCTCCCAGGAGTTCGGACGCCTGGGCGAGGACCTTGGAGTGGTCGTCGAACCGTCCGACGATACCGCCGACCTGGTTGAGCGTCTGGCCGGAGATATTGGCCAGCCGGTCGATGTTGTTTTCCAGGAGACGGCTTGAGCCGGATACCATGTCCGCGGCGTGAGCAGCGGATTCGGAGAAGAGCGTGGCGGTCGTGCCCAGCCTCTCGTCGACGCCCGAAAGGCGCTCGAGGGCCTGGTCTGCCGCGGCTGCGAGATCCTGCGAGGCCCGCTCGACGAGGCTCGAAATCCCGGAATTGCTGTCGGCAAGACGATCGATCAGCGAGTTGACGCTGCCCGTGAGGCTCCGTTCCACCGACAGCATGGCGCTGGCGGTGTTCTCGGCGCGCTGGGTGATCGCCGACAGGGCCTCGTTCGTGCGGGCGGCGATCGCATCGACGAGCGCGTCGTTTTCGCTGCGAATGCGGTTGCTGTTCTCGCTTGCGGCGGCCACCAGTCGCTCGGTGCTTTCGCGGGCGGCAGAGGCAATCTGGTCAGCTGCAGAACGGCTGGCCTCGCTGTATTGCTCGACGACCGGGCGTGCCTCTTCCTCGATGAGGCGGGCAAGCTCCGTCGTGCGGCTCGACAGCATGGAGTTGAGGTCGCGGGTGCGGCTGTCGAGTGCGGAGCGGATGGCATCGCCGCGGGCGGCGAGCGCCTTGTCCACGGCTTCCATGGCGGCCTGCAGGTCGGTCGCCGTTTCGGCGAGCGTGCCGCGCAGCGAACCGCCGCGCTGCTGGAGGGCCTCCTCGGCCTCGGTGAGAGCCTCGGAGATCGCCGTCACCTGCTTCTTGACCAGGGCATCGGCTTCCGAAACCTTGTTCACGATGGCATTGCCGGCTTCCGAGAACGCCTGTGCGACCGTTGCTGCCTGGCCTGCGAGGCGGGTCTGCGTCTCCGAGATGCGGTTGACGATCTCGCTCGACCGCTCCTCGACAGAACGGGTGAACTCGGCGTTGCGCTGGGCGAGCCCTTCGGTGAACTCGGAGCCGGTGCGGCTCAGCGTTTCCGCCGAGCGCATCGCCTCGTCGTCCATTCCCGCCGCAGCCGCGCTGACGGCCTCGCGGAGGGTCGCGGCAAGACCTGCAGCCTTGCCTTCGATCGTGCGAGTAACGGCGTCAAGGCCGACCGACAGCGCACGGTCCATGGTCGAAAGGCGCTCGTCGAGACGAGCGGCGCCGCTGTCCATGGCGCCGGAGATGCGGTCGTGGGCGTCCGTGCTGATCCGCTCCAGTTCGGCGGTCCGCTGTGCCAGCGTCTCGCCGATGTCGCGACCGGCGCCGTCCACCAGTTCGGTGACGCTGGCAATCTCGTTGCGGATGCGCGCCTCGAGGCCTCCGAACGTCGCCTCGACCTTGTTGCCGGTCGCCCCGAGGGCGGCCTCGACACTGCCGATCGTCTGCTCGAGGCGGCCGGAGAGGTCTTCGGCCGAAAGGCTGATTTCCCGCGCTGCCTCGTTGAGGCGCCCGGCAATGACCCCGGCCGTGGTGTTCAGTCGCTCTTCCAGGTCCGCTCCGGCGCCGTCGAATGCGGTGCGGAGGGCTTCCTGCTGGCTCTCCAGTGACATTTCCAGCATGCCGGCGCTCGTGGCGAGCGTCGTGCCGATCGTCATCACCTGGTCCGACATCAGTTCCGAGATCTGGTCGCGGGTCTGGGCCAGCGCGGTCGAGATCATGTCCGTCCGCTCTTCGATCGTCGTGCGGAAGCGCTCGTAGCCGGCGCCCAGGGTCTGCTCGATCTGCTCATTGGCGGAGGCAACCGTATCGCTGAACTGCTGATGTCCGAGGCCCAGCGTCGCGGCGATGCGCTCCTGGCCGGTGCCGAGCGCCGATTCGATCCGTTCGGCGCCGCCGGACACGGTGTCCTCGAAACGCCGCGCGCCGTCGCCGAGAACATCTCCCATCCGAAGCGAGATCTCGTTGAGCGACTGCTCGATGCGGTTTTCCGCGTCGGCGGCGAGGGCGCCGATCGCGCCGGCCTTCTCGTCGAGAACGCCGGACAGACGGTCTTCACCCAGCGCAAAGGCGGTGCTGATGTCCATGGTCTTGTCGTCGAGCATCTCGCCGATACGCTCGCCGTTCGACGAGATCGCCGCGGCCAGCCGCTCGACGCGACGGTCGAGGCCTTCGCCGAGGCTCTTCTCGCCTTCCTCCATGTGACGGGCGATCAGGGCAGCCCGTTCGTCGAGAATGCCGGACAGGCGTTCCGGGGTGTCCGCCAGATTGGTGAGGATGCCGGTGATGCGGTCCTCGCCAAGCGCGAAGGCCGTGCTGATCTCCAGCGTCTTGTCGTCGAGAAGTTCGGTGATGCGGTCGCCGGTCGCGGAGAGCGTGCGTGCGAGTTCCTCCGTGCGGCGGTCGAGGCCGGAGCCGAGGCGTTCCTCGCCGTCCTGCAGGTGGCGCGCAATCGTGGCGGCGCGCTCGTCCAGCAGGCTGGCGAGCTTCTCCGGTGCGTCGCCGATGACCGATTCGATGGCGGCCGTCCTGCTTTCGAGAGCCTCGGCGAAGCGTTCCTGTCCGGTCTCGAGGGCGGCGATGACGGATTCCGAGCGTTCGCCGACGGCGCGTTCGAACTTGCCTTGCGTCTCGTTCAGGGCACCGATGAGGGCCGTGCTGCGTTCGGAGAGGACTTCGTCGATCGCGTCGCGGCTCGTGCCTATCGCGCCGGTGATTTCGCTGGTGCGCGCAGCGAGGGCTTCGCTGAATTCGCGGCTGCGGTCTTCCAGGATGGAATCGAGAACGTCCTGGCCCGTGCCGAGCGTGGTGGCGAGCGCCAGCGACTGTTCGGTCAGCGTATTGCCGATCTGGGCGATGCTGCTGCTGAGGATGCCTTCGATCGAGTCGGAACCGCTCGCGACGGTCTCGTTGATGCGCGCGAGGCTGTCCATCAGCTTGCTGTCGAGGCTGCCGGCCCGCTGGTCGAAGGCCGTGGTGAGCGCGTTGAGCCCGTCGTCGAAGGTGGTGCTGAGCTGGCCGACGGTGGCCTGCAGGCGCTCCTCGAAAAGGCCGGAGCGCAGGTCGAGGTCCATGATAGCGTCGTCTGCGGCGGTCTTCAGGCTCTGCCTGAATGCGCTGCCCTTGTCGTCGAGCGCCCTGTTCAGCGACGTGATCACCGCCTCGAGAGAACCGGTGATGGAGCGTTCGCCCTCCGACAGCCCGTCGGTGATTTCGCGGGTCCGGGCGACAAGCGTCTCGTTCAGCTGGCGCGTGCGGTCGGCGAGCGCCGCATTCAGGCGCTCGGTGCTGGCGTCGAGGGTGGAGGCGCGCGTCTCGAACTCGCCAAGCAGCGCCTGGCCGCGGTGGGCGAGCGTCATCGACAGGTTTTCGAGGCGGTTGTCGAACTCGTTGGCAAGCGCGATCCCGGACGAGCCGAGCGTCTGCACCAGGTCGTCGGCCTTGGCGGCGAGCAGCGAACCCAGCGCCTCGCCGGCGGCGTTCGTCTTTTCCGTCAGGGCTGCGGCGCGCGTATCGATCATCGAGGCGAAGGCTTCGCCGGAGGTCGCCAGTCGTACCGCAATTTCCTCCGTCGCAAGCGACAGCTCTTCCTTGAGCTGTTCGTGTGCGCCGACGATGGACGAACGGATGCGTTCGGCGTGATTGACGATGGCATCACGTTCGGCGCCCAGTTCGTGGACCAGCCCGCGCACGCGCAATTCATTGTCGGTGTAGCTGCGCTCAAGCGCATTGACTTCGGAGTGGACGAGCGTCTCGAGTTCGGTTGCGCGCGCAATCGTGCGCTCGATCCCCTCGTTCATGGCGGAGACTTCGCGCCGGACGGCCTGGCCAACGGTCATGATCCGTTCGGAGGCGACGGTCTCGGGCTCCGACAGGCGCAGCGCCACTTCGGCCATGGAACGCGCGGCGTTGCGCATGTCCTGCGCACGGGCCATCATCGTCGCGAAGGCGAAGAAGAGAAGGATCGGCACGACGATGCCGACGATGATCGCGACGAGACCGGGCATGGCAACGAGCCCGCCGACCGAACCGGACGACCACAGCTGAGCACCATAGAGAAGTTGCGCCAGGCCAAGACCGCCGATCGCCCAGAGGACGGAAACGATCGTCGCGTTTCGGAGTGCGCTGCGCATCGTGCCGCCTTCGAGCGTCTTGAGCAGGTTCACGGAACTGCGGCGGCTGCCGTCGTTCGCAGGCTCGAACACGGGTGCGCGCGCCGCCGGTTCCGCCGTCGCGGAGCGGGGAGGGGTCGCCGGGGTCTCGCCGCGCGGCGGGGATGGACGCTGCTTGCTATCAGACACTCTGGCCTCCGAGGCAGAGGATGCAGGCTTCCGACGTATCGTCTCCTGATCCTCGATGAAGTCGATCTTCAACGCGTCTTCCAGTGCCTGGAAGGCCGTTTCGTCCATCGACTCGCTGCTGGTCTTCTTCGCCATGCGGTTACGCCTCGCTACATACTCGCCCGGCCATCCCGTCCTGTTCGCCCGCCCTGCAAAACGAAGAAGAGACACTGCCTGCCGGAAAGCCCCGCCTTCATGGCGTCGGCATTTCCCGTTTCACTTACTCTCGAACAGCCTTGTTCCAAACGGATGATAAGGAATGCTTACCATCCGGCCATCCACGGACGCGGGAGCGGACTCCCGCCTTTCCACCTGTATTGTAGTGGCACATCTGAGGTGTCTAAACAATTCGGACCCGTGGAGGCGCCAAAAAGCCCAATCCGGTTGTTAACAGGATTTAAACCATAAGACCGGCGAAAAGTCCCGTAAAACAAGCATCTTAGCGTAAATTAACCATAGCTTGAGATTCAAGTGGCCGATTGCGGTCTGTTAACGCCATGGCGCCGGTTTGGCTGCACGATGGCTGAAATCGCATCGTTCAGGATCATTGTCACCCATGGCCGCCATCGCAATCGCCTTCGAAGCTCCTCAGACCCGGCGTGCGCTCTCGCCATCCCGGTCACGCCCGATAGACCTCGTCCACCTCGCCCGCCAGACGACGGGAGACAAGGGAACCGAGCTTGAAATCCTGCAGACGTTCGCGCGGCAATCCCGTAGGGCGCTGCTGGAAATGAGCAGCGGCGACATGCCCGCAATCCTCGCGGCCGCTCGTCTGCTGAAAGGGGCGGCATCCGCAGTCGGCGCGTTCACGGTGGCCGACCTTGCGATGCGGATCGAGGAGAAGGGGGCCGATGCGGCCTCGATGGCAAAGATCAGCGCCGCCATCATCGAGACGGAGAACTTCATCCTGAAGCTCTGCCGATAGGAAGAGCCACCATTGCAGCATCGGGCAGGCAAACCTATGTTGACTGCCTGGCGGATCTGTTCGATGAGCAGGCTCGCTCCTCCAGACTGTTCTTACCGGAATTCCTGATCATGACGAAACTGACCATCGTCGCCTTCGACGGAACGCGCTTCGATATCGATGCGAGCAACGGATCGACGGTGATGGAGAATGCCGTCCGCAACTCGGTGCCGGGCATCGACGCCGAGTGCGGTGGCGCCTGTGCCTGTGCGACCTGCCATGTCTATGTGGACGAAGCCTGGACCGATACCGTCGGCGCGCCCTCCGCGATGGAGGAAGACATGCTCGACTTCGCGTATGACGTCAGGCCGACCTCGCGGCTTTCCTGTCAGATCAAGATGAGCGACGAGCTCGACGGGCTGGTCGTCAACGTGCCCGAACGGCAGGGCTGACGCCCCGGGACGGATCGGGGGCTAGCCGCCGTTTTCCCCCAGCCGATACTTGAGTAGCCGCATCATCCGGTTGTCGAAGTTCTTCGATTCGACCACGTCGAACCGCATCTGGTCGCGGTCATGGGTTTCGAGCACGCGCTTGGTGACCGCGCCGACCTTCTTTTCCAGTTCCTGGCACGTGCGGGCGGAGCGGAGGGCGCGCAGATCCCGCTCCAGCGTCCGAGCGTAGCTGCGGGCGATTTCCGCGTGGCGTTCCTCGTGCCGCTTGATGTCGGCGGACAGGGTGTCCCAGATGAAGCGCAGGTTCTTGTCGGCGGCGCGACGGTTCTTCCATCGCGGCAGGATGAGGTTTGTCTTCAGGGTGACCTTCACGTCGCCGACGGAACACTCTTTCCCGCGCTCGACATAGGTGACCTCTCCACCGAACTTGATTTCCGTCGCGCCGGGATGGCGATGACCGCTCGCACTGGTCATCGGACCACGCCTCTCCAGTTCGCGATCGAGAGCTTCCGCGGTCCTTCCTCCGATCGAGAAGTAGCCGTAGGTCTTGCTGATCATGGGCTCCGCCGATGCCACGGAGGAGAGCAGGCACACCGCAGCCAGCCCGCCGATAACGCGACGGATAGATGGAATCAGCAACATTCTGGGGCCTGCTTAGATTGAACTTGAGGTGAGCTTGGGGCATAGCCGTCGGCAGCGCAACACAGAGGCAGAAAAATTTGCGTTACTCCCGTAAGGCCGATCCAGCAGCGAAGACGCCCGGTTCCCGAATCTGGCGAGTCGGCGGCGGACGTCTCCTCGAACTGGGCAACAACGGCCATATCATGGCCATCGTCAATGTTACGCCGGATTCGTTCTCGGACGGCGGCCTGCACGAGGGGCTCGAAGGTGCCGTCGCGCACGGACTTGCCTGCGTCCGGGACGGCGCCGCGATCCTCGACATCGGCGGCGAGTCGACCAGACCGGGTGCAGCAGCCGTCAGCGCGGCCGAGGAGCAGGACCGGGTGATCCCGGTCATCGAGCGGCTGGTCCGGGAGACGGACGCATTGATCTCTGTCGACACCTATCGCGCCGAGACCGCCCGTCTGGCGATCGCCGCAGGCGCGCATATCATCAACGACGTCCACGGGCTGCAGCGCGAGCCGGCGATCGCGTCGGTCGCTGCGGAGACGGGGGCGGGGCTCTGCATCATGCATACGGGACGGGGCCGGGAAGGCGACGTGGCGGCGGATGTCGTGGAAGACCAGCGGGCGTTCTTCGACCTTTCGCTCGCGATCGCAGACGAGGCCGGGGTAGCGCCCGAAGCCATCGTCCTCGATCCAGGCTTCGGGTTTGCCAAGGACGCGGACCAGAACCTTGAACTCATGGCACGGTTCGGCGAACTGCGCGACATCGGCTTCCCGTGGCTCATCGGCACGTCGCGCAAGCGCTTCATCGGAACGGC
Source organism: Pseudorhizobium sp. NPDC055634 (assembly GCF_053618655.1). Taxonomy (NCBI): domain Bacteria; kingdom Pseudomonadati; phylum Pseudomonadota; class Alphaproteobacteria; order Hyphomicrobiales; family Rhizobiaceae; genus Pseudorhizobium; species Pseudorhizobium sp. NPDC055634. The sequence goes on along the minus strand of NZ_JBSHHW010000003.1, from coordinate 210,017 downwards.
GACCGGCCGGGACATTGCCGCGGAACGGGATGTCGGCACGGCGGCGACCACGGCAATCCTGCGGCTTGCGGGGGCTGCGATCTTCCGCGTCCACAACGTTGCTACAAACCGCGACGCGCTCGGCATCGCGGATGCCTTGCTGCGGGCTCATGCAGAGGAGACTCCACGATGAGCACCTATATGATCACCCTCAAGAACTGCGCATTCTTCGCGCGCCACGGCGTCCATGCGGAAGAGAACCGGCTGGGGCAGCGCTTCTTCGTCGATGCCGAGATGGAGGTCGAGGCCGGTGACGTGCTGGTCACGGATCGGGTCGAGGACACGGTCGATTACGGCGTCGCCTTCACGCTCATCGAGACGATCGTCACGGGAAGCCAGCGCCGCCTGATCGAGACGCTGGCCATGGATGTGGCCATCGCGCTCTGCGAGCGCTTTCCGCAGGTCGTCAGGGCCGTGATAACGGTCCGCAAGCCGAGCGCGCCCATCCAGGGCGTCCTTGATCATGCGGAAGTGCGCGTTGAACATCGGCGCTGACGAAGTGGTGACGGCAGCACTCGGGCTCGGCGGAAATCTGGGCGATCCGCCCGCGGCGATGGCGGAGGCCTTGCGGCGTCTCGACGCGCGGGCGGACTGCTCGGTCTCCGCCGTCTCGCGGCTCTACAAGACCCCGCCCTGGGGCAAGACGGATCAGGCCGACTTCTTCAACTGCTGCGCCCTCCTGGAGACATCGCTCGAGCCGGAGATGCTGCTGCATGTCTGCCTGTCGATCGAGCAGAGCATGAAACGGGAGCGTATCGAGCGTTGGGGACCGCGGACGATCGATATCGACATCCTCACCTACGGCGATCGCACCGCAGGAAGCGAGCGGCTCTCGCTGCCGCATCCGAGAATGACGGAAAGGGTGTTCGTGCTCGTTCCGCTCGCGGAGATCGCGCCTGGAATAAAGGTGTCCGGCCGGCGCATTTCGGAATGGCTGGACCGGGCGGACAGCGGAGGCATCCTGCCGGTGAGCGAGAACCGGGACTGGTGGAGAGTGGCCTAGCGGATCGACCCGACGGCAAGCTGGTCCAGGTCGCGATCGAGCGTCAGCCCGATCACCGGGATCATCTCGTCGTCGACCTTGACCGAGATCGTGATGTTCATGGTGTTCGGATCGCGCAGGCTTGCAACCATTGCCCCGTTCAACTGGGCGCGGTTGATGCCGACGACCACCTTGTCGCCGTTGACGGCGCCGGAGACGATGTCGAGCCCCTTGCCGTCGGCGCCATCCAGGAACTTGCCCTTGTAGCCCTTGCCGTTCTGCGTGATCACGGCCGACATCGGCTGCTTGAAGACGCCGACCCTGCAGGTGCCGTCCAGCTTGATTCCGGCTTCTGCGTCGGCGACCGACTCGCCGATCAGGCTGCAGTTGAACTTCGTGCCCTTGTACTTGCCGGCGACGATTTCGCCCGGGCCTTTCCAGGTTCCGGCGACGGACTGGAAGAAGGCCTTGTCGCGCGGTGCCGCGGATGCGTCGGGGGCCATGGCGGAGTCGGCGGCAAATGCGGCGGCGAGGCCGCCGATCACGGAAAAGATGCGCAGGTACATGGTGCTTTCCTAGGCGAGTGCCAGCTCGTTTTCGAGCGTTCACCATAGCTTCGGAATGGTTAACGAGTGGTATCCGAGGTGTGCCCAGACGGCTATCGCAACCGGTCCTCTGCGTCATTGTCGCGGCCGAACGGCGCGAGGTCGGCAAAGAAGTCACCGACACCCGGCCGCCTCACGGCGCGGAAGGGAAGCGGACGGCAGAGGTCCATGGCCGCAATGCCGATGCGGGCCGTGAGAAGCCCGTTGATCACGCCTTCGCCGAGGCGCTTGGAGAGCTTGGCGGCGACGCCGTGCCCGAGAACCTGCTGCGCCAGGCCATCGCCCACGGCAATCGATCCGGTGACGGCCAGATGCGCCACGACATCGCGCATAAGCCTGACGAGGCCGAGCGTTCCCGGCCTGCCGCCATAGAGTTCCGCCATGGCGCGGATCAGGCGCGAAACCTCGAAGACGACGTATGCAAGATCGACGATCGCCCGCGGGCTGACCGCGGTGACGATCGACACGCGCTTGGAGGCGTGGAGGATGAGGGCGCGCGCACGCCGGTCGAGCGGCGAGAGCAACTCCCGTTCGGCAAGCTCGATCAACTGCGGCCCGTCGATGATCTCGTCCTTCGTCGCGTCGATGACGGCCCGTCCCCTGGCCGTCTCGGGCCGGTGGGAGAGGAGGCGGGTGAGGGTAGACACGACGGCGCGGGCGGGCCCGGGAAGAGGTGCGGCTGCAGCCTCCTCGGCCTCGACCTTGAGCGTCTGCACGGCCGAAAGGCGCATGAGGCCGTAGACCTCGCGGCCGACGACGATCGCGACGGCCAGGAGGCCGATCGCGAGCGCCGAGAGAGCTGCGTAGCCGAGCCAGTCGGACCGCGCGAAGAGGTCACGCACGACGCTGTCGGCCCACAGGCCGAAGGCGAGGGAGAGAAACGTGCCGAATGCGGCGAGCGCCACGTTGGCGAAGGAAAAGCGCCGGCGGGTTCGCGGTTCGGCAACCGGTATGTCCCGCTCGGCAAGTTCCGGCGGCGTCAGGAAGGGATCGTCCTCGTCCGGCGTCAGGAGCACGTTTTCCTCGAAGCTTCGCGGCGGCCTGGGGGCGGAAGCGGTGCGGGTGCCATCCTCTTCGATATCAAATGCGCCCGGGCGGCGTCCGTTCTTGTCCGATGTCGTCATGCCAGACGGTCCCCCAGAAGAAACTGCATGGCGCGGTCGAGGCGGATATGCGGGACCGAGAGCTTCAGGCCGCCGCTCGTCTCCTCCAGCGCAGGCGGGCGGAAGCGAATGAAGTTGATCTCCGGGTATTCGGGCGGGCCGCCGTCCGGCCCCGTGAACAGGCGTTCTGGATCGGAGGGAAGGTCGCCCGGGAAGACGGCGGTCTTGCGGTGGCCGTCGAACACGTCGGTCCCGATCTTCTCGCCGGCCATCGGCGTCCCGACGATGACGGGAAGAACATGGCCGCCTTCGTTGACGGTCGCCTCGCGGGTGGCCCGCACCGATGCGATCGCCATCACCTCGATGCCCGCTCCTGCCATGCCGATGCGCTGGATGGCGCGGTCGACAAGCCGCGCGGTGATGCGTTCCAAGCGGTCGTGGCTCTCGTGGTGGAGATGGTCGGCCTTGGTAGCGGCGACCAGGACCTTGTCGATCCGCCGGCCGAGCAGCGACGACAGGAGGCTGTTGGTTCCCGGGCGGAAGCAGGCGAGCACGTCACCCAGCGCACGCTCGAGATCATGGACGGCCTCCTCGCCGCGGTTGATCGCCTGAAGCGCATCGATCAGCACGATCTGCCGGTCGAGCCGGGCGAAGTGCTCCCGGAAGAAGGGCTTCACCACCACCGACTTGTAGGCCTCGTACCGGCGCTCCATCATCGCGCGAAGAGACCCTCTCGGCGCGCGATCCTCCGAGGCATGGGGCAGGGGGGAAAAGGTGAGGGCGGGGGAGCCTTCGAGATCGCCCGGCATCAGGAAGCGGCCCGGTGGAAGCGTGGAGAGCGACCGTTCGTCGGACTTGCAGGCCTTCAGGTAGGCGGCGAAGGTTTCCGACAGGCGCCGGGCGGTCATCTCGTCGCCCGGCGCATCTGGATCGACACTTTGCGCGAGGGCGAGCCATTCCCGGGAAAGCTCGGCGCGGATGCCGGTGGTGGCGAGATCCACGGTGTTGGCGCTGAACGTGCGGTAGTCCTGGCCGAGAAGGGGAAGGTCGAGCAGCCATTCGCCCGGGTAGTCGACGATGTCGATCGAAAGCCGGCCGGGCGAGAACAGCCGGTTCCAGCCGCTCGCGCTCTGGTAGTCGAGGGTGATCCGCAGTTCGGAGATGGCGCGGGTCGAATCCGGCCAGACCCTTTCCCTGACAAGCGCCTGGATGTGATCCTCGTACTGGAACCGCGGGATCGCGTCATCGGGCTGCGGCTCCAGCCGGACCCGCGAAACGCGGCCGGAACGGACGGGCTCGAACAGGGGGAGCCGTCCGCCGTTCAGGAGATTATGGACGAGCGAGGAGATGAAGACCGTCTTGCCGGCGCGCGAAAGGCCGGTCACCCCGAGGCGCACGGTCGGGTTCACGAGGGAAGAGGCCCTGTCCGCGAGGTTGTCGATTGCGATTCGTGCGTCGTCGGTGAGGCTGGTCAGCGAAGGCGGCAAGGTAGCATCCCTTTGTTTGCGCCTATATAGGGGCGCCGCCGCCGGGATGAAAGAAGCCCGGTCAGGCCGTCACGAAGTCCAGGAGGCCCCAGTATCTGTCGCCGGCGGTGGCGGGGCGTTCAAGCACGGCAAGCCCTGCGGTCGGGTAGCCTGTCGGGATCACGGCCGCCGTGGTGTCTGCGCCGGCAAGCCTTTCGAATACTTCCTCGATCGTCGGGTTGTGCCCGACGAACATCAGCGAACCCGCCTCGTTCGAAGCAGCGATCATCTCCAGATAGACGTCGAGCGGCGCATTGTAGAGTTCGTCGACGAAAAGGACGTCGAGGTCTTCTCCGAGCGCGCGTCGCATCGCGTCGGCAGTCTGGCGGCAGCGCAGAGCAGTCGAACTGACGAGGCGGGAAGGGTGGTAGCCCCGGTCGAAGGCTTTTTCCGCAACGATCTCGGCTTCCGCATACCCCTCGTCGTCCAGCGGCCTGTCGAAATCCCGCTGGCCGGGCTGTGCCCAGCCGGAGCGCGCATGACGCAGCAGATAGACGCGGGTGAGAGGCTGGAAGATCATGGTAACAAGGGCCCGAGGAGCGATTCCGTCGATGGGTAGCCGCGAGCACATGTTACGTCAACCGTGACCATGGTCGCCAACGTCGCCCCGGGCGGCGGGGACACGCCGAAGACAGTAATTGTAACAGGCGAAGAATAAACTGGTTAAATACTAGGCGCTTAGCTCAATATTGCGACAGTCTAAAAAATACTGTGAAGGCGCGTAACAGGCTTGAACCGCAGTAGGCGATTGGGATATAGAGCGCGCCTTGAGATGTTCTTCGGGAGAATCGCGTTGAGTGAGAAGATCGATCTTAGCAATTATGTGCTCTCGGAAGACGATGAGTTCATGAATGCCAACCAGAGGGCGTATTTCAGGGCGAAGCTCATCGCCTGGAAAAACGACATCCTCCGGGAAGCGCGCGAGACGCTGGACCATCTCGCGGAAGAAAGCGCAAATCACCCCGACCTCGCCGATCGGGCCTCTTCGGAGACCGACAGGGCGATCGAGCTCAGGGCACGCGACCGGCAGCGAAAGCTGATCGCCAAGATTGATGCGGCCATGCAGCGTATAGAAGACGGCACCTACGGTTTCTGCGAGGAGACCGGCGAGCCGATCGGCCTGAAGCGTCTGGACGCCCGCCCGATCGCAACCTTGTCGATCGAAGCGCAGGAGCGGCACGAGCGTCGCGAAAAGGTCTATCGCGACGAATAAACGGGTTCACCATTGGTGGATCGAAAGGGCGCGGGCGACTGCGCCCTTTCTCGTTTCCGGTGCCGGTGGCCGGTCACCCGCCGGTGACGCTCATGTGACGCGCCACGGCGGGGCGATTGTGGTCGCGGTCGATGATGAAGTCGTGGCCTTTCGGCTTCCGCAGGATGGCCTCATCGATCGCAGCCGAGAGATAGGCATCGTCGTCGGAGGCGCGCAAAGCGGTGCGCAGGTCCGCGGCGTCGTTCTGGCCGAGGCACATGTAGAGCGTGCCCGTGCATGTCAGGCGGACACGGTTGCAACTCTCGCAGAAATTATGCGTCATCGGTGTGATGAACCCGAGCCGTCCACCCGTTTCGGCGACCTCCACGTAGCGCGCCGGGCCGCCTGTCTTGAACGGGATGTCGGTCAGCGTGAACTGCTGTTCCAGATCGCTGCGGAGCTTCGAAAGCGGCAGGTAGCGGTCCGTGCGGTCTTCCTCGATCTCGCCCATCGGCATCGTCTCGATGACCGTCAGGTCCATGTCGCGCTCATGGGCCCAGCGCAGCATGGTCGGGATCTCGTATTCGTTGAAGTCCTTGAGGGCGACCGCATTGAGCTTGACGCGCAGCCCCGCCTTGCGAGCGGCGTCTATGCCCTCCATGACCTTGCCGAGATCACCCCAGCGGGTGATCGCGCGGAACTTGTCGGGATCGAGCGTGTCGAGCGAGACGTTGATGCGCCGCACGCCGCAATCGTAGAGTTCGGCGGCAAAGCGGGCGAGCTGGGAGCCGTTGGTGGTGAGCGTCAGTTCGTCCAGCTGTCCCGTCTCTATATGGCGGCCCAGCGTCCGCACGAGGTGCATGATGTTCTTGCGCACCAGCGGCTCGCCGCCGGTCAGGCGCAGCTTGCGCACGCCCTTGGATATGAAGGCGGAACAGAGGCGGTCCAGTTCCTCGAGGGTCAGCAGGTCCTTCTTCGGCAGGAAATTCATGTTCTCCGCCATGCAATAGGTGCAGCGGAAATCGCAGCGATCGGTCACCGAGACGCGCAGATAGGTGACAGCACGACCGAACGGGTCGATCATCGGTGTCGTCTCCGCCGCGAGGGCGCGGGCATTGCCGAGCTGTCCTGCCAGAGTGTTCACAGCTTCTCCTCCTGAATGATCAAAGTGGGCGGCTATCTCATTCGCGTCAAGGGTGAAAGTCCGCTTGCGGTGGCACAGGCCAGTCTCTAGTTCTCATGAGACCGCTGAATGGAGTGCTGAGACGATGACGGGGACCTGGCCGACGGAATTGCGGGTATCGAAGGACCGCCGGATGCTGCATGTCACCTTCGACGACAACGTGTCCTATCCGCTGCCAGCCGAGATGCTTCGGGTGCTGTCGCCCTCGGCGGAAGTCCAGGGCCACGGGCCGGGCCAGAAGGTGACGGTCCCCGGAAAGCGGAATGTCGCGATCAGCAGCCTTACTCCAACGGGCAATTATGCGGTGCGGATTGGCTTCGACGACGGTCACGGCAGCGGCATCTATACCTGGCTCTATCTGCGCGAGCTCGGGGAGAAGGGGCAGTCACTTTTCAGCGATTACGAACGGGAACTGGCGGAAAAGGGCCTGAGCCGCGACCCCATCCGGTAAATTCCCTTCGTCACGCTAGTCGTCGCCATCGTCTCCGATGTCGGACTGGAGTGCCGCGACGACGCGCTCCATGTTGGCGCCCATTGCTAGGCACTCCTCGATCGGGGTCGCCGACAGGATACGCTCGATCAGCGCCGTCTGGATAATCATCCCATCTTCCGCCACCCGTCGCCCCTCCGTCGTCAGGAAAAGGCGGAGCACGCGCTTGTCCCGCTTGTCTCCACGACGCTCGATCAGGCCGCGACGCTCCATGTGCGGCAGGGTCATGCTGATGTTGGAGCGTCCGACGAGCAGCTTATGGGCCAGTTCCTGCTGGGTGATGCCCTCGAAGCGGTAAAGGTTGACGAGAATATCGAGATGCGGCGGCTTGATGTCGAGCGGCGAAAGCCCGCGCGTCAGGGCCGTCTGCATCAGCTGGCAGGCGCGGGCCACGGCAATCCAGCTCTTGAAGCGCGGATGCTCCCAGGGGAGGGATTGATTTTTGTTCATTCTTGTACTTTATTGTTCATGGTTGAACATAATGAGCGTGCTCCCACAATGACACCGATCGCACTCAAGGTCATCCGCCCCGTTTTCCGCCTCGGCGGAAGGTATGCCCCCAAGCTGACGGCGCGCCTCGCCTTCGAACTCTTCTGCCGCACGCCGTCGCGCCGACCCGCGGGGCCCAAGGCGCGTCAGGCTCACGCGGAGGGCCGAAGGCGACTCGCGTCCGCGGAAACGATGCCGTTTCACGCGGGAAAGGCAAGGGTAATGGCCTATCGCCTTTCGGGCGGCAGTCGAGAGACGGGCAAGCGTTTCCTTGTCGTGCACGGCTGGGGCTCATCGGCGGCCTACATTTCCACGCTTGCCGCGGGTCTTGCCTCGGCCGGCGACGAGGTCGTGGTTCTGGATTTCCCGGGCCACGGGCTTTCCGGCGGGCGACGCCTCAACATGCGCATGGCTGTCGAGGCGATCGTCGAAGCGGAACGGCGCTTCGGACCATTCGACGGAGCGGTCGGGCATTCGTTCGGAGGCGCCAGCCTGATGCTTGCGGCCGGCGGCATCATGTCGGGGATTAAGGCTTTCTCGCCCGGGCGACTTGCGGTGATCGGCGCGCCGAGCAGGATCGAATGGCTGTTCGAAGACTTCGCGGATGTGCTCGGCCTGAGCGACGCGACGCGCCGGGCCCTGGTTCGCCATGCCGAAACCGTCGCCGGAGCCGCGCTCTCGGACTTCGACTGCGTTCCGATTGGGCATCGGCTCGGCGAGCGGCTGCTCGTGGTGCATGCGGAAGACGACAAGGAAGTCGATGCCGATCACGCTCGGCGCTTTGCGACGGTACCCGACGTGAATATCCACTGGGCGAACGGCCACGGTCACCGCCGGATCATCGGCGTGCTGGAGGTGATCGGCCACGTGAGTGATTTTCTTAAGGGAGCAGGAGACGAGGAAAGCACAAGCACCGCTGCCTGACGTTGATCGGGAATGCCTGGCGTCGTAGGTTGCGCCCGGGTTCCCAAAGCAGGCAAGGTAGCGACCACATGACGATCATCCGCACGATCGACGATCTCAGGCAGATCTACACCGACGTCTCGGAAGCGGCGATCGCCAAGGTGACGAGACTGCTGACGCCGGAATACCGGTTGATGATCGAGTCCGCGCCCTTCATCGCCCTGGCGACTGTCGGTCCGGAGGGACTGGACTGCTCGCCCCGGGGCGACGCCGCGAACTGCGTCCGCGTCCAGGACCCCAGCACGATCCTGCTTCCGGACTGGCATGGCAACAACCGCGTCGACTCGCTGATGAACATCGTGCGCGATCCGCGGGTTGCGCTGATGTTTCTCACGCCGGGATCGAGCACGGTGATGCGCGTGAACGGCTCGGCTGTCGTCTCGGTCGAGCCCTCCCTGCTGGAGAGCTTTGAGACGGAGGGGAGCCATCGTCCCCGCTCGGTGGTCGTCATCACGATCGGCGAAGTCTACTTCCAGTGCGCCCGGGCGATCATGCGTGCCCAGCTCTGGAACCCCGAACGGTTTGTCGATCCTGCAACCCTGCCGACGCCAGGCGCCCTGCTGAAGGCGGCAAAGGAAGGGTTCGACCAGGCGACCTACGACCGCGACTGGCCCGGACGCGCCGCGACGACCATGTGGTAGCGCCGCGCTGCGCCGCTCGTCATTTCCGGTAGATCAGCCAGTCCTTGCCGGCGTAATCCCGGTGCATCCCCTCGTCGAAGACGACCGTCCGGTTCCGCCCGGTATGCTTGGCGTGATAGAGGGCCGCATCGGCGTTGGAATAGAGCTGGGTCGGGCTGTCGGCCTGTGAGGCCATCGAGAAACCGAGCGATATGGTGATCGGCCCGTATTGAACGCCGGAACGGGAATTGCGGAAGGTGCGGGTCTCGAGCGCGCAGCGGATGCGCTCGCAGATAAGCATGACCTCCTCGGACGTATTGCCTTCCACGATGACCGCAAACTCCTCGCCGCCCGTTCGCGCGACGAACAGGTCCTTGCGGACATTCGCGCGGATGAGCGAGGCGACCGTGGACAGGATGCGGTCGCCCACGGGATGGCCGAAGGTGTCGTTTATGTACTTGAAATTGTCTATGTCGGCCAGGATGAGCGCGGTGACCTTGAGGTTGCCGGCGCTGTCAAAGACGGAAGCCAGCTTGTCGTCGAAGGCCCGCCGGTTGGAGAGGCGTGTCAGCGAGTCGGTATTGGCGATCCGCTTGTATTCGTCCAGCTCCTTGCGGACCTGGACCATCTCGACGGAATGCTCCGCGACCGTATCGGCCGTCCGCTCGCCATGGGCCATGGTGTCGCTGGTGGCCGAAGTCAGCAGCGCGACCGCATTGCGGATGATGTCGTTGGAAAAGCTGGCCTTGCTGTTGATACGGGCGGCCGTTTCGCCGAGGAGCTTCGTGTAGCTCTCCATCGACTGCTGTTCGCGCCGCAAGAGGTGCAGGAGGTTTTCCAGCTCGATGAGAAGCTTGCCGTGAGCGCGCTCGATCACGTCCACCTGGCCGGTGCCAAGATGCTGGCTCGAAATGGCGTCCAGCTCTTCCTGGGTGGCGTTGCTGCCGAGTGCGGCGAGCTGCTGTGTCAGGGCCGTGTTGGAGCCGATATAGGCTTCGTAGAACAGCTGATAGTTTCGCGGGAGGGGCGCCACGCCCATCGCCCTCAATGCGTAGATGATCTGCCCGACCACATCATTCGCAGGCGCCTTTTGCGCAGTTGTCATCTAACCCCCCACGTGTTCCCCAGCACCTTGATCTTACCACCGCTCCTTCGCCGCGTGTCTTGTCGAGGCTATGCGAAAACACTTAAGGAGTCGCTCACAAATCAGCGACTCCTTAAAAAGCATTCAGAGCGATTTCAGTCGCGGCCCGCCGGGACGAAGCGACCCAAGACCGAAGGAAGCGATCAGCGCGGGCCGATCATGTTTTCCGGGCGAACGTACTGGTCGAACTCTTCGTTCGTCAGGTAGCCGCCGCCAACTGCCTCCTCGCGCAATGTCGTCCCGTTCTTGTGGGCCGTCTTGGCGATCTTGGCGCAGGTGTCATAGCCCAGCCGGCTGTTGAGCGCGGTCACGAGCATGAGGGAATTTTCCACGCCCCGCTTGATGTTGTCCTCGCGGGCCTCGATGCCGACGACGCAGTTGTCGGTGAAGGAGACGGCCGCATCGCCGAGCAACTGTACGGACTGAAGGAAGTTGTAGGCCATCATCGGGTTGTAGACGTTGAGTTCGAAGTGGCCCTGGCTGCCGGCGAAGGTGATCGCCGCATTGTTGCCGAAGATGTGGGCGCAGACCTGCGTCAGCGCCTCGGACTGGGTGGGGTTCACCTTGCCGGGCATGATCGACGAGCCCGGCTCGTTCTCGGGCAATGCCAGTTCGCCGAGGCCGGCGCGCGGGCCGGAGCCGAGGAAGCGGATATCGTTGGCGATCTTGAAGAGTGCTGCGGCAGCCGCATTGATCCCACCATGGGAGAAGACCATGGCATCGTGGGCGGCGAGCGCCTCGAACTTGTTCGGCGCAGTGACGAACGGCAGGCCGGTGATCGCGGCGATCTCGTCTGCAACCTTTTCGGCAAATCCGACCGGCGCGTTCAACCCGGTGCCGACGGCGGTGCCGCCCTGGGCGAGTTCGTAGAGGCCCGGCAGCGTCAGTTCGATCCGCTTGATGGCGGAGGCGACCTGCGCGGCATAGCCGGAGAATTCCTGCCCGAGCGTCAGCGGCGTGGCATCCTGGGTATGGGTACGGCCGATCTTGATGATGTGGGAAAAGGCCTTGGCCTTTTCGTCCAGCGCGGCGTGAAGGCGCTTCAGGCCGGGCACGAGGTGGTGCACGATCTGTTCGGCGCAGGCGATGTGCATGGCCGTCGGATAGGTGTCGTTGGACGACTGGCTCATGTTGACGTGGTCGTTCGGATGGACCGGCTTCTTGGAGCCCATCGTCCCGCTGAGCATTTCGATCGCGCGATTGGAGATGACTTCGTTGGCATTCATGTTGGACTGGGTGCCGGAGCCGGTCTGCCAGACGACCAGCGGGAAATGATCGTCGAGCTTGCCGTCGATCACTTCCTGGGCAGCTTCGACGATCGCCTTGCCGAGCGCCTTGTCGAGACCGCCCAGTTCCATGTTGGCGCGTGCAGCGGCCTGCTTGACGATCCCGAGCGCGCGAATGACGGAGGCCGGCTGCTTTTCCCAACCGATCTTGAAGTTGCCGAGCGAACGCTGCGCCTGGGCGCCCCAGTAGCGATCGGCATCGACGTCGATAGGTCCAAAGGTATCGGTTTCCGTGCGGGTGGATGACATGGTCTTGCCTCTGCTGCGCTTTATGGTAGCGCCGGAATTATTCGACAAAGCCCCGCGGCGCAAGGCCAGCCCCCTGATTGTATACCAATGTCGGGCCCGGAGGGATCATCCTGCGGCGCTCGGAGAGGACGGTCCGGCGTGCCATATTTGACACGGCGCCGAGCTTTTCGATGAGCGGGCGAGGCGGAGGAGGCAGGGCAGTCTTGATGAATAAAAATTTAACGAATGATTTACTAGCCTTGCTGGTCGAAGCGACTCAGGTCCGGGCAGGGATTGCCACCCTTCGGCGGGCCGTGCGTTTCCTTTTCATCTTCCATGCGATCCGGTAGACCGGTGAGCAAAACCGCCTAAGGGCCGAACCGAGCCGACGGGGATAAAATTGCAGACCATATCGAGACGAGTTCCTATCGCCTTCGCATTCCTGTCGGGTGTCGCGACGCTCTGCGCGACGACATCGCCGGCCCAGGCGATCACCCTGCTGGATATCCTGAGGGGCGGCCCCGGCAATCGCGCTCCCCTTCAGGACGATCGTCAGCCTCGCGGAGAGCCCAGGGAACGTCTCGCGGACCCGCAGCCGTTGCCGAAGGTTTCGGCGCCAAAATATCACGTCTACAAGCCGGATGCCCTTCGCGCGGTCCGGACCGCCGGCTTCGCGGTCGCCGCCGGAACTGACGCCAGCCCGTTCGCCGGCGTGACGGTGTCCGCACCCGCCGACGTGGCCGCTGCGATGGAGACCTTCTACGGAAAGAACTCCATGCCGCTCTGGGTCTCGGACGGAGACGTCAACGCCAAGGGGAGGGCGGTTCTCGACCTGTTCGAACGTGCTGGCGAATTCGGGCTCGATCCGGCGGACTATCGCCTCGCGGTGCCGGAACTCCTGACGGCAAGCACGCAGCCGGTTTCCGAAACGATGTCGGACGGCCCAGTCGACGGTGCGGGAGACGATCACAGCCGGTCGCTGATGCAGTTCGAGCTCAAGATGTCGGCAAAGGTCCTGAGCTTCGCCCAGGACATGGTGCGCGGGCGCATCGATCCGAACCGGATCTCGGAATACCATGACTTCAAGCGCAAGGACGTGAAGCTCGCCTTCGTCCTGCCATTCGCCCGGGCGGAGGCGGATCCGGCCGGATATCTTGAAAGCCTCGCGCCGCAGAGCCCGCATTTCCTGGCGCTGAAGGCCGAGCTTTCGCGCCTCAAGGCCAAGGTTTCGGACCAGGGCGAGCGAATTGCGCTTCCCGACGACCTGCTGCTCAAGCCCGGCGCGGCGAACCCCGCACTTGCCGGCGTCGTTGCCGCCATCCGGGAGAACGCGTCCAACGAGCTGACGCTGGCGCATGCCGCGACCTTCTCCGGCTATCAGGCCACCGGCGAGTACACGCCGGAACTGGTGGAGCTGGTGAAGGCGTTCCAGGGCGAGGCCGGGTTGAAGCCGGACGGCGTCATTGGCCGCGCGACCGTCCGTGCCCTCGTCGGACACAGCGACGAGGCGAAGATCGAGAAGCTGGTCATCGCGATGGAGCAGGCGCGCTGGCTGCCGGTGGACCTCGGCGGACGCCACGTCTTCATCAACCAGCCGGCCTACATGGCCTCCTATCACGAGGACGGCGCGGAAAAGTTTTCGATGCGCGTGGTGGTCGGCTCCAAGGCCAACCAGACCTATTTCTTCCAGGACGAGATCGAGACGGTCGAGTTCAATCCCTACTGGGGCGTTCCGCAGTCGATCATCATCAACGAGATGCTGCCGCATCTGCGGTCCGACCCGTCCTATCTCGACCGGATGGGCTACCAGGTCGAGGTGAAAGGGCAGCCGGTTCCTTCGTCGAGCGTCAACTGGTACGGGTCGACGCAATCGATCTCGGTACGCCAGCCGCCGTCGAGCGACAACGCGCTCGGCGAACTGAAGATTCTGTTCCCCAATTCCCATGCCATCTACATGCATGACACGCCGTCGAAGAGCTACTTCCAGCGCGACACCCGTGCGCTCAGCCACGGCTGCATCCGCCTTGCGGAGCCCCGCAAGATGGCGGCTGCGGTCCTCGGCGTGACGGAAGAGGAGATCGGGACACGCATTGCCGGGGGACGGAACAAGGCAGAAAAGGTGACGGCGAAGATTCCGGTCTACGTTTCCTATTTCACCGCATGGCCGAACAAGGACGGGGTCGTCGAGTATTTTGACGACGTCTATGGCCGGGACGCGGCGACGCTCAAGGCGATGGCCGCGACGACCAGGGCGAGAACGTCCTGATCCACCGACGGGTCACGGGAAAGCGGGCGGCTGCGGGCCGCCCCTTTCATGCGCGGAGGACGGTTTTCGTGGTCTCGGCCCGCCGGGACAGAAGCCGTCGGACGAGTTCGGCGTTCAGTTCGGAAAACCGGGAGATGACATGGTCGGCTCCCAGTTCTGCGACGGGAACGTCCGAATAGCCGAATGTGACCGCAATCGACGGAATGCCGGCGTTGCGGGCGGCGAGAATGTCGTTGATGCTGTCGCCGATCATCACGGCGTCCTGCGGGCGCGCGCCGGCTTTTTCGATCGTCCCGAGAATATGGCGGGCATCGGGCTTGCGAACCGGAAACGTGTCGCCTCCGGTGACGACCGCAAATCGATCCGCAAGACCGAGCTTTTCGATCAGCGGGATTGCCAGTTCCTCGAGCTTGTTGGTGCAGACGGCAAGTCGCATGCCGCCTGCCTCGAGTTCATCCAAGGCCTCGGCAAGTTCCGGATAGGGACGGCTCGCACCCGGCATTTCCTTCTTGTAGTGGACGAGGAAGCGCTGGAGCAGGGGCTCTGCCGCTTCGTCGTCGATCGGCTTCCCACGCATTTCGAATGCCCGCCGGATCATCACGCGGGCGCCCTGGCCGACGAGATGGGTCAGGTCGTCGTAGGTCACCGGTTCGAGGCCGGCAGCCGCAATCGTGTGGTTGAGGCTGGCCACGAGGTCCGGCGCCGTGTCGACGAGCGTGCCGTCGAGATCGAATATTACAAGGGGTGCCGTCATGCGTTGCCTCCCAGCGGGATTGTCCTTGGACGAGCCCTTAGGATAGGACAACCGGGAATGCAAACGGCCACCGGCGCAATGGGCCTTTTCCTTGCCGGAGTGGCCGTGTAAACAGCAACGGCGAAACAACGAGGAGCATCTGGCGCATGGACGCCCGGCAAATGAAGATCAGGGCGGCGGAAGCCGCATTGGCCCATGTCGAGAATGGCATGCGTCTTGGCATCGGTACCGGATCCACCGCCGACGAGTTCGTCAGGCTTCTGGCGGAGAAGGTGGCGGAAGGCCTGCAGGTCGAGGGCGTTCCGACCTCCGAGCGCACCGCGCGCCTCTGCCTTGATCTTGGCGTGCCGCTGAAGTCGCTAGACGAACTGCCGGAACTGGATCTGACCATAGACGGTGCGGACGAGGTGGACGGGCAGTTGCGCCTGATAAAGGGCGGCGGAGGTGCTCTTCTGCGCGAGAAGATCGTCGCGGCGGCGTCCTCGCGAATGATCGTCATCGCCGACGAATCCAAGGTGGTGGATATGCTGGGTGCCTTCCCGCTACCCATAGAGGTCAATCCGTTCGGCCTCGTGGCGACGCGGATCGCGATCGACAAGCTGGCCGCGCGGATGGGGCTTACCGGTGAAATCCGCCTGCGCGGAACCGCCGAGGACGTCTTCACGACCGACGGCGGACACCATATTCTGGACGCATCTTTTGGCCGTATTCCTGATGCAGAGGCTCTTGCGATCCAGCTGAATTCCATACCCGGCGTCGTAGAGCACGGGCTTTTCATCAATCTAGCGTCTTTCGCCATCATCGCCGGCGAGAACGGGGCACGGACGCTCAAGGCACAATGATAGACAGGAGCACCATTTCCATGACCAAGTTTGCGGGTTTTCGACGCGCGGCCGCTCTTGCCGTGATCGTCGCGGGCAGCATGGCTGCGCCGCTGAAGGCGCAGGAGATTTCCGAGGAACATCTGGCCGCGGCCCGCGACGCCATTGCCTCGATCAACGCCACCAGCCGTTACGACTACATCCTTCCCGGTCTCGCAGAGGGCCTGAAGGCGCAGTTCATCCAGGCTTCGCCGAACTTCCAGGAGCAGATCTCCGCGACGATCGACGAGCAGGCCCTCGCGCTTGCGCCCCGCCGCGCCGACCTCGAGCGCGAAGCGGCGACGATCTATGCGAAGGCCTTCACTCTCGATGAACTGAAGGCGATCTCCGCCTTCTACGGGACCGAGGCCGGCAAGAAGCTGCTCACCAACGGCCCGCTGGTCGCCCGCGAGCTGGCCAAGGCAGTCGAAATCTGGGCGAACGGCATTTCCCGCGATCTGAACACCCAGAGCACGGCCGCCCTGCGCGAGGTCATCGACGCCAATCCGGTGGAGATGCCGCCGCTCGCACAGCCGGAGGCGCCGGCCGCTGCAGAGGGCGGTACCGAACAGCCGCAACTGCAGTTGCAGCTTCCTCCCCAATAAGACGGACCTGCTGGTCCCTGATGCTGAGCCCGGAGCGATCCGGGCTTTTGCTTTTCCAGCATCTCCCTTATATCGGCGGCGACCCGGTTGACGAAGGAGATGCCCATGACCGCTTTCGACTATGACCTTTTCGTCATCGGCGGCGGCTCCGGTGGTGTCCGCGCCGGCAGGCTCGCGGCATCGCTCGGCAAACGCGTCGCGATCGCCGAGGAATACCGTTTCGGCGGCACCTGCGTGATCCGGGGCTGCGTCCCGAAGAAGCTGTTCGTCTATGCTTCGCAGTTTCCCGAGCATTTCGAGGATGCCGCCGGATTCGGCTGGCGCGTCGGCGACGTCGCCTTCGACTGGCGGAACCTCATCGCCGCGAAGGATGCCGAGATCGCGCGGCTGGAAGGCCTCTACCGCCGGGGACTGGAGAACGCGGGCGCGGAAATCCTCGAAACACGCGCGGAACTCGTCGATGCCCACACGATCCGCCTGGTCAAGACCGGACAGACCGTTACGGCGGAGCGGATCCTCATCGCCACCGGCGGTTCGGCCAATCCCCATGCCGCCTTGCCCGGCCATGAACTCTGCATCACTTCCAACGAAGCCTTCGACCTTCCCGAACTGCCGCGCTCCATCCTGATCGCCGGCGGCGGGTACATAGCCGTAGAGTTCGCCAACATCTTCCACGGCCTGGGGGTCGACACGACCCTGATCTACCGCGGCAAGGAGATCCTCTCGCGCTTCGACCAGGACATGCGGCGCGGCCTGCACAAGGCAATGGAGGAGAAGGGCATCCGGATCATCCTGACCGACGTGATCGAGGGGGTGCAGCGGGCGCCTGCGGGTGGCCTGACGGCGCGTACGCTGAACGGAGAGACGATTGCCGTGGAAACGGTCATGCTGGCGCTCGGACGCGATCCGAACACCGCCGGACTGGGTCTGGAGGCGGCCGGCGTGGAGGTCAACGAGCGCGGCGCGATCGTCGTCGACGATTATTCCCGCACCAGCGTGCCGCATATCCATGCGCTGGGCGATGTCACCGACCGGGTACAGCTGACGCCGGTCGCGATCCACGAGGCGATGTGCTTCATCGAGACCGAGTTCCGGAGCAATCCGACGAAGCCGGATCACGATCTGATCGCCACAGCGGTATTCTCCCAGCCGGAGATCGGCACCGTGGGCCTGTCGGAAGAGGCCGCCTCCAAGCGCTTTTCGGAGATCGAGGTGTTCCGCGCCGAGTTCAGGCCGATGAAGGCGACGCTCTCGGGGCGGACGGAAAAGATGATCATGAAGCTGATCGTGGACGCCGAAAGCCGCAAGGTGGTCGGCGCGCATGTTCTCGGCCACGATGCGGGCGAGATGTCCCAGCTGCTTGGGATTTCGCTGAAGGCCGGGTGCACGAAAGAGGATTTCGACCGGACGATGGCGGTCCATCCGACCGCCGCGGAGGAACTGGTCACCATGTACCAGCCGAGCTATCGGGTCCGCAACGGGGAGCGCGTCTGACCTCCCGGCCGGCAGCGCGGTGTCGCCCGCAACGGTGGCGCCTAAGGCGCTAGGCAAGAAGAGGCAGAAGGTTTATAAGCCGCGGCAAAATCGAGAACGAAAGCCGGCCCCGGCCACGGCGATAACAGGTGAACGACATGGCACAGAACTGGACCCCGACCACGTGGCGGCAGAAACCGATCCAGCAGGTCCCGGATTATCCGGATGCCGCGGCACTGGCCGCTACGGAGGCCCAGCTTGCCAGCTTCCCGCCGTTGGTCTTCGCCGGTGAGGCCCGTCGCCTGAAAAAGCACCTCGCCAACGTGGCGGAAGGCAACGGCTTCCTGCTGCAGGGCGGCGACTGCGCCGAAAGCTTCATGGAGCACGGTGCAGACACGATCCGCGACTTCTTCCGGGCCTTCCTGCAGATGGCGGTCGTGCTGACCTTCGGGGCGCAGCAGCCGGTGGTGAAGGTCGGCCGTATCGCCGGCCAGTTCGCCAAGCCGCGCTCCTCCAATATCGAGAAGCAGGGTGACGTCGAGCTGCCGAGCTACCGAGGCGACATCATCAACGGCATCGAGTTCAACCCCGAGGCCCGCATCCCCAATCCCGAGCGGCAGCTCATGGCATACCGTCAGTCGGCCGCGACGCTGAACCTGCTGCGTGCGTTCGCGATGGGCGGCTACGCCAACCTCGAAAACGTCCACCAGTGGATGCTGGGCTTCGTGAAGGATTCGCCGCAGGGCGAGCGCTACAAGAAGCTTGCCGACCGCATCAGCGAAACGATGGACTTCATGAAGGCCATCGGCATCAGTGCCGACAACAATCCGAGCCTGCGGGAAACGGATTTCTTCACAAGCCACGAGGCGTTGCTGCTCGGCTACGAAGAGGCGCTGACGCGCGTCGATTCCACCTCCGGCGACTGGTACGCGACCTCCGGCCACATGATCTGGATCGGCGACCGGACCCGTCAGGCGGATCACGCGCATGTGGAGTACTGCCGCGGCATCAAGAACCCGATCGGCCTGAAGTGCGGCCCCTCGCTCCAGCCGGACAATCTGCTGGAACTGATCGACGCGCTGAACCCGGCGAACGAGGCCGGCCGCCTGACGCTGATCTGCCGGTTCGGCCATGACAAGGTCGCCGACCACCTGCCGAAGCTGATCCGCGCCGTCGAGCGTGAAGGCCGCAAGGTTGTCTGGTCTTGCGATCCCATGCACGGCAACACGATCACGCTCAACAACTACAAGACCCGGCCGTTCGACCGCGTCCTGTCGGAGGTCGAGAGCTTCTTCCAGATCCATCGTGCGGAAGGGACGCATCCGGGCGGCATCCATGTCGAGATGACCGGCAAGGACGTTACCGAATGCACCGGCGGCGCGCGAGCTGTCTCCGCCGGCGACCTGCAGGATCGCTACCACACCCATTGCGATCCACGCCTGAATGCCGATCAGGCGCTTGAGCTCGCCTTCCTGCTCGCCGAGCGGATGAAGACGGGCCGCGACGAGAAGCGGATGGTCGTGAACGGCTGACCTTGCCGAATGAAACATGAAAAAGGCCGGTCTTCCTCGTCGGAGACCGGCCTTTTTCGTTGCATCACGCTCTTGGCGGCAGGCCGGTGGCCGCAGCGACGAAATCCGCGATGGCGCTCGTATCGTCGAGATCGAAGACGGGAAGGGCCGTGTCCGGGACCTCATGGTCGGCTGCGATGGCGACGATGTGCGGGTCGCCCGGGGCAAGCGGCTCTCGGCTTTTCGCCTCCCGGCGTCGCGCCTCGATCTTCGGGACGGGTTCACGCTTGTAACCTTCGATCAGCACGAGGTCGCACGGGGCAAGGCGCGCGAGGATCTCCTCGAACGGCGGCTCCGGTTCACCTCTCAGTTCGTGCATGATGGCAAACCGCGTTCCCGAGACCAGTGCCACTTCATGGGCGCCGGCCTGGCGGTGGCGATAGCTGTCGGCGCCGACCTTGTCGATGTCGAAATCGTGGTGGGCGTGTTTGATGGTCGAGATCCGGTAGCCCCGCCGCGTAAACTCCTCGACCAGACGGACAGCAAGGCCCGTCTTGCCGGAGTTCTTCCAGCCGGCAATTCCGAAGACGCGGGGAGGGGTCACGGCGCTATCTCCAGAAAACGACGAGCGGCTTCAAGGTCTGCCGGCGTGTTGAGGTTCATGAACGGATCGACCGGTCCGAACTCCGTCGGCAGCAAATCCCATTCAACGGTCACTACACGGTGACGTTCGAGAAAGGAAAACATCCTCCGGTTCCGGCCGTCGGCAAGCCAGTCCTCGAGTTCGTCGGCGAGCGACAGGGGCCAGAGGCCGAAGACCGGGTGGCTTTGCCGTGCGGACGATGCGATGGCAACCGCGTCCGGGTCAGGCGTCGCGGACATAAGACGGCCGGTGAGATCGGACGGAAAGAACGGTGCGTCCGAGGGAACGGTCAGGAGATGCGTGGCAGCCGATCCGCGACCTGCCGCGTCTCTAATTCCGGCCAGAACGCCGGCGAGCGGTCCCGGCTGGTCGGGCAGGGTGTCGGGCACGCGGCGGACGCCGGGCGGCAGTTGCAGCGAGGCGGGGGCGTTGACCGCTACCTCCGAGGCCTGCGGCTCCAGTCGCTCCAGGACGTGGGCAAGAAGGGTGCGGGAGCCAAAGGGAAGAGAGGCCTTGTCGGTGCCCATCCGGCTCGACCGCCCACCGGCGAGGATCAGTGCAGGCGGGAGCAGCGTCGTCATCGATCGCCTCCGCTGCACAGCGCCCCCTCGCGGCGATCGATCCAGCGCACGTATTCCGTAGCGGCGAGGGCAAGCACCGTCGTGGCACCCATGACCGCCAGAAGCGGCATGGTGCCGGTGTCCGGCGTCAGGACGGAACTCGCCAGAATGGAAAGCGCTGCCCCGCCGCCCAGCGTGATGGCGCCCCCCAGGCCGGAGGCGGAGCCCGCAAGGTGGGGCCGCACGCTGACCATGCCGGCATTGGCGCTCGGAAGGGTCAGTCCGTTGCCGATGCCGATCAGCGAAAGCGGACCGAAGAACGCGAAAGGATGGACGACGCCTGCGAGCGCAAACGCAAACGCCAATCCGATGCCGACGGCATTGACGATGTTCCCGGACAGCATCATCGGTCCGATCCCGAACCTGCGCGCATAGCGTCCCGACAGGTAATTGCCGAGCATGTAACCGGCGGCAATGGTGAAGAAGTAGAGCCCGAGCGTGGACGGCGTCAGCATCAGGATGACGCTGCCGATGAAGGGGGCGCCGCCGAGAAAGCTGAAGAAGACGCCCGAGGAGAAGGTGGCGGTCAGCGTGTATCCCCAGAAGCGGCGCGATCGCAGCAACTGAGGCCAGGTGCGAAACTGTTCGCGGAAGCTTGCGGACTTTGCCCGGTTGGTCTCGCCGAGATCGCGCCAGACGACGAGGAGCACCGCAAGGCCGGCGAGGAACATCGCCATGAAGCTCGCCTGCCAGCCGAACAGCCCGTCCAGGATCCCGCCGAGCGTCGGTGCAATCATCGGAACCACCGACATCCCCATGGTCACGTAGCCGATCATGGAGGCTGCTTCCTCCAGGGGCACCATGTCACGCACGATGGCGCGCGACAGCACGATCCCAGTCACCACGCCCGTCTGCATCAGGCGGCCGATCATGAAGACGGTGATATTGGGCGCGAACATGCAAATGAGCGTGCCGGCGAGGAGAAGCACGATGCCGCCCATCATAACCGGTCGCCGCCCGAAGAGATCGGAGAGGGGGCCGATCGCGAGCTGGATGGCTGCCGTGCCGGCGAGATAGCCGGAGACGGCAAATTGCATCACCGTATAGCTCGTGTCGAAATACTCGGCCATCGTCGCCAGCGACGGAAGGAAGATGTTCATGGACATTGCGGCGAGGCCGGCGACCAGCACCAGGGTGGCGTTATGCGGTGGAGTAGTGTTGTCCAGAAAGCGTGCCGTGCCCACGTCAGTTGCCATCCTTCATCGGTATTGTCCGCCCCTGCTGGACCGGCCGGTCGTCTGCCGGTACCTGAGTGCGACGTCGCTTGCCCTCGCGATAGAAGCTGTAGAGGCCCGACGCAATGATGATCGCCGCGCCGATATAGACGAAGGCATCCGGTCGCTCTCCGAACAGCAGGACCCCGAGGACGAGAGCCCAGATCAGGCTCGTGTAGCGAAAGGGAGCGACGAAGGAGATTTCTCCCGTTCTCATCGCCATGATCACCGCCTGGTACCCCGCGAAGACGAGCAGGGCGGCGATCACCAGGGGCAGGAAGTTATCCCAGGTGAGCGGCTGCCAGCCGCCCATGGGGGCGATCAGCAAGGCGCCGACCACCGTATTTGCACCCGCCGTGAAGAGGGTGATGGTCAGCGAGGGAACGTCGGCGACGATGCGCCGGGTGACGAGATCCCGGCCGGAGGTGAAGAAGACCGCCGCGATCACCATGAGGGAGGCCGGCACGAACCCTTCCGCCGTCGGACGCAGGATGACGAGGACGCCGAAGAGGCCGACGAGGATTGCGGCCCAGCGTCTCCAGCCGACAGGTTCCCTCAAGAAGATCGCGGCGCCGAGCGTCACGGCGAGCGGAAGAGACTGCATGATCGAGGAGACATTGGCGAAGTCGATCCGCGCCAGCGCGCTGATGAAGGTGAGCGTCGCGCCGATCTCGAAAAAGGTCCGCAGGAGGATGAGGGGCTGCAGCATGACTGAAAGCGGACGGAGGGCGCCCAGCCGGCGGGCTACGAAATAGACCAGAACAGTCGTCATGACGCCGCGCACCGTCATGATCTGGGCGACGCTGAGGGAAGACGTGGCGAACTTTACGAGGGCATCGTTGAGTGTAAATGAGGCCATGGCGAGGGACATGTAGAGAGCGCCTCTTGAATTCTCGGGGGATGCCATAACGATTCCTTCAAATGCAACCATGTGTTCTAGGGCAGCGACCGGCCTGCGGCCAGACCAGTTGAGGTCGGAAGCGTACGCAACGGCCCGGATCTGCTACCTATCTTACCAATTCTGCCCCGGGCGAATTTGTCGATCGCCGGTTAACCCTTGTTCAAGAGATATCGCTAAGTGTGTCGCCATCCGGCATGACGCGGGAACTTCGGCCAGCCGCCCTGCAGATGTTCAAGCAGCGTGGGCGAGATTTTTTATCGGGGTCCGCATGTCCTTTATCGACAGAATTCTTCAGAGCCGCAGGATTGTGACCAAGGTCCTGCTTTTCGTCGTGCCGCTTGTGCTTCTGATCGCCGGAGTTGGTCTGGCGGGCTACTACACGGCGAATATGTTGAACGGGCACATGACGGTGACCCGCGCGACGATCGAGAACATTGCCGATTTCGATCATCTCCAGTCCGTGCTCCAGGATTTCAGCGAGCGGCCGGACGAGGCAACGCTCGCGGCGCTGGGGCAGGGGATCGACCGACAGGAAAAAGGGGTCCAGGTCCTCGACGGGTTGCTCGCCAGCGAAGAGGACAGGCAACGGATCGACGTCGTGGCGAAGTTGGCGCCGGCCATGCGACTGCGGACCGAGGAACTCTGGGACGTCAAGCAGCGGCGCGACGCCAACCGTGCGGAGATCAGCGGTCATCTCGACTCGATCAAGAGCCTGTCGGCGACCGTCGAGCAACGCCTCGGCAACCTGCGCAAGAAGTTCGAGGGCCAGGAACGGTTTGCCAAGGCCGCGCTGTTTGAATCCTTTGCCTACAAGTCCATTGCCGAGCGGATCGACAATCTCAGGAATGCAGTGCGGAATGCAAGTTCCGACGAGGGTACCGCCAAGGCTGCCGAAGTGCAGGCGGAGGCCCTGCTGGCGGCGTTCGAACCGTTGACGCCGATGGTGAACGACAAGGTCATGCAGGGGTTCGCGCCGATCCGGGAAGGGGCCGAGAACCTTCTGAAGATCGCCAGGGCAGAGACAGCAGCTCCCGAGAAGGCACAGAGCCTGCGAATCGCCGCCAGCGGCTTCCTGCGCTTCCAGAGCGAGCTGCAGCAGAACGTCCTGAAGACGTCAGGCGATGCGGCCGAACGCTTTGCAACACTGGAGGGCGACGTCACGACGCTCAAGACGCTGCTCGTCCAGGTCGAGACCGCGCTGGCGCTCGGAGATTCGCTGCAACTTCATATGGAGCGGCTGCAGTCGCAGCTGAGCGAGGAAGCCCGGCAGGCGGTCCTCAAGGATACGGCTGCCCTGCGAGCCTCCAGTCTCCAGATTGCCAATCTGGGAAGCAACAACGGCGCGATGAGCGGATTTGCGAACGATCTTGAACAGCCTCTCGCCGCGCTGGAGCGCGCGTCCGCCGAGATGCTGGCGATCGAGCAGGAATGGAGCGCCGCGCGAGCAAACGCCTCGGCGACACTTTCGCAGGGTGTTGCCGGCCTTCAGAATTTCATTGCGCAGGCCCAGGAAGTCGGGAAGGAAGACAGCGAGCGGTCCGCGAACCTCTCGGTCGTCGCCATGGTCGTCGGTACCCTTCTCGCAATCGTCGGCGGCCTGATGCTGGTGGAGACGTTGCGGGGGCCGCTCCGTCGCGTGACCGACGTGATGAAGCGGCTCGCCGAAGGAGATCTTGCCGTCAGCATCGAGGGCCGCGAACGGGGGGACGAGATTGGCGATATGGTTCGCTCCGTGACCGTCTTCCGGGACGCCGCGCTCGAAAACATCCGGCTCGAACAGGACGCTGCCGCGGCACGCGAACAGACGAGTGCCGAATCGGCCCGACGGGCCGAGGAGCGTGCGCGGATAGCGGCGGAGCAGCATTCGGCGCTGACGGCGCTTTCCGAGGCCCTCAACCAGCTTTCGGAGGGAAATCTGGAGCGGAGCATGGACGAGAACCTCGCCAGCGACTTCGTTCCGATGGCCCGCACCTACAACACAGCGGTGGCAACATTGCGGGCGACGCTGGACGACGTGCGCGCGACGACGGGCGAGATCAACGTTGGCACCGGTAATCTCGCAACATCGGCCGACGATCTGGCCCGCCGGACGGAACAGCAGGCGTCCGCCCTGGAAGAGAGTTCGCGGGCGCTACGGCATCTCAGCGATCTGGTCCGGTCTACGGCCGAGAGCGCGAGGCAGACTGCGACGTCCGTCAACGAGACGGAGGAGTTCGCCGTCCGTTCGGGCGAGGTGGTTTCGCGGGCGGTCGGCGCGATGGACGAGATCAGCCGCTCCTCGGAGAAGATCGCGACCATTATCGGCGTGATCGACGAGATTGCCTTCCAGACCAATCTCCTGGCGCTCAACGCCGGCGTCGAAGCTGCGCGCGCCGGGGATGCCGGGCGGGGCTTTGCGGTCGTCGCCCAGGAGGTCCGGCAGCTCGCCCAGCGCTGCGCCGGAGCCGCAAAGGAGATCAAGGAGCTGATCTCGGCGAGCTCCACCCAGGTCAGCAACGGGGTTCACCTCGTCGAGCAGACCGGCGGCGCGCTCAACCAGATCATCACGCATGTCATGGATGTCCGAAAATTGGTCGCCGCCATCTCTGCGGCAACCGGCGAGCAATCGACCGGAATCGGCCAGGTCACGCAGGCGGTTCACGAGGTGGAACTGATCACCCAGCAGAACGCGGCCATGGTCGAGGAGAACAATGCCGAAATCCATGGCCTTCGCCGGCGTGTCGAGGTGCTGACCGATAAGATCGACCGGTTCCGGACCGGCAGCTCGCTGGACAATTCCGCTGTCTCGGGCAGCGAGAACCGGGACGCCTACGCCGCCTGATCGCGGAGGACCTCAGAATGCGGAAACGGGAGGCGTGCCGGTCGGGGCGCCTCCCGTTCACGTCAGGCGTCACTTTTCGCGGGTGACAGACATTTCGCCGAAGATCCGCGCCATTTCGTCCTGAAGCGAGGGCTCGGGCGTGGCACCCGTCAGTGCCGGCTTGTCGGCGGGTCGGGGCGGCAGGGCATCGCGCTCGCGCGCGGCGAGATTGTTCGCCATCTCCTCTTCCAGGATGCGTTCGAAGTCGCTGCCCAGTCCCGGGGAGCCGGCAGCGGAAGGGGGGACGGCGGCTTCCGCCGGAGTTTGACGCACCGGAACGGAGGGACCCTGGAGGACGCGACCGCGGGCAGCGTCGAGGATGCCTGCGGCTTCTTCCAGCGCGGGCTCCCGAGGCGCCGGTTGCGGCGGTGCGGCCATCGTCGCGGCTGCTGCCACGGGTGCCGGTACGGGCGTCCGGGCAAGGGGCAATTGATCGACGCCGGTTGCCGGCGGGGACACGGGAGCGGGGCGCGAGACCTGCGGCTCGACCGGTGACGCCGGCCTTGGAGCCGGCGGGGCCGGTTCGCGGGCCGCGATGGGTACGTCTGCCTGGGGGCTCGCGGCGCGCTTTCGCTGTTCGGTCGGAGCGGTCTGGGCGGGAACCGGGGCGTCGGTGGTCGCCGATTCCGCAGGCTGTGCGGGTCCCGTCGCAGCAATACCGCTTTCGATTACGATGTCCGTCGGCCCCCCGATCATGATCAGGTGTTCGGTATCGTCGCGACGGATGAGCACCAGTCGTCTCCGCGCATCGACGGCGGTCGCATCGAGGACCTGAAGGCGGGGCTGCCTGTTCCTGCCGCCCCGGACGAAGGGCGACGGGCCGGACCGTCCCCGGATCAACCACAGAACGCCGACCAGGCACGCAAGCCCGATGGCGACGCCGATCACTGCGACGATCAGCCGACCTCCGTAAGCTCCCAACATTTCTTCCATGGCATGCTCCTTCGACGTTCCAGCGGATTAGAGGCGGAGTTTCATGCGGAGTGCAAGCGCGCCGCTCGCCCTGATGGCGACCGGAAGGCTCTATCCCGGCTTTTCTGTCCTCGCGCGCTTTTGGCTTCAATCACAACTTGCTAGAAGAGAATCGCGGCAAACTGCCGGAAGTTCCCGTGGTGTGCGATGATGGACACCGAGAGTGTGAGGGGTTGATGACGAAGTTGCAGCATGGCGGCAACTACGAGGCACCGCTGGTCGAACGCGGCGGACGCAGCGGTACGATCATTCGAATTCTCCTGCTCGCTCTCGTTCTGATCGGGGCCTCGGCGGCCTTCGTACTGTTCCAGCATGCGCTCGATAACGAGATCGTGCTCGGGGTGCTCGGCGTGCTCGCCATGGTCGGCATATTCTTCCTGGTCTCCTCGGTGATCGGGTTCGTGGAAGTCATGCCGCAGTCGCGCTCCGACGCACTGGCGCGGGTCTTCATGGCCAGCCATCGCGACGGGATTCTCGTCACCGACGGCAAGGGGCGCACCGTCTACGCCAATGCGGCCTACGGCCGTCTCACGGGCGCCGGCAAGACCTCGGCCGTTCAGCCGCTCGAACCGCTCCTGTCGCGCCACCGCGAATCCAGCGAAGCGCTCTATCGGCTCATCAACGGCATCCGCGAGGGGCGCGAAGGCCATGAGGAATTCCGGCTTCCGCAGCCGCTCGGTCGCGCCAACGGGCAGGGCTCGGGCGCTCACTGGTATCGCCTCAAGGCGCGCATCCTGCCGGAGGAGGACGGGCGCTCCGGCCCGTACAACGTCTGGCAGCTGACCGACATCACCTCCGAACGGGACGACCAGGAACGGTTCTTCCGCGAACTCCAGAACGCGATTGACTATCTCGACCACGCGCCCGCCGGCTTCTTCTCCGCGGGGCGCAAGGGCGAGATATTCTATGTCAACGCCACGCTGGCGGACTGGCTGGGCATAGACCTGACCAAGTTCGTGCCCCGTTCGCTGTCGATCGCCGATCTCGTGGCCGGCGAAGGCATGGCGCTCATCCAGTCGGTTCAGGCCGCCCCCGGCCTGCAGAGGACCGAGACGCTCGATCTCGACCTGCGCCGCACCAACGGACAGAGCCTGCCGGTCCGGCTGTTGCACAGCGTGACCTCCATGCGCGACGGAGCGCCGGGGGAAAGCAGGACGATCGTCCTTGCCCGCCAGCCTGGCGTCGAGGGCGATCAGTCGGCCTCGGCAATGCGGTTCACCCGCTTCTTCAACAATACGCCGATGGCGATTGCGTCGGTCGACGGCGACGGCAAGATCCTGCGGATCAATGCGCCCTTCCTGCGGCTCTTCTCGGGGGTCGTGTCGCGCGACGACGTGGAGACGGGCGCCCATCTGGAGGCGATCGTCCACGAAGGCGCGCGCCAGCAGCTGATGGACGCGCTTGCCGCCGCAAAGGACAGGCAGGGCGACATCGCGCCGATCGATTGCCGCCATCCTGGCGACGAGAGCCGCTATGTCCGCTTCTACGTCAACGCCGTGATCGACGAGAGCGACGAGGCGCCGGAAGAAGTGGCCATCGTCTATGCCGTCGAGACGACCGAGCAGAAGGCGCTCGAGACGCAAATGGCCCAGACGCAGAAGATGAACGCTGTGGGCACGCTTGCAGGCGGCATCGCGCACGACTTCAACAACGTGCTGACCGCCATCCTGCTTTCGTCCGACCACCTCCTCCTGCAGGCGCGGCCCTCCGACGCAAGCTTCGCGGACCTGATGGAGATCAAGCGGAACGCCAACCGCGCGGCCGTCCTCGTGCGCCAGCTGCTGGCGTTCTCGCGCAAGCAGACGATGCGGCCTGCGGTCCTCAATCTCACCGACGTGGTCGGCGACCTGCGCATGCTCGTAGACCGGCTGATCTCCGGCACGAACGTCAAGCTGGAAGTGGATTACGGGCGCGACCTATGGCCGGTCCGCACCGATCTTTCGCAGTTCGAGCAGGTGCTCATCAATCTCTGCGTCAATGCGCGCGATGCGATGCCCGAAGGCGGGACGATCCTCCTCAAGACGCGCAACGTGCCCGCCGACCAGACCGTCAATTACCCGCAGGCGGACCTGCCGTCGGAAGACTTCGTCATGGTCGAGGTTTCCGACACCGGAACCGGCATCCCGCCGGAGATCATGGACAAGATCTTCGAGCCGTTCTTCACCACCAAGGAAGTGGGCAAGGGAACGGGGCTGGGCCTCTCCATGGTCTACGGCATCGTCAAGCAATCCGGCGGATACATCTATCCGGAATCCGAAATCGGACGCGGAACCTCGTTCCGGATCTTCCTGCCGCGGCACGTGGCGGAGGCGGCGGCTGCACTGGCGGCCGGCGACGAGGCACCGGCGGCCGCAACGGCGGCGCCTCCTGCGCCCGCCGCCGAGCAGGTGGACCTCACCGGCAATTCGGCCGTCGTCCTGCTGGTCGAGGACGAGGAGGCCGTGCGCCGGGGCGGAAAGCGCATGCTGGAGACGCGGGGCTATACCGTGCACGAGGCAGGCTCCGGCATCGAGGCGCTCGAGATCATGGAGGAACTCGATGGCCAGGTGGACATCGTCGTCTCCGACGTGGTCATGCCGGAGATGGACGGCCCGACATTGCTCGGCGAACTGCGCAAGAAGCATCCCGACCTGAAGTTCATCTTCGTCTCGGGCTATGCTGAGGACGCCTTTGCGCGCAACCTGCCGGCCGATGCGAAGTTCGGCTTCCTGCCGAAGCCCTTCTCGCTGAAGCAGCTGGCGGTCGCGGTCCGGGAAATGCTGGACAGCTGATGGCGTCCGGGTGGCGTCCCCTCGACCGAGGGGACACACGGTTCAACCCCGGCGCGCGACGAGGATGCCGGCCAGCACGATCAGGCCCCCGGCCGCCTGCAGCGGCGTGACGGCTTCCGCCAGGATCCACCAGGCGAGAATGGCGGCGACGACCGGCTGAAGCAGGAGCGTCAGTGAGGAGAAGGCGGCGGGAAGGTATGCCAGCGCATAAGTGATGAGGACCTGTCCGCCGGCGTGGCTGATAAAGGCGAGGCCCACGAGGACGGCCCATCCGTAGAGGCTCGGCGGGAAGATGTTTCCCTCGAAATAGAGCGCGAAGGGCAGGATCGACAGGGCCGCGGCCGCGGAGCTCCAGATCATGATCCGGTTGGTGCCGAAGCGGCTGCGCAGCCGGCCGATCGCCAGTATGTAGCACGCATAGAAGACCGCAGCGAGAATGGCCACGGTATCGCCGGCAAGCTCGCCGTCGGCGAGCGCCGCCGGCCCGCCCTTCAACGTGACGACGCCCGCGATCGCCAGGCCGAGGCCGAGCAGGAACACCCTCGTCACCGTAGTCCTGAACAGCAGCCAGCCGATCAGCGTGACGAAGACCGGCGCCAGATTGGCGAGAAGCGTCGCGTTGGCGACCGACGTCATGTAGAGGGAGAGGTGCCAGGCTACGAGGTCGATCGCGAGGGCCAGTCCCGGCAGTATGAGCAGGAAGCAGTCCCGGACGCCGATGGGCGCCTCGTCCGACTTGCTGCGGCTGAACATGTTCCAGGCCACAAGCGGTATGAGCGCCAGCGCAAGCCGCCAGAAACCGGTCGAGACCGGCCCGACTTCGGACAGGCGGACGAAGATCGGGGAGGCGCCGATCGCGATGCCGCCGAGAACGAGGCAGGCAAGTGCTGTGCGTTGCGCAGGCGCGGAAGCGCCGGTCGAAATGACGGACACGTAAGGTCTCCGGTTTGGGCGGGGGTATCAGGCGTTGATTGCCAGGGCGATTTCCGCGGCAAGACGCGCATTGTTTTCGACAAGGGCGATATTGGTGTTCAGGCTCCGGCCGGACGTCTGGCGGAAGATGTGGTCCAGCAGGAAGGGCGTCACCGCCTTGGCAGAGACGGTATGTTCGTCGGCGGCCTTGAGGGCTGCCTGAATGAACACCTCGATTTCCTCCCGCGGGATTTCGTCGGCCGCAGGAACCGGGTTCGCGACCAGCATGCCGCCCTCGATCCCCAGGGTCTCGCGTGCGCGCTGGAAGGCCGCGATCTCGTCGGCCGCGTCGAGGCGAAGCGGGCTGGGATAGCCGGAGACTCGGGACCAGAAAGCCGGGAAATCGTCCGAGCCGTAGGTCACGACCGGCACGCCGCGTGTTTCCAGGACCTCGAGCGTCTTCGGAATGTCGAGGATCGCCTTGGCGCCTGCGCAGACGACGACAACGCCGGTCCTTGCAAGCTCCTCGAGGTCCGCCGAGATGTCGAAGCTTTCTTCCGCGCCGCGATGCACCCCGCCGATCCCGCCGGTCGCAAAGACGCGGATGCCGGCAAGCGAAGCTGCGATCATGGTCGCGGCAACCGTGGTCGCCCCGGTCCGGCCAAGCGCGACCGCAAAGGCGAGATCGGCGCGGGAGACCTTCAGCACGTCGCGAGCCTGGGCGAGGTCCTCCAATTCGTCGTCTTCCAGCCCGATATGCAGGGTGCCGCGGATCACGGCGATCGTGGCCGGGACGGCGCCCACCTCGCGGATGATCGCTTCGACGCTGCGCGCCATTTCGAGGTTGCCCGGATAGGGCATGCCATGGGTGATGATGGTCGATTCCAGAGCGACCAGCGGGCGACCGTCTCGCCTGGCGTCGGCGACCTCCCGTGAATAGACGATCGGCGTGGCGGGGGTTGCGGAAGCGCTCATGTCTTTCTCCGGTGTGGTCTCATGGGGAGCGTGTGAGGGCTGCCAGCGATGCTGCCCGGCGCTCCAGGGACGGGCGGTCGAGTTCCGGCGGGGCGGAATAGGGCGATGCCAGTGCAATCTGGGACGCGGCGATCCCGCGGGCAAGTGCTTCGGGAAGGCTGTGCCCCGCAAGGAGCGCGTCGAGCGTACCTGCGGCGAGCGCATCGCCGGCACCGGTGACATCGACGATCTCGGTTGCCGCGGGTGGTTTCGCCACCAAGGACTGCGGGCCATCGAAGGCGGCGATCTCGTCGCCGCCCTTGGTGACCACGCCGCCGGAAAGCCCGAGCGGGCGCAGGAGGTCTGGCCAACGATCTGCGGCGTCGGGTGCCGTACCCGCAAGCGCGGTGGCCTCGGCCCGGTTCATGAAGAGCCATGTGAGGTCGGGCAGCGCATTGCGGAAGCGGACCACCTTGGCCGGCGATATGGAAATGCCGGCGATGGGAATTCCCCGCAGCCGCGCCTTTGCGGCGAGCGCAGCCAGCGTATCGTCCGGCAGGTTGGCGTCGCAGACGATGAGGTCGGCGCGTTCGATCGCCTCGCGAAACGATCTCGCGCACAACCGCCGCTGGGTGAAGAACCGGTAGAGGTCCATGTCGGCCAGCGCGATGACGAGATTGCCGTCCCGCTCCAGGATGGCGGTATAGCTCGGCGTGGCGCGATCGAGGAAGACGACCGGGCGATCCTCGATGCCCGCCGACAGGGCCTCGGCCGCGACCCTGTCGCCTGCGGCATCGCCGCCGCGGGGCGCGACCAGTTCGACGGCGTGCCCGAGCCGCGCCAGGTTGCGCGCGACATTGAAGGCGCCGCCGCCCACATCCTCATGCCATGACCCGGGGTTGCTGGCGCCTGGCGCCGTCTCGCCGGCAATCCGGCCGCGACGATCGAGGTGCGCGCCGCCGACCACGAGGACCCGTTTCGTCATCGGCGCGAACCCCGGATGACGATGCCGCCGATTCGGCTACGGAGGGTTCCGCCGGGGCCTTTCTCGCCGGTGGTGATGACTGGCGGTGTGGGCGGAACAAGAGACGAACAGGTTCCGGAAAGGCCATGCCGGGCGGTCACATGAAGGGGCCTTGCGGGAGTGGAACAAAACGTGTACATGATCGACATCAGTTGCTTCGTTGCCTGCGTGGCGTCAATAACCTAAAGGTGGATCAGATGGCACAAAATTCTTTGCGGCTTGTAGAGGACAAAACAGTGGATAAGAGCAAGGCGCTGGACGCAGCACTGTCGCAGATCGAACGATCCTTCGGCAAGGGATCGATCATGAAGCTTGGCGCGAAGGAGAACGTGGTCGAGACCGAGACGGTTTCCACGGGATCTCTCAGCCT
Source organism: Pseudorhizobium sp. NPDC055634 (assembly GCF_053618655.1). Taxonomy (NCBI): domain Bacteria; kingdom Pseudomonadati; phylum Pseudomonadota; class Alphaproteobacteria; order Hyphomicrobiales; family Rhizobiaceae; genus Pseudorhizobium; species Pseudorhizobium sp. NPDC055634. The sequence goes on along the minus strand of NZ_JBSHHW010000003.1, from coordinate 177,457 downwards.
CGACATCGCGCTCGGCATCGGCGGCCTGCCCAAGGGCCGCATCGTGGAAATTTACGGCCCGGAAAGCTCGGGCAAGACGACGCTTGCATTGCAGACGATCGCGGAAGCACAGAAGAAGGGCGGCATCTGCGCCTTCGTGGATGCCGAGCACGCGCTCGATCCCATCTATGCCCGCAAGCTGGGCGTCGACCTGGAGAACCTGCTGATTTCGCAGCCGGACACGGGCGAGCAGGCGCTGGAGATCACCGACACCCTGGTTCGCTCCGGCGCGATCGACGTTCTCGTGGTCGATTCGGTCGCCGCGCTGACGCCGCGCGCCGAAATCGAGGGCGAGATGGGCGACAGCCTGCCCGGCCTGCAGGCGCGGCTGATGAGCCAGGCGCTGCGCAAGCTGACCGCCTCGATCTCGCGTTCCAACTGCATGGTCATCTTCATCAACCAGATCCGCATGAAGATCGGCGTGATGTTCGGCTCGCCGGAGACGACGACCGGCGGCAACGCACTGAAGTTCTATGCGTCCGTGCGCCTCGACATCCGCCGCATCGGCGCCGTCAAGGAACGCGAGGAAGTGGTCGGCAACCAGACCCGCGTCAAGGTCGTCAAGAACAAGATGGCGCCTCCCTTCAAGCAGGTCGAGTTCGACATCATGTACGGCGAGGGCGTGTCGAAGACCGGTGAGCTGGTCGATCTCGGCGTCAAGGCCGGTATCGTCGAGAAGTCCGGCGCCTGGTTCTCCTACAACAGCCAGCGGCTCGGGCAGGGACGCGAGAATGCGAAGACCTTCCTGCGCGACAATCCGGAGCTTGCCCGCGAGATCGAACTCGCCCTGCGCCAGAACGCCGGGCTGATCGCCGATCGGTTCCTGGAGAATGGCGGTCCGGACGCCCAGGAGGGCGGCAGCGAAGACCTGTAGTCCTTCCGCCCGAAGATTTTCCGCACCGGCCGCGCATCTTCAAAGATGTGCGGCCGGTTGCGTTTGGCTGGACAGTCCAGGGCGCGAGCGATAAAAGCCACTGGTTTTCAAGTGATGGACCGCATCTGGCGGGCAAAGGGCGTAGCATGAGCGGCGTGAATGACATCCGGTCGACCTTCCTCGACTATTTCCGAAAGAACGGCCACGAGGTCGTGTCGTCCAGCCCGCTGGTGCCGCGCAACGACCCGACGCTGATGTTCACCAACGCCGGCATGGTGCAGTTCAAGAATGTCTTCACCGGCCTGGAGAAGCGACCCTACACCACCGCCACCACGTCGCAGAAATGCGTGCGTGCCGGCGGCAAGCACAACGATCTCGACAATGTCGGCTACACGGCGCGGCACCTGACCTTCTTCGAAATGCTCGGGAACTTCTCGTTCGGCGACTATTTCAAGGAACACGCGATCGAGCTGGCCTGGAAGCTGGTGACGGAAGGCTTCGACCTGCCCAAGCACCGCCTTCTGGTTACCGTCTATTCCGAGGACGAGGAGGCGGCGTCCCTGTGGAAGAAGATCGCGGGCTTCTCCGACGATCGGATCATCCGCATCCCGACCTCCGACAATTTCTGGCAGATGGGCGATACCGGGCCCTGCGGTCCTTGCTCGGAAATCTTCATCGACCAGGGCGAGCATGTCTGGGGCGGCCCGCCCGGTTCGCCGGAGGAAGACGGCGACCGTTTCCTGGAGTTCTGGAACCTCGTCTTCATGCAGTTCGAGCAGACGGCGCCCGGTGAGCGAACGCCGTTGCCGAAGCCGTCGATCGATACCGGCATGGGCCTGGAACGCATGGCCTGCATCCTCCAGGGCGTCGAGAGCGTCTTCGATACGGACCTCTTCCGCAACCTGATTTCCGCCACCGAGGACGTCGTGGGCGCCAAGGCCGAGGGCGACCAGGCTGCAAGCTTCCGGGTTATCGCCGACCATCTCCGTTCGTCCGCCTTCCTGATTGCCGACGGCGTGCTGCCGTCGAACGAGGGCCGCGGATACGTGCTTCGCCGCATCATGCGCCGCGCCATGCGTCATATGCAGCTCCTGGGCGCGCGCGAGCCTCTCATGTATCGCGTCCTGCCGGCGCTGATACAGGAGATGGGTCGCGCCTATCCGGAACTCGTCCGGGCCGAGGCGCTGACCTCCGAGACGCTGAATCTGGAAGAGACCCGTTTCCGCAAGACGCTCGACCGCGGCCTGACGCTGCTCGCCGACGCGACGGCGGATCTCTCCAAGGGCGACAGCCTCGACGGCGAGACTGCCTTCAAGCTCTACGACACCTATGGCTTCCCGCTCGACCTGACGCAGGACGCGCTGCGTGCCCGCAACATCGGCGTCGACATCACGGGTTTCAACGACGCGATGCAGCGCCAGAAGGCCGAGGCGCGCGCGAGCTGGGCCGGCTCCGGCGACAAGGCGACCGAGACCGTCTGGTTCGAGATAAAGGAACAGCACGGCGCGACCGAATTCCTGGGTTACGACACGGAAACCGCCGAGGGCGTGGTTCAGGCCCTGGTGCGCGACGGCAAGAGCGTCGAATCCGTCACGGCCGGAGAGGACGTGCAGGTCGTGGTCAACCAGACGCCCTTCTACGGTGAGTCGGGCGGTCAGATGGGCGACACGGGCGTCATCACGACCGATCATGCTCGGCTTGAGGTGACGGATACGCAGAAGAAGGGCGAGGGGCTTTTCGTCCATATCGCCAAGGTCGTGTCCGGGACGCTGAAGACGGGCGAGCCGGTCATGCTCGCTGTCGATCATGCCCGGCGGTCGCGGCTGCGTTCCAACCATTCCGCGACGCATCTCCTTCACGAGGCGCTGCGCGAGGTGCTGGGTTCGCACGTGGCGCAGAAGGGATCGCTGGTCGCACCGGAGCGTCTTCGCTTCGATATCTCTCATCCGAAGCCCATGTCGGCGGAAGAACTGCGGCAGGTCGAGGAAATGGCCAATGCCGTCGTCCTCCAGAACGCGCCGGTAACGACGCGGCTGATGAGCGTCGATGACGCGATCGCAGAGGGCGCCATGGCGCTCTTCGGCGAAAAATACGGTGACGAGGTCCGCGTCGTTTCCATGGGTACGGGGATTGCCGGCGAGAAGGCCGGGAAGCCCTATTCCATCGAACTTTGCGGCGGCACCCACGTGAACGCGACGGGCGATATCGGGCTCCTGCGCATCCTGGGCGAAAGTGCCGTCGGCGCGGGCGTCAGGCGCGTGGAGGCGGTTACCGGACCCGCGGCACTCAGCTATCTGGTCGAGCAGGACGAGCGCATCAAGACGCTGGCCTCGGCGCTCAAGGTCCAGCCGACCGACGTCGTTTCCCGCGTGGAAGCGTTGGTCGAGGAGCGTCGCAGGCTCGAGCGGGAACTTGCCGAGACGAAGCGCCGGCTCGCCATGGGCGGAAGCCAGGGCGGGGGCGCCGGCGAGGTCCGCGAGGTCGGCGGAACGAAATACCTGGGCAAGGTTCTCGAAGGGATCGATGCGAAGGACCTGAAGGGTCTGGCGGACGAGGGCAAGGCGAGCCTCGGCTCCGGCGTGGTCACGCTCGTCGGTGTTTCTGCCGACGGCAAGGCGAGCGCTGTCGTCGCGGTGACCGAGGATCTGACGGGCCGCTTCAGCGCGGTGGATCTCGTGCGGATCGCCTCGGCTGCCCTCGGCGGCAAGGGCGGCGGCGGCCGGCCGGACATGGCCCAGGCGGGCGGTCCGGACGGTTCCAAGGCGCAGGCAGCAGTCGACGCAGTCGCCGAGGCGCTCGGCGCCTGAGGGCTGCGGCCTTCCAGATATTGGAGACGGTATGGGACTTCCCGGCCCGATTGACGAGCAGCTGGATATGGCGGGCGAGGGACAGCTTCCCTCGCTCTTTGCCAATGCGCCGCAATCGGTCGGCTTCAACAAGCTCAGGAAGCGGCTTCTGCGGCTGGTTCGCCAGGCGCTCGAGGACTTCCGGATGCTCGACAGGCAGAGCCGCTGGCTGATCGGTCTGTCGGGGGGGAAGGATTCCTATTCGCTGCTGGCGATCCTCATGGACCTCAAGTGGCGGGGCCTGCTGCCGGTGGAACTCGTCGCCTGCAATCTCGACCAGGGCCAGCCGAATTTCCCCAAGCACGTCCTTCCGGATTACCTGACCTCGATCGGCGTGGCGCATCGGATCGAGTATCGCGACACCTATTCCATCGTCAAAGAGAAGGTGCCCGAAGGAGCGACCTACTGTTCGCTCTGTTCCAGGCTCCGGCGTGGCAACCTCTACCGCATCGCCCGCGAGGAGGGATGCGACGCGCTGGTTCTCGGGCATCACCGCGAGGATATCCTCGAAACCTTCTTCATGAATTTCTTCCACGGCGGCCGCCTTGCCGGAATGCCGGCGAAGCTGCTCAACGACGAGGGCGATCTTCTTGTGCTGCGGCCGCTCGCCTACTGCGCCGAGGACGACCTGGCGCGCTTTGCCCAGGCCATGGAGTTTCCGATCATCCCGTGCGATCTCTGCGGTTCGCAGGACGGCCTGCAGCGCAATGCGATGAAGGCGATGCTTGCCGATATCGAGGCCCGTATGCCGGGCCGCAAGGATGCGATGCTGCGCGCTCTCGCACACGTCAATCCGTCCCACCTCCTCGACACCAAGCTCTTCGATTTCGCCGGACTGGCGGTCGGCTCGCGGGACTGAGGCAGGCACCGCGTATCATCGGCTGCCGCGCCGCGACCGATCGGACGTTCCCCGCACCTTCAGTATCCCGTCGCAACGGCTCTTGTCCCTGTACTTCGGCCTTCGGTTGGTAGTAGGTGCTGGCGCACGACTGCCTTGTGACATGCCTGATCGGAGATTGAGTTGACGAGCATTATCGATATCGGCGCGCTTGCCGATCTGCTGCAGGACGCAGCCATCAAGGAAATCCGCCCCCGCTTCCGCAGGCTGGATGCCGGGGATATCCGGGCCAAGAGCGAACCCACCGATCTGGTGACGGAAGCGGACGAAGCGGCCGAACGCTACATCCGCAGCAAGATCGCGTCGCTTGCGCCGAACGCGCTTTTCGTCGGCGAGGAATCGGTGGCCGCCGATCCGGCCTTGCTCGCAAGCCTGGCGGATGCCGACCTGGCGATCGTCGTCGATCCGATCGACGGGACATTCAACTTCGCGTCCGGTATTCCCGCCTATGGCGTCATGGCATCGGTGGTGTGGAAGGGCGAGACGATCGCCGGCATCATCTACGACCCGATGGGCGACGACTGGGTGATTGCGGAGAAGGGGGCAGGCGCCTATCTGCGGCGTCCCGACGGCGAGGCCAAGCGCTTGTCTGTTGCCGCGCCGGCATCGATCGAAAGCATGGTCGGGATGGCATCGGCGGGTTACTTCTACGGCGATGTGCGGGAGCGGGTCCTCGGCAACCTCGCCAAGGTGCGCTTCGTTGCGAGCTACCGTTGCGCCGCGCACGAATACCGCACCTTCGGCGGCGGGCACGTCCACTTCGTGATGTACAACAAGCTGATGCCCTGGGACCACTTGGCGGGAACGCTCGTAGCACAGGAAGCCGGAGGCTATGCCGCGCGGTTCGACGGATCCGCCTATCTGCCGCATCATGTCGACGGCGGATTGCTGGTCGCGACGGACAAGGACAGTTGGGAGATGCTGCGCCGGGAGATACTGGAACTCTGAGCGAAGAAGGGGCCTTCCGGCCCCTTTTTCATGCGTTACGTCGAGATCAGACGCGCGGGTTCTGGGCCCGGAAAAGCCGGCCTTTTTCCCCGATCAGCACGAAGACGAGGCCCACCAGGGAGACCGCGAAGAAGCCGGCCACCATGGGCAGGGCAGTCCCGTCGAAGGCCTGGCCGATCAGGGCACCGATCAGGCCGCCGCCGATCGTGCCCATGAAGCCGAGCACGGACGACGCCGTTCCGGCAACGTGGCCGAGCGGTTCCATCGCCAGCGAGTTGAAGTTCGAGCCGATCCAGCCGAACTGGAACATCGCCAGCGCGAAGAACGCGAGGAAGACCGCAAACGGCATGGGCTGCGGGCCCAGGATTTGCAGGAGCAGCCACACGCCGGTCACCGCGACGAAGCCGAGCAGCGAGGCGTGCGAGAGGCCGCGCATGCCAAAGCGGCCGACGAGGCGGGCATTGACGAAGGACGAGAAGGCCATGAAGACCGCGACGGCCGCGAAGGCGGCCGAGAACCACACGCCGAGCCCGTAAATGCCGACATAGATCTGCTGGGCGGAATTGATGAAGCCGAACAGGGCGCCGAAGATGAACATGCTGGCGATCGTGTAGCAGAGCGCGACCCGGTTGGTGAGGACGATCCGGAAGCCGCCGAGCACGGAGGCGACCGTGAACGGGCGGACATCCTCCTCATGCAGCGTCTCCGGCAGGCGGAAATACATCCAGGCGGCGACGGCAAGCGCAACGACGGCCATGAAGACGAAGATCAGGTGCCAGTCGCCGAAGAGAAGGATGATCTGTCCGGTTCCCGGCGCGATGACCGGAACAATCATGAACACCATCATGATGAGGGACATGACCTCCGCCATGGCCCGTCCGCCGTAGATGTCGCGGACAATCGAAATCGTGATGACGCGCATGGCGGCCGAGCCGATGCCCTGGATGACGCGAAGCACGAGCAGGCCCGCGAAGGACGGCACGGCGACGACGGCGAGCGAGGAGATGACATAGACCGCGAGCCCGAACAGCATCGGCTTCCGGCGGCCGAAGCGGTCCGAGATCGGTCCGTAGGCAAGCTGCGCGAGGCCGAACCCGAAAAGGTAGGCCGAGACGACATATTGCCGGTGGTTTTCGTTCTCGACGCCGAGAGCCGCGCCTATCTGCTGCAGGCCCGGCAGCATGATGTCGATGGCAAGCGCGTTGAGGGCCATGAGCATGGCCATCAGGCCGATGAATTCGAGCCGGCCCATTCCGCCCAGGCGCTCGGTAGACGAGAGTGGTTTTGTCGTCACTTCAAAAAATCCATAGAACGAGAAAGCGCCGCGTAGGCGGCGCCTCTGAAATAAATCGGTGTGTAATAGACGGATGACGCCTAGGCAGCGCCGCGCGTGCTGATGCCGTTTTCCTGCAGATGGCTCTGCAGTTCGCCGGACTGGAACATCTCGCGGACGATGTCGCAGCCGCCGACGAACTCACCCTTGACGTAGAGCTGCGGGATGGTCGGCCAGTTCGAATACTGCTTGATGCCCTCGCGGATTTCCTGGTCGGCGAGGACATTGATGCCCTTGTAGTCGAGACCGAGGTAATCGAGGATCTGCACGACCTGGCCCGAGAAGCCACACTGCGGAAACTGCGGGGTGCCCTTCATGAAGAGAACCACGTCGTTCGTCTTCACCTCGTTGTCGATGAACTCGTTAATGCCACTCATGTCGATGTCCTTAGCTGCCGGGGTCAAGGCCCGGATCGTATAACGCTTAGATAGCACGCGTCGGCGCAAATACCAGCGCCGGCACCGGATCGATCCGATCAATTCGGTTGATGGGTCGGAAGCGGCGTCGCACGGAAAGGCGTAAGCGGGATTACTCCGGTGCGGAGGTCTGCAGGGCCAGCGCGTGCAAGGTTCCGCCCATGTGCCCCTTTAGCGCGTCGTAGACCATCTGGTGCTGCTGCACGCGCGTCTTGCCGCGGAAAGCCTCGGCGACCACTTCGGCCGCGTAATGGTCGCCATCGCCCGCCAAATCCCGAATGGTGACCTTGGCGCCGGGAATTCCCGCCTTGATCATGTCTTCGATGTCTCCCGGCTTCATGGGCATGATGTATTCCTTCTCGTTATTACAACCAGCTGACTCGTAGCCTGCCGCGAGAGTGCCAAAAACGGTGGCGGCGGTCAAAGACGGCAAGAACTGAACGATCAGCCCATGTAGCCCGGGAACCAGCTTTCGTTGGTGTTTACAAGTTCGCTCACACCAACGTTCACGAGGTCGTCGACGAGAAGACGGTCGCCGCCCGCCTTCCCCAGCTTGCGGAAGGGAACGCCGGCGCTTTCGGCGCTGGCCTCGACGAAATCGGCAATATCGGCGGGAACCGCCAGGACGTAACGGGCCTGGTCTTCGCCGAACAGGAGTGCATGCGCGGGGCCGCGCTGGTCCTTGAGCGTGACGGTCATGCCCTTCGTCGCGGCCATGGACATTTCCGCAAGCGCCAGCAGGAGGCCGCCGTCGGAGATGTCGTGGCAGGCCGATACCTGGCCGTTGCGGATAAGAGCGCGAACGAGTTCGCCGTTTCGACGTTCAGCGGTAAGATCGACCGAGGGGGCGGGACCTTCCGTCGAGCCGAGGACGTCCCGCAGGTAGATCGACTGGCCGAGATGCGTGCCGTCCGTGCCGATCATGATCAGCACATCGCCGTCCCGCATGTCGCCGATGCGGGCCATTTTCGACCAGTCAGGCAGCAGTCCGACGCCGGCGATGGTCGGGGTGGGAAGGATCGCGACACCATTCGTCTCGTTATAGAGGGAGACATTGCCGGAGACGATCGGGAAGTCGAGCGCGCGGCAGGCTTCGCCGATGCCCTGGATCGCACCGACGAGCTGACCCATGATCTCGGGCTTTTCCGGATTGCCGAAATTGAGGTTGTCCGTCGCGGCCAGGGGTTCGGCGCCGGTTGCGGTGATGTTGCGCCAGCATTCGGCGACCGCCTGCTTGCCGCCCTCGACGGGGTCGGCTTCCACGTAACGGGGCGTCACGTCGGATGAGAAGGCGAGCGCCTTGGTGGGGTGGCCGTCGACCCGGACGACGCCCGCGTCGCCACCCGGGCGCTGCAGGGAATTGCCCTGGATAAAGGTGTCGTACTGCTCCCAGACCCAGCGGCGGCTTGCCTGGTTGGGAGAACCGACCAGCTTGAGGAGAGCCGCATTGTAGTCCTGAGGTTGGGCAACCTCGCTTGCGGGGAGCGGAGCCCTGCCGTTGCCGGCGACCCAGGGGCGGTCATATTCGGGCGCTTCGTCGCCGAGTTCCTTGATCGGCAGGTTCGCGACCTCCTCGCCGCGGTGAAGGATGCGGAAGCGCAGGTCGTCCGTCGTCTTCCCGACGATCGCGAAGTCGAGGCCCCACTTGACGAAGATCGCCTTGGCCTCTTCTTCCTTCTCGGGCCGGAGCACCATGAGCATGCGCTCCTGGCTTTCCGAGAGCATCATCTCATAGGCGCTCATGCGCTCTTCGCGCACCGGCACCTTGTCGAGATCGAGCTCGATGCCGAGATCGCCCTTGGCGCCCATCTCGACGGCCGAACAGGTGAGGCCGGCCGCGCCCATGTCCTGGATGGCGATGACCGCGCCGGTCTTCATCAGTTCCAGGCAGGCCTCGAGCAGGCACTTCTCGGTGAAGGGGTCGCCGACCTGGACCGTCGGGCGCTTCTCCTCGATCGATTCGTCGAATTCCGCCGACGCCATCGTCGCGCCGCCGACGCCATCGCGGCCGGTCTTGGCGCCGAGATAGACGACCGGGAGGCCTACGCCTTCCGCCTTGGAGTAGAAGATGGCGTCCGACTTCGCGAGGCCCGCGGCGAAGGCGTTGACGAGGATGTTGCCGTTGTAGCGTTCGTCGAACTCCACTTCGCCCCCGACGGTCGGAACGCCGAAGGAATTGCCGTAGCCGCCGACGCCGGCAACGACGCCGGAAACCAGGTGTCTCGTCTTCGGATGGTCCGGCGAGCCGAAGCGCAGTGCGTTCATGGCGGCGATCGGTCGCGCGCCCATGGTGAACACGTCACGCAGGATGCCGCCGACCCCCGTCGCCGCGCCCTGGTAGGGTTCGATGTAGGAGGGGTGGTTGTGGCTCTCCATCTTGAAGACGACGCAGTCGCCGTCATCGATGTCGACGACGCCGGCGTTCTCGCCCGGCCCCTGAATGACGCGGGCGCCCTTCGTGGGCAGCGTGCGCAGCCATTTCTTGGAGGACTTGTAGGAGCAATGCTCGTTCCACATGGCCGAGAAGATGCCGAGCTCGGTAAAGGTCGGCGTCCGCCCGATCAGATCGAGGATCCGCTGGTACTCATCCGGTTTTAGCCCGTGCGAGGCGACGAGTTCAGGCGTGATCTCAATGCTGTTGCGGATGTCCATGGTCTTCTCTGGCTAGGGGAGGCGTCTGCCGGTCTCTTTAGCCTAAGCGTTCGAAAGGCGCGACAGGAAATTTCCCCTCGCGCCTGCTTCGGTCATGAGCCTGCGATGACCTGGATGATGTCGCTCTAGAACTTGTAGCCGACCATGACACCGGCGCGCGACAGGCCGTTGTTCGGGCCGTCGCAGAGTTCGGCGTGGGACGAATGCTCGAGATGGGCGATCAGGCTCCACCGGTCGGTGACATTCAAGCCCGCCGCGACATATTCGTGGAAGAGGGCGCGGCAGCCGAGCTTGGGCCCGTTCCCGCCGTCGCCCTCGTCGAGGTCGCCGTCATGCAAGGTGCCGCCGAAGCCCATCTCCAGGAAGAATCGGTCGGTAACGTTCGCGGTCCAGGAAAACCCGGCATAGACCTGATTGGTCTCGTTCTCCGTGGCGATCGTGCCGCCGACGTGGAGGCGCGGGCGCAGAAGCCTGTCCCAGCCTGTCGTCTCCATGTGATCCCAGGGATCGAAGAGAAGCATGCCGCTGACGAATGCACCGTCTTCCTTGCCGAAATCCGAACTGTCGATGGAGGTCAGGACGCCGAAGCGCGCTTCGTCGAAGATCGGTCGGGCGTCCCGGGCGAGGGGGGCAGCTTCAACGGGTGATTGGGGCTCGGAGAGGTCTGCTGCAAAGGCACTGGTTGAGGTAAGAAGGGCCACGAGGGCCGCGCCGGCATCACGTTTTTGCATCACCTGGAACTGCTCCCGCACCGGCCTGCCGCCATGATTCCGTCATGGCGTGACCACAGATTCGGCGGAAATGTAAGCCCGCAGCATCAAATTGCGCAACAGGGAAGCGGCGCTGCCTTCAACCTGTGCCACCTCAACGCGAGGTAGTGACATTTTGGTGACGATTCTACCTAGCAGGCGGGGGTGCCGGCGGCCCATTTGAGGACGTCACGGCGGATGCGCTCCCCCGACGCACCCTCCATCAGCGGGCCGAAGGCGTCGAGACGCGCCGGGCTGCCCTCTGCCTGGACCACCAGGACGGGGCGTGATTCGGGGCTGTTTCGGGGAACCGCCAGGATGCGGGGGCGCCCGGAGAAGGAATTCAGTTCCGGCGCCAGTCGATAGGGCTGGAATGTCGCGTCTCCGGACTTGAACCAGCACCGGTTGGCATTGATCGCGACGCGTTCCATCGTCGGCAGCGCGGCGCGATCCGGAGACGTTTGCGGCGCGCGGCCGGACTGGCACGAGGAGAGGAGGAGGGCAGCGAAGACCGGCAGGCTGGCGAGGCGTGCCACGTTATGAAGACGCATCGGAATTCCTTGTTCATGGCGAGAGCTTCCCCGCGGATGGCCCTGTCCGTCAGGCGGCGATCACATCCAGGGCGGATGCGAAGAGACCGCGACCATCAAGTCCGCCGTGTGCGGATTCGATCAGGTTTTCCGGATGCGGCATCATGCCGAGCACGTTGCCCTGCGCATTGACGACGCCGGCGATGTCGCCGAGCGAGCCGTTGGGGTTGGTGCCGGCGGCATACCGGAAGACGATCTGCCTGTTGTCCTGCATGCGCACCAGCGTCGTCTCGTCGACGAAATAATTGCCGTCATGGTGCGCGACGGGGCAGCGGATGACCTGGCCTTCCTCGTAGGCGCGCGTGAAGGCGGTATCGGCGTTCACGACCTCGAGCAGCACTTCCTTGCAGACGAAGCGAAGCGAGTTGTTGCGCATCAGTGCGCCCGGCAGCAGGCCGGCCTCAACGAGGATCTGGAAGCCGTTGCAGACGCCCAGGACTCTGACGCCCTTGTCCGCCTTTTCGCGAATGGCCTGCATGACCGGCATGCGGGCGGCGATCGCCCCGCAACGGAGGTAGTCGCCGTAGGAAAAGCCGCCCGGGATGACGATGAGGTCGACATCGGGAATGCTGGTCTCGGTCTGCCATACCGTAATCGGAGCCTGACCGGAGATCTTGGTCAGGGCATCGATCATGTCGCGATCGCGGTTGAGACCGGGGAGTTGGACGACGGCTGATTTCATGGGTGCGGCTCAAACCTTGCTTGGTCTTCCCGGAGTTCATGCAACTCCGAACGATTTTCGATCCAGGCCAGACGCGGGGCTGGCAAGGATCGTCGAGATATCGCGGACGCGCCGCGCCATCGATTTGCTCGGGCCGAGCTTCCCGGTCGGACATCGATGCCTTCAGCCGCTCCGGCGGCGTTGCGCATCAATTCCCCGGCGATCCCGGCCCGGGCGGCCATTCTCAGTCGAGAGAAATACTGTAGTTCTCGATGACGGTGTTCGCCAGCAGCTTTTCGCACATGTCCTTGAGGTCGGCCTCAGCCTTGGTGCGGTCGGAGCCGGAAAGCTCGATATCGAACACCTTGCCCTGCCTGACATGACCGACGCCGTCGAAGGCGAGGCTCGAAAGCGCGCCCTCGATCGCCTTGCCCTGCGGATCGAGAACCCCGTTCTTCAACGTAACCGTTACCCGTGCCTTGATCACTTCTACCCCTCGTCGGTTACTTCACCAGAACCGGGCCGGTGCCGCGGATCGGTTCATTTTCATTGATGATGCCGAGCCGGCGCGCGACTTCGGAATAGGCCTCGACGAGTCCGCCGAGATCCCGCCTGAACCGGTCCTTGTCCATCTTTTCCTTGGTCTCGATGTCCCAGAGGCGGCAGCTGTCCGGAGAGATCTCGTCGGCCAGGATGATCCGCATCATGTCGCCTTCATAGAGGCGGCCGCATTCGATCTTGAAATCGACCAGCTGGATTCCGACGCCCAGGAAGAGACCGCTGAGGAAGTCGTTCACGCGGATCGCGAGCGCCATGATGTCGTCGAGTTCCGCGGGGTTCGCCCAGCCGAACGCGGTGATGTGCTCTTCGGAGACCATCGGGTCGTTGAGCGCATCGGACTTGTAGTAGAACTCGATGATCGAGCGGGGAAGGACGGTGCCCTCGTCGATTCCAAGGCGCGTCGAAAGCGACCCGGCGGCGACATTGCGCACCACCACCTCGAGCGGGATCATCTCCACTTCCTTGATGAGCTGCTCGCGCATGTTCAGGCGGCGGATGAAGTGGGTCGGAATCCCGATCTTGTTGAGGTGGGTGAAGACGTATTCGGAAATACGGTTGTTCAGCACACCCTTGCCGTCGATGACATCATGCTTCTTCTTGTTGAAGGCGGTGGCATCGTCCTTGAAGAACTGGATCAGCGTGCCGGGCTCCGGGCCCTCGTACAGGATCTTGGCCTTGCCTTCGTAGATACGGCGGCGACGGTTCATTTCAATTGTCTCGTTGTTGGCGCTACGCGAGCGCAGTGAAAGGTCGTTGTGCGGTCCCATAACGGAAATGTTCGAAAATCACAATGCGGCGATTCCTCCGGACCGGGAGAGTTCGAGGCGGGCGGCCGGGCGTTTCCGGCAGCGAGGCGCCCGATTCCTTGCCGGGCGGACGTCATTGCCGCCGCGGCGTGTGGCGCAAGCCAGTGAAGAACAGGGATAGATGTTGAATTGGACATGATTTCGGCGCTCCCGGGGCCGAAACACCGCTTTGACAATTCGCATTGCACTTTGGAAACGGTTTTGATTTATGGGCCTAACGAGAACGAATTACCGGGAGACAAATCATGACCAGCATGAAAGACCGCGAACGCGCCTTTGAAAACAAGTTTGCGCTCGATGAAGAGCAGAAGTTCAAGGCCGTCGTGCGGCGGAACAAGCTGGTAGGCCGCTGGGCGGCCGGGCTCCTGGGACGCGATGCCGACGCATATGCGCAGGAAGTCGTCGAAGCCGATTTCCAGGAAGCCGGCGAAGAGGATGTATTCCGCAAGCTGCGCGCCGATTTCGATGCCGCCGGCGTCTCCGTGGCCGATGACGAGATTCGCCAGAAAATGCTCGCCTACCTGCAGGATGCAGTTGCCGAGGTGAGGCAGTAAGCTTCTACAGTACTAGATTGCAGGAAGCCGCGTCGGTTGCCGACGCGGCTTTTTTTGCGCCCGTCGTCAGGTCTTCAGGCGAGACAGGAACTGGGCGAAGACCATCGTGCCCTCGGGCCATGGGCCGTGGCCGCTTTCCGCGTTGATGTGTCCCGATTCGCCGGCATCGATGAAGAGCGAGCCCCAGGCGGCGGCGAGCTCGTCGGCGTGTTCGAAGGAGCCGAACGGATCGTTGCGGCTGGCGATGGTCAGCGTCGGGAAGGGGAGCGGATCGCGCGGATAGGGGCCGAAGCTCATCAGGTGCTTGGGCCGGACAGCCGGATTGTCGACTTCGGGCGGTGCGACGAAGAACGCGCCGGCGATGGGCTTCCGGAACAGCGGGATCGCATGGACCGTCGAGGGGATGCCCAGCGAGTGCGCCACGAGGACCACCGGCCGGGTCGCCGCATTGACCTCGTCGGCGATTTTCGCAACCCAGTCCTCGCGTACCGGCTTCGACCATTCGGCCTGCTCGACGCGGCGGGCGGTGGACAGTCGCGACTGCCAGCGGGTCTGCCAGTGATCGAGTCCCGAACTCGTATAGCCCGGGATGATGAGAATTTCGGCTTCGGATGCTTTCATGATGGCGCCGATTTGAGAAACCGGAGCGCCGAAGTCAAGGGCCTGCGGCAGAAGGTGCTATGACCGGGGAGCGCGCCACGCATGGTCGCGCGCCGCCCGATTGCCGGAGATCCGGTCCGCCACGAAGGACGGAGCGATCAGGCCTCGCCGAAGACCCGGCGGAAGATCGTGTCCACGTGCTTCGTGTGATAGCCGAGGTCGAACTTCTCGCGGATTTCCTCCTCGGAAAGGGCCGCGCGGACCTCGTCGTCGGCCAGAAGTTCCTCGAGGAAGTCCTTGCCCTGTTCCCAGACCTTCATCGCATTGCGCTGCACGAGACGGTAGGCGTCCTCGCGCGAAACGCCGGCCTGCGTCAACGCGAGAAGTACGCGCTGCGAATGAACAAGTCCGCGGAACTTGTTCATGTTGTTCATCATGTTCTCAGGGTAGACCAGCAGCTTGTCGATGACGCTGGTCATGCGTGCCAGCGCGAAATCGAGGGTGACGGTGGCGTCGGGGCCGATCATCCGCTCGACCGAGGAATGCGAGATGTCGCGCTCGTGCCAGAGCGCGACGTTTTCCATCGCCGGCATCGCGTAGGAGCGGATCATGCGCGCCAGACCGGTGAGATTTTCGGTCAGGACCGGATTGCGCTTGTGCGGCATCGCGGAGGAACCCTTCTGGCCCGGGGAGAAGTATTCCTCGGCTTCCAGGACCTCGGTGCGCTGCAGGTGGCGGATTTCGGTGGCCAGGCGCTCGATCGACGAGGCGATGACCGCAAGCGTCGAGAAGTACATGGCGTGGCGGTCGCGGGGGATGACCTGGGTCGAGACGGGTTCGGCCTTCAACCCCATCGCGGCGGCGACGTGTTCCTCGACACGGGGGTCGATGTTGGCGAAGGTGCCGACGGCGCCGGAGATCGCGCAGGTGGCGACTTCCTCGCGCGCTGCCATCAGCCGGGTCTTGTTGCGGTCGAATTCGGCGTATGCCTGCGCAAGCTTGACGCCGAAGGTCGTCGGTTCGGCGTGGATGCCGTGGCTGCGGCCGATGGTGACCGTGTCCTTGTGCTCGAAGGCGCGGCGCTTCAGGGCGTCGAGCAGCTTGTCCATGTCCGCGAGCAAGAGGTCCGTCGCACGGACGAGCTGGACGTTGAAGCAGGTGTCCAGGACGTCTGAGGACGTCATGCCCTGGTGGACGAAGCGGCTGTCGGGACCGACGAACTCCGCCAGATGGGTGAGGAAGGCGATGACGTCATGCTTGGTCACCGCTTCGATCTCGTCGATGCGATCGACGTCGAAGGTGGCCGAGCCGCCCTTTTCCCAGATCGTTTCGGCGGCGGACTTGGGGATGACGCCGATCGCCGCGAGCGCGTCGCAAGCATGGGCCTCGATCTCGAACCAGATGCGGAACTTGGTCTCGGGCGACCAGATTGCAACCATCTCGGGGCGAGAATAACGGGGGATCATGGGCAGAAGCTTTCTATCGACAGCAGGGGTGTGGCCGCTTTAGCAAGAAGCGGATCGAAGCTCAATCTCAGGTTCGTCAGCGCGCTCCGGCGGCAGCGCGAAGGGTAGCGATGCGGTCCCGGTAGCTTTCAACGCTATTGCCCTGGAATACGGCGGACCCCGCAACGAAGACATTGGCCCCGGCTGCGGCGACCGCGCCGATCGTTTCCGGCGTAATGCCGCCGTCGAGTTGCAGCTCGATCGGCCGGTTGCCGATCATCGCCTTTGCCGCGCGGGTCTTTTCCACCATGGCGGGAATGAACTTCTGGCCGCCGAATCCCGGGTTGACGCTCATGATGAGGATGAGGTCGATATCGTCGAGGACGTTTTCGAGGACCGAGAGCGGGGTGGCTGGATTGAGGGTCACGCCCACCTTCTTGCCCAGGGAGCGGATGGTCTGGAGGGAGCGATGCAGGTGCGGTCCCGATTCCGCATGCACGGTAATGCCGTCGCATCCAGCCTTGGCGAAGGCTTCGAGGAACGGGTCGGCCGGCGTGATCATCAGGTGGCAGTCGAAGAAGGCCTTCGTGTGCGGACGGAGAGCCTTGATTACGTCGGGGCCGTAGGAGATGTTCGGGACGAAATGACCGTCCATGACGTCGAGATGAATCCAGTCGGCGCCGGCCTCGACGACGTCGCGGACTTCCTGTCCGAGCTTGGCGAAGTCCGCGGCGAGGATCGACGGTGCGATACGGATCGGCAGGGTGGTCATGGTCTTGTCTCCGGATTGTCGGAGGCGCTGTACCACCGCAGCCGCCCGGGAACAATCACTGCGTGGGCGGTGCCAGGATGTGGAAGCCGCCGCCTCGCCATTCCTGCAGCCGGAGGGGGTTCGCGGCGAGCTCCTGGCGGGCGTCGAAGGCGAGGGGGCCGATCACGGTCTGGAAATCACTGTCGAGCAGACGGGCGGCGAGGGGGGTGTCGTCGTCTTGCGACAGAGACGCTGCGACAATTTGCACGGCGGCATAGGCGGGAAGTGTGTACCCTTCCGGCTCGCCGTGTCCGGCGCGCAGGGGCGCCACGACGTCAGCGGCTGCCGGAAGTCCGGCATAGTCGGGCAGGGCTGCCGCCAGGACGCCGTCTTTCAATGGCACCGGCCGGTTGGCGGCCCGCATCGTATCGCCCGCGAGGATTGTCAGCGGAATCCGCTCCGTGCCGGCGTCGCGGGCGATCACCGCGACGTCGTTCCTGTCACCGCCGACAACGACATGGGTGGCACCGGCCTTTGCGAGCCGGCGGACCAGTGCGACCTGCTGTTCCTGGCCGGGGCGGTAGGTATCGACGAAGACCGGGGTGATCCCGCCCTGCTCGAGCGCGCCGCGGACGGCGCTCGCCAGTTCGCGCCCGTAGATCGTCCCGTCATCGATGATAGCGACCGGTTCAGCCTTCCAGCGATCGAGCACGGCTGCGGAAATCGCTTCGGCTTCGGCCTGTTCGCCCGGGGCCATGCGAAAGAGCGGCCAGTTGTGGCGTAGCGCATCCTCCATGAGGAGGTCGGAGCGTACGGCGACGGTGATCGCGGGTATGCCGGCCTCGGCAAGTTCGGGCATCAGCCGGGAGAGTGTTTCCGTGCACAGGAAGCCGACGGCCGCGACCGCACCCGCCTCCCGCATCCGCGTCACGGTGTTCGTGTCCGCTTCGGCTTCGCAAGGCTCATCGAGGGCGAGAACTTCGTGCCCGGTGGCTTCCGCGGCTGCACGCGCACCGACCAGGATCTGGTTGCCGAGCGCGGCGTAGGGCCCGCTTGACGGGGCGACGACCGCTATAGTCTCCGCATTGGCCACCAAGGGCACGAGAAGTGCCAGGGCGGTGGTCATGCTCCCGAGGCGGATGCGCATGGTCTTCCATTCTCCGTTTGAAAGACATTTAGCTGCCCGACGCGGTGGGTCAAAGGATTTCGGAGATGGCGCGCCAAGCTGCCGCGAGGATGGGCGTAGACAAGTCCCTAAGAGAACGCCATATCGGGGCCTGACCTTGAACGCTTGCAGTCCTCGGAGAAGCATTTGACACGACAGCAGCTTGATCCCGCGACATATCGGAACGGGATGGCACTCTATGCCGGCCACGTCCAGGTGGTCACGACCGAACACCAGGGTGTGAGGCGAGGGGTCACGGTCACTGCAGCCTGTTCTGTTTCGGACAATCCACCGACGCTTCTCGTCTGCCTCAACGCGAGCAATCCGGGGAACGATCTCTTCGCGGAGAGCGGGGTGTTCGCCCTCAACGCACTTGCCGAGCAGCATGAGGAACTTGCGACCCGATTTGCCGGCTTTACGGGAGCCTCGGCCGCGGATCGCTTCGCACTGGGTCAATGGGAGACCCTCGAGACGGGTTCTCCCATTCTTTCCGACGCACTCGTTTCCTTCGATTGCCGCGTCACCGAGATCCGCCCGGCCTCGACGCATTTCGTCATGTTCGGAGAAGTCGTGGCGATGCATTTCGGACCGCGCAATCCTGCACTGATCTATCTGGACCGGGGCTTTCGCACGCTCTAGACTGCGTCCTGAGGAGGAGACATGACGCAAGACGGCAAAGTGCGCTTACCCGCCTCCATCGATGAGACGATGGCCCTCCTGGAGGCCCACGACTATCTCGCGGAGCGAAGGCTCGCGACGGTCGTCTTCCTGGCCCTGCGGATGAAGCGGACGCTCTTCCTGGAAGGCGAGGCTGGCGTCGGCAAGACCGAGATCGCCAAGACGCTTGCAAGGGCGCTCGATCGCCCGCTGATCCGCCTGCAGTGTTACGAAGGCCTGGACGTCGCGTCTGCCGTCTACGAGTGGAACTATCCGGCCCAGATGCTCGAGATACGACTGTCGGAAGCGGCGGGCATTCGCGATCGCGAGCGGCTGGAGACGGATATCTTCGCCGAGAGGCATCTCATCCGGCGCCCTGTCCTTCAGGCGCTCGGCCAACCGGGCATGCCAGCTCCGGTCTTCCTCATCGACGAACTCGACAGGGCGGACGAGGCGTTCGAGGCATTCCTGCTGGAGGTCCTGTCGGATTTCCAGGTGACGATCCCGGAGCTTGGCACCATCAGGGCCGCCGAACCGCCGATCGTCGTCATCACCACCAACCGGACGCGCGAGATCCACGACGCGCTGAAGCGGCGCTGTCTCTACCACTGGGTGGACTATCCCGGCGCGGCGCTGGAGATGGAAATCATCCGCCGCAAGGTTCCGGCCTGCGCGGCCGCGCTCTCGCGTCAGGTGGTCGCCTATGTCCAGCGGCTGCGCCAAATCGATCTCTTCAAGAACCCCGGCGTCGCGGAAACCCTCGATTGGGCCACCGCGTTGACGGAACTGGACAGGCTGGCGCTGGATCCGGAGACGATCTCCGACACGCTGGGGACATTGCTGAAATACCAGGACGACATCGACCGTATCCGGGGAGACGAGGGGAAAAGACTGCTCTCCGAGGTGAAGGCCGACCTTCTCGCGGCGGGGTGAATGATGCAGGCACCGGCAAGGCAGGATCAGGACGACGGACCGAGCCGGCCACCGGAAGGCGGAAAGCTCGCGGAAAATATCGTCCATTTTTCCCGGGTGCTGAGACGGGCGGGGCTGAAGACCGGGCCGGGCGATTCCGCCGACGCGATCAATGCGATCCGGGCGATCGGTCCGGGTTCGCGCGATGAATTCCATGCCGCATTGTCCGCTGTCTTCATCCGGCGACATGAAGACCAGCCGGTGTTCGACGAAGCCTTCGAGCTTTTCTGGCGCTCCCGCGACCTCGTCGGGAAGATGATCGCGCTGATGTCGCCGAAGGCTGCGGACAACCGCGCGCCGGCAAAGCCCAGGCCTGGGCACGGCCGGGTCGCGGATGCCCTTGCACCGGTTCCGTCGCAAACGTGTGCAGAGGAGCTACCGGAGATCGATGTCGACGCGCGGCTAACCTCATCCCAGCGCGAGTTGCTGAAACGGATGGATTTCGCCCAGATGTCGGCGGCGGAGCTCGCCATGGCGCGCCGTGAGATCGCCCGTCTCGTCATTCCGTTCAGCGAGTACCCGACCCGGCGTTACCGGCGCGCGGGCTCCGGCAACCGCGTCGATCCGCGCATGACGATGCGCCATGCGATGCGCAGCGGCGGGGACCTGATCCTGCCGCGCTTCCGCAAGCGCAAGGTCCTGCCTCCTCCGCTGGTGGTTCTCGCCGACATTTCCGGTTCCATGAGCCAGTACACGCGGATCTTCCTGCATTTCCTCCACGCCCTGTCGGAGCGGCGCGAGCGGCTCCACATCTTCCTTTTCGGCACGAGGCTGACGAACGTGACCCGGCATCTTCGCTGCCGCGACCCCGACGAAGCTGTCGCCGCATGTGCGGATGCAGTTCCCGACTGGTCCGGCGGCACCCGCATCGGAGCGACGCTCGGCGAATTCAACCGTCTCTGGTCGCGGCGCGTTCTCGGCCAGGGCGCGGTCGTCCTGCTCATCACGGACGGGCTCGAGCGCGAGGGGATCGAGGACCTGGAAAGAGAGGCGGATCGGCTGCACAGGTCCTGTCGCCGTCTGCTCTGGCTCAATCCCTTGCTCCGGTTCGACGGGTTCGAGGCGCGGGCGCGCGGGGTCAGGGCGATCCTGCCGCATGTCGACGAGCTTCTTCCGGTCCATAACCTCCAATCCGTCGCAGATCTCGCCCGGTCACTGGGTGGAGACAGTTCCCGAAACGGCGATCCCCGCCGTCTCATGTCTGGAGGAGCCGCACCATGAACGACGTCGAGCAGCTTGATCCGCTTGCCACCGCCGAGCGCTGGAACGCGGAGGGTCGTCCGGTCGCCATCGCCACCGTCATCCAGACCTGGGGCTCGGCACCGCGTCCGGCCGGAAGCCACCTCGTCGTCGACGGTGACGGCAATTTCGAGGGGTCCGTCTCCGGGGGATGCGTGGAGGGCGCGGTCATCGGAGAGGCGCTGGAGGTCATCGCGACCGGGCACGCGAAATTGCTGGAATTCGGGGTCGCCGACGAGACGGCATGGCGCGTCGGGCTTTCCTGCGGCGGAACGATCCGCATTCACGTCGAGAGGCTCGCCTGATGCGTACGGAGACGCTCCACGCGCTCAACCTCGCGCGACGGGAACGGGAGGCGGTAATCCTCGTCACGGACCTCGACGGCCAGGGCGAACAGGTCATCCTGGAGGGACAGGCCGTCGCCGGGTCGCTCGGAGATGCGGTATCGGCGGCCTTCCGCAGTGGCCGAAGCAGCGTGGTCGACGTTGCGGGCCGGGAACTCTTCCTCAACGTCTACCTGCCGCCGCCGCGCATCGTCGTCGTCGGGGCGGTGCATATCAGCCAGGCCTTGTCCCGGCTGGCGCCCGTTGCGGGTTATGACCTGACGATCATCGATCCGCGTACGGCCTTTGCGACGGATGAACGCTTCGCGGGCGTCGACCTGGTAGCGGACTGGCCGGAGGATGTGCTCGCCGCGCGACCGCTCGATGCCTATACGGCGGTTGCCGTCGTGACGCACGATCCCAAGATCGACGACATTCCCCTTGTTGAGGCGTTGAAGCGGAATTGTTTCTATGTCGGCGCGCTCGGGAGCCGCAAGACCCACGCCCAGCGGGTGGAGCGCCTGCGGCGGCAGGGACTGACCGACGAGCAGATCGGACGAATCTCGGCCCCGATCGGCCTCGACATCGGCGCCGCCAACCCGGCCGAAATCGCCGTGGCGATCCTGGCTGAGATCATCCAGGCCTTCCGCCAGCGCAACCTCGTGCCCGGAGCCTGACGTGCAGTTCGGACGGGTTCCCATTACGAGCGCCGAAGGATGCATCCTCGCCCACAGCCTCCGGCTCTCCACCGGGCGCGTGCCGAAGGGAACGATCCTGACGGCGGATCACATCCGGGCTCTCGCCCAGGAAGGATTCGAAGACGTCACGGCGGCGCGACTCGAAGCGGGCGACACGCTCGAGGACGATGCGGCGACGGCGATCGCCGAGGCGCTCGACACGCCTCATACGCGTCGCTCGGAGGCTGCGACCGGTCGGGTAAACATCTACGCCACCGAAAACGGCCTCTTCCTCGCCGATCGCGCCAGGGTCGATTCGCTGAACCGCGTCGATCCCGGCATCACGCTCGCGACGATCGCCGACCACACGGCGGTCGCCGCGGGCACCATGGTCGCGACCGTGAAGATCATTCCGCTCGCGGTCGCCTCCGCCAAGGTCGAGGCCGCAGCCCGACTCGCCCGGCAATCGGATTCATTTTCCCTAAAGCCCTATCGGCCGCATCGCGTCGTCCTGGTCGCCACGGCCCTTCCTTCGTTGAAATCGTCGGTCATGGACCGTACAGCCAGGCTTCTGGCACAGCGGCTGGAGCCGTCTGGCAGCCGGCTCTTCCGGGAGAAACGCGTGGCCCATGATACGGACGATCTGGCTGCTGCACTCCGGGATGTGACTGCGCCGCAGGGCGAGCGCCCGGATCTCGTCGTCATCTTCGGTGCCTCGGCCGTGGTCGATCCGGACGACGTCATCCCCGCGGCCATTCGGGCATGCGGCGGGACGGTGGACCAGGTCGGAATGCCGGTGGATCCCGGCAACCTCCTGGTGCTCGGCGCGATCGGGGAGATCCCGGTGATCGGAGCGCCCGGATGCGCGCGCTCGCCGAAGGAAAACGGCTTCGACTGGATACTGAACCGCATCCTTGCCGGGGAACGTCCCACGTCCTTCGACATCAGCGGTATGGGAGTAGGGGGACTGCTGATGGAAATTCCCGAACGGCCGAGACCGCGGGATGGCGCGCCGTCAACCGAAAGCGAGCTGACCGTCGGCGCTCTGCTGCTGGCGGCGGGACAGGCCCGGCGCATGGGCGAGGGCGGACCGCACAAGCTGCTCGCGTCCTTCCAGGGCGTGCCGCTGGTGCGCCGAAGCGCGGAGACGCTGCTCCGTTCCGGGCTCGGGCCCGTCGTCGCGGTGACCGGTCACCGGCACGAGGAGGTGGAGCCACTCCTCGCTGGTCTCGACCTGAAATGCGTGTTTAACCCCGATTACGCCTCGGGTATGGCGAGTTCCCTCGTCGCCGGACTGTCGTCCCACGGGATCGGCAATTGCGACGGCGTGCTCGTCATGCTGGCGGACATGCCGGCGGTGACGCCCGGCCACCTTGGCGGGATGGTCGAGGCGTTCCGAAAGGCAGGGGGGCTCGCCGTCGTCCGGGCGGCCCATGAGGGCAAGCGCGGCAATCCGATCATCCTTCCGCGCGCGACCTTCGAAGCCGTGCGGAAGCTGCAGGGGGATGTCGGCGCGCGCGCGATCGTCGAGAACTGCGGCCTTCCGATCATCGATGTCGAGATCGGCCGCGCTGCCCATATCGATGTCGATACGCCGGAAGCGGTCATCGCGGCCGGCGGCGTCCTCGGGGACTGACGGATGGACAATGACGCGATCGAGGAAATGTTCGAGCCGCTCGGACGCGTGACGATCAGGCGCATGTTCGGGGGAAAGGGCATCTATCACCACGGCCTGATCGTCGCCCTCGAACTTTCGGATGGCGAGCTTCTCCTGAAGGCGGATGCGACCAGCGCGCCCGAGTTTCGGGCGGCCGGCGCCAGGCAGTGGAGCTATGAAACCAAGAAGGGAAAGGCGGCCGCCATGCCTTACTGGACCGTTCCCGACGAGGCGCTGGACGATCCGGATATCATGGCGAAGTGGCTCACCCTCGCATACGAGGCGGCCTTGCGGTCGCAGGGCCAGACCTAGCCGGCGCGCGCCCTGAGCGCCGCGAAGGCTTCGACGGCAAAGGCGGAGAGGGGGGAAGGCGGTTCGGCAGGATCGAACCAGGCGATGTCCGACAGCTTGTCCGGTTCGGTAAGGCTGGGTTCGCCGGAGAAATCCGTCGTCACATAGATCAGGGAGACCCAATGCTGGCGATCGGGTTCGATGATCTGTTCGGTGGTGCAGAGCGGCTCGACCGAGCCGATCCGCAGACCGGTCTCCTCCTCGGCCTCCCGGCGCGCGGCCTCGGCCGCAGGCTCCATCGGATCGACCTTGCCACCGACGATATTCCAGTGCCCCGCTTCCGGCGGGCGCAGGCGGCGGCAAAGGAGAACCTTGCCGTCTGCACGCAGAATCACGAGGCCGGTACCGACCCCGGGGAAATCCGTACCGGGTATCGAGCCGGTCACGCGGACTCAGGCCTTGCCGGCGTTGGCGACGATCAGCATGAATGCGGGGATGTCGTCACCGAAGCCGACGGGTGTCGGGCCATCGTCCTGATCGCGGCGGTGACGCGAGCGACGATCGCGGCTGTCGTCGTTGGCGGGGTTCTGACGGCCTGCGCGAGCAGCCGGCTGCGGCCTTCTCTCGGACCTGCGTTCCGGCCTGTTCTGCTCCTGGCTCGCTTCCACGGCAACCTCTTCCACTGTTTCGACCTCTGCGGGCTGTTCCGCCTTTGGTGCGGTCTCGCTGCGCTTGCCGCGTCCGCGATCCCTGTCGCGATCCTTGTCACGACCCCGACCGCCCTTGCGAGCGCGGTCGCTGTCATGGCTTTCCATCGGAGCCGGCAGTTCGGACAGGTCGCCGTTCAACCACTCGATCTTTTCCCCGATCAGCTTCTCGATCGCATCGAGATACTTGGTGTCGGAACGTGTCACCAGTGTGAATGCCTTGCCGGAGCGTCCTGCGCGGCCGGTACGACCAATGCGGTGGACATAGTCTTCCGCATGGATCGGCACGTCGAAGTTGAACACGTGGCTGACATCCGGGATGTCCAGGCCGCGTGCAGCAACGTCGGATGCCACCAGCAGGGTGATGTTGTTGTCCTTGAAATTCGCCAGCATGGTCGTGCGCGAGCGCTGGTCCATGTCGCCGTGGAGGGCGCCGACGGAGAAGCCGTGCCGGTCGAGCGAACGGAAGAGATCGGCGACATCCTTCTTGCGGTTGCAGAAGATGATCGCGTTCTTCAGGTCGTCCTGGGCCTTGATGATGTCGCGCAGGACCGCACGCTTCTCGTAATCCTTGGAATGCGAGGCGACGAGACGCTGGGTGACGGTCTTGGCCGTGGAGGAGGGCGGTGCCACCTCGATTCGCTGCGGGTTCTGCAGGAAACGGTCCGCGAGCTTCTGGATCTCCGGCGGCATCGTCGCCGAGAAGAACAGGGTCTGGCGGGTGAACGGGATGAGCTTCGCGATTCGCTCGATGTCGGGGATGAAGCCCATGTCGAGCATGCGGTCGGCCTCGTCGATCACAAGGATTTCGACGCCGGTCATGAGAAGCTTGCCGCGCTCGCAGTGGTCGAGCAGGCGACCGGGAGTGCAGATCAGCACATCGGCGCCACGCTCCAGCTTGCGGTCCTGTTCATCGAAGGAAACGCCGCCGATGAGGAGGGCGATGTTGAGCTTGTGATTCTTGCCGTATTTCTCGAAGTTCTCGGCAACCTGGGCGGCGAGTTCGCGCGTCGGCTCGAGGATGAGCGTGCGCGGCATTCTCGCACGGGCGCGACCCTTCTCCAGAAGGGTCAGCATCGGCAGGACGAAGGAGGCCGTCTTGCCCGTCCCCGTCTGGGCGATGCCGCAGATGTCACGGCGCTGCAGCGCCGGCGGAATGGCACCCTCCTGGATCGGCGTCGGCGTCGTGTAGCCAGCGTCGGTGACGGCAGAGAGGACTTTCTGGCTCAGGCCAAGATCAGCAAATGTAGTCAAAGGGAAAACTGTTTCCGTTCCGGTTCTTCATAGAACACTCTGGTCGGCGCACGTCGCGTGCCCAACATCTGGCGGCGAGATAAGGGCAAAACTCAACAAAGTCAAGGAAACACGGCAGGTTTGCTGCATGAGTGGTGAATGCTCATGCTTAAGAGGCGGAGAACGCGGAAACAGCAATGCTATCAGTTGAGATAGCCGGTCAACTTCATGCCCGCATTCAGGAAATGAACGGGGTCGACAGCCTGCCCGTTTCGGCGAACCTCGTAGTGGACGTGCGGCCCGGTCGAGCGGCCCGTCGTGCCGGCGCGGCCTATGATGTCTCCGGCCGATACGCGGTCGCCCTTCTTCACCAGCACCCTCGAAAGGTGGCCGAAGCGGGTGGTGATGCCGTGCCCGTGGTCGATCTCGACGAGGTTTCCGTAGCCGCCGGAATATTCGGCCGTGATAACCGTTCCTGCGCCGGTGCTGAGGACCTTGGCGCCCGTCTGGGCATGAAAGTCGATCCCGGCGTGAAATGCGAGCCGTCCGAGGAAGGGATCGATGCGATTGCCGTAGCGGCTGGTGACCGACTTGCCCGGGGCGGGATTGCCGTAGGGCAGGCTTTCCGCCTTGACGCGGAGCGTCTCGAGCCGGCGCAGGGCCGCGTCGAGTTCCTCGATCGAGATATCGAAGAGATCATCGCCCCGCTCAGGCTCCACGAAGGGTCCGCCAAGGCCTGCTTCTCCATCATCCACGAGTGCATCGACGTCGATGCCGCTTCGCTTCATGATCCTTGCGATTTCGTTGGCGGTTTCGGAGGCGTCGATCGTGAGCGCCTCGATGCTCGCCATCTGGTCCTGCTCGAGCGTCTTCAGCGACAGGGTCATGTCCGCGAACATGCGGTCGGCCTGTTCCGGGCGGCCTGTCCGCAAGGGTGCGTAGGAAAGCGCCGGCACGTCATGTTCCGCCTGAAGCGTCTCCTTGCCGAGAAGCGCAAGGATCGCATTGCCGGCTGCTCCGAGCGACGCTTCACGTTCGCTTTCCGGAGGGGCCGCGGACGGGGTGGGCGGCGTCAGGCCGGCCTGGGCCGCGCGATCGAGCAGGTCGCCAAGCATTCCGTGCCGCGTGAACAGGGCGTTTTGCTGCTCGAGCAGCTTTTCGACCTTCTGGTCGATGAGTTGCTGGTCCACGAGCTGGCGGGAGGTAACGCGGTCGAGTTGCGCCCGGAGAACGGAGATGCGGTCCTCGTAGTCGCGTTGCATGCGGTTCTGCCGCGCCAACGTCGCGTTGACGAGGTCGTCGCGGAGGAAGAGGTATCCCGTTGCGCCGAGGTATCCAAGCGTGAAGACCGCGAGGAAGATCGTGACCGATACCGCCATCCAGGGACGGATGGTCACGTGACGTACGCGATCGCCGCTGGCGAGGATCAGGACGTGCTCGACCTTAGGTCGTCCAAATGCTTTTCTGTTTCCGGGATTTATCACGATTCCGCCCCACCCTGCGATGGGGATGATTACACTCCCTTAAGGTTAATGGAGCGTTGACCGCAGAGGGCGCCTGAAGCCGGGTGCTCAGGCGCCTTGCAGGGTCTTCAGGACCTCCTCGGCGTGCCCCGCGACCTTCACCTTGGGCCACACCGCGCGGACGTGCCCGTCCGGGTCGAGGAGGAAGGTCGTCCGCTCGACACCCATGTAGCTGCGTCCGTACATGCTCTTCTGCGTCCAGACGCCGTAGGCTTCACAGGTCGCGGTGTCCTCGTCGGCCGCAAGGATGACGTGCAGGCCATGTTTCGCCACGAACTTGTCATGTCGGGCGACGGAGTCCGGCGAGACGCCGATGACGACCGCATTCGCGGCCTCGAACTCGGCCAGCAGGGCGGTGAAGGCGATCGCCTCGGCCGTGCAGCCGGTCGTATCGTCCTTCGGATAGAAATAGAGAACGACATTACGACCTCTGAATTCGCGGAGGGATACGGTGCCGCCGCCGTCGCGCGGAAGGGTGAAGTCCGGGGCAGTGTCGCCGACGTTCGGTTTCGTCATGATCGTCCTTTCTTTTGCCTCCATTTTGAATCATCAGGCCCGCAGTCGTGTATACTAGTTTGACCGGAAAGCAGATCAGTCGCCGGCAAGAAGGTGGGCATACTCTCTGATGTCGGAAATCCGCGGCGAAAAGGTCAGCTTCACCAGGAAGGACATAACGCCGCTCGATCACCTTCCATCCGCCCAGATGGAGGACGCGATTGTCGTCCATTGCCCGCCGCCGCGGTCGCGCATGCGCAGGCTCGGGCGGACGCTGGTCCTGGTGCTGATGCTGATCCTGACCGCGGTCGGAAGCTCCATCCTCGCGATCGAGGGTGGCATCGTCGACGGCACGCTGTCGGATCGGGCAACGCGCGCACTCAATGACGCGATAGGCCCGCGCTACGTCGCTTCGGTCGGTTCCGCCGCGATCCGATTCGATTCTGATTTCCGCCTCGCGATCGAGGCAAGGGACGTCGATATCGTCGAGCAGGCGACCGGCTCCCGCCTGACCCGCACCAATGCCATGCGCATGGCCATCGATCCGCTGGCGCTGCTGGCCGGGCGGGTCTCGATCAGGCGCATGGAGGCGGATGGCATCCAGGTCGATACGGGCGTCCTGCCGTCGGGCGAGCCGATGTCGCTTTCGCAAGTGCGCGTCGACAAGCTGCCCGATCTCCTGGAACAGGTCTTCCAGAGGCTGGACGAGGCGCGAGGGCTGATGGCAAGGACGGCGACCCGGTCGATCAGGATATCCGGCGTCGAAATCCTGCTGCCCGCCGCACCCGGTCGAAAGTCGCTTGCGTTGCGGGTCGACAACATGAACCTCGAACACTCCGGTCCGGGCGAGATTGCCGTGACGGGAGAGGTGAAACTTGACGGAGAACCGGCCAGACTGGTTGCCCGGGCCTCGGTGGTGGATGGGGTCACCTCAGGACTGTCGGCGACGCTGAGCGGCCTCGAGGTCTCGCCCTTCCTGCTGCGGCGGGCGGATGACGGCGCACCCCGCGACGGCGTCCAGGGGGCCATCGACGTCGATCTGTCCGCGGTGCGGGCGCGTGAATCGACCCGACCGTCGATCACCGCGGCGCTTCGGCAGTCACCTGGCCTCTTCTATTTCGACGGCATTGCGCAGGAGCTGTCCGGCGGGTCGATCAAGGCCGCCTACGACTTTTCGAAGCATTCGCTGGAGCTGCTTCAGTCGGAGGTCCGGTTCGGGCCCACGACCGTCCCGTTCGTGGGGGCCGTGATCGACCTCAACCGGCTTTTCCCCGAGGAAACCCGGCCGGGTTTTGGTATAAACCTTCTCGTCAGCGGGGGGCGCGCCGTCGCGGAAGGTTCCGCGGAGGAGCCGACGACCTTCGACCTCAGGGCCGGCGGACGCTACCTGTCCGCCGACCGGGAACTCCAGTTCGACGACATGATGGTGTCCAGCCCGCAGGGAACGATGGCGGGCTCGTTGAAGGTGCAGTTCGGGGCCCAGTCCCCGGAGATCAGCTTCGGCGCACGTCTGCCAAGCATGCAGGTAACGGGCGTCAAGCAGCTCTGGCCGTTCTGGATGGCCCGCAAGGCACGCGAGTGGGCGGCCCAGAACATGTTCGGCGGTACCGTCACCAACGGTTCGCTGGCCGTCTTCATCCCCGCCGGCAGGATGAAGGGACCGGGTCACCCGCTGGAACTCGGCGAAGACGAGTTGCAGATCAGCTTTTCCATCGACAATGCGCGCATGAACCTGCCCGGGCAGATCCCGCCGCTCCGGGATATCGAGGGACGCTTCGACCTGCGCGGTGAACTGATGACGGTCGATATCGCGTCCGCCGAATCGTATTTTCCATCGGGCAGGTCCGTCGCCATCGGGCAGTCCCGCTTCGTGCTGCCCTCGACCTATTCCAGGCCGCTGATGGGTGACCTTTCGCTGCAGGTGTCCGGCGCCGCCGACGCCATTGCCGAACTCGCGAGCTTCCAGCCCCTGAATGCGCTGAAGCACACCGAATTTACGCCGCAGGACTTTTCCGGGACGGCGACCGCGAACGTGACGGCCCGTTTCGGGCTGATCACCCAGCAGGAGCCGCCGCCGCCGACCTGGAATGCCGAAATCAGTCTCGACGAGGTCGACCTGATGCAGGACGTCGCCGGCCGTTCGATCAGCGATATCACCGGTCTCCTGAGGATCGATCCGCAGGCGGCACGCCTTGAGGCGAAGGCTGCGATCGACGAGGTTCCGGCCGAAATCGCTCTGGTGGAACCGGTCGGCACGGATTCGCTGGTGACGCGGGAAAGGACCATCAAGGCGACGCTCGGCAACGGTCAGCGGGACGTGCTGGCCCCGGGCCTCGATGACCTCGTCGACGGAACGGTGAAGGTGGAAGTCCGCCAGCTCGCGGATGACCGGCAGAGCCTTGACCTCGACCTCACCAACGCGACCCTTTCCGTTCCGGGGATCGGCTGGAGCAAGGGAAGCGGCATTGCCGCGCGGGCGACGTTCGAGGTGGCTCGCGACGGCGAAACGGATCGTGTCGAGAACTTCGAACTAGACGGCGAGGGGTTCGGCGCCCAGGGAAGCCTGACGTTGCAGGACGGCGCCCTTCAGACGGCGCAGTTCTCACGGATGAAGCTGTCGCCGAGCGACGACTTCGCGGTGAGCGTGAAGCGGCAACGCGGCGGCCTGCACGTGACGGTGACGGGGTCGTCGGCGGATATGCGGCCGGTTCTGCAGCAGCTGCGATCGCCGGCAATGTCGCACGACGAAGACATGAACGCGACGGTGGAACTGAAGCTCGATGAGGCGATCGGCTTCAACGACGAGAAGCTCCGAAACGTGTCGATGCTGTTTTCCGCAGCCGACGGGACGATTTCGGCGGCCGACCTCTCTGCCGTCACGCGCAGCGGCCAGGCGGTCGTGAGCCGCATGCAGCAGGGCAATACGATCGTGCTCACCAGCGGTGACGCGGGTGCTGTCGCGCGGTTCGCGGACCTCTACAACAGGATGAAGGGAGGTCTGCTCAACGTCACCCTCAGAGCGCAGCAAGGTCGCGCTTGGAGCGGCTCCATCGACATTCGCAACTTTTCGCTTCTCAACGAAGCCCGGCTGCAGTCCCTCGTATCGACCCCCGTTGGCGAGAACGGACGCAGCCTCAACGCGGCGGTACGTCGCGACATCGACGTCAGTTCCGCCAAGTTCCAGCGGGGATTTGCCCGGATCGTCTATCGCGGCAACGTGCTGTCGGTGGAGAACGGCATCGTTCGGGGAGAGCAGATCGGCGCGACGTTCCAGGGCGTCGTGCGCGACGCCGCGGGCAATGCCGATCTCACCGGCACCTTCATGCCGGCCTATGGCCTGAACCGGATTTTCGGGGAGCTGCCGATCATCGGCGCGATCCTGGGCAACGGGCGCGACCGGGGCCTGATCGGGATCACCTTCAAGCTGGAGGGGCCGTTCGCCAATCCGCGACTGACCGTCAATCCGCTGTCCATCATCGCGCCGGGCATCTTCCGGCAGATCTTCGAGTTCCAGTAGGACAGAAAAGGCCCGGCGCGAAGGCCGGGCCCGATTTCTGGCGAGCAGTCTGCCGGGCTCAGGCCGGGCGGACGAGGATGTGCTTCTTCTTGCCGAGCGAGAGCTTGATCACACCCGCTTCCGTGACCTCGCCGCTGCCGATCAGCGCGCGTTCGTCGGAGACCGGACGGTCGTTGATCTTCACCGCGCCTCCCTGCACATGCCGGCGGGCTTCGCCGTTCGAGGCGGCAAGGCCGGCCCTCACCATCAGCGCCAGGAGGCCGATGCCGGCTTCGATCTCGGCTTCGGGTATCTCGACCGTCGGGAGGTTTTCCGCCAGCGCGCCTTCCTCGAAGGTCTTGCGGGCCGTCTCCGCCGCCTGCTCGGCCGCGTCCCGGCCATGCAGCATGGCGGTGATCTCCGTGGCGAGGATCTTCTTCACCTCGTTGATCTCGGACCCGCCGAGCGCCGAGAGCCTCGAGATCTCGTCCATCGGCAGCGTCGTGTAGAGCTTGAGGAAGCGCGCAACGTCGGCGTCTTCCGTATTGCGCCAGTACTGCCAGAAATCGTAGGCGGAGAGCATGTCCGGGTTGAGCCAGATCGCGCCGTTGACGGACTTGCCCATCTTGGCGCCCGACGACGTGGTCAGCAGAGGCGATGTCAGGGCGTAGAGCTGCGGCGTCCCCATGCGGTGACCTAGATCGATGCCGTTGATGATATTGCCCCACTGGTCGGAGCCACCCATCTGCAGGCGGCATCCGTAGCGCTTGTTCAGTTCCACGTAGTCGTAGGCCTGGAGGATCATGTAGTTGAATTCCAGGAAGGAGAGGGACTGCTCGCGGTCGAGGCGGGTCTTGACGCTGTCAAAGGACAGCATGCGGTTGACGGAGAAGTGGCGCCCGACGTCGCGCAGGAACTCAAGATAGTTCAGTTCCCGGAGCCACTCGGCATTGTTCACCATGAGCGCGCCGCCCTTGGAGCCTTCCGGACCCTTGTCGTAGTCGAGATAATTGGCGAACACGCGCTTGATCGAGGCGATGTTCTCCTCGATCGTATCGACCGTCATCAACTGGCGGGCTTCCTCCTTGAAGGAAGGATCGCCGACCATGCCGGTGCCGCCGCCCATCAACGAGATCGGCTGGTGGCCGGTCGCCTGGAACCAGTGCAGCATCATGATCTGGATGAGCCCGCCCGCATGCAGGCTGGGCGCCGTCGGGTCGAAGCCGATATAGGCAGTCACGCTCTCCTTCGCGAGCAGGTCGTCGAGGCCGCTCTCATCGGACATCTGATGAATGAAGCCACGCTCGTGCATGGTGCGGAGAAAATCGGACTTGAAGCTGGACATGAGGGATCTCTGAAGGAATTCCGGATACGGGCGGGCCTCTATCACTGTTTTTGAGCATAATCACTTCAAAATTGATTCTGGGTGCCATGAATGGACGGAATGAAAACGGCAATCGGCCTGATGAGCGGGACGTCGATGGACGGTATCGACATTGCCCTCCTGCGCACGGATGGAGAAGGCCGCGTCGAGCGCGGGGCCTTTCTCGGCATTCCCTACGAGGACGTGTTCCGCCGACAACTGAAGCAGGCGCTGCATGACGCCAGGCAGGTCGGCTTGCGCAGTGATCGCCCCGGCTGCCTCCGGGAGGTCGAGGAGCAACTGACGGAGCGGCATGCCGACGCGGTCATGAAATTCCTGGAAAAGAACCGGTTATCGGCCGCCGATATCGACGTTATCGGTTTCCACGGCCAGACGGTGCTGCATCGGCCGGAACAGGCACTGACGATCCAGTTGGGGAACGGCCAGCGCCTGGCGGACCTGACCGGAATACCGGTCGTCTTCGACATGCGCGCCAACGACATGGTTCACGGCGGGCAGGGGGCTCCGCTAGTGCCGGCCTATCATGCTGCCCTTGCCGAGGGGCTTGCGCTGCCCGAGCGCCCCGTCTGCTTCGTCAACATCGGCGGCATCTCCAACATCACCTTCATCGACAGCGGTGGCAGGATCACGGCCTTCGACAGCGGGCCGGGAAATACCCTGATCGACCAGTGGGTCGAAGCCAATGCCGGCATCCCCTACGACCAGGGAGGGCTGATTGCGTCGGAGGGCCGGATCGATCGTGGGCTGGCGGAGAAATACCTTGCGCATCCATTCTTCACGGAAAAGCAGCGCCGCTCGTTGGACCGCAACGATTTCCTTCCGCCCGCCAGCCACGAGGCGGAACTCGCCGACGGCGCGAGGACGCTGGCCCACGTGGCGGCGGCATCCGTCATCCGGTCCGCCGGTCACCTCCCGGAACTGCCGGCGCTTTATGTCGTCTGCGGAGGAGGCCGGCTCAACCGGGTGGTCATGGCGGATCTCGCCTCACTTGCGGAGACGGGCGGCGCGCGTGTCGTCACTGCCGAGGATGCGGGCCTCGACGGAGACGCCATGGAGGCGGAAGCCTGGGCCTATCTCGCCGTCAGGAGCTTGAAGGGCCTGCCGCTCACATTTCCCGGAACGACCGGGGTCCGAGAGCCCGTGACAGGCGGAATTCTTGCCTCTCCATCAGGCAGGGGATGTTAATCTTTTTGTCTTTACTTGCCGCGAAAAAGCGGTTCGATAGGTACCGTCCATTCCGCCAGCTGGTTGTCCATGTCTGCTGCCCCACTGTTTTTATGGGTGAATTTTTGCATCGGCGTTTGCTTCAGCGCCGTATTTGCAGTTGTTTCCATTTACAGTCGCTGGCGGGCGGTCGCGCTTCTGTTTTCGGCAGGCCTTTTCATCGCATCCCTTACCATGCCCGCGGAACTCGGGGTCGCCTATTCCGCCTATCCCGGCCTGTGGGCAATAGCCGTCTACGGAACGGTTCTGGCGGGCCTGGTCCTGTTGAACCGAGGAGTGGCAATCCTCTACGACAGGCCCTTTTCGGTATGGGCGGACGTCGCGACATTCGCGGCGGGCATGGCGGCCTTCCTCGTGGTCAAGGACATTCCGAGGTCATGGTGGGTGTACGGGTTCGCCTATCAGACACCCTATGCGCTGATAACCTTTGCCGCCGCAATCAACGTCCTGTTGTCTGAACGCCGGACCACGATGGACAGGGCGCTTGGCATCGTCCTGGCGATCAGCGGCCTGCATTTCCTGCTCAAGGCGACGCTTTCCAGCATTCTCGGACCGGGCGCGACGGCAAGCGACTACATTTCCACGTCCTATGCCGCGGTGTCGCAGAGCATCACGGCGGTGCTTATCGTTGCCGTCGGCCTGATGCTCCTTGCCGTCCTGACACTGGACATCATGGCGGTGGAGCGGCGCCATGCCGAGCACGACAGCCTGTCCGGCCTCAGCAATCGCAGGGGGTTCGAGAAGGCCGCGCAGAATGCGATCAGGAGATCCGGCCAAAGTCAGCATGCGCTCATCCTGTGCGACCTCGACCATTTCAAGTCGATCAACGACACCTATGGTCACCACGCCGGCGATATGGTGATCCATTCCTTCGCGACGATGGTTTCGGCACAAGCCGGACCCGATGCGATCGTCGGGCGGATCGGCGGAGAGGAATTCGCCGTTCTGCTTCCCGGGACGTCGCAGGCGACTGCCGCCTCCGTGGCAGAAACGCTTCGCGCCGGCGCCTGCAGGATGACGATCCCCGGCCTGCAGGGCGTCGTAACCGCAAGCTTCGGTGTGGCGGCCATTCCGTCGAACGGCGACCTTTCCGCCGCGCTGCGCCGTGCCGATTCCGCTCTCTACGATGCCAAGCGGGGCGGCCGCGATCGCGTCCGGCAGGCAGACAGCCTGGCCGCCTGACCTTCCGGCTAGTTTCCTGTTGTCGAAACGCAAGCGGCCGCCCGGAGGCGGCCGCTTGGCTTGAAATCGGTGTTTTCTGATTAACGGATGCGCTTTGCAGTCGGCTCGGGGACGAGTTCGCCGTCGAGGCGGCGATCGAGGTAGTCCTCGCATTCCGCCAGGAGCTTGTCGACCTGGCCGTTGAAGAAGTGGTTAGCCCCTTCGACGGTCTTGTGGGTGATCAGGATGCCCTTCTGGGTCTTCAGCTTATCGACCAAGCCGAGCACGTCCTTTTCCGGCGCCACCTTGTCGGCATCGCCATGGATGATCAGGCCGGACGAGGGACAGGGCGCCAGGAAGGAGAAGTCGTAGGTGTTCGGCTGCGGCGCGATCGACATGAAGCCTTCGATCTCCGGCCGGCGCATCAGCAGCTGCATGCCGATCCAGGCGCCGAAGGAGTAGCCGGCGACCCAGCAGCTCTTCGAATCGGGGTGAAGGCTCTGGACCCAGTCGAGGGCGGAGGCCGCGTCGGAAAGTTCGCCGGCGCCATGGTCGAACTCGCCCTGGCTGCGCCCGATGCCGCGGAAGTTGAACCGGAGCGTCGTGAAGCCGCGCTTCTGGAACATGTAGAAGAGTTGGTAGACGATCTGGTTGTTCATCGTGCCGCCGAACTGGGGGTGCGGATGCAGGATGATCGCTATCGGCGCGCTCTTTTCCTTCGAGGGCTGATAGCGGCCTTCCAGGCGGCCAGCGGGGCCGTTGAAGATGACTTCGGGCATGAGTACTCCGGTCACATGTTCAGTTCTGGTGCCGAGCGCCAAGTCCAGACTTGACGAAGCATGTCAGCTTTTCTAGAACTCAGTTTAGAACTATTCGAAAGTTGAGGCCCGTGGGCCCGATCGACGTCTCATAAGGCAAGCGTGTCCGAGATTTCAAGGAAAATACGGTTGTTCACGAGGCCGCATCCGGCTCGGTTGAGCATCTAGGAAGGGAAACGAAACCGGCAATGGCTCCTGCACGTGTCTACATGGACTGGAACGCGACGGCACCGCTCGGTGAACCGGCACGGCTGGCCATGCTCGGCGCCCTGCAGCTGCCGGGAAATGCCTCTTCCGTTCATTCCGAGGGACGCGCAGCACGTGCCGCACTGGAAAAGGCGCGGCGGCAGGTGGCGGCGCTGGTGAATGCGGACCCGGCGCACGTGATCTTCACGAGCGGCGCGACGGAGGCGGCCAACCACGTCCTGACCCCCGAGTTTCGTATGGGGCGGTCGGTCCTGAAGATCGGGCGCCTCTATGTCTCGGCGGTGGAACATCCGGCGGTTCGCGAGGGCGGCCGGTTTCCGGCGGACGCCGTGACGGAGGTGAGGGTCACCTCGTCCGGCATCGTCGACATGGATGCGCTTGCGGCAGCACTTGAGGATCACGACAAGACGTCGGGGCTGCCGATGGTCGCCCTCATGCTCGCGAACAACGAGACCGGCGTCATCCAGCCGGTCGCGGAAGCTGCGGAACTCGTCCATCGCCATGGAGGCCTGATCATCGTCGATGCCGTGCAGGCGGTCGGCAGGATGCCGGTCGATCTGGAGGCGCTCGGCGCGGATTTCCTGCTTTTGTCGTCGCACAAGCTTTCCGGGCCGAAGGGTGTGGGCGCTCTCGTGTCGAGAGGTGAATCACTCATGCCGGCGCCGCTGATGCGGGGCGGCGGCCAGGAAAAGGGTCACCGGTCGGGGACAGAAAATCTTCACGGCATCATAGGCTTCGGCGCAGCGGCTGAAGCGGCGGGTGCCGACATCGCAGAACGCCTTACGGCCATGACGACGCTGCGGAACAGGCTGGAAGAGGGAATGCGCCGCGCAGCACCCGACGTCATCGTCCATGGCGAGGGTGTCGAGCGGATCCCAAACACATGCTTCTTCAGCTTGCCGGGCCTGAAATCGGAGACGGGACAGATCGCGTTCGATCTCGAGGGGATCGCCATCTCCGCCGGCTCGGCCTGCTCGTCGGGACGCGTCGGCCAGAGCCATGTGCTTTCGGCCATGGGCTTCGACCCGGAACTCGGCGGTCTTCGGATATCGATGGGACCCGGGACGAGTGGCGCCGACGTCGAGGCGACACTCGCGGCCTTCGAGAAGATCGCCAGGCGACGACGTCCGGCCGGAGAAGTCGCCTAGGCGATATCGAAACATGCGGAAAGCTAACTTTTCGCTTGCCCAGAGGTGGGAAACAGGCCTTTTGGCCATTACATGAGGGCGGAAATTCCGTCCGAACAAAGAGGTGCCGGCGAATGCCGGCGAGAGTTGGAGAACGCGCATGCCTGCCGTCCAGGAGACAATCGATCAGGTCCGTGGGATCGATATCGATCAGTACAAATACGGCTTCGAGACCGTCATCGAAGTGGACAAGGCCCCAAAGGGCCTTTCTGAAGACATCATCCGCTTCATTTCGGACAAGAAACAGGAGCCGGAATGGATGCTGGAATGGCGGCTCGATGCCTATCGGCGCTGGCTGACCATGGAAGAGCCCACCTGGGCGCGGGTCGATTATCCGAAGATCGACTTCAACGACATCTACTACTATGCGGCGCCGAAGAACCTGACGGGTCCGACCTCTCTCGAGGAAGTCGATCCCGAGCTGCTGCGCACCTACGAGAAGCTCGGCATTCCGCTCCGCGAGCAGGAAATCCTGGCGGGCGTGAAGACGTCCAAGGTCGCCGTCGACGCGGTCTTCGATTCCGTCTCGGTCGTCACCACCTTCAAGAAGGAACTCGCCAAGGCCGGTGTGATCTTCATGTCGATCTCGGAAGCGATCCGCGAGCATCCGGACCTCATCAAGAAGTATCTCGGCTCGGTCGTTCCGACCACCGACAACTACTATGCGACGCTGAACGCGGCCGTCTTCACCGACGGGTCCTTCGTCTTCGTACCGAAGGGCGTCCGCTGCCCGATGGAACTGTCGACCTACTTCCGCATCAACGAGAAGAACACCGGGCAGTTCGAGCGCACGCTGATCATCGCCGAGGAAGGCGCCTACGTTTCCTATCTCGAAGGATGCACGGCACCTCAGCGCGACGAGAACCAGTTGCATGCGGCGGTCGTCGAACTCGTGGCTCTCGATGACGCCGAAATCAAATATTCGACGGTCCAGAACTGGTTCCCGGGCGACGCCCAGGGCAAGGGCGGGATCTACAACTTCGTCACCAAGCGCGGCGATTGCCGCGGTGCCCGCTCGAAGATTTCCTGGACCCAGGTCGAGACCGGATCCGCGATCACCTGGAAGTATCCGAGCTGCATCCTGCGCGGCGACGAGAGCCAGGGCGAGTTCTACTCGATCGCTGTCTCCAACGGCCACCAGCAGATCGATTCTGGTACCAAGATGATCCATCTCGGCAAGAACACATCGAGCCGCATCATCTCGAAGGGCATTTCGGCCGGCAAGTCGCAGAACACCTACCGTGGACAGGTCTCCATCCACCGTCGCGCGGAAAACGCCCGTAACTTCACCAATTGCGATTCGCTTCTGATCGGCGACAAGTGCGGTGCTCACACCGTTCCCTACATCGAGGTCAAGAACGCCTCGGGGAAGGTCGAGCACGAGGCAACGACCTCGAAGATTTCCGAGGACCAGAAGTTCTACGTCATGCAGCGCGGAATTCCCGAAGAGGAGGCCATCGCGCTCATCGTCAACGGC
This sequence comes from Pseudorhizobium sp. NPDC055634, assembly GCF_053618655.1. NCBI lineage: Bacteria > Pseudomonadati > Pseudomonadota > Alphaproteobacteria > Hyphomicrobiales > Rhizobiaceae > Pseudorhizobium > Pseudorhizobium sp. NPDC055634. Next base: position 138,841 of record NZ_JBSHHW010000003.1, on the reverse strand, counting down.
TTCGTCAAGGACGTCATCCAGGAACTGCCGATGGAATTCGCGGTCGAGGCGCAGAAGCTGATCGGCATCAGCCTCGAAGGCTCCGTCGGCTAAGGCCACCAACTCATCACGACCGTGCGACAGCACGCAAACGACATACGTCCGAGAGGATACAAGATGCTTGAGATCAAGAACCTGCACGCCCGCATTGCCGAAGACGGCACCGAAATCATCCGCGGCCTGAACCTGACCGTGAAGCCCGGCGAAGTCGCCGCCATCATGGGGCCGAACGGCTCCGGCAAGTCGACCCTGTCCTACATCTTGTCGGGCCGTGAGGACTATGAAGTCACCGAGGGCGACATCCTCTACAACGGCGAGAGCATCCTTGAGTTGGATCCCGCAGAGCGCGCCTCCAAGGGGATATTCCTGGCCTTCCAGTACCCGGTCGAAATCCCGGGTGTCGCAACCATGCAGTTCCTCAAGGTGGCGATGAACGAGCAGCGCAAGGCACGCGGCGAGGAAGAGCTGACGACCCCCGAATTCATGCGTCGGGTGAAGGAAGCCGCCGCGAAGCTCAAGATCGACCCCGCCATGCTCCGCCGTCCGCTCAACGTCGGTTTCTCCGGCGGCGAGAAGAAGCGCGCCGAGATCCTGCAGATGGCCCTTCTCGAGCCGCAGCTCTGCATTCTCGATGAAACCGACTCCGGTCTCGACATCGACGCGCTGAAGATCGTCGCCGATGGCGTCAATGCGCTGAAGTCGCCCGATCGTGCCGTGATCGTCATCACCCATTACCAGCGCCTCCTGGAATACATCGTGCCGGACACCGTGCACGTTCTCTACAAGGGCCAGGTGGTTCGCACCGGCACCAAGGATCTTGCCCTCGAACTCGAAGCCAATGGCTATGCCGACATCATCGGGGAAGCGGCCTGATTTCGGGAAGGATGTGAACATGAACATTCAGACGACCACCCGCCTCACGGCGGCGGAAACGGCCCTGATCGAAGCCTATACGGAACAGGTCGGCGATCTGCCGGGCAACGGAACCGTTGCCGGCTCGCGCGACCGGCTGCTCGATGACCTGAAGACCTCGGGCCTGCCGACGCGTCGCGTCGAGTCCTGGCACTATACGGACCTGCGTACGCTGCTTCGCGCGATACCGGCGCCGCTGCCGGCAGCGCCGCCGCTTCAGACGCTGGCGCCGCTGGTGGAAGGCGCACGCGTGCTGCCGGTCCTGCAGGGCGAGTGCGATGCGTCCGCATCTGTCGAGGGTGCCGAGGTGTCCCGATTTGCCGACGCCCTGCTCGACGGTACCGCGGCCGCGGCGCTTGTCGCTCTCGACCGCGACGATGCGATCGGCAGGATCAACGGCAGCCTGGTTCGCGACGGTTACGCGATCTCCGTGCCGGCCGGCGCAGAAATCGAGGCGCCGATCGAACTCCAGGCGATCCATGGCGGAGGGCAGGTTCATACCCGCTTTCCGGTGACCTTCGGCGCAGGCGCCAAGGCCACGATCATCGAGCGTCACCGCTCGGTGACCGGCGATGCGGCCTTCGTCTCGACGATCAGCGAGATCACGCTGGAGGACGGCGCAGATGCAGTCTGGATCATCCTGCAGGAGCAGGGTGCGGAGGATACGCATCTGGCGCAGATCCGGGTGCGGTTCGGGGCCGAAGCCAAGCTGAAACTCTTCCTCGTCAATGCCGGCGGCAAGCTCGTGCGGCAGGAACTGAGGATCGATGTCGAGGGCGAGGGCAGCGAACTGACGCTTCGCGGCGTCAACCTTCTCGGCCAGGAGACCCATACCGACGTCACCCTGGTGCTCGGCCACAACGTTCCCCACACGACGTCGACCGAGACGATCCGCAACGTCGTGTTCGACCGCGCACGCGGCGTCTTCCAGGGCATGATCCGGGTCGCTCCGGATGCTCAGAAGACCGACGCCAAGATGGCCTGCAACACGCTCCTGCTCACCGATGACGGCGAATTCTCCGTCAAGCCGGAGCTCGAGATCTTCGCGGACGACGTGATCTGCGGACACGGCGCGACGGTCGCGGACATCGACAAGAACCACCTCTATTATCTTCGCTCCCGCGGCATTCCGGAGAAGACGGCGCGCGCCATGCTCGTCAACGCCTTCGTGGCCGAGGTGATCGAGGAACTCGACGAGGAGAACCTGGTGGAGGCCCTTGAGGCCGTCATCTCGAACTGGCTGGAGAAGCATGCCTGACATGGACCAGATCACACCCGCGACTGCCTACGACGTCGAAGCGATCCGCCGGGATTTCCCGATCCTGGCGCGCGAGGTCTATGGCAAGCCGCTGGTGTATCTGGACAACGGGGCATCGGCGCAGAAGCCCCAGGTGGTCATCGACGCTGTCGCGAACGCGTATTCGAACGAATATGCCAATGTCCACCGGGGTCTGCATTTCCTCTCCAATGCGGCCACGGATGCCTATGAAGGCGCTCGCGAGAAGGTACGGCGCTTCCTGAATGCGTCGTCGGTGGACGAGATCGTCTTCACGAAATCCTCCACCGAGGCGATCAACACCGTCGCCTACGGCTGGGGCATGCCGAATATCGGCGAGGGCGACGAGATCGTCCTCACCATCATGGAGCATCACTCCAACATCGTCCCTTGGCATTTCATCCGGGAACGGCAGGGGGCGAAGCTCGTATGGGTCCCTGTCGACGACGACGGCGCCTTCCACGTCGAGGACTTCGAGAAGTGCCTGACGGAGAAGACCAAGCTCGTCGCCGTCACCCACATGTCGAATGCACTCGGCACGGTCGTTCCGGTCAAGGAGATCTGCAGGATCGCCCACGAGCGGGGCATCCCCGTGCTCGTCGATGGCAGCCAGGGCGCCGTGCACATGCCGGTGGACGTGCAGGACATCGACTGCGACTGGTACGTCATGACCGGCCACAAGCTTTACGGTCCTTCCGGGATCGGCGTACTCTATGGGAAGATGGACCGGCTGAAGGAAATGCGTCCCTTCCAGGGCGGCGGCGAGATGATCGTCGACGTCAGCGAGGACGAGGTTACCTACAACGATCCGCCGCACCGCTTCGAGGCGGGCACGCCGCCGATCGTCCAGGCGATCGGGCTCGGTTATGCGCTGGACTACATGGACCAGGTCGGTCGCGAGGCGATCGCCGCCCATGAGGCCGATCTCGCGGCCTATGCCGCAGAGCGCCTGCGGGCGATCAATTCGCTCAGGATCATCGGCAATGCGCCCGGCAAGGGAGCGATCTTCTCCTTCGAACTCGCCGGTATCCATGCCCATGACGTCTCGATGGTGATCGACCGGCGCGGTGTCGCCGTCCGTGCCGGTACCCATTGCGCCATGCCGCTCTTGAAGCGCTTCGGCGTCACCTCCACATGCCGTGCATCGTTCGGCATGTACAACACCCGTGCCGAGGTCGATGCGCTGGCAGACGCGCTCGACTACGCCCGCACATTCTTTGCCTGAGGACATTGCCATGGCCGTCGAAGACAGCGAACTGAAGTGGGACGCCCGTGAGGGGATCGTCCAGTCGGCGATCCCGCAGGAGGAGCTGGCCCGGCTTTCGGACGATATCATCGCCGCGCTGAAGACTGTCTACGACCCGGAAATCCCGGCCGACATCTTCGAACTCGGGCTGATCTACAAGATCGACATCGAGGATGACCGCATGGTCAAGATCGTCATGACCCTGACGGCGCCGGGCTGCCCGGTCGCGGGCGAGATGCCCGGATGGGTCGAGAACGCGGTCGGGGCCGTGGAGGGCGTCTCGGGCGTCGAGGTCGAGATGACTTTCGATCCGCCGTGGACGCCGGAGCGGATGTCCGAAGAGGCGCAGGTCGCCGTCGGCTGGTATTGATCCGTTTACTCGCCGGACCTACATTCGATCCAGCACACCGGTCCTTCAAGCCGGCTGTAGAAGGAGCATGAGCCCATGGGCTTCGCGGTAATGACCATGACGGATGCGGCGGCCGAGCGCGTCAAGGCGATCGTCGATAAATCCGGCCCGGATGCCAAGGGCGTCCGCGTCGGGATCAAGAAGGGCGGCTGCGCCGGAATGGAATATACGGTCGATCTGGTAACCGAGCCGAATTCCAAGGACGACCTGATCGAGCATGCGGGCGCACGGGTATGGGTGGAGCCTTCGGCGGTTCTCTACCTGCTCGGCACGCAGATGGATTTCGAGGCGACAAGGATGCGCTCCGGGTTCACCTTCGTGAACCCCAACCAGACCTCGGCCTGCGGCTGCGGCGAGTCGGTGGAGTTGAAGCCGGCCGACCTCGCCGAACTGGCCAAGGAGCGCCAGGCGCAATCGCACGCCGGCTGAACTCAATGCCATCCGCGGACCGGGGACATAGCGAAAAGGGGCGGAGACGCCCCTTTTTTGATTCTTCCTACTCGTGGCGGAGCGCGTCGATCGGGTTCATCTGCGCTGCGCGGCGAGCCGGAAAGTAACCGAAGACCACGCCGATTACCGCGGAGAAGGCAAAGGCGATGAAGATGATCGTCGGGCTCGTCACGAAGGGGACGTTCAATATCCCGACGACGCCATAGGCGAGCGCAAGGCCGGTGATGATGCCGGCGACGCCGCCGAAGACCGAAAGCATGACGGCCTCGACGAGAAACTGCGTCAGCACCTGTCTCTCCAGGGCGCCGATGGCAAGCCTTATGCCGATCTCGCGCGTGCGTTCCGTCACCGATACCAGCATGATGTTCATGATGCCGATTCCGCCGACGAGAAGGCTGACGGCGGCGACGGCTCCCAACAGGCTGGTGAGGAGCGTCGTCGTTCCCGTCATGGCAGCGGCCATCTGGGACATGTCGGCGACGGCGAAATCATCGTCGCGCCCGATGCCGATGCGCCGCCGCTCGCGCAGCAGGTTTTCGACGTCCGACTGGACCTTGGCGGTCGACACTCCGTCCTGCGCCGAAAGGATGATGCTGGAAATCGTCGTGACACCGCCGATCCGCCGCTGATGCAGTTTCAGGGGCATGATGACGGTATCGTCCTGGTCATCGCCCATTCCCGACTGGCCCTTGGCCTCCAGGAGGCCGATCACCGGGCAGGCGATGTTGCTGACACGGATGGTCTGGCCGACGGGATCCGCCGACCCGAACAGTTCGCGCCTCACCGTCTCGCCGATGATGCAGGCCGGCTGGCCGCGTTCCTCGGCGGGCAGGAAGCTACGGCCGGATGCGAGGTCCCAGTCCTGTGCCACGAGATAGTCGTTGGTGGTGCCGATGACGGAGGAGGACCGGTTCTGGCCGCCGGAAATGACCGTTGCGCTGCCGCGGTTCACCGGCGCGACGGCGCGCAGGCCGGAGATCTGGCTGCTGATCGCCGCGATGTCCCGGTCCTCGAACCGCTTCGCCTCGGTGCTCGCGCGACCGGGTCCCCACTGGCCGGGGCGAACGAAGAGCGTATTGGTGCCGAGGCGGGCGAGTTCGGCCTGAACCTGGGCGGTCGTGCCGTTGCCGACGGTGACCATGGCGATCACCGCCGCCACGCCGATCACGATGCCGAGGATGGTCAGGAAGGAGCGCAGCAGGTTGCGGCTGATGGCGCGCCAGGCGAGTTTTGCCGTCTCAAAGAACATGGCCGACCTCGTTGACCTGTGCGTGGTCGCTGGCAAGCCGGCCGTCGACGAAGCGGAGGAGGCGTTTGCCGTAGGCCGCGATGTCCTCTTCGTGGGTGACCATGATCACGGTGATGCCGCGGTCCCGGTTGAGCCCGGATATGAGATCCATGATTTCCTGGCTTGTCTTGGTATCGAGGTTGCCGGTCGGCTCGTCGGCCAGCAGCACGGCTGGATCGGTAACGATGGCACGGGCGATGGCGACGCGCTGCTGCTGGCCGCCGGAAAGTTCCTGCGTCGTGTGGCCCTCGCGCCCCTTCAGCCCGACCTGCGCCAGCGCCGCCGCGGCGCGATCGCGTCTCTCGCTGGCCGGCATGCCGCGGTAGACGAGGGGGAGTTCGACGTTTTCGATGGCCGAGGTGCGTGCCAGGAGGTTGAAGCCCTGGAAGACAAAGCCGAGCATGTGCCGGCGCAGGAGCGTCAACTGGGTGCGCGAGAAGTCTCTCGTGGACATGCCCTGGAAGAGGTATTCTCCGGAAGAGGGGACATCCAACCCGCCGATAATGTTCATGCAGGTGGATTTACCCGAGCCGGACGGGCCCATGATCGCGACGAACTCCCCGACCGAGATCGACAGGTCGACGTTGTCGAGCGCGCGAATGGTCGCCTCGCCCTCGCCGTAGAACTTCGAAACCTGGCTGAACTGGATCAATGGCGCCTGGGTCATGGGGATGTCAGCCGTTGCGCGCCGTCGCGTCGGTGATCACGAGGTCGCCATCCTGGAGATCGCCCGAACGAACCACCGTGAACTGGCCGTCCGACGGACCGGTCTCCACGCTCACCTGCTGGGGCTCGCCGGCGCGCAGAACCCAGACGCTGCGGGTCGCCGTGTCGGACGCCGTCTGGCGGCTGCCTCTGCCGCCCATGCGGGGCGGACGGAAGAGACGCGAAAGGATGTTGCCGCCGGACCTTTCCGCGGCGGGCGGAGAAAACCGGAGGGCGGCATTCGGCACCAGCAATGCATCCTCGACGGATTCCACCACGATGTCGGCGGTAGCGGTCATGCCGGGCCGCAGCAGAAGGTCGTTGTTCTCCACTGTCAGGATCGCCTTGTAGGTGACGACGTTGGAGACGGTTTCGGGCGCAAAGCGGACCGTCTGGATGGTCGCCGGGAAGCTGCGGTCCGGATAGGCGTCGACCGTAAAGGTCGCCTCCTGGCCCTGGCGGACCTGACCGACATCGGCTTCGTCTACCGCCACCTGCAGTTCCATCTTGCGCAGGTCGCCGGCGACGGTGAACAGGACCGGAGCGTTCAAGGAAGAGGCGACCGTCTGTCCGGGCTCCACGTCGCGGTTCAGGATGACGCCATCGATCGGAGACACTATCCTTGCCTTGCCGAGGTTGACTTCGGCGAGGCGCAGGCTGGCTTCGGCGGACTGGACGGACGCCTCGTTGACCTCCTTGGTGGCGATGGCGGCCTCCAGGGTGAAGCGCGCCGAATCCACGTCCTGCTGGCTGGAAATGCTGCGGCCGGCGAGCGTGCTCAGCCGGTCGAAGCTCGTCTGTGCGGAGGATACATCGGCTTCAGCCTTCAGGACATTGGCCTGCGCCGCGGCAAGCTGGGCGCGGGCACTTTCGACGTCGGCCTGCAGCTTGCTGGTGTCGAGTTCCGCCAGCACTTCTCCAGCCTTCACGGGCGAGTTGTACGTCACGTTGACGTCCCGGACGGTGCCCGACAATTCGCTGGAGATATCCACCTGGTCGGTCGGCTGCACGGAGCCGGTCGCGGTCACGATGACCTCGAGATCGCCCTTTTGCGCCGCCTGGGTCGTGTAGTTGTAGAGCTGTCGGCCGCCTTGCAGGTAGGCATAGACGCCGACGCCGGTTGCGACGACCAAAACCAGGATTGCCGCCCACCACACCCCACGGCCGCGAGGTTTGCGACCCTGATTGTTGAGTATCGCGGCTAGATCCGGAACGGCGTTCGCCTTGTTCACTCCGATGTCGCTCTCAGCCTTCAACGTGATACCTCTTTGCCAGCTTGCATCTACTATGCCCCCCGCGGGGCGTAAGTCCCTGCGCGAGGTCAACTGCGGTCAACCCCTGGTGCGATGACATGTCCGTTTGCCCAAACCAACTTAAACTTTGTTAACCTGGGTTCGGACGGGGCGAGAGTTCATACGAAATTTCCGAGTAACGGGAACGCCCTTGCCTCGATTTCTGTTGTCTCACGTTAGGCGAAAGCAAACGGGAGCTTCAAATGGTTGATGCAGGACTTATCAAGGAGCACGCAAAGGTCATCGGTGCCGACGGCGTCCCCGTCGGCGTTGTCGATCGGGTAGAGGGCGATCGAATCAAGCTCACCAAGGCCAGCAGCGGGGAGGGGAGGCATGAGGGCCATCACCACTACATTTCGCTGGAACTGGTTGCCGATATCGAAGGCGATACCGTCAGGCTGAGCGCCAACGGCGATGTCGCAGTGACCTTCGAGGAAGAAGAAGGCGGAAAACCGGTCTACTGAACGGTCACGGCCTAAAGGAAAATGCTCCGCGGTGCGGAGCATTTTTTTGTGGGGATCACGGGGTGTGATCACGGGCCGTGACCTGGGTCAAAAGGGAAAGCGGCGGCAAGTACAGTCTGGTGGTCAGTTCTGCGCGGACAATTCCATCGGAGATGCCATGATCTCGGATTCACCGATCGACCTGTCGACATACTTGAACGCGAGAATGCTCAGCACTGACGCCAGCATGACAACGAAGATAATGCGCATGTCAAACTCCTTAAGGCTTCATAACCCCCGGAGCTGAAACTGGTTCCGCATCTTCGTCCCGTTCGGTCATCACGCTGTACCATGATCCCGCCGGACGACCGCGAACCACAGGCGCGCGGTCGTCCGGTTCGATGTCGTCAATCGGTACGCGCCGGCTGCGCATGGGGGAATATCCCCCAGTGCCTCGGCCTGAACGAGACGGCTGTCTTGAGGGCCGCAGGATGGTCGAGCGCGACATCCACCTCGACGCGGTGGCGCCCGCCGCCGAGTTCGATCTCGACGCGCCGCGCTCCCGCCAGCCTGCGGCTGCCGACGACCACGCCGCTCATGCAGCCGCCGCAGCCCTCGAGAAGCTCGATATCGTGGGGCCTGAAGAAGAGCGTCGCGGGGCCTTCCGTCTCGGCGCGGATGCCGATCGGGCGGTCGTCGAGCCAGATGTCGCCATTCTCCACCCTGACCGGCAGTTCCGACGCCTCTCCGATGAAGCGGTGGACGAAGGGCGAGCCCGGTCGGTCGTAGACGTCGTCTGCCGAGCCGACCTGTTCGATGCGGCCCTGGCTCATGACGACGACCCGATCGGCGAGTTCCAGGGCTTCTTCCTGGTCGTGGGTCACGAAGACCGTGGTGTGGCCGGTCCGGTCGTGAAACTCCCTCAGCCACCGGCGCAATTCCTGGCGCACCTTTGCATCCAGCGCGCCGAACGGTTCGTCGAGAAGCAGTATCCGCGGTTCGATCGCCATGGCGCGCGCGAGCGCCACCCGCTGCCTCTGGCCACCGGAGAGCTGGTTGGGGTAGCGCTTCTCAAGGCCCGAGAGGTGGACCATGTCGAGGAGCTCGCTGACGCGAGAGCGGATCTCGCTTGCAGGGGGACGCGTCGCGGCCGGGCGCACCTTCAGGCCGAAGGCGACGTTTTCGGCAACGGTCATATGGCGGAAAAGCGCATAGTGCTGGAACACGAATCCGACGTTTCGTTCCTGGACGCTTCGACGGGAGGCATCCTCGCCGCCGAAGAAGATCTGTCCGCTGCTCGGTTCGTCGAGGCCGGCGATCAGCCGCAGAAGCGTGGTCTTGCCGGAACCGGACGGCCCGAGAAGGGCGATCAGTTCACCGGAACGTATGTCGAGGGAAACGTCGTCCAGGGCAGGAAAGCGGGCGAATTCCTTGCGGACATGGTTGATTGAAACATCCATGAGGTGGCCTTTCAATGACGGCGGCCGCCGACGCTGCCCGCGCCGTACCGCATTTCCAGAATGGTCTTCAGTGCGAGCGTGACAAGCGCGAGCGCTGCCAGGAGCGAGGCGACGGCAAAGGCGGCCAGCATATTATACTCGTTATAGAGGATCTCGACATGGAGCGGCATCGTGTTGGTGAGGCCGCGAATATGGCCCGACACGACCGAGACGGCGCCGAACTCGCCCATGGCGCGGGCGTTGCAGAGCAGGACCCCATAGAGCAGGCCCCACTTGATGTTCGGCATCGTGACATACCGGAACGTCTGCCAGCCGGAGGCGCCGAGCGAGAGCGCCGCCTCCTCGTCACCCGTTCCCTGATCCTGCATCAGCGGGATGAGTTCACGCGCGACGAAGGGAAATGTCACGAAGATCGTTGCCAGCACGATGCCGGGTACGGCAAAGAGGATCTCGATCCCGTGGCTCTTCAGCCAGGGGCCCAGGACGCTCTGGCTGCCGAAGAGAAGGACGTAGACGAGGCCGGAAATCACCGGCGAGATCGAGAAGGGAAGGTCGATCAGCGTGATCAGGAAGGCCTTCCCCTTGAACTCGAACTTGGCGATGGCCCATGCCGCCGCGACCCCGAAGACGAGGTTGAAGGGCACCGCAATCGCCGCCACCGTCAGGGTAAGGCGGATTGCCGCAAGCGCGTCCGGCTCCGACAAGGCCTCCCAGTAATCCCACACGCCGCCCCGGAACGCCTCGATGAAGACGATGATCAGGGGCACGAACAGGAAGATCGCCAGAAAGGCCCCGGCGAGGGCGATGAGCAGCACCTTCGTCAGACGGGTCTCGTCCGTCGGGCTGCGGAAGGAGGATCGTGTAATCGACCGGTCAGACATGGCCATATCTCCTTCGGCTCCACGCCTGGATCAAGTTGATGAGAAGGAGCATGGAGAAGGATATGACGAGCATGATCGTGGCGATCGCCGTCGCTCCCGCATAGTTGAACTCCTCGAGCCGGATGACGATGAGGAGCGGTGCGATCTCCGAGACGTAGGGTATGTTCCCGGCGATGAAGACGACGGATCCGTACTCGCCGACGGCGCGCGCGAAGGCGAGCGCGAAGCCGGTCAGGACGGCAGGCGCGAGGCTCGGCAGCAGCACCTTGAACACGGTCTGCCTGCGGCTCGCCCCGAGGGTGGCCGCCGCCTCCTCGACCTCACGATCAATCTCCTCCATCACCGGCTGCACGGTACGCACCACGAAAGGCAGGCCGATGAAGATGAGCGCGATGGTGATCCCGACCGTCGTATAGGCGATGCGGATGCCGAACGGGGTGAACCAGGAGCCAATCCATCCCTGCGGCGCGTAGAGCGTCGCAAGCGCGATACCGGCGACCGCGGTGGGCAAGGCGAACGGAAGGTCGACCATCGCATCGATCAGCCGGCGTCCGGGGAATTCGTACCGCACCAGAACCCAGCAGATCAGGACGCCGAAGACGGCGTTGACGGTGGCGGCAATGAGAGAAGTGCCGAAGCTCACCCGGAGCGCTGCGAGCGTACGTTCGTCGAGAAGGATGGCAAGGAACTCTCCCCAGCTTAGCGAACTCGATCGCCAGATCAGGCCCGCGACCGGAATGAGGATGATGAGCGAGAGATAAGCGAGCGAGAAGCCGAGCGTCAGTCCAAAACCTGGAATGATGCTCGGCTCCTTCAATCGCCACCCCGCGGGAGTGGCAGATGAATTCATCCAGTCGTCGCCTCCTCAGCGCGCGGGCTTGTAGATCTGGTCGAAGATGCCGCCGTCACCGAAGTGCTCGGGCTGTGCCTTCTTCCAGCCTCCGAAAAGCGGGTCGTCGATGGTGACCAGCTTGATGTCCGGCAAGGCCTGCAGGAGGTCGGCCTGCACGACTTCGCGCTTGGACGGACGATAGAAGTGCTTGGCAGCGATGTTCTGCCCCTCGTCGGAATAGAGGTATTCGAGATAGGCTTCCGCGACCTTCCTCGTGCCCTTGGCATCGACATTGGCGTCGACGACCGCGACCGGAGGTTCGGCGAGAATGGAGATCGGCGGCACGACGATCTCGAAGGCATCCTTGCCGAATTCCTCGCCGGCCAGGTAGGCCTCGTTTTCCCAGGCAAGAAGGACGTCGCCGATCTGGCGCTGGGCAAAGGTGACGGTGGAGCCGCGGGCGCCGGAATCAAGCACCGGGGTCCGGCGGAAGACTTCGGTGATGTATTCCTTGATCTTCGCCTGGTCGCCCTTGAACTCCTCGTTCGCCCAGGCCCAGGCGGCGAGGTAGTTCCATCTGGCGCCGCCGGAGGTCTTCGGGTTGGGCGTGACGATCTGAACATCACCCTTCACCAGGTCCCCCCAGTTCTGGATGTTCTTCGGATTGCCGGTGCGCACGAGGAACACGATCGTGGACGTGTAGGGGGAGGAGTTGTTCGGCAGGCGCGTGCGCCAGTCGGCATTGATCTTCCCGCTGTTTTCAACGATGGCGTTGATATCGCTTTCCAGCGCCAGCGTCACCACGTCGGCTTCAAGGCCGTCGATCACCGAGCGTGCCTGCTTGCCGGATCCGCCGTGCGACTGCTGGATCGTCACCGTCTCGCCTGCCACTTCCTCGTAGTGCTTGGCGAAGGCTGCGTTGAAATCCTTGTAAAGCTCGCGCGTCGGATCGTAGGACACGTTGAGGATAGTCGTCTCCGCCATGGCGGACGGCACGGCAGCAAATGATGCAAGCAGGCTGAGCGCGGCAACGCCGAATATTCGAACGGATGTGGACATGATTGCTCCCTCCTTAGGATGGGATCAGACTACCTTCGAGGTAGACTAAGTCAACGAACCCGACGCAGAGAAGAAAAGTGTTTCACTCGGGCACAACCGCGCGCAACGACCGGATTATACAGGTTACCATCTCCGGTACGATAGCGACGTCCTTCCGCTCACATACGCAACAATCATCTCACCAGATCGGCCGATTTTGAAGCCGTCGAATGTTTTTTAGGGTGGCCCGAGCGCTACCAGTAGAGCACGAGAACGATTCCCGCGGTCAGGAATGCCGCCAGCGAAACGGGCCACCCGAGACGCAGGAAATCCCGGAAGCGGTAGTGTCCAAGGCCGTAGGCGAGGGTGTTGTTGTGGTGGCCGAACGGCGTGAGGAAATCGCACGATGCCCCGACCGCGACGGCCATTACCAGCATCTGCGGCGAAAGCTGCGCCGCCTGCGCCAGCTCGGTGGCGATCGGCGCCAGGATCGCCACGGTCGTGACGTTGTTGACGAAAGGGGTGATGGCCATGGCCAGGGCGAGCATCAGGAAGACCGAAAGCAGCGGCATCGAGAACGGCAGGTGGTCGGTCATTGCGGTGGCGATCGTGGTCGCCGCTCCGGTCGTCCCGACCGCTTCCCCGAGGGGGAGCATGGCCGCGAGGATGACGATGATCGGCCAGTTCAGGTTGCGAAGCGCGGCCCTGATGTCCAGGTGCCCCGTGAGGCAGAGGACGGCGACCACCCCGCCAAGGGCTATTGCGGGCGAGGCGATGCCGCAGGCCGTCAGGACGACGCCGGCCGCGAACACAAGAAGCGGCGTGATTCCCGCCGTCGATTCGCCGACGCCCGTATTGTCGGCGACCTCGACAAGTTCGTTATAGGCGATGAACGACGCAATCGCGCCCTCGTCGCCCTCGAGCAGGAGGATGTTTCCGGCCCGGAAGGGCAGTTCCTCGAAGGGCCCTTCGAAACGGGCGGGCTCACCTTCCACCTGGAGAATTTCCACGACCGTGTCGTCGAGATCCTGTGCGGCCATGGAGGAACCGGCGAGGAGGCTGTGCGGCATGACGACCGCCCTTGCACGACGTCTGTCGCCGGAGCCTCCCCGCCGCGAATAGACAACCTGTCCCGCGTGCAAGGCCTTGCCCAATGCGGCCGGCTCGGCCTCGACCAGCAGGCGGTCCGCCGGGAGAAGGGGGGTATCCGGTCTGAGGGGGAATATGCGGCGTTCGTCGCGGATGATATTATGGACCTGCCCGTCGAGCAGGTTCTCGAGGTCAGCCACCGTCGATGGCGACTTGTCCGCAGCGGAGGGCCGCAGCTCCGTCATGGTCCGCAGCAATGCGGGAGCTTGTTCCGCAGGGCGTTCCTCGGGCTCGCTCAGGAGCGTGCGGGGGAGCCAGAGCGCGATGACGAGCAGGCCGACGATCGTTACGGCGAGGCCGGTCGGTGCAAAATCGAGGAAGGCGAAGCCTTTCTCGCCCGCCTGCAGCAGGAACTCGCCCGAAAGAAGGTTGGCGGGCGTACCGATCGGCGTCAGCAGGCCACCCATCAAGGTGGCGTAGGAGAGCGGCAGGAAAATCCATCGTGCCGGGACCTTCCCGCTCGCCATGATGGAGAAGCATGCCGGCAGCATGAGGGAAAAGGCGGCGATGTTGTTCATCACGCCGGAGAGGCATGCGACGACGACGCATAGGGCCATGACCTGCCAGAGAGGTCGGCCGAGCCGGCGGTTCACCCATTTCCCGATTCTGTCGAACACGTGGCTCCTGCCCAGCGCATGCACGATGAGAAGAACTTCCAGCACCGTGATGACGGCAGGATTAGCGAGACCGGAAAAGATGCGGTCCGCGGGAACAAGGCCAAGGGCCGCGCCGATGACCAGTCCGGCAATCGCGACATTGTCGGCCCGAAAGCGATCGCTCGCGAATGCCGCCATCAGACCCGCCAGCAGGACAATGATCAGGATTTGGCTCAGGGTCACGCCGGCAAATCGTCCCTTCAATTCTCGGAGGGGAGACAATAGACCAAGGCGGCCCCGTCGCAACACCGGCAGATTCCGTTTCAACCCATAATCTACCAATTCAGTAGACATTGAATATTTTTCGGGTAGCCTTGGTCACCATCTCTAAGGATGGAGCATCCATGCTGGACCTCATCGACCGGAAGATCATCGCCGAACTGCAGCGGGATGCGACGCTTTCCGTGGCCCAGATCAGCGAGCGGGTGGGCCTTTCCCAGACCCCGTGCTGGAAACGGATACAGAAGCTCGAGCAGTCCGGCGTCATCCTCGGACGCGTGGCGCTGGTCGCTCCCGAACATATCGGGCTCGGGCTCACCGTCTTCGTCGCGATCGAGGCCGCCGATCATACGCCGAGCTGGCGGGAGGAATTCTCCCGTACCATCGCCAGCCTGCCCGAGGTGATGGAAGTCCATCGCATGGCGGGAGAGGTGGACTACATGCTGCGGGTCGCCGTTGCCGACATGGCCGCCTACGACGCCTTCTACCAGCGCCTGACGGAAACGGTGATGCTGAAAAACGTCACGTCACACTTCGCCATGGAGAGGATCAAGAGTTCGACCGCCTATCCGCTCGACACGCTGAACAGGTAGCGGCTTCTCTTTGAACACGGAAAAGAGAAGAGAACTTTTCCCCGCGAGCGGAGTTTTAGAATTCACATCGTCCACCTGAGAGGTAGACTTAGTCATAGTACGTTGCAGCCCTAGTCAGACCTCGTGGCCCCGGAGGCGGACTTTCGCCCGGCCACCCAAACGGAGATGACGACATGAACGGCGGTATGAAAAAGATGGACAAAGCCCTGGCCTGGGCCGCGTTCCTTGCATCCTATCTCCTCGTCTGGCTCATGATCTCCATGCCGATGGAGCGTCAGCCGCACGAAGTGACCGAATCGAGGGCAGTTGTCGCAAGTCTTGGCGTCGAGAATTAAGCAAACCTGACAATCCAGCCTTCGCTTGGAAGCAAGGAGTGCTACGATGCGTCGATCCACTGGCATAGATCGAACACGCCGGCTATATGATGGAGAAACATTCTCTTTTGATACTGTCCGAAAGGAAATTCCATTCCATGCTTTCGATGAAAGGCAAGTACGGGCTCAAAGCTCTGTACCACCTTGCCGGACTGCCTCCCGGAGCCATGGCCCAGTCAGTGGAGATCGCCGAGAAGTACGCGATCTCGAAGAAGTTCCTCGATGCCATCCTGGCGGACCTTCGACACAGCGGATTCGTGCAAACCCGGAAGGGGCGCGGCGGAGGTTACTGCCTGACGCGTTCCCCGGATACGATCATGGTCGGTCACGTCCTGCGCGTCCTCGACGGCCCGCTCGCGCCCATTCACTGCGCCAGCCGGACGGCCTATCACCGGTGTCGCGACTGCCCGGACGAAAACGCCTGCGCGGTGCGGTTGACCATGCTGGAAGTGCGCGAGGCGATCGCCGACGTGCTGGACAACAAATCTTTGACGGCAATGCGCCAAATGGTGGAGGACGAGGCTCCGGATCTGGAGCAGGTGCTGGCGACGTCCTGACGATCGGCCTTCACCGGGCAACCTGGGAGGTGGGCCGATGACGCTGCATGTAACCATTATCGGCGGAGGAGCGAGCGGAACGCTCGCCGCCGCCCACCTGCTGCAGCGGCGGCTCACACCGCAAAGGCTGCGCATCACCATCGTGGAGGCTCGGGAGGATGTCGGCTGCGGCATAGCCTATTCCACCGACCAGAGTTCCCACCTGCTCAACACCCGCGTCAACAACATGAGCGCGTTCGCCGAGGATCCCGGCCATTTCAGCCGCTGGCTGGATCGGCAGGGCGAGGGCCCGAGCAGCGGGCTCGAGTTCGTTCCCCGCATGACGTACGGGCGCTATCTCGCCGATCTCGTCGCGCCGGACTGCGCGTCCTCCTCCGTGCCGCGGCTGCGCATCCTGCAGAAGGAATGCGTCTCGCTTCGCGTCCATGAGCATGGGGTCGAGGTCGCGCTTTCGGACGGGAGCGTGCTTCCCTCCCATTTCGCCATCCTCGCAACCGGCTTCTGCAGGGACGACCGGAAGGTCTCCGGCCTCGAGGACCCCTGGGCCCGGCCGCACGACCGCGATCCGTTAGAGCCGGTCGTCCTCGTCGGAACCGGGCTGACGATGATCGACATGGTGCTGTCCCTGCTGGACGCCGGCCAGAGCGGTCCCATTTACGCCGTCTCGCGACGGGGACTGCTGCCGCAGCCTCACCGGGTAACGAAGCCCCTGAAGCTTTCGGTCGCGGATATACCCATCGGCTCCAGTGTCACCTACATGCTGCAATGGCTGCGGACCACGATCCGCGCTCACGAGGCGGCAGGTGGAGACTGGCGCGACGTGATCGACGGGCTGCGGCCGCACACGCAGTTGCTCTGGCGGCACCTGCCGCCCGAGAGCCGGCAGCGTTTCCTGCGGCATCTCTCCACCATGTGGGACACCCACCGCCACCGGATGCCGCCGTCGTCAGCTGCGCGGATCGCCGAAGCACAGGCCTCCGGTCTTCTCCACATCCTCAAGGGCCACTTCCAGGGCGCGGAGCGGACAGCAACCGGAACCCGTGTGTCCTACCGTCCTTCCGGGCAGCATAGGCCGGCCGTCCTCGAAGGGTCCCATGCCATCGATTGCAGGGGTTTTCGCCGGCTGTCCTTCCCGACCCCGAACCGGTTGCTGCAATCTCTTGCCGACAGCGGGCTCGCACGTCTCGATCCGCTCAATCTCGGGCTCGATTTCGACCATCAGGATGCGCTGGTCGACCAGCAGGGGCGCAGCTCCGCCCGAATCTTCGGTATAGGCCCGATCACGCGAGGCACGCACTTCGAGATCACCGCCGTGCCGGACATCCGGGTACAGGCGGGACGCCTTGCCGCGCTTCTGCTGGGTACGCCCGGCCTATCCGTCTCCGCAAGTGCCTGAATAAGCCGGAGAAGGGGAGATCGTTTCTCCTCTTCCCGCCTCGTCGCACGCTAAGGCTCTTCTCTTTTCCCCTTCAACTACGAAATGGACGCCAAGGCACCTCCACTAATAGTCTATCTACACAGTAGACTGATCCTCAGGAGGTGCTTCCATGTCCAGACTAGAAATCCTCGGCCTCGCCGGCAGTTTCAGCGTCCCATCCAAGACCCGGCGCCTCGTGGAAGAGGCAGTTGCGCGGACGGTTGCCCGTTTCGGCGGGCGTTCGAAGGTGATCGATCTTTCCCAGCTCGGGCCGGATTTCGGCGGGGCGCGTGACCTTCGTGATCTGACCGGAGCGGGAAGCGATGCGGTCGATCACATCATAGAGGCGCGCGCGCTCGTGATCGGGACGCCTGTCTACAAGGGCAGCTACCCGGGCCTCTTCAAGCACCTTTTCGACCTTCTGGATCCGTCAGCGCTTGCCGGAAAACCGGTACTGCTCGTCGCCACTGGGGGAGGCGACAAGCACGCGCTCGTCATCGAGCATCACCTGCGCCCGCTCTTCGGGTTCTTCGAGGCGCAGACCCTTGCGACCGGCGTCTATGCCTCCGAGCGCGACTTTGCCGGCGGCGAGATCATCTCGCCCTCCCTGACCGCGCGCCTCGACCGGGCCGTCGGCCAGTTCGAACCGTACCTGAGGAAGGAGAGGGACCTCCCGATCGCCACGCGGATCGAACGCTGGCGCAGCCCCGCCGAAGCCCTCGCCACCAATTCCTGAAATCCGAGACCGGAGACACGACCATGACACGACAGATCAAGCTTGGCGCCTTTCTTCCCGGCGGCGGACAGCATATCGCCTCCTGGCGGCACCCCGACCAGCCGGCCGATGGCGCCACGAACTTCGAGTTTCACAAGCAGCTCGCGCTTACCGCCGAGCGGGGTCTCTTCGACGCCTATTTCCTCGCCGACGGGCTCGCGGTCTCGTTCGGTGGGACCTCGGAAGGTGGAAGCGCTAAGGTGGCGGGTCTCGAGCCGGTGACGCTGTTTTCCGCACTCGCGCCGCTCACCACCCATCTCGGCTTCATTGCGACGGCCTCCACCACCTACGAGGAGCCCTACAACCTCGCACGCAAGTTCGCCTCGCTCGACCTCATCTCCGGCGGCCGGGCCGGCTGGAACGTCGTGACGACGGCAACCGAGGCTGCCGCGCACAATTTCAATCTCGATCAGCAGCATCCGCACGCCTTCCGCTATTCCCGCGCGAAGGAGCACGTCGAGGTCGTCAGGAAACTCTGGGACAGTTTCGAGGACGACGCGTTCATACGCGACAAGGAAAGCGGCTCCTTCTACCATTCGGAGAAGCTGCACGGGGCAGATCACCTCGGCCCGCACTTCAAGGTCCGGGGACCGCTCAACGTTCCGCGCTCGCCCCAGGGGCATCCGGTCATCGTCCAGGCAGGCCAGTCGGAGGATGGGCGAAGCCTTGCCGCGGCAACGGCGGAAGTCATCTTCACCGCCCACCAGCGCCTCGACACCGCCCAGGAATTCTACCGTGACATCAAGTCCAGGGCCGCGGGGCTCGGTCGCGATCCCCGTCACGTGCTGGTCATGCCCGGCGTCTCGCCCTTCGTGGGTCGGACCGAGGAGGAGGCGCGCGAGAAATACGAACGCCTCACCAGCCTGATTCTCGAACAGGACGGGGTCGGGCTCCTGAACGGCCTCACGGGCGGGACGCTCGACCTTCGGGGCTACGATCTCGACGGGCCGCTGCCGCCGGCCCCGCCGACCGAGGGGATGAAGAGCCGGCAGGCGCTGATCCGGCAGATCGCCGACGAGAACAACTTCACGATCCGCCAGCTCTACCAGTGGGTCGCGTCGGCCCGCGGGCACTTCACCGTGGTGGGTTCGGCGACGCAGATCGCCGATACGCTGCAGGAATGGTTCGAAAACGAAGGCGCGGACGGCTTCAACATCCTGCCGCCGTGGCTGCCGACCGCGCTGGACGACTTTGTCGACCTGGTGATCCCGGAACTGCAGCGGCGCGGACTGTTCCGGACTGCCTACGAGGGGCGGACGCTGCGCGAGAACCTCGGCCTGCCTTTCCCCCAGAACCGCTGGGCGCTCGCGCGCCAGTCGCAGGCGGCCGAGTAGGCGAACCGAGGAGAAGCAGTCATGTCCATCATTCAGTCGGAAGACACGGGCGCCTATCGCCCACCCGGTCCCGCCGTTCCGTCGCTGGGAAAGCCGGTTGCCGCAACGGCGGCCGGACTGACGCGGCTTGCGAGCCGCTACGGCCTGCTCGTCGGCTTTCTCGCCTTCTGGCAGGTGGCAAGTGAGGTGGGGTGGCTGAACCCGGCCGTCTTCCCGCCGCTCGATACCATTTTCGCCGCCCTCTGGCGGGGATTGGCGGGTGGCTTCCTCCTGGACGACATCGCCATCAGCCTGCAGCGCGCCGGCATCGCGTTTGCGGCAGCGGTCGTCATCGGCATCCCGCTCGGATTGTTCATGGGGCAGGTAAAGGCGGTCGAGCGCAGCCTCGACCCGATCCTCCAGCTCTTCCGGCAGACCTCGGCCCTTGCCCTCTATCCGGTCTTCATCCTGCTCCTGGGACTGGGGGAGGCCTCCAAGGTCTTCGTGATCTTCTGGGCGACCCTCTTCCCGACCCTGCTCGCCACCATCGGCGGGGTGAAGCAGGCGGATCCGAAGCTGATCGAGATGGCCCGAGTCTATGGGGCGTCGCGGCTGACGATCTTCCGGCGGGTGGTCCTGCCGGGCGCCGTGCCGTCGATCTTCGTCGGACTGAGGCTGAGCGCCACGACCGCGCTTCTGCTCCTGATCGCGGCCGAGATGATCGGCGCGAACAGCGGTGTCGGCTTCCAGGTCATGAACGCCCAGTACAATTTCCAGATCCCGCTGATGTTCGCCGCCATCTTCCTGCTCGCGATCCTCGGGCTCGGTGCGAACTACGCCCTCGAACGCGTCCAGCGCAGGCTCTGCCGCTGGAACGAACTGAACCGCTGATCCACCTCATCACGCAAAGGCTCACGATCATGAACATTACCCGCAGACATCTCTCCCTTCTCGCCATGCACACCGCGGTGGCACTCTTTGCCAGCACGGCACTCCTGAGCGGCGCCCAGGCGGCGGAAGAAACCAGGCTTCGCTACCTCGCCAGCCACGGCGGCGTATCGGCGCATGAACTGGCGCAGGAACTCGGGTATTTCGAGGGCACCGGCGTGGTCCTGGAAAACATCGGCTATGCCGGAGGAGGGCCGGAGTCCCTCTTCGCGCTGGCGTCCGGCAGCGCCGATATCGGCAGTGCCGCCACCGCCGCGGTCATCAACTCGATCGCCGGAGGAAACGACTTCGTCGCGGCCTATCCGAGCAACGGCATCAACGACCAGGTCCAGAGCATATTCTACGTCCTGGAGGAGAGCCCGATCCGCTCCGTCAAGGACATCGCCGGCAAGACGATCGCGGTGAACACGCTGGGGGCACATCTCGACTACACGATCCGGGAAGCGCTCCATGCCGAAGGACTGCCCGAGAACGCCGCGAGGCTGGTCGTCGTGCCCGGGCCGCAGCTGGAACAGGTCCTGAGGGCCGGGCAGGTCGACGTGTCCGCCTTCGGATACTGGCAGACGACGTTCGAGGGCGCGGCGCGCAAGACCGGCGGGCTGCGGGCCATCTTCGACGATACGGACGTGCTGGGCGAGATCGCCGGCGGCTTCGTGGTGCTCAGGCGCGACTGGACGGAGGAGCATCCTGAAGCCGCGAGGACCTTCGTCGAAGCCTCCGCCAAGGCTCTGGATTTCGCTCGCGAGAACCCGGAAAAGACCGAGGAGATCCTCGCGCGGGTGCTGAAGGAACGAGGCGAAAACCCGGAAATCGCCCAGTATTTTGCCGGCTATGGCGTGAGGCCCGGCGGGCGCGCCGTCGAGCGTGACCTGCAGTTCTGGATCGAGGTGCTGGAACGCGAAGGAAAGCTCGGCAAGGGGCAGCTCTCGGCATCCGACATCCTCTATGCACCCCAGACACTGGCGAGCGGAGGCTGATCGTGGAAGCTGTCGCACACCGCCGCGGGAGGTTTCCATACGAGGCCTTTCCAAGTCCTTTGCCCTCAATGGCCGTGACCTGAGCGTCCTGAGGGGGATCGATCTCGATGTCGGCGCCGGCCAGTGCGTGGCGATCGTCGGGGAGAGCGGCTCGGGCAAGACGACGCTGCTTCGCATCCTGGCGGGACTGGAGGCCGCCGACGGCGGGGACGTGTTGATCGACAACGCCCCCATTCATGGCGTGGGGGCGGAGCGGGCGGTGATCTTCCAGGAGCCACGGCTGTTGCCGTGGCTCACTGTGAGCCAGAACGTCACCTTTCCCCTGGAAGTGCGCGGACTGCCGGCCGCCGAGGCGCTCCAGCAGGCGCGCCGGTACCTGCGGCTGGTCGGACTGATCGAGTTCGCCGATGCCTATCCGGCCCAACTCTCCGGGGGCATGGCGCAACGGGTCGGCATTGCCCGGGCGCTCGCGGTCCAGCCGGAGCTCCTTCTTCTCGACGAGCCGCTCGGTGCGCTCGACGCCATGACGAAGATGACCATGCAGGAGGAACTCGCGCGGATCTGGGAGGAGGAGCACGTGACCATGGTCCTCGTCACCCATGACCTCGAGGAAGCCATATACCTCGCCGACAAGGTGCTGATCCTGCCGAAGCAGAAGGGGACGCTTGTGAGGACGATCGATGTGGACCTACCGCGCCCGCGCGATCGCGGCCATCCCCGGTTCGTCGCGCTGCGCCAGTCGCTGCTCGCCGAATTCGGCCTCCACTAGCCGGACACAAAAAACAGCCGGGCCGGCTGCATGCTCCTCCCCAGCGGCCTCGGCGCGGGCGCAAGACGCGATCTTGCGCCCGCCGCACCGCCTTGAGGTGCCGGCCGACGTCGCCTTCCTCAAGCTTTCCCCGCCATCGGACCTGAACCCGCCGGAGAGTACGGCCGGCGTCGACAGACGTCGTTGACCGGGGGCGAGAGTTCCACTAGTCCTGATCCCGGATTTGGCTCCGCCGAGAGGTGGATTAAATGGGAACACGGTGCGGCTTCTTCGGAAGCCCAGTCCGTGACTGCCCCCGCAACTGTAACCGTCGAGCCAGCCTCCACAATGCCACTGCCTTCTTCCTTCGGGATGGATGCGGGAAGGCGGGGGCGACGCGATGACACGGAAGTCAGGAGACCTGCCTTATCCGGTCACCCATGTCTGAACGCGGGGCGCGTTCGGGCGCGGCCGTCCGTAGCGGTGACAACTTGAAGAAGTTGCCGCGTGCGGAGGCCGTCCGGGTACCATCCTCGACGTCCATTCCCAGATTTCAGGTCCGCCTGCGGTGCGAAGTTGGCAATGTGCTGCGTGCACGTAGACTGGGGCTGAAATGCGTAATTTGAGAGTAATTGGCGCGGCAATCCTGCTGAGCGCGCCCGGAGGGGCCCATGCTCAGGACGGGATTGAAACCGCGAACCAGGCGACCACGCTCGAGACGATCGTGCTGACCCCGCTGAGGCGCGAATCAGCGCTCGCCTCCGTCACCTCGACCGTGACCGTCATCGATCGAGAGGAAATAGACCGGTCGGCGGCAGCCGATCTTCCCTCGCTCCTGAAGGCGTATCCGGGCGTTTCGATCAGCCGCTACGGGGGGCAGGGCGCGGTGGCGGACGTTTCTCTACGGGGCATGGGCGCCAGCCAGACGCTCGTCCTGATCAACGGCATCCGCAGCGCGTCCGCTACCAGCGGAACGACACCGATCTTCAACATCCCCTTGAGCGCCATCGAGCGGATCGAAATCGCCAAGGGCGGCCATTCGGCGCAATACGGCGCGGACGCCATCGGCGGGGTCATCAACATCATCACCAAGGACGGCACCGGGTGTGCCGACGGCCGGTCGCAGTGCTCGTCCGTCACCACCGGGATAACCCATCCCTGGGGCGGCTACACGGACCTCAGCACGCGCGGGCTGACGGATAGCGGACTGAACTACTTCATCGGCGGGCAGGTCCTCGGTACCCAGGGCTACGATTTTACCACCCCGCTCGCATGGGGACACGAACCGGACGACGAGGGTTTTCTCCAGGGCTCTCTCAATCTCCGCCTCTCGCAGGATTTCGACTGGGGAAGGCTCTATGCCGACGGTCTCTATTCGCGCGGACGATCGCAGTACGATGCGCTCGCTCCCGAGGACAACGAGGTCGATGTCACAACGTTCGCCGGCAAGGTCGGCGTTCGGGTCGATCACGATGAGAGCTGGTTCTCCACCCTCGAGACGACCGTTGGCATCGACGACGCCTCAAACTTCCGCGACGGCGTTGCCGGTCGCCGCGATTTCACGACGCGGCGCTACGGAATACTAGCCTCCACGCAGAAGACCTTCGATCTGCCCGACTACAGCCACGTGCTCGGCGGCGGTGTCGAAGTCTACCGCGAGGAGGTGTCGGCAACCACGGACTACAGCGTGACCGAACGGGATCTTGGGGCGGTCTTCGCCCAGTACGGGTTCGAATACGACGACTTCAACCTGAACGCCGGCATTCGCCACGACCGCAACGAACAGTTCGGCTCGGCAACCACGTGGAATGCCGGCATGAGCTACGAGGTGATCGACGATCTGGTCCTGCGTGCATCCGCCAGTACCGGCTTCCGCGCCCCGACCTTCAACGATCTCTATTATCCCGGTTTCTCCAATCCGGACCTGAAGCCGGAAAGGTCGCGCTCCTACGAACTGGGCGCACTGTGGCAGGTCGGCCCGGAGACGAGCCTCGACGTCGCCTTCTACCAGACATGGCTTAAGGACGCGATCGCCTCCAGCCCGCCGACCTATGTTCCGCTCAACATCGCGCGGGCAAAGGTCACGGGCGTCGAAGCCGTGCTTGCACACAGGTTCAACGATCAGTGGAGCGGCAAGGCGACCCTCGACATCCGTTCGTCGAAGAACGAGGAAACCGATAAATACATCCCCTATCGGGACCGGCTGAAGGCGACTGCAGAGCTTCTGTTCACGCCGACGGAGAAGCTGGAACTCAGCGGCAAGCTCCTCTACGGTGCCAAGCGCTATGCCGATGCCGCCAATACGGTCGAGTTGCCGAGCTATGTGACGTTCGACATTTCCATGATCTACACGCTCGACGAGCAGTCGCAGATCAGGCTGGCGGTCGAGAACGTGCTGGACAGGGAGTACCAGACGATCACCGACTATCGCGCTCCGGGCCGGACGTTCAACCTGAGCGTCACCCGTTCCTTCTGAGCCATCGGACAACTCCTTCCGCGCCGGGGTGCTGGCGCGGATATCCGGACAAGCGGACATGAAGATGACGCAGAAAATACCGCTGATCGCACTGATGGTGCTTGCCCTTCACGGGTCGCCGTCGGCTGCGGCGAGCCCGAAGCGGATCGTGTCGCTGAACGTCTGCACCGACCAGATGGCCATGCTGCTGGCCGACGAGGGACAGCTTCTCTCCGTCAGCTTTCTGGCGTCCGATCCGAACACCTCTGCGCTCGCCGAGCACGCCGGACGGTATGCGGTCAATCACGGCTCCGCCGAGGAAGTCTACATGCTCAAGCCGGACCTCGTGCTGGCGGGAACGTTCACCACCCGAACCACCGTCGACCTGCTTCGCCGGCGCGGCATTCCGGTGGAGGAGTTTGCACCCCCGGCCTCCTTCGAAGAGATGAAAGCAGAGTTTCGCAGGATGGGCGACGTGCTGGGGTGGCGCGACCGCGCCGAAGCCATACTTGCCGATTTCGACGCGGAACTCGCAAGGCTTCGGGCAAATCCGGTGCCGGACCGTCGCGTGGCGCTCTACTACGCCAACAGCTACTCGTCCGGCGCAGGCACGCTGGTCGACGAGGTGGTCCAGGCGGCGGGCCTTCGCAACGTCGGCCGGGAAGCGGGTCTCACCGGAACGGGCATTCTGCCGCTCGAAATGCTCGTCATGGCCGATCCTGACATCATCGTCGTCGCGGACGATCACTATGATGCGCCGGCGCTTGCCCAGCAGAATTTCAGGCATCCCGCCTATCTGGACCTCGTCGCGCGCAAGAAGAGCGCGGTTCTGCCTCCGGCGCTGACCGTATGTGGCGGTCCCTTCACGCTGGAAGCGGTGCGCCTCCTGCAAGAGGCCGCCAAGGGAACAGGTACTCCATGAGCGACCGCTTCTACACTCCCATGCTGGCGGGGCTCGGCCTGCTTGCGGCCGTCCTGTTCGTCCTGTCGGTAACGGTCGGCTCGACCGGGATCGGTCTGTGGGAAAGCCTGGAGGCCCTTCTGTGGTGGGAAGACAGCCTGATCGGCCTCGTCGTCCGCGACATCCGGCTGCCGCGGGCCATTCTCGGCCTCCTGGTAGGCGCGACCCTCGGGGTCTCCGGGGCGGTCCTCCAGGGTTTTATGCGGAACCCACTCGCGGAGCCGGGGCTGATCGGCGTATCGGCCTCCGCATCGCTTGGGGCGGTCCTTGCGATCTACTCGGGACTGTCGGCGGCGTTCTCGCTCGGCCTGCCGCTTGCGGGTCTTGCCGGCGCGTTCCTGGGCGTCCTGGTCGTGCGCGCCCTTGCAGGGTCCTCGGGAAGCACGTTGACGCTGATCCTGGCCGGCGTGGCGATATCGAGCTTCGCGGCCGCCATGACCTCGCTTGCCCTCAACCTTTCGGCCAACCCCTTCGCGTCGCTGGAGATCATGTTCTGGATGATGGGGTCGCTGACGGACCGTTCGATGACCCATGTATGGCTCGCCGCACCGTTCATCGTGATCGGCTGGCTTTCGCTGTTCAGCCTCGGCCGGCCGCTGGATGCGCTGACGCTGGGGCGCGATGCTGCTTCCAGCATGGGGATCGACCTCAGGAGCGTGCAGCGGCGCGTGGTGTTCGGCGTCGCCGCCTCGGTGGGGGCCGCAACCGCGGTCTCCGGCGCGATCGGGTTTGTCGGGCTGGTCGTGCCGCACATGCTGAGGCCGTTCACGGGTGCGGTTCCCTCGCGGCTTCTGCCGGCGAGCGCGCTTGGCGGCGCCTGCATGGTGCTCGCCGCCGACATCTTCGTGCGGCTGATCGCTCCCGAGCGGGACCTCAAGCTCGGCGTGCTGACCGCGGTCGTCGGAGCGCCCTTCTTTCTCTGGCTGGTCTACCGGACGCGGAGGGAAATGCTGTGACATCGGCGCCGCTTCTTTCGATACGCGAGTTGCATGTCAGCCTGGGTCAGCGTGCGGTCATCGACGGCCTCTCCCTCGACGTCCGGCCGGGCGAACTGGTCGGCCTGATCGGGCCGAACGGCGCCGGAAAGTCCACGCTCCTTCGCGCCCTGGTCGGCCTGATACCCTCGCGGGGAGAGATAACGGTCTCGGGCAGCTCCGGTGCGGGCCTGACGCTTGCCCAGCGCGCGGCGCTGATGGCCTATGTGCCGCAGGAGCATGAAATCGCCTGGCCGATGAGCGTCGAGCGCCTCGTCGGGCTAGGGCGGGTGCCCCATAGCGGAACCTTCGCCCTGCGGCGCGGAGACGAGGATCGCCGGGCGATACGGGACGCGATGGAGCGGATGGACGTGAGCCGCTTCGCCATGCGTTCGGCCATGGCCTTGTCCGGTGGCGAAAAGGCGCGCGTCCTGATCGCCCGCGCGCTCGCCCAGCAGACGCCCATCCTGATCGCCGACGAACCCGCGGCCGGCCTCGACCCGGCGCACCAGATCGCCCTCATGCGCATCTTCCGGTCGCTCGCCGGCGAAGGCCGGGCGGTCATCGCCACGCTGCACGACCTCGGCCTCGCGTCGCGCTGGTGCACGCGTCTCGTCATCCTCAACGACGGCGTGATCGCCGCGGACGGCACACCCCGGGAAGTCCTCACCGAGCGGGTGCTGGCCGAGGTCTACGGCATTCGCGCCTATCTCGGAACGGCGGAAGGCGGGCCCGTCGTGCAGATCCTGGATCGTACCGATCGTGGCGGGGAAACGGTATAGGCGGTGGTTTCACTCCCGTTACGTCGTGCTCGGGAGAGGAAGACGTCTCGCCTCGCGTGAGGGGAAGAATTCTGCCATCCACTCTAGCCCGCCTTCCGTGACCGCCTGGTAGACAGCCCGACCCAGAGACATGCCGATATCGGTATGAAGTCCCGCAAAGGGCAAGCCGGGCTCACCGCATGGCGATGCGATGACGATGCAGTCGGTTCCGGTTCCCGTCACGACATCACCATTGCGCTCGAGCCCGAGATCCATGATCGCGGCGGTACGGGCCTGCGCGGCGATCGAGAGCGCCTCGATGCACGCCGCCTCGGACAGCGGGACGCCGACATGTGCGAGCAGATTGATCGTCCCGACGCGCGAGATCCTGTCCGGCACGATGCCGACCCGGCTGGCATTCGACAGACCGACCGTCGCGAGGCAGGATGAGGTGACGCCGCCGACCGTGCTGCGTCCGACGTGATGGTGCTTCACGGCGCGTGACGTCATGAGATGGACCGCGTCGCCATGGCCCGCCTCTGACGCGCGCCGGCGCAGGAAATCCACGGGATCGACCCCCAGCGGAAGGTCGTCGTCACGAACCTCCAGCCACACCACCGATTGCGCGGTGACGAAGCCCGGGCGCGTGAGCGACCAGCTCAGCATGTTCTGCGGCTCTTCGAACGATGCCACCAGGAAGGGAGGCAACCAGGAGGTCGAGAACGGGGGGCGGGGAGGGTTTGCGGATGTCATAGGAGGCCGTTGGCAAGGGATGCGCGGTGGACCGAACAAGGCTTTCGCCCCGATCGGCTGGCGCAACGCTTGATCCACTGCCTCATACCACAACAACCGACCGCATCAACGAGAGACGCGGTCGCGCGAGGGCCTTTTCCATCCGTTCGCCTGTGACGTCCTAGTCGCGGCGGTCACCATCGTCGTACCGGTCGCGACCCCCGTCATCGTCCCAGCCGGAGTCGCGATCACGATCGCGCCGCGGGCGGGCGTCGCCGCCGGTGTCCTGCACGCGGTCGAGCAACTCCATGATCATGTCCATGCACGACCTGCTCGATTGGTCCTGTCCGCAATGGACGCGGATTTTCGCCCTGCCGGTATCGATGGAAACGCTCGCGGCGCCGTCGTGCGGCCCTCCGCGGTGCATCCGGGCGCCGCCGCGCCTGTCCGGTCCGCCCGGCCCGGGACCGCGATCGTCGCGCGCCTGGGGTGGCGGCGGTGGCGGTGGCGGGGGAGGCGGTTGCATCGAATCGCCCTGGCCGGGAGGCGGAGGCCCCGGATCCGGAGCGTCCTGGGCATCCTGTGCAAGGGCAGTGCCTGCGCAGAGCGTCATGGCGCAGGCGATGGCTGTCAACGGTTTCATGGGACACCTATCGGTTTAGGGGTGCCATCCGAACCGACCGCGCGCCGAAACGTTCCGAGGAGGGTGCTCGACGAGCGACTATTTGCCGGGGGGATGAGGCGACTATTGTTCCTTCCTCGGCGACGCGGCCCCGAAGACGAAGCGCTACGCCCTTAGCTCCAACGACAGCTACCCGGCAATTCTAGGCCGCTGATCGAGAGAAAGATCGCAGACCCTGCGGCCTTCTGCAGTTTCGTCCGACAATCATGGAACGCTAAGGCGAGGGCGAGGTAGGCGCCCAGCGAGGCCCATCCAATGACAGCGAAGTCCGAATATCAGGAGAGCGGAATAGGACGGCCAGCGTGATCTCGCGGCAGCAACGTGACGTCAATCGGTCGCCCGACCCCGTTCTAAAGATAACGGCAGTCGCGTCCTGGTCGGCTTGTGACAGAGCCGGTGCAATTCGTCCATCCATTTCGATATGAGAAATCGACCGGGGCCCCGCCGCATAAAGGCGGCCAGCAAGCGGGCAAGCTCACTCGGTGGCGAAAATCGGCGGCGATCCCTGCCGAACTAGCTAGCTGAAAAGATGGTGAGAGCGCAGGGGTTCGAACCCTGGACCTACTGATTAAAAGTCAGTTGCTCTACCGGCTGAGCTACGCTCTCCCGTTCGCGGGAGAAGGCCCCGTCGGAAGTGCGCGGAACATAGGCAGACGGACTTTCCGGGTCAACCGCAAAAACAGCAAAAATGCGGCTTCTTGTCCCGAGGACGGCGGTACGCAAAAACGTGATTGGCATCATGGTCTCGCCGTGCTTTAGGCAGGCGAACCCTGGATGAGGTCGTCACTGGAGTCGTCGTTGTCGATTGCCGACATTTCGCTATGGAGTGCCTTGCTGGCCGGAGCCCTGTCGTTCCTGTCGCCATGCGTGCTTCCGCTCGTGCCTCCGTACCTCTGCTACATGGCAGGCGTTTCCGTCGAGCAGTTCCGCGGGGAGGCAAGCCGCGAGGACGCGGCCGCGACGCGGCGGGCGGTGCTGACGGCGGCACTTGCCTTCACGCTCGGTTTCGCGACCGTCTTCGTCGCCCTCGGCGCCGGCGCCTCGACGATCGGCGTCCTGCTGCGCCAGCATCTCGATCTTCTCTCCAAGATCGGCGGACTGATCATCATCGCCATGGGCCTGAACTTCCTCGGCGTCTTCCGCATCGGCATCTTCTCCCGTGAGGCGCGCTTCCAGGGCAGCGGAAAGCCGGCGACGCTTTCCGGCGCCTATGTCATGGGGCTTGCCTTCGCGTTCGGCTGGACGCCCTGCATCGGGCCGGTGCTCGGAGCGATCCTCGGCGTTGCCGCCTCCCGCGAGACGGTTGGCGACGGGGCGACGCTGCTGGCCATCTATTCGCTCGGTCTTGCCGTCCCGTTCTGGATCGCCGCCGGCTTTTCCGGCGCCTTCATGCGTTTCCTGTCGCGTTTCCGCCAGCATCTCGGCGTGGTAGAGAAGGTGATGGGCGTGCTGCTCATTCTCACGGGCCTGGCGTTCATCTTCGGCTTCGTCAGCGCGATGGCCATCTGGTTCCAGCAGACCTTTCCAATCCTGATGCAAATCGGCTAAGCCGGGCCGTCGCCGGGGTGGGCGAGGGCAGTGGGGAGACATGGCCGACATTTCAGCACTGCTACTGCCCTTCTTCGGGCTTATCCTCATCGGCTATCTCGCGGCCCGGGTGACGCGCCAGCCGGCCGAGGCGCTTGGCTGGATGAACACGTTCATCATCTACGCCGCCCTGCCGGCCCTTTTCTTCAAGCTCGTCTCGCGCACGCCGGTCGAGGATCTCGCCCGCATCGACTTCATCGTCACCGACATCGCCGCGACCTACGTGATCTTCGTTCTGGTCTTCCTGATCTCGCGCTACCTCAGACGCGCCCCGTTCGCCGATTCGACGATCCAGGCCTTCGGGGGCGCATACGGCAATATCGGCTACATGGGGCCGGGCCTCGCGCTGCTTGCCTTCGGCGAAGCCGCGGCCGTTCCCGTTGCGCTGATCGTCTGCCTGGAGAATGCCACGCATTTCATGGTGGCTCCGGCCATGATGGCGGTTGCCGGAGGCGACAGGAGGCCGCCGCTCCAACTGGCCGCGGACGTCGTGCGCAAGGTGGCGCTGCATCCTTTCATCCTGTCGACGGCTCTCGGGTTCTTGGTGGCGGCGAGCGGCGTGGCGGTGCCGGAAGCGGCTTCGCGGCTCGTCGACTACCTGGCGCAGGCGGCCGCACCCTGCGCACTCTTTGCCATGGGGGTGACGCTGGCGCTTCGGCCGCTCCGGCGGATCCCGGTGGAGATTTCCTATCTGGCAGCGGCGAAGCTGGTGATCCACCCGGCCGCCGTCTACCTGGCGCTGTCGCTGGCGGGTGACTTCGATCCGGTATGGGTCTATTCGGCCGTGCTGCTGGCGGCGCTCCCGACCGCCACCAACGTCTTCGTCATCAGCCAGCAATACGGCATCTGGCAGGAGCGGGCGTCCGCAACGGTGCTGATCACCACCATCCTCTCGGTCCTGACCCTACCGGTGCTCCTCTACCTGATCACGTCCGGGCTTCTGCCGCCCGACCTCTTCCCGTAGCTGGCCGAGGAAGGCCCGCAGGCCGCGTCCGGGCTCCACGCCCTCGCGCATGGCGAGACTGCGCAGCGGCGGCACGGCGTTCAGGAGGTGAATGCCCGCCGCACGCAGCACCTGCATGGGCAGGAAGTCCGACAGCAGCGACCGGTTCAGAAGGTCGACGCCGAAGGTGCGGGTCATGATGTCGGGACGGCGTAGGCGATTGAAGCGGTCGCCGGCATCGGCGGGAACGGGTGCTCCCATCGCATTCGCCAGCAGGTCCGCAAGGGCGATGATATCCCTCAGCGAAAGGTTCAGCCCCTGGGCCCCGATCGGGGGAAAGGCATGTCCCGCCTCGCCGACCAGCGCCATGCGCCCCTTGCCGAAGCGGTCCGCCATCAGGCTCGACAGCGGCCAGCACTGGGCGCCCGGCTCGACGGTCACCTTTCCGAGCATCGATTGCATCCGCTCCTCCACCCGCAGCGAAAGCTCCTCGGGTGTCAGCGCCAGGAGGTTTTCTGCCTCTTCCGGCCGCACGACCCAGACAAGGCTGGAGCGATTTCCGGGGAGGGGGACCTGGGTGAAGGGGCCGGTCGGCGTGTGGAATTCGGTGGAGATATTGCCGTGGGGCAGGGTGTGGCCGAAGTTCATGACGACGGCCGACTGGGGGTAGGACCAGCGCCGCACGCCGATGCCGGCACTCTCCCTGACCCGCGACCGGCGGCCGTCGGCCCCGATCACGAAGTCGGCAGAGACGGTCGTCCCGTCGGAAAGGGTAAGACGGACCTTTTCCGGCGCCAGCGCGCATTCTTCCATGGTGACGGCATGGCGGGAGACATTCGGCTCATCGGCGACCGCTGCTTCCAGCGTCTCGATGAGGACGCGATTGGGAATGTTGTATCCGAAGGCCGCCAGGCCGACGTCCGCCGACCGGAACTGCGCCGTCGGCGCCCGCAGAAGCCGGTCCGTCCCGTCGATGATCTGCATGACGGAAAGGGGCGCGGCGCGCGGCGCGATACGGTCCCAGAGCCCGAGGCGTTCCATGAAGCGGATGGAATGATCCATCAATGCCGTGGTCCGTTCGTCGGCCGCCGGGGCTTGCGGCGCGATCAGGGCGACCTTGCGGCCGGTGCGGCCCATTGCCAGTGCGGCGACCGAACCCGCCAGTCCTCCGCCTACCACCGCAACTTCATAGTCCTGCATGCTTCATCCTCGTCGGGCCATCCTTTTGCCCTATGTAGAGCCTTCTCGCTTTCTTATCCATGGGACGTTGCGGCGCGTACCGCAAATCGCGCGCGGGAGGGCGTCAGGCGCGAGGTCCGCGGTTGCAAAGCGCCGGGTTTCGCCGCATAGGTCAAGAAACAGGACGGGAATGGCGAGTGATCAGACGAGTTTTCAATTACCGGAAAGTGCCGTATGCCGAAATCCGCGCGTTCTCCGTTCACCTCCTCACCGCATCCGGATCGTTTCTCGCCTTTCTCGGCGTGGTCGCAGCCGCCGAAAGCCGCTTCGTCGACATGTTCTGGTGGCTCGGCCTGGCGCTCTTCGTCGACGGCATAGACGGTCCGATCGCGCGCAAGGTCAGGGTGCGCGAGGTCCTGCCGAACTGGTCGGGCGACACGCTCGACAACATCATCGACTATGTGACCTATGTCCTGCTTCCCGCCTTCGCGCTCTACAAGAGCGGCATGATCGGCGAGCCGTGGTCCTTCGTCGCCGCCGGCCTGATCGTCATCTCCAGCGCAATCTACTACGCCGATACGGGCATGAAGACCGACGATTATTTCTTCTCGGGCTTTCCCGTCGTCTGGAACATGGTGATCTTCACACTCTTCGTCATCCAGGCGAGCGAGGTGACGGCATTCATCGTGGTGATCCTGTCGGTGGTCCTGACCTTCCTGCCGATAAACTTCCTCCATCCCGTGCGGGTCAAACGTCTTCGGCCACTCAATCTCGGAATTTTCCTGCTGTGGTGCGCGCTGAGCGGCTATTCGCTGCTGCTGCACTTCGACTCGCCGACATGGCTGGTCTACGGCGTGGTGCTGTCGGGGCTCTATCTCTACTTCATCGGCGCGATCCTCCAGATGTTTCCGTCCCTTGGGCGGGACCGCTGACACCTGTTGGCGACGCATGTTTTCGGTTGTGCGGGGCAACAAATCCGCTAACAGTAATCGTGAGCGGCCGCCTTGCTGCCGCCATGATTGAACCAGGACGCGCGACGATCGCCTAGCAAGCCTCGGAGAAGGTGAAGCTGCGTCACAAGGGGGTGCAGTGACTGTCATAGAGGGATCGGCCGCCAATCCGTTATTGGCGGTCCGAAATCTGACCAAGCATTTCGGCAATTTCGCCGCCTGCTCCGGGATCGACCTGGATATCGGTGCCGGCGAAATACATGCCCTTCTCGGGGAGAACGGTGCCGGCAAGTCCACCTTCGTGAAGATGCTGTTCGGCATCCTCGATCCGACCGAAGGGGAGATCCTCTGGAACGGCCAGCCGGTGACCATACGCTCGCCAGGCGAGGCCCGGGCTCTCGGCGTCGGAATGGTCTTCCAGCACTTCTCGCTTTTCGAGGCACTGACGGTGGCGGAAAATATCGCGCTGTCGCTCGACACCGGCGTCTCTCTCGCGAAGATTTCCGAAGAGGCCGCGACACTGTCGAAGGCCTACGGCCTGCCGCTCGATCCCAATGCGCATGTCGCGGACCTTTCCGTCGGCGAACGCCAACGCATCGAGATCGTCCGCGCCCTACTGCAGAACCCGAAGCTCATCATCCTGGATGAACCGACCTCCGTCCTCACACCCCAGGAGGCGGACCGGCTGTTCGAGACGCTGTTCAAGCTGAAGGCCGAGGGGCGGTCAGTGCTCTACATCAGCCATCGGCTGGAAGAAGTGCAGCGCATCTGCGACCGCGCGACCGTGCTGCGTCACGGACGCGTGACGGGTGACTGCGACCCGAAGCAGGAGACCGCCGCTTCGCTTGCGCGAATGATGGTCGGCTCCGATGTCGCAGGAGTTCAGCGGGAGGGGCGCAAGGCCCCGGGGGATGTTCGCATCGAGGTCCGCGATCTCTCCGTGGCGGCCCGCACTCCCTTCGCGGTCGCGCTCAGGGACATCAATCTCACCGTTCGCGCGGGCGAGGTGCTCGCCGTGGCCGGCGTCGCCGGAAACGGGCAGGGCGAACTGTTCGATGCGCTGTCCGGCGAGTATCCCGTAGCCGACAGCGACGCGATCCGCCTGTGCGGCAAGGCTGCGGGGCGCCTCGGCATCAACGAGCGGCGCCTGCTCGGCGCAGGCTTCGTGCCGGAAGAACGCCACGGGCACGCCGCCGTGTCCGACATGTCCCTCTCCGACAACCTTCTTCTCGCACGCAGCCGGTCCGACCGCCGCGCGTTTCTGGGAGGCGGCATGCTGAACGTTATCCGGCACGGCGCGATCCGCCGTGCCACCCAGCGCATCTGCGAGGAGATGGATGTTCGCAAGAGCGGGGAGGATCCCCGCGCAGGCGCTCTCTCGGGCGGCAATCTCCAGAAGTTCATCGTCGGCCGCGAACTCGACCGGCAACCGGCGGTCCTGGTCGTGAACCAGCCGACATGGGGCGTCGACGCGGGCGCTTCCAGCCGCATCCGCCAGGCGATCGTGGATCTTGCCGCAGCCGGTTCCGCGGTGATCGTCATCAGCCAGGACCTGGACGAGATATTCGAGGTGGCGACAAGCATTGCCGTCATCTCGGAGGGGCGGCTGTCACCCTCCTACGCCGCCGGCGAGCTCACCCTGGAAAGGGTCGGCCTGCTGATGGGCGGCGTCCACGATTCCACGCGCCGGGAGGCGTCCCATGCGCATTGAGCTGCAAAAGCGTGATCGGGGCGGTCGCGTGTTTTCCTTCGTATCGCCTCTGCTCGCCTTGGCGCTGACGCTTTTCTTCGGCGGGCTGATGTTCTGGTTCCTAGGCAAGGACCCGATCGACGCGCTCTACAGCTTCTTCATCGAGCCGTTGCTGGAGGTTTGGTCTCTCCACGAGCTTGCGATCAAGGCGGCGCCGCTGATCCTGATCGCGGTCGGCCTTGCGGTCTGCTATCGCTCCAACAACTGGAATATCGGCGCCGAAGGGCAATTTACGATCGGCGCGATAACCGGCGCCATCCTTCCGGTGCTCTACCCCGACTGGCACTCGGTGGCGATACTGCCGCTGATGCTGATCATGGGCGCCATCGGCGGCGCGCTTTACGCCGGGATTCCCGCGCTCCTGAAGACACGCTTCAACACCAACGAAATCCTCACGAGCCTGATGCTCGTCTACATCGCGCAGCTCTTCCTCGACTGGCTGGTGAGGGGTCCCTGGCGGGATCCGCAAGGCTACAATTTCCCGCAGACGAAGGCATTCGTCCCCGAAGCGGTGCTTCCGGAAATCCTCGATTCCGGTCGGGCCCATCTCGCGATCGTCTTCGCGCTGGTGGCGGCCGTCGCGATCTGGTTCATGATGCGCTTCATGCTGAAGGGCTTCGAGGTCTCCGTCATCGGGCAGTCGGAACGGGCCGGCCGTTTCGCAGGCTTCTCCTCCCGGCGCATGGTCTGGTTTGCGATGCTGCTTTCCGGAGGACTTGCTGGCCTTGCCGGGATATCGGAGGTCTCCGGGTCGATCGGCCATGTGCAACCGGCGATATCGCCCGGTTACGGCTTCACGGCGATCATCGTTGCCTTCCTCGGGCGGCTCAATCCGCTCGGCATCATCGCTTCCGGCTTCGTTCTCGCCCTGACATATCTCGGGGGAGAGGCAGCCCAGCTTTCAATCGGGATTTCGGACAAGGTGAGCCGGGTGTTCCAGGGCCTTCTGCTGTTCTTCGTGCTCTCCTGCGACACGCTGATCCACTACCGCATCCGCCTCGTCGGCCGCGAAGGGACGGGAGCCTCCCATGCTTGAGGCGATCCTGCTGACGGTCATCACCGCCGCGACGCCGCTCGTCATCGCCTCGCTCGGCGAACTGGTGACGGAGCGCGCCGGCGTGCTCAATCTCGGCGTCGAAGGCATGATGATCATGGGAGCGGTGACCGCGTTCGCCGTGACCCAGGCCACCGGCTCGCCCTATGTCGGTGTCGTGGCCGGCATCGTCGCGGGCGGAGCCTTCTCGCTGCTCTTCGGCGTGCTGACATTGACGCTCGTCGCCAACCAGGTCGCGACGGGTCTTGCGCTCACCATCCTCGGCCTTGGCCTTTCCGGGCAGATCGGCGAGAGCTTCGTGGGGCAGCCGGGCATCAAGCTGCAGCCGATCGCCATCCCGGTGCTTTCCGACATTCCCTTCCTCGGCCCGCTCCTCTTCCGTCAGGACCTGATCTTCTACCTGTCGGTCCTGCTCGTGGTCGGCATCCACTGGTTCCTGTTCAGGAGCCGCGCCGGACTGAAGCTCCGGGCGATCGGCGACAACCACGCCTCTGCCCATGCACTCGGGATCAACGTGATCCGTACGCGGTACATGGCCGTGATGTTCGGCGGCGCCTGCGCCGGTCTTGCCGGGGCCTATCTGTCGCTGGTCTACACGCCGCAATGGGTGGAGAACATGACGGCGGGGCGCGGGTGGATCGCGCTGGCGCTCGTCGTCTTCGCATCCTGGCGGCCGCTGCGCGTTCTGGCCGGCGGATATCTGTTTGGTGCGGTCACGATCGGCCAGTTGCATGCGCAGGCGCTGGGGCTCGGCATTCCCTCGCAGCTTCTCTCCGCCATGCCCTATGTGGCGACTATTGTCGTCCTCATCATCATCTCGCATAATCGGCGCACGACGCTCATCAACACCCCGGCCTCGCTCGGAAAACCTTTCGTTCCGGAGCGTTGAGGCCTACTGTGCATCCAAGTCTTCAAGCTAATAGAGGTCAAAAAATGAAGAAACTGATCATCGCACTTGCCGCTTCGGCGGCCCTTCTCGGCGGCTTCGCCAGCGGCGCCCAGGCCCAGGACAAGACCAAGGTCTGCTTCATCTACGTCGGCTCCAAGACCGACGGCGGCTGGACACAGGCACACGACATCGGTCGCCAGGAACTGCAGGCCCACTTCGGCGACAAGATCGAGACGCCGTTCCTCGAGAACGTTCCGGAAGGCCCGGATGCGGAGCGTGCGATCGAGCGCATGGCCCGTTCCGGCTGTGCCCTGATCTACACGACCTCCTTCGGCTTCATGGATGCCACCATGAAGGTCGCCGAGAAGTTTCCGGACGTGAAGTTCGAACACGCCACCGGCTTCAAGTCGGCGGACAACGTGTCCACCTATAATGCGCGCTTCTACGAAGGCCGCTATATCCAGGGCCAGATCGCGGCAAAGCTCTCCGAAAAGGGCGTCGCCGGTTACATCGCATCCTTCCCGATCCCGGAAGTGGTGATGGGCATCAACTCCTTCATGCTCGGCGCGCAGTCGGTCAATCCGGAGTTCAAGGTCAAGGTCGTCTGGGCCAACACCTGGTTCGACCCTGGCAAGGAAGCCGATGCGGCCAAGGCGCTGATCGACCAGGGCGTCGATATCCTGACGCAGCACACCGACACGACCGCGCCGATGCAGGTGGCGGCCGAGCGCGGCATCAAGGCCTTCGGCCAGGCATCCGACATGATCAAGGCTGGCCCCGAGACCCAGCTGACCGCGATCGTCGACACCTGGGGCGCCTATTACATCAAGCGCACGCAGGCCCTCCTCGACGGCAACTGGAAGTCCGAGCAGATCTGGGACGGCCTGAAGGACGGCATCCTGACCATGGCGCCCTACACCAACATGCCTGACGACGTGAAGGCGATGGCGGAAGAGACCGAGGCGAAAATCAAGTCGGGCGAACTGCATCCGTTCACCGGCCCGGTAAAGAAGCAGGACGGTTCGGACTGGCTGGCTGCAGACGAGAAGGCCGAAGACGGCGTTCTCCTCGGTATGAACTTCTACGTCGCCGGCGTCGACGACAAGCTGCCGCAGTAAGGCAGCCGCCGCATGCGGAAAGGGCGCCCCTGCGGGCGCCCTTTTTTGTTGCAGCCGGACATAAGCCGTTTATCGCCTGTCAATCGAGTTGCTGCTAAGTGCCGCTCGAGTTTATCGAGGAAACCGCCATGAATCGTACCTGCCTGGCCGTCATTCTTGCCGCTGGCGACAGCACCCGAATGAAGTCGTCGATGTCGAAGGTCCTTCATCCCATCGCGGGGCTGCCTATGATCGGGCATGTCATGCGGGCCGTCGCCTCGGCCGGCATCGTCGATGTCGCACTGGTGCTCGGGCGCGATGCGGACGCGGTGGCCGGCGCGGCCGAACTTGACGGGGTGACGATCCGGACATTCCTCCAGACGGAACGGCTCGGGACCGGCCATGCCGTCCTCACGGCGCGCGACGCGCTCTCGGCCGGCTTCGACGACATCCTGGTGACCTACGGCGATGCGCCGCTGGTAACGGCCGGGCCGCTCGCCGCGGCGCGCGAGGAACTGGCCAAGGGCGCGGATGTCGCCGTCATCGGATTTCACACCGATCGCCCGACCGGCTACGGACGCCTTCTGGTCGAGAACGGCGAACTCGTCGCCATCCGGGAGGAGAAGGACGCGACGGACGAGGAGCGCAAGGTCAACTGGTGTAACAGCGGCATCATGGCGATCAACGGTCGCCGGGCGCTGGAGCTTCTCGATCGGATCGGGAACGACAATGCCAAGGGCGAATACTACCTGACCGATCTCGTCGAGATCGTGCGGGCGAGCGGGGGCAGGGCGGTTGCCGTCGATGCTCCGGAGGCGGAGACGGCCGGGTGCAACAACCGCGCTGAACTCGCGGTGCTGGAACGGCTGTGGCAGGAGCGGCGGCGGCACGAGATCATGCTGGCCGGCGTGACCATGATCGCTCCGGAAACCGTCTTCCTCGCATATGATACGCAGATCGGGCAGGACGCGGTGATCGAGCCGAACGTGGTATTCGGGCCGGGTGTGAGAGTAGACGGCGGCGCCGTCATCCACGCCTTCTCCCATGTCGAGGGTGCACATGTCAGCGCCGGTGCCACGATCGGCCCGTTCGCGCGGCTGCGACCGGGCGCGAATATCGCGTCGAAGGCGAAGGTCGGAAACTTCTGCGAGGTCAAGAAAGCAGAGATCGGCGAAGGGGCGAAGGTCAACCATCTCACCTATATCGGCGATGCCGTAGTTGGCGCGCATGCGAATATCGGCGCGGGCACGATCACCTGCAACTATGACGGCGTCAACAAGCACCTCACGCAGATTGGTTCGGATGCCTTCATCGGTTCGAACTCCGCTCTGGTCGCGCCAGTCTCGATCGGGGATGGCGCCTATGTGGGCTCCGGAAGCGTCATCACGGAGGACGTTCCCGCCGATGCATTGGCTCTCGGGCGCGCCCGGCAGGAAACCAAGCCCGAGCGGGCAAAGGTGATCCGCGAACGGGCGCTGGCGATCAAGGCAGCCAAAAAGAGGACGTCGTAACAGCCGCGGTTACCTTTCGACACGCAAAGTGACCGGAAAGGGAATTGCGGCAGTGCATATATCGACTAGAACATCGCGACATCGCGGGAACAATGAGGTTTTGAATGTGCGGGATCGTTGGCATCGTCGGTAAGGGACCGGTGGCGGATCGGCTGGTGGATGCGCTGAAGCGGCTCGAATATCGGGGCTACGATTCGGCTGGCGTGGCGACGATCCACGAGGGGCATCTGGACCGCAGGCGGGCCGAGGGCAAGCTGGTGAACCTCGAGAGGAAGCTTGCGGCCGATCCCTTGCCCGGGAATATCGGCATCGCCCACACGCGCTGGGCGACCCACGGCATTCCCAACGAAACCAATGCCCACCCCCATATCGTGGACGGCGTTGCCGTCGTTCACAACGGTATCATCGAGAATTTCTCGGAATTGAAGGATAAGCTCCAGGCGGAGGGCGTCACCTTCGAGACCCAGACGGACACGGAAGTGGTCGCGCAGCTTCTTGCGCAACATCTTCGCGCCGGAATGGGGCGGCGAGAAGCCATGCAGGCCATGCTCAACGAAATCACCGGAGCCTACGCGCTGGCGGTGATCTTCGCGGATGATCCGTCGACCATCATGGCGGCGCGCTTCGGCCCGCCGCTCGCAATCGGCTTCGGCGACGGGGAGACCTATCTCGGCTCGGATGCGATCGCGCTCGCCCCGCTGACGAACCAGGTCACCTACCTTGTGGATGGCGACTGGGCGGTGATCGGCCGGGATGGGGCGACGATCTTCGACCATCAGGGCAACCGGATACAGCGTCCTCGCCAGACCACGCATTCCTCCGCCTACCTCGTCGACAAGGGCAACCACCGGCACTTCATGGAGAAGGAAATCCATGAGCAGCCGGAGGCGGTCTCCCACGCGCTTGCCCATTATGTCGACCTCGGCAATCTGACGGTCGATCCGGACGCGACCGGGCAAATCGATTTCGCCTCGCTGCGCGGACTTGCGATCTCCGCCTGCGGCACGGCCTATCTGTCCGGTCTCATCGGCAAGTACTGGTTCGAGCGCTATGCCCGGCTGCCGGTCGAGATCGATGTCGCCTCGGAATTCCGCTATCGCGAAATCCCGCTGTCACCCGACCAGGCGGCGCTTTTCATCTCCCAGTCCGGGGAGACCGCCGACACGCTCGCATCGCTTCGCTACTGCCACGAGGCGGGCCTGAAGATCGGCGCGGTGGTCAACGTCAAGGAATCGACGATCGCGCGGGAATCGGACGCGGTGTTCCCGATCCTCGCGGGGCCGGAGATCGGCGTTGCCTCGACAAAGGCGTTCACCTGCCAGCTCACCGTCCTCGCATCGCTCGCGATCGCCGCCGGCAAGGCGCGGGGCACGATCTCTCCCTCCGAGGAGAAGCAGTTGATCAAGAGCCTGGCAGAAATGCCGCGGCTGATGAACTCCGTGCTCAACACGATCGAACCGCAGATCATCGCCCTCGCGCGCGACCTCTCGCGCTTCAAGGACGTTCTCTATCTCGGTCGCGGCACCAGCTATCCGTTGGCGATGGAAGGCGCGCTGAAGCTCAAGGAAATCTCCTACATCCATGCGGAAGGCTATGCCGCGGGCGAACTGAAGCACGGCCCGATCGCTCTCATCGACGAGAACATGCCGGTGATCGTGATCGCTCCGCACGATCGATTCTTCGAGAAGACCGTTTCCAACATGCAGGAAGTGGCGGCCCGCGGCGGCAAGATCATCTTCCTCACGGACGAGAGCGGGGCCTCGGCCTCCAAGCTCCCGACCATGGCGACGATCACGCTTCCAAACGTCGCGGAAATCATCGCACCGATGATCTATTCGCTTCCGATCCAGCTTCTGGCCTATCACACCGCCGTCTTCATGGGCACGGATGTGGACCAGCCGCGCAATCTCGCGAAGTCGGTGACCGTGGAATAAGGCACCGGCCGCGCGTGCGCATCCCTTTCGGTCCCGTCGATCACCTCGCCGCGACCGCGGACCCGGATTTTGCCGATCCCGCCCTTGCGTGGCGGGGTCGCGTCGGGCATGGTCGCCTTCAGCCCGACCCCTTCGGCGATGCAGCATGACGGCGAGACAATGAACGACAGTCCAGAGCGCATTTCGCTGGCAACCCGCATCCGCAACAACTTCCTGACCGGACTGATCATCTGCGCGCCGCTGGCCATTACCATATGGCTCACCTTCAGTTTCATCCGCTGGGCGGACAGCTGGGTAAAGCCCTACATCCCGGCGCGTTACAATCCGGAGAACTACCTGAACGTGGCCATGCCGGGGCTCGGCATATTCGTCGCGATCACCCTGATCACTCTCATCGGCTTTCTCGGAAAGAACCTGATTGGCCGTTCGATCGTCAACTTCGGCGAGTCGGTGCTCCACCGCATGCCGCTGGTGCGGACGATCTACCGGAGCCTGAAGCAGATCTTCGAAACGGTCCTGAAGGAGAAATCGACCTCCTTCAAGAAATGCGGGCTTGTCGAGTTCCCCAGCCCGGGGACCTGGGCGCTCGTGTTCATTTCGGGCGATGCGCAGGGCGAGATCGCGGCGCGCCTGAACGAGGACGGCGAGGAAATGGTCTGCGTGTTTCTGGCCCCGACACCGGTGCCGACCGCGGGGTTCCTGATGTTCGTGCCGCGCAACAAGATCATCGTCCTCGACATGACGCCGGAGGAGGGCGCAAGGCTCCTGATCTCCGGCGGACTGCTGGCACCCGAGTACCGGCCGAAAGCCGGGCCGACGATCGCCACCTCGACGGTCAACCCGCTCCAAGGAACCTGACGGCTTCGTCGCGGCGGAACAGGTAGAGCAGGGTGCGGACATTCCTGCCGCGTTCGCCGGTCAGCTCCGGGTCCTTGTCGAGGAGATATCCGGCATCCTTGCGGGCGATCTCCAGCAGGTCGGCATGGGCCTCCAGGCTGGCGATCCGGAAGCCGGGAGTTCCCGACTGGCGGGTTCCGAGGACCTCGCCTTCTCCCCGCAGCTTCAGGTCCTCTTCCGCAATCAGGAACCCGTCCTCGCTGTCGCGCAGGATCGACAGCCGGGCATGCCCCGTCTCGCTGAGTGGCCCCTTGTAGAGAAGGATGCAGGTGGAGGTATCGGCGCCGCGGCCCACGCGGCCGCGCAGCTGATGCAGCTGGGCAAGGCCGAACCGCTCGGCATGCTCGATCACCATGATCGTCGCATCCGGCACGTCGACGCCGACCTCCACCACCGTCGTCGCAACCAGCACCCGGACCGTGCCCGCCTTGAAGGCGGCCATCACGGCATCCTTCTCGGCCCCGGTCATCCGGCCGTGGACCAGGCCGACGTCGTTTCCGAACTCCTTTGCCAGCACTGCGAACCGCTCCTCCGCCGACATCAGGTCCGTAACGTCGGACTCTTCGACGAGGGGGCAGATCCAGTAGGCCTTCCTGCCTTCGGAGAGTGCGGTGCGCAGCCGCGCGATGATCTCGCCGGTGCGCTCGATGGGGATCGTCACGGTCTGGATTGGCTTGCGTCCGGCCGGCTTCTCCGTCAGCTTCGACACGTCCATGTCGCCGAATGCCGCCAGCACCAGCGTGCGAGGGATCGGTGTCGCCGTCATCACCAGCATATGCGGGGTGACGCCCTTGGCCGTCAGCCGGAGCCGCTGGTGGACGCCGAAGCGATGCTGCTCGTCGACAACCGCGAGAACGAGATCCCGATAGTTTACCGTGTCCTGGAACAGGGCGTGGGTGCCGATGATGATCTGCGCCTCGCCGGACGCGATCCTCTCGACGATCGCATCCCGTTCGCGGCCCTTCGTCCTGCCGGTCAGCACTTCCACCGTCACGCCGGCGGCCGCGGCAAGCTTCGATATGGTCGCGTGATGCTGTCTGGCGAGGATTTCCGTCGGGGCCATCAGCACCGCCTGGCCTCCGGCCTCGACGGCCGAAACCATCGCCATCAGGGCGACCAGCGTCTTTCCCGCGCCGACGTCGCCCTGGAGGAGGCGAAGCATGCGGTCGTCTCCCGCCATGTCCTTGCCGATTTCCGCCACGGCCTTTTCCTGGCTGGGCGTGAGGGAGAAGGGCAGGGCATCGCGTATCCGGCCCGCCAGTTCGCCCGTCGAATGGACCGGCCGGCCGGGGACCCTGCGAAGACGCTGGCGCACAAGCGCGAGCGAGATCTGCCCGGCAAGGAATTCGTCATAGGCAAGACGCCGCCGCGCCGGAGATCTCGGATCGATGTCGGTCTCGTCGCGGGGATCGTGCAGCTGCCGGAAGCTCTCAGAGATCGAAGGAAGGCCTTGCCGCTCCGCAAGCGTGGCGTCGATCCACTCCGGAAGTTCGGGAAGGCGGGCGAGGGCGGCGTCGACCGCCTTCCTCAGGACCTTCGGCGAAAGACCCGCCGTCAGCGGGTAGACCGGCTCGACCAGCGGCAGGTTGTCCGCCTCCGACATCTTCACCATGAAGTCCGGGTGGACCATGGAGGGACGTCCGTTGAACCAGTCGACCTTGCCGCTGACCATGACCTCCTCGTCGAGCGGAAGGGTCTTCTCCAGCCAGTTTCCCTTGACCCGGAAAAAGGTAAGCGCCAGTTCGCCGGTCGCGTCGTGAAGGAAGACGCGATAGGGCATGTTCGGTTTGCCCGGCGGAGGCGGCTGGTGC
Organism: Pseudorhizobium sp. NPDC055634; assembly: GCF_053618655.1. Taxonomy (NCBI): domain Bacteria; kingdom Pseudomonadati; phylum Pseudomonadota; class Alphaproteobacteria; order Hyphomicrobiales; family Rhizobiaceae; genus Pseudorhizobium; species Pseudorhizobium sp. NPDC055634. The sequence goes on along the minus strand of NZ_JBSHHW010000003.1, from coordinate 94,677 downwards.
CGGTCCACGCGTCCCTGGATGGTGACAATGGCGCCCTGCGGGGCAAGCGCGATCGACGGCCGGTTGCGGCGGTCGATGATGGACGCCGGTGCGTGGAAGAGCAGGTCCACGACGCGGCAGTCGTCGACGTCCTCGCGTCCCGTCACACGGGCGATGAGTTCGGCAAGCTTCGGGCCGACGCCCGGAAGGGATGCAACGGACGAAAACAGCGGATCGAGGACGGCGGGGCGCATGGGCGGCAAAATGCGATGGAATTCGACCGCTTTGCAAGGTGACGAAGCGGAAAATCCGACCTATATGGACCGGGAAAGACAAGGACCTCTCCATGACAGGACTGACACGCAGCAGCGCGGATCTTAGCCCTCGACGTCGCCGCATCCTCTATCGCTGCTGGCACCGCGGCATTCGCGAAATGGATCTCGTGTTCGGCCAGTTTGCGGAAGATGAGATCGCCACGCTTTCCGATGCGGAACTGGACGAGTTCGAGGCCATCATGGGCGAGGACGACCACGACCTGCACGCGTGGATCACCGGAGCCAATCCGCTGCCCGAGCATCTGAAGACGCCGCTTTTCGCCCGGGTCGCATCCTACACGCCCGATTTCGATCCGGTGACGACAGCCAGCCTGCAGGCGAAGTCAGAGCAATAGAAATGATCCCAGTTCTTGATGCCAAGAAGGTCGTCGCGGCCGGCAACCCGCTGACCATCGGCAATGTTCCCCCGGGCATGGAGGCGCTGCTGCTTGCCGAGATGGCGAGGGCCGGGCAACCGGTGGCGTTCGTCATGTCGGACGGCCAGCGGATGGCGGATCTCGAGCAGATGCTCGGCTTCATGGCTCCCGACATTCCGGTCCTGACCCTGCCGGCATGGGACTGCCTACCCTATGACCGCGTATCCCCGGGCGCGGACGTCTCCGCCCGGAGACTTGCGGCGCTATCCGGTCTGATCGCCCATGCGCGCAAGCCCCATCCGGCAATCGTGCTCGTCACCGTCAATGCCATGCTGCAGAAGATCGCGCCGGCCGAGGTGATCGAAAGCCTCGCGTTTTCGGCCCGACCCGGCAGCACCGTCCGGATGGACGACATCGCCGCGCGCCTTGAGCGCAACGGCTTCGACCGGGTCCCGACCGTGCGCGAGGTGGGAGAGTTCGCCGTGCGCGGCGGCATTCTCGATGTCTTCGTTCCCGGCAGCGACGAACCCGTCCGCCTCGACTTCTTCGGCGACACGCTGGAAACGATCCGTACATTCGATCCCGCCAGCCAGCGGACGACGGGTCAGGCACGCTCTCTCGATCTCAACCCGATGAGCGAGGTCTCGCTGACGCCCGACACGATCAGCCGGTTCCGGACGAATTATCTGGCGCTGTTCGGTGCCGCCACCCGTGACGATGCGCTGTACCAGGCCGTATCCGAAGGCCGCCGGTATGCGGGCATGGAGCATTGGCTGCCGCTCTTCTACGAGCGTCTCGACACGGCATTCGACTATCTGAAAGACTTCCGGCTCGTCGCCGATCATACCGCCCGCGAGGCGGCGAACGAGCGATCCAAGCTTATCCTCGACTATTACGAGGCGCGTCGCGACAGCGGCTCGCAGGGCAAGGGCGCAGCAGCCCAGGCCGCACCCTACAAGCCGGTCCCGCCCGGGCAGCTCTATCTCGACGGCAAGGCGTTCGCCGCGGCGCTGGACGAGGCAAACGCGGTCCGCATCACGCCCTTCAACGAACATGACACGCAAAGTCGCCGGGTCATCGAGCTCGACGCACGCGTCGGGCCCCGCTGGGCGAAGTCGCAGGCCGAGAAGGACGATCGCGACGAGCGCGTCAATGTCTTCGACCTCGCGGTGAAGCATATCGCCGAGCGACGGGCGGCGGGCCGGAAGGTCCTGATCACGGGCTGGTCCCCGGGCTCGCTCGACCGCCTGCTGCAGGTGCTCGAGGAACACGGACTGGAGCGCGTCAGGCCGGTCGAATCCTTCGCCGACCTGGACAAGCTCGACAAGGGAGAAGCCGCGTCGGCGGTTCTGAACCTGGAGACCGGGTTCGAGACCGACAGTTTCGCGATCATCGGCGAGCAGGACATTCTCGGGGACCGGATGGTGCGCCGCGGCAAGCGGCGCAAGCGCGGCAGCGACTTCATCTCGGAAGTATCGGGCCTCGACGAAGGCTCGCTCGTCGTCCATGCGGAACACGGGATCGGGCGCTTCGTCGGACTGGTGACGATCGAGGCGGCCGGCGCGCCGCGCGCCTGCCTTGAACTCCATTACGCCGATCATGCCAAGCTCTTCCTGCCGGTCGAAAACATCGACCTCCTGTCGCGCTACGGGTCGGACGCGGCCGAAGCGCCGCTGGACAAGCTCGGCGGCGGGGCATGGCAGGCGCGCAAGGCAAAGCTCAAGAAGCGCCTGCTCGACATGGCGGAGGGGCTGATCCGCGTTGCCGCCAGCCGCATCACCCGCCGCGCGCCGGTCCTGGCCGCACCCGACGGGCTCTACGACGAATTCGCCGCCCGTTTTCCCTATGACGAGACGGACGACCAGGCGACGGCGATCGAATCGGTCCGCGAAGACCTCGAGGCGGGCAAGCCGATGGACCGGCTCGTCTGCGGCGACGTGGGATTCGGCAAGACCGAGGTCGCGCTCAGGGCTGCCTTCCTGGCGGCGATGAACGGTGGGCAGGTCGCCGTCGTCGTTCCGACCACGCTTTTGGCGCGGCAGCACTACAAGACCTTCCGGGAGCGCTTCCGCGGCCTTCCCATCAAGGTCGCACAGGCCTCGCGGCTGGTTCCCGCAAAGGAACTGAACCAGGTCAAGAAGGACCTGGCCGAAGGCAAGGTGGACATTGTCGTCGGAACGCATGCCCTGCTGGGTAGCGGCATCAGTTTTGCGAACCTCGCCCTGCTGATCATCGACGAGGAGCAGCACTTCGGGGTCAAGCACAAGGAGAGGCTGAAGGAACTGAAGAGCGACGTGCACGTGCTGACGCTTTCGGCCACGCCTATTCCGCGGACACTGCAACTGGCGATGACGGGGGTTCGGGAGCTTTCGCTGATCACCACGCCGCCCGTCGACCGCATGGCGGTTCGCACCTTCATCTCGCCCTTCGACCCGCTGGTGATCCGCGAGACATTGATGCGCGAGCACTACCGGGGCGGCCAGAGCTTCTACGTCTGCCCGCGCCTTGCGGACCTGCCCGACATCCAGGCCTTCCTGCAGTCCGACCTGCCGGAGTTGAAGGTTGCCGTCGCGCATGGCCAGATGGCCTCGGGCGAACTCGAAGACATCATGAATGCCTTCTACGACGGCAAGTACGACGTCCTGCTGTCGACGACGATCGTGGAGTCTGGGCTGGACGTCCCGACCGCCAACACCCTGATCGTGCACCGGGCGGATATGTTCGGCCTTGCGCAGCTCTACCAGTTGCGGGGCCGCGTCGGGCGTTCGAAGGTCCGTGCGTTCGCGCTCTTCACGCTGCCCGTCAACAAGCAGCTGACGGCGTCGGCCGAACGCCGGCTGAAGGTGCTACAGTCCCTCGACACGCTGGGCGCAGGTTTTCAGCTGGCGAGCCACGACCTGGATATTCGCGGCGCCGGCAACCTGCTCGGCGAGGAACAGTCCGGGCACATCAAGGAAGTCGGCTTCGAGCTCTACCAGCAGATGCTGGAGGAGGCCGTGGCCGAAGTCCGCGGTGATGACGAGATCGTCGACACGGGCTGGTCGCCGCAGATCTCGGTCGGCATCACCGTAATGATTCCCGAAGACTACGTGCCGGACCTGCACCTGCGCATGAGCCTCTATCGCCGACTCGGCGAACTGACCGACCTCAAGGAGATCGACGGCTTCGGCGCCGAGATGATCGACCGCTTCGGTCCTCTTCCGCCCGAAGTGCAGAACCTGCTGAAGGTCGTCTACGTCAAGTCGCTCTGCCGCATCGCCAATGTCGAGAAGCTCGATGCCGGGCCGAAGGGCCTGGTCGTCACCTTCCGGGACAAGCAGTTCCCGAACCCCGCGGGGCTGGTGCAGTACATCGCAAAGCAGGGGACGATGGCAAAGATCCGCCCCGACCAGAGCGTCTTCCTGACCCGCGACCTTCCCACGCCCGACAAGCGGCTGACGGTCGCGGCGCAGGTGATGAAGCAGTTCGCCGATATCGCCAGGGACGGTGCCTGACGGCTCGGGTCGCCGATACAGGGTGCCGGATCAGTCCGGCGACGTCTCATCGGTGGCGGCGAGTGCCGTTGCCGGCGGGTCCGTCACAACGGAGGCCGGCAGGGGCACGTTTCGCACGCGCTCGCGTGCGAGCGTCAGAAGGCCGGAGCCGATGATGAGGATGATGCCGAAAAGCATCGGCAGATCGACCCGGTCGCCGAAGACGAGATAGCCGAAGGCGACCGCCCATAGCATCTGGCTGTATTGGGTCGGCCCGACGACTGCGGCCGGCGCGTGAGCCGTGGCATACATGAGCAGGATCGTCGCAAGCGCCGCGAACAGGCCATAGCCGGCAAGCATCAGCCATTGCAGTGCGGTCGGCCAGGCAAAGCCCGGCAGCATCAGAAGGCCGCAGACCAGCAGGGAGCCGAGGACGCCCGCGCCGTAGAGCGATATGCTCTTCTCGCGGTGGCCGATCGCACGGTAGACGACGATGGAGATCGCGCCGCTCAGCCCCGCGAAGACGGCCGCGAGATGGCCGATCGACAGTTCCCGGAAGCCGGGACGCAGGACGACCAGCACGCCGATGAAGCCGATGATGACGGCGCTCCAGCGACGGATGCCAACCTGCTCCTTCAGGAAGACGACAGACATGATCGTCACGAAGGACGGGAGCAGGAAGATGAGCGCGAAGGCTTCCGCCATGGAGAGATAGGTGAAGGCCGTGACGCTGGCGATCGTGCCGACCGCCGCGGAAACCGCCCGCAGCAACCAGAGCGGCCGGCTGGTGGTCCGCAGCATGTCCGAAAGTCGGTCCTCACGCTTCATCAGGAATGGCAGTCCGGCGAGGCCGAAGACGGCGCCGAGAAAGGCCATCTCGAAGGGGCTCAAGGCGCCTTCGATCATCTTGACGCTGGCATCGCTCCAGGCATAGGCCGCGAACGCAGCGAAAGCGAGGATAACGCCCTTCAAGGTCTGTTCGCTGGACATGTGGGGCTCGTCAGATCATGCCCTTGCGGGCTTCCGCCTTCATGCGCGCGATATCCCGCAACGCGTTTGCGAGCACGTCGGGCTCCTGGGCTCCGCTGACCGCGTACTGGCCGTCGAAGATGAGGAAGGGAACGCCGCTGACGCCCATCTCCCGGGCAGCCTCGATCTCGTCGAGGATCGTCGCCTTGTCCGCATCCGACGCCAGCAGCGAACCGATAAGTGTTGGGTCGAGCCCGCATCGGCCGGCGATCTCGGTCAGGACGCCATGGTCCGTAACGTTCAGCCCTTCCTCGAAATAAGCCTTGAACAGCGCCGTCGCGACGCGGTCCTGTATCTCGCGGCCCTCTATTCCCGCCCAATGCAGGAGACGGTGGGCGTCGAGCGTGTTGGCACGAACCTTGATGTCCTCGAAACGGAAGGTGATGCCGATCTCGCGACCGTAATTGCGCAGCGTCTCCTGGATTTCGTCGAGGCGTTCGGCGCCGCCGAGTTTTTCAACCAGGTGGCTGCGGTAGTCCGTGCCGGTGCCGGTGGCGTCCGGATCCAGCTGGTAGGGGCGCCAGTTGACGTCGACGCCGACCTCGTCCTGGACCTCGGCGATCGCCAGTTCCAGCCGCGCCTTGCCCAGGTAGCACCAGGGGCAGGCAATGTCGGACACGACATCGATGGTTACGCGCTCCATGGCCGCATCCCTTCCTGAATTGATATTGCCGGTCGGCCGTCGTCAGTCCTGCACGCGCTTGTCGAACCAGACGGGGAGTTGATAGCCGTAAAGCGGCGTTTCGTCTGGATAGCCGATATGGCTGCGTCGCGCCACCCATTGTTCCGGCACGTGGTAGAGCGGAACGAGATAATGGCCGGCGATCAGCAGCCGGTCGTAGGCACGGACCGCCGCCTGGAACTCCTCCCGGCTTCGGGCGCCGAGCATGGCCTGGATCGCCCGGTCGATATTCGGGTCCGCCACGCCGGCAAAGTTGTTGCTGCCCTCGCGATCGCGGGAGATCGATCCCCAGCGACCGACCTGTTCGATGCCCGGAGAAAGCGTCGAAGGATAGGACTTGACGATCACGTCATAGTCGAAGCTCGCGGAGCGCGCCTGGTACTGGGCGTCATCGACGGTGCGGATGGTCGCCTCGACCCCAATCATCCTGAGCGTCCGCCGGTAGGCGATCGCCAGCTTCTCCTGGTCCGGCGTCTGCGTCATGATTTCGAACCGCATGGGCCGGTCGGAGGCGTCCGACATCCTTCCGCCCTTGATGGTATAGCCGCCTTCCTTCATCAGCTCGACGACCCGACGCAGGATCTTCCGGTCGCCGCCGGAAGCATCGGTTTTCGGGAGCCGGTAGCTGCCATCGAGCACGGCGGGATCGATCGTGTTCCTGGCGTCCCCGAGGATTTCCAGCTCGCGGGCGTCGGCAGGCATGCCGAGGGAGGAGAGGGGAGAATTCTGCCAGAAGCTTTCCGTGCGGGTGTAGGCGCCCTCGAAGAGGTTGCGGTTCGCCCATTCGAAATCGAAGGCGAGAGCGAGGGCCGCGCGAACCTTTGCATTGGCGAAGAGGGGGCGGCGGGTATTGAAGACAAAGCCCACCATTCCCGTCGGCAGTTCCGGCCGGAACGTGTCCTTGATGACGGCCCCGTTCCGCACATCCGGGAAATCGTAGGCCCGTGCCCAATGGGTCGGGCTTCCGTCCGGATAGATATCGACCACGCCCTTCTTGAAGGCCTCGAACAGGGTATTGTCCTGCAGGAAGTACTCGACGGAAATCTGGTCGTAGTTGTCGAAGCCGACCTTGGCCGGGATGTCCTTGCCCCAGTAGTCCGGGTTTCGCTCGAAGACGATGCGTTCGCCGGGCTTGACCGACTTTACCGTATAGGGTCCGGAACCGACCGGGATCGCCAGCGACGAGTTTTCGAAGTTGGCGACGTCGGTTGCATGCCTCGGCAGGATCGGCGTTGCGGTCGCCAGGATCAGGGGAAATTCACGATCCGACTTCTCGTTGAAGATGAACTTCACGCCATGGGTCCCGACCTTCTCCATGCGCTCTACCGGCGTCAGCCGCGCGCTGAAGGGGGTGCGGCCCTTGTCGCGCAGCAGTTCCATGGTGAAGATGACGTCTTCCGGCGTCACCGGTTCTCCGTCGGACCACCTGGCTTCGGGGTTGAGGTTGAACTGGATGAAGCTGCGCTCCTCGTCCATCTCGACGCTCTGCGCCAGCAGGCCATAGACGGAGAAGGGCTCGTCGGCGGAACGCTGCATCAGCGGTTCGAATACGAGATGCCCGAACTGCGGATCCCAGACGCCGCGCGCCGTGGTTCTCATGCTCTTCAGGACGAAGGGGTTGAGGCTGTCGAAGGTCCCGACCACGCCGTAGCGCACGCTGCCGCCCGTCTTCACGTCCGGCTTGACGTAGGGGAAATGCGTGTAGTCGGACGGGAGCGCCGGCTCGCCATGCATGGCGATCGCGTGCATGGGTTCGGCGGCCACAGGCCAGGCCAGGCCGGCAAGCACCAGGAGCGGGAGGAGGCGGCGCATGGTGTATCCTTCGGGAAGTCGAATCAGTCGGGGGCAAAATAGACCAAGGGTGGCGCGCGACCAACCTCCGGTACCATGATGCAGGACCGCCGGCGGTAACCGTTTCGTCAAAAAAGCCCCCTGAAGGACTGGATATCGATCGGGCGCCGATGTAACAGGGTGTCGAAGCCCGGGGGTCATTCAATTGCCTCATTTCGCCGACAGGTGAAACGCAGTAGGACAACCCGAGGGAGGGCGGCGGAAGCCGTACCGGACGGATTTCAGGAGACGGATTTCGTTATGAAACTCAAGGCTAACACGGCTCTGCGGACGGCAATGTCCGCGCTCGCTCTTTCCTTCGCGGCTGCAACCGTGCCCACCGCCGCTCTGGCGCAGGGCGCGCCGGCCGCCGCCGGGGCAGGAGCGCCTCCGCTGGGCTGGTTCAAGACCTGCACGAAGCAGGACGACAGTGATCTCTGCGTCGTGCAGAACATCATGCTGGCACAGAACGGCCAGCTGGTGACGGCCGTCGGCCTGATCACCGTCGAAGGCAAGGTCAATCGCAAGATCCTGCAGGTATCGGTCCCGACCGCGCGGCTCATCCCGCCCGGGATCACCATGCAGATCGACGGCGGCAAGGGCCAGAAGCTCGACTACGCAGTCTGCCTTCCCGACAAGTGCACGGCCGAAGTGCCGCTGACCGATGCGATGATCGCAAGCCTCAAAAAGGGCGGCGAGGTCGTCTTCACGTCGATCAACTTCCGCCGCGCACCCAACCCGATCAAGATTTCGCTGAACGGGTTCACCGGCGCCTTCGACGGCGAGCCGATCTCGCAGTCGCAGCTGGCGGAAAGCCAGCGGACCCTGCAGGAAGGCATGCAGAAGAAGGCCGAGGAAGCCCGCAAGAAACTGGAAGAGGCGCAGAACGCCGCCAAGCAGGGCCAGTAGTCCCCGCCACCAGTCGAGACAAGAAAACGCCGGCCACTGGCCGGCGTTTTGCGTTTCAGGATCGTCAAGAACGGTTCAGTGGGCGAAACCCATCTTGGGGGTCAACTGCCCGTGCGGTCCCTTGTCGAAGATCTGGTAGACCTGCGGGTTGCGAAGCGGCCTGTCGCTTTCGTCATGCTCCAGGTTCTGTTCCGAAACATAGGCGACATATTCCGTCTCGTCGTTTTCGGCGAGCAGGTGATAGAACGGCTGGTCGCGGTTCGGGCGTATCTCCGCGGGGATGGCATTCCACCATTCTTCGGAATTGGCGAATTCCGGATCCACGTCGAACACCACGCCACGGAACGGGAAGACCTTGTGGCGAACCACTTCTCCGATACTGAACTTAGCGCTGCGTTGTTTCATGGTGTGTATCCTTTCGCACCTTGATGTGGGAATAAAATCTCACGACATCAAGGGGCTGACGTGCGGCCGACGGTTGGGTCAGGCAACCGGCAGGACATAGCGGCATATGAAAACGGCGGGACAGGCCCGCCGTTTTCTTGTTCCCGGTCGGCTGATCAGGCCGAATAGTACATGTCGAATTCGACGGGGTGCGGCGTCATCTCGTAGCGCATGACCTCCGCCATCTTCAGCTCGATGTAGGCATCGATCTGGTCGTCGTCGAAGACGCCGCCGGCCGTCAGGAACTTGCGGTCCTTGTCCAGGTTCTCGAGCGCTTCGCGAAGCGAGCCGCAGACGGTCGGGATCTTCTTCAGTTCCTTCGGCGGCAGGTCGTAGAGGTCCTTGTCCATCGCCTTGCCCGGGTGGATCTTGTTCTTGATCCCGTCGAGGCCGGCCATCAGCATGGCAGCGAAGCCGAGGTAGGGGTTGGCCGTCGGATCGGGGAAGCGGACCTCGACCCGCTTCGACTTCGGACCGGTACCGAACGGGATGCGGCACGATGCGGAGCGGTTGCGGGCGGAATAGGCGAGCAGGACCGGTGCCTCATAACCCGGAACGAGACGCTTGTAGGAGTTCGTCGACGGGTTGGTGAAGGCATTGATCGCCTTGGCATGCTTGATGATGCCGCCGATGTAGTAGAGGCAGGATTCCGAAAGGCCGGCATACTCGTCGCCGGCGAAGGTCGGCTTGCCATCCTTCCAGATCGACTGGTGGACGTGCATGCCCGATCCGTTGTCACCGAAGATCGGCTTCGGCATGAATGTCGCGGTCTTGCCGTAGGCATTGGCGACCTGATGCACCACGTACTTGTAGATCTGCATCTTGTCGGCGTTGCGGACGAGCGTGTCGAACTTGACGCCCAGTTCGTGCTGCGCGGAGGCCACTTCGTGGTGGTGCTTCTCGACGACGACGCCCATCTCGGCGAGAACCGTCAACATTTCCGAACGCATGTCCTGAAGGCTGTCGACCGGCGGGACCGGGAAATACCCGCCCTTCACGCGGGGACGGTGGCCAAGGTTGCCGGTCTCGTAATCGGTGTCGTCGTTGGACGGCAGTTCCGAGGAATCGAGCTTGAAGCCGGTGTTGTAGGGATCGGCCTTGTACTTCACGTCGTCGAACACGAAGAACTCCGGCTCCGGGCCGACATAGACCGTGTCGCCGATGCCGGAGGCCTTGAGATAGGCTTCGGCCTTCTTGGCGGTACCGCGCGGGTCGCGATTGTAGGATTCGCCGGACACCGGATCGAGGATGTCGCAGAGGACAACCATGGTGGACTGGGCAAAGAAGGGGTCCATGTGGACCGTTGCCGGGTCGGGCATGAGGACCATGTCGGACTCGTTGATCGCCTTCCAGCCGGCGATGGAGGAACCGTCGAACATGACGCCGTCGGCGAACATGTCTTCATCGACGGCGGCGACGTCCATGGTGACGTGCTGAAGCTTACCCTTCGGGTCGGTGAAACGCAGGTCGACGAACTTGACCTCGTTTTCCTTGATCTGCTTCATGATTTCGCTTGCGGTCGTCATTTGCTGCTTCCTTGAATTTGGATGACGAATTGCGCCGAGGCCATGTGCCTGGCGAACTAGATGGCGTCGACGCCCGTTTCTCCCGTACGGATACGGACGACTTCCTCGACGTTGGAGACGAAGATCTTCCCATCGCCGATGCGACCGGTCTGCGCCGCATTGCGGATGGCTTCGATGACGGCGTCAACGCTCTCGTCGGCGAGGACGACTTCAACCTTAACCTTGGGCAGAAAATCCACCACGTATTCGGCGCCGCGATAGAGCTCGGTATGGCCCTTCTGCCTTCCGAAGCCCTTCGCCTCCGTCACAGTTATGCCTTGCAGGCCGACCTCCTGAAGGGCTTCCTTCACTTCGTCCAGCTTGAACGGCTTGATGATGGCTTCGATCTTTTTCATGAGAAACTATCTCTCCCTGACGTGGCCGTTACCGGCGTGCCTACTAATGCAGGTATCGTGCCAGTCTGCAAAGCCGGAGAGGCAAAAAATTCCCTTATCCTACTGAAATTCCGGCAATGCGGGGCTCCAGACGTCGTTCGGACGAAGTTTGTGGCCTTGATTTTAGGCGTCTGATGATTTGAGCGCCGCGGCACCGCGTTCAGTGCTCTGCTGCGGATGCAGCGCAACGCCCATCGGGTGTGCATTTGCACTTATAATAATCACGTTACCGAACTGCTGCGGTCGATCTTGCGCGTCGGCACGCTATGGTCTCAATTGGCGGGATGATCGAGGATGTCATCACACTGCTGACCCCGAAGGAGATGTCTGCCGCGGATGCGGCGGCTGCCGCTTCGGGAATCGATTCCTACGGTCTGATGGAGAAGGCGGGACAGGCGGTCGCGGCGGCGGCCCTGCGCCACCATCCGCAGACACGCCGCTTCGTCGTCCTATGCGGCCCGGGCAATAATGGTGGCGACGGCTATGTGGCAGCCCGGGTGCTGGCGGAGGCGGGCGCAGCCGTTGCAGTCTTCGCCCTCGACCCCGGCACGGAACCCGGCGGCGACGCGGGGCGGGCAAGATACAGATGTCCGCTGCCGGCCCTGCCGCTTTCCGATCTCGTCCTTAGGCCGGGAGACACAGTCATCGACGCCGTCTTCGGCGCGGGTCTTGCCCGTGAAGTTCCCGAGAGCCTTCGGACCCTGATATCGGCCGTCGACGCGACCGGGGTGCCGGTGGTGTCAGTTGACCTTCCCTCCGGCCTGGACGGGCGACGGGGCACGCCGCTCGGGGCGGCCTTTCGTGCGAAACAGACGGTGACCTTCATGGCGCGCAAGCCTGGACACCTGCTACTGCCGGGACGGTCACTCTGCGGTGACGTCGAGGTCGTGGACATCGGCATCCCCTGGCGTATCGTCAGGGGTGCCGCGGGCGTCCTTCGCGTCAACGATCCGCTGCTCTGGCGTCATCTTCTGCCGGCCCCGGATGCGGGCTCCCACAAGTACAGGCGCGGACATCTTGCGGTCTTTTCAGGCGGGGCATCGCATACCGGCGCCGCGCGGCTTTCCGCCGAGGCCGGGCTTGCCACCGGGGCGGGGCTGGTCACGGTCGCCTCGCCGCCGGACGCGGTCGCCGTGAACGCCGCGCAGCTGACGGCGGTCATGGTGCGTGAGATCGAGGATGCCGCGGCAATCGGGGAGTGGCTGGCGAGTTCGAAGCTCTCCGCCTTCGTCCTCGGCCCGGGTTTCGGCGTGGGCGCGAAGGCGAGGGATTTCGTCTCGGCGCTCGGAGGACGGCCGCTTGTGCTCGATGCCGACGGGATCACGTCCTTCCGGGATTTCCCGGATATCCTGTTCGAGACCTATCGGGGCGAGCCACGTCTCGTGCTTACGCCTCACGAGGGGGAGTTTCACCGCCTCTTTCCCGATATCGGCGAGGCTGAGGAGTTGAGCAAGGTGGAGAAGGCGATCGCAGCCGCGCAGCGCGCAAACGCGATCATCGTCTACAAGGGCGCCGATACGGTGGTTGCCGCGCCGGACGGCAGGGCCGTCATCAACGAGAACGCGCCGCCATGGCTTGCGACTGCCGGATCGGGCGATGTTCTGGCGGGAATGATCGGCGCGCTGCTTGCCAACGGCATGCCGGCGTTCGAGGCGGCGGCCGCAGGCGTCTATCTGCACGGGGAGGCGGCTCGTCACGCGGGCGACGGGCTGACGGCCGAGACCCTGGTGCGCGGCATCAGGCCGCTCGAGCCGGCCTGATCAGCCGTCGACCAGTCCCTGCAGCGCCATTGCCCCCTGCGGCGCGTTCACCTTGCCCTCGTGGATGAAGAAGGCGAAGACGTCGCGGGGTTCGTGCTTCGGCTTGTGCGCCGGGTCGATGAGCGGCAAGTCGCCGGGCACGCCGCCTGCCGCCCATGTCCCGAGACGTTCCGCCCAGGCCTTCAAATCCGCGTCCTTGTAGCAATTGGGAATGTCGTCGGATCCCTTCTGCAGCCGGGCGTAGACGAAATCCGCCGTGACATCGGGGATCATCGGGTAGTCGTGGTGTTCGGCGCAGACCGGCGCGACGTTGTAGCGGGCAAGCAGCTGGACGAATTCCGGAACCTTGAAGCTGTCGTGGCGCACCTCCACGACATGCCGAAGCTTGAGCCCGTCAACCTTCTCCGGCAAAAGCTTCAGGAACGCCTCGAAGTCTTCGGGCTCGAACTTCTTGGTCGGCGCAAACTGCCAGAGGATGGGCCCGAGATGGGGGCCGAGTTCCGCCAGCCCCTGGGCGAAGAAGCGGTCGATCGATTCGCCCGCCTCGGCCAGCACCTTGCGATTGGTGGTGAAGCGGCTCGCCTTGAGCGAGAAGATGAAGCCATCCGGCACTTCGGAGGCCCATTTGGCAAAGGTCTCGGGCTTCTGCGAGCCGTAATAGGTGCCGTTGACCTCGATGACCTTCAGCTTGCCGGCGGCATATTCCAGCTGCTTCTTCTTCGCCAGTTTCGGCGGATAGAAGCTTTTATCCCACGGCTCGAAAGTCCAGCCGCCGATGCCTGTCCGGATCGTTCCCCGCCCTGCCATGTGACCCTCCGCCGATGTTTATTCCGCCGCCTCGATCCGTTTCGCAGGCCGACGCTCGAGCAGTTCCTTCAGGAAATGCCCCGTATAGGAGCGCTTCTCCTTGACGATCGCTTCAGGCGGGCCGGCTGCGACGATCTCGCCGCCGCCGGTTCCGCCTTCCGGCCCGATGTCGATGATCCAGTCTGCCGTCTTGATGACCTCGAGATTGTGTTCGATCACGACGACCGAGTTCCCCTGGTTCACCAGCTCGTGCAGCATGTCCAGCAGCTTGGCCACGTCGTGGAAGTGCAGGCCCGTCGTCGGCTCGTCGAGGATGTAGAGCGTGCGCCCGGTCGAGCGCTTGGACAATTCCTTCGCCAACTTGACGCGCTGCGCCTCGCCGCCGGAAAGCGTGTTCGCCTGCTGGCCCACCTTGATATAGCCGAGGCCGACGTTGAAGAGCGCCTGCAGCTTGTCGCGTACCGAGGGTACGGCCGCGAAGAACTCGACGCCTTCCTCGACCGTCATGTCCAGAACGTCGGCGATCGACTTGCCCTTGAAATGGACGTCGAGGGTCTCGCGGTTATAGCGCTTGCCGTGGCAGACGTCGCAGGTGACGTAGACGTCGGGGAGGAAGTGCATCTCGATCTTGATGACGCCATCGCCCTGGCAGGCCTCGCAGCGCCCGCCCTTGACGTTGAAGGAGAACCGGCCGGGCGCATAGCCGCGAGCCTTCGCCTCGGGGAGCCCCGCGAACCAGTCGCGGATGGGCGTGAAGGCGCCCGTATAGGTGGCCGGATTGGAGCGCGGCGTGCGTCCGATCGGCGACTGGTCGATATCGATCACCTTGTCGATGTGCTCGAAACCGTCGATCCGGTCATGTTCGGCCGGGATTTCACGGGCGCCCATGACGCGCCGGGCCGCCGCCTTGTAGAGCGTCTCGATGAGGAAGGTCGACTTTCCGCCGCCCGAAACACCGGTCACCGCGGTGAAGACACCGAGCGGCACCGAAGCGGTGACGTTCTTGAGGTTGTTTCCCCGGGCACCGACGACCTTGATCTCCTTGCCCTTCTTCGGCTTGCGGCGTTCGGCCGGAACCGCGACGCCAAGTTCTCCGGAGAGATACTTGCCGGTGATCGAATTCGGGTTCGCCATGACCTGCGCCGGCGTGCCTTCGGCAACGACCTCGCCGCCATGGATACCGGCGGCGGGACCAATATCTACGACGTAGTCGGCGGTCAGGATGGCGTCCTCGTCATGCTCGACGACGATCACGGTGTTGCCGATATCACGAAGGTGCTTCAGCGTGTCCAGCAGGCGGGCATTGTCGCGCTGATGAAGGCCGATAGAGGGTTCGTCGAGCACATAAAGGACGCCCGTCAGACCAGAGCCGATCTGCGATGCGAGCCGGATACGCTGGCTTTCCCCGCCCGAAAGCGTGCCCGAGCTTCTCGACAGGCTGAGATATTCCAGGCCAACATCGTTGAGGAAGCTCAGCCGCTCGCGGATTTCCTTGAGGATACGGACGGCGATCTCGTTGTGCTTGTCGCTGAGGTGCTTCGGAAGCTCCTCGAACCAGTCGCGGGCGACCCTGATCGACATGTCGGTAACCTGGCCGATATGAAGGGCGTTCACCTTGACCGCCAGCGCCTCCGGCTTCAGGCGGAAGCCGTTGCAGGCGGGGCAGGGCGCCGCCGACATGTACCGCTCGATCTCCTCGCGCGCCCAGGCGCTGTCGGTTTCCTTCCAGCGGCGCTCGAGATTGGGGACGATGCCTTCGAAGGTCTTGGTCGTCTTGTAGGAGCGGGCGCCATCCACGTAGTAGAATTCGATCTGCTCCTCGGTCCCCTGCAGGATGGCATGCCGAGCGGCCTCGGGAAGCTCCTCCCAGCGGTTGGAGAGCTTGAAGCCGAAGACCTTCCCCAGCCCCTCGAGAGTCTGGTTGTAGTAAGGCGAGGTTGACTTGGCCCACGGGGCGATGGCGCCATCGCGCAGGGTGCGGCCCGGTTCCGGGACGATCAACGCCGGATCGATCTTCTGCTGGAAACCGAGACCGTCGCAGGTCGGGCAGGCGCCGAAGGGGTTGTTGAACGAAAACAGTCGGGGCTCGATCTCCGAGATCGTGAAGCCGGATACGGGGCAGGCGAACTTTTCCGAGAACAGCACGCGTTCATGCGTCTCGTTCAGCGACTTGTTCGCGGCGCCGCCCGCAGACGTTTCCTCCGCCGGCAGCGGCTTGTCGGCAAATTCGGCGATCGCCAGCCCGTCGGCGAGCTTCAGCGACGTCTCCAGGCTGTCGGCAAGGCGCGCGCCGATGTCGGGCCTCACCACCAGGCGGTCGACCACCACGTCGATGTCATGCTTGTACTTCTTGTCGAGCGCGGGTACGTCGGCGATCTCGTAGAACTGGCCGTCGACCTTCACCCGCTGGAAGCCCTTCTTCATCAGGTCGGCGAGTTCCTTCTTGTACTCGCCCTTTCGTCCGCGGATCATCGGCGCGAGAATGTAGAGCCGGGTTCCCTCTTCGAGGGCGAGCACCCTGTCGACCATCTGGCTGACCGTCTGGCTCTCGATCGGCAGGCCGGTCGCCGGCGAATAGGGCACGCCTACCCGCGCGAACAGGAGGCGCATGTAGTCGTATATCTCGGTGACCGTGCCCACGGTCGAGCGCGGATTGCGCGATGTCGTCTTCTGTTCGATCGAGATGGCCGGGGAGAGGCCGTCGATCTGGTCGACGTCCGGCTTCTGCATCATCTCCAGGAATTGGCGCGCATAGGCCGAGAGGCTTTCGACGTAGCGGCGCTGTCCCTCCGCATAGATCGTGTCGAAGGCGAGGGAGGATTTGCCCGAGCCGGACAGCCCGGTCATGACGATCAACGAGTTGCGCGGCAAGTCGAGATCGATACCCTTCAGATTATGCTCGCGCGCACCACGGATGGAGATCGTCTTAAGTTCGCTCATTACTCTGCTCGATGGGGAGGAGTGGTTGCCCTTATGTAGGATATGAAGTGCCGGTGTGAAGCCGGAAAGTCCACGGGATCGACTCAAAAAAGCGTCCTGCTTGACACAAGCATAGGGAATAAATAGAACAAAGAAAGAACAAAAATCCATTGTGGATGAGCGGCACGGGGTGGCCAACGGCGACGGCAGATGGTCTAAGCTAGGCCATCGTTGAATTGGCCGCATGACAGGCGGCGGACAAGGTGAAGAACTATGGCTGGTAGCGTCAACAAGGTAATCCTGATCGGCAATGTCGGCGCCGATCCCGAAATTCGGCGCACGCAGGACGGACGTCCAATCGCCAACCTGCGCATCGCGACCTCGGAAAGCTGGCGTGACCGCAACAGCGGCGAGCGCAAGGAGAAGACCGAGTGGCACAGCGTCGTCGTGTTCAACGAGGGCCTCTGCAAGGTCGTCGAACAGTATGTGAAGAAGGGCGCCAAGCTCTACATCGAGGGCGCTCTGCAGACCCGCAAATGGCAGGACCAGAACGGCAATGACCGTTACTCGACCGAAGTCGTCCTGCAGGGCTTCAACTCGACGCTCACCATGCTGGACGGCCGCGGCGAAGGCGGCGGGCAGGGCAGCTATGGCGGCGGCGGTGGCCGGGCCAGCGGCGGCAATGACTACGGCGGCGGCAATTTCGGCGACGACTACGACCGCCCGGCCTCCGGTGGAAGCCGCGGCGGCCAGGGTGGTCAAGGCAGCCAGGGTGGCCAGGGCGGAGGCTTCTCGCGCGACCTGGATGACGACATCCCGTTCTGATCCGCGATAGCGCGGACGCGGGCGCAGGGTCAGACGGTATTGAAGGCGGACTTCACGCCGTCGACCACGAACTGCACGGAGAGTGCCGCGAGAACGACGCCGAGGAGGCGGGTCAGGATGGCCCGCCCGGTCAGTCCGAGGAAGCGATCCAGTCGTTCGGCAATCAGCAGCGCCATCAGCACCACGCCCATCGTCAGCGCCAGAACGCCGATCAGCAGGAGCCGATCCCAGGGGCCGGACATCGTGCCGGCAAGAAGCACGGTCGCTGAAATCGCTCCCGGTCCTGCGATGAGCGGGAGGGCAAGCGGGAAGACTGCGAGATTGTGAAGCTGGCCGAGGGTGATGGCCTCCTGCGAGGTCTTCGCCTTGCGTTCCTGCCGGCGCTCGAACACCATTTCGAACGCGATCCAGAACAGGAGAAACCCGCCGGCGATCCTGAATGCGCCCATGGATATGCCGAGGGCACCCAGAAGACTGGCGCCGAACACGGCGAAGACCGCAAGTATGCCGAATGCGACGAGCGAGCCGCGCACGGCCACGTGACGGCGCTGGTCCCGCCGCATGCCTGCCGTCATGCCCAGGAAGACGGGCGCCAGGCCGGGCGGATCCAGCGTGACGAGCATTGTGGTGAAGGCATTGACCAAGATGTCCGCAGTAGCCATCTCTGCTCCAGCGCGTTGCCGATCCTTGCGGACCCCATCCTAGCTTGTTAGGACAGCATGGCCTTCAAGGGAAGAGCGGCCTGCCCATTGTCTCGTGCCCGAGACCCGGTCGGTTTCCTCGCCGATGTTCGAAACCTGTTCAAAACCGGTGCCGAACTTGGCGCTGGAAGCCGCTTTCCGATATAGAGACAGAATTGATTCCGAACCAAGATCGTGATCCGATTTGACTGAGCAAAGCACTCCCGGCGGCGGAAAGCTGCCACCCGGCATCGAACCCATATCCATCATGGAAGAGATGCAGCGGTCCTACCTCGATTACGCGATGAGCGTCATCGTCAGCCGCGCGCTCCCGGATGTTCGAGACGGATTGAAGCCGGTCCATCGCCGCATCCTGTTCTCCATGAGCGAAATGGGGATCGACTGGAACAAGAAATACGTGAAGTCGGCCCGCGTCACCGGTGACGTGATGGGTAAATACCATCCGCACGGCGACGCCGCGATCTACGACGCGCTGGCGCGCATGGCGCAGGACTGGTCGCTCCGCCTGCCGCTGATCGACGGCCAGGGCAACTTCGGTTCGATCGACGGCGATCCGCCGGCAGCGCAGCGCTACACGGAATGCCGCCTGCAGAAGGCCGCTCACGCGCTTCTCGACGATCTCGACAAGGAAACCGTCAACTTCCGTGACAACTACGATGGCACGCTTTCCGAACCGGTCGTCGTCCCGGCGCGCTTCCCGAACCTCCTGGTGAACGGCGCCGGCGGCATTGCGGTCGGCATGGCGACCAACATTCCGCCGCACAACCTCACGGAAGTGATCGACGCCTGTATCGCGCTGATCGACAACCCGGCGATCGAGCTGCCGGAACTGATGCAGATCATTCCGGGACCGGATTTTCCGACCGGCGCGCTGATCCTCGGACGGGCGGGGATCAAGTCCGCCTACGAGACGGGCCGAGGCTCCGTCATCATGCGCGGCCGCGCTCACATCGAGCCGATGCGGGGCGACCGCGAGCAGATCATCATCACCGAGGTTCCCTACCAGGTGAACAAGGCGACGATGATCGAGAAGATGGCCGAACTCGTGCGCGACAAGCGCATCGAGGGCATTTCGGATCTTCGCGACGAATCCGACCGCCAGGGCTACCGCGTCGTCATCGAGCTGAAGCGCGACGCCAATGCGGATGTCATCCTCAACCAGCTCTACCGCTATACGCCGCTGCAGACTTCCTTCGGCTGCAACATGGTGGCGCTCAACGGCGGCAAGCCCGAACAGCTGACGCTGATCGACATGCTGAAGGCCTTCGTTTCCTTCCGCGAGGAAGTCGTCAGCCGGCGGACGAAGTATCTTCTCCGCAAGGCGCGTGAACGCGCGCATGTCCTGGTCGGTCTCGCGATCGCGGTTGCGAACATCGACGAGGTCATCAACCTGATCCGTCGCGCGCCCGACCCGGCGACCGCACGCGAACAGCTGATGACCCGGCGCTGGCCGGCCCATGACGTGGACGCCCTGATCCGCCTGATCGACGATCCGCGCCATCGGATCAACGACGACGGCACCTACAATCTCTCCGAAGAGCAGGCGCGCGCCATCCTGGAACTGCGCCTGGCCCGCCTTACGGCGCTCGGCCGCGACGAAATCGCCGACGAGCTCAACAAGATCGGCGCGGAGATCAGCGACTACCTCGAAATCCTCTCGTCGCGCGTGCGCATCTACCAGATCGTCAAGGACGAACTGCTGGCCGTCCGCGACGAGTTCGGCACGCCGCGGCGCACCGAGATCCTCGAGGGCGGACCCGACATGGACGATGAGGACCTCATCGCCCGCGAGGACATGGTGGTCACCGTCTCGCACCTCGGCTACATCAAGCGCGTGCCGCTGACGACCTACCGGGCGCAGCGCCGCGGCGGCAAGGGTCGCTCCGGAATGGCGACCCGCGACGAGGATTTCGTCACCCGGCTGTTCGTTGCCAACACCCACACGCCGGTGCTGTTCTTCTCCTCGCGCGGCATCGTCTACAAGGAGAAGGTCTGGCGCCTGCCGATCGGCACGCCGACGTCACGCGGCAAGGCCCTCATCAACATGCTGCCGCTGGAGCCCGGCGAACGCATCACCACCATCATGCCGCTGCCTGAAGACGAGGCGACATGGGACAATCTCGACGTCATGTTCTCGACGACGCGCGGAACCGTGCGCCGCAACAAGCTGTCCGATTTCGTCCAGGTCAACCGCAACGGCAAGATCGCGATGAAGCTGGACGAGGAGGGCGATGAGATTCTCTCCGTCGAGACCTGCACCGATCGTGACGACGTGCTGCTGACGACCGCGCTCGGCCAGTGCATCCGCTTCCCGGTGGACAGCGTCCGCGTCTTCGCGGGCCGCAACTCCATCGGCGTGCGGGGCATTACCTTGCAGCCGGGCGATCGCATCATTTCGATGACGATCGTCGGCCATGTGGATGCCGAGCCGTGGGAACGCGCCGCTTATCTGAAGCGGTCTGCTGCCGAACGTCGCGCCATGGGCGTCGATGAAGAGGATATCGCTCTCGTCGGCGAGGATGTCGGGGCCGAAGGCGAGCTTTCCGAGGAGCGCTACCAGGAACTGAGGGCGCGCGAGCAGTTCGTCCTCACGGTTTCGGAGCGTGGCTTCGGCAAGCGTTCCTCGTCCTACGACTTCCGCACATCGGGTCGAGGCGGCAAGGGCATCCGGGCCACGGATACCTCCCGGACGAGCGAAATCGGGCATCTGGTGGCCGCTTTCCCGATCGAGGATGCCGACCAGATCATGCTCGTGTCGAACGGTGGCGTCCTGATCCGCGTCCCGGTCGACGGCATTCGCATCGCCAGCCGCGCCACCAAGGGCGTGACCATCTTCTCCACCGCGAAGGATGAACGCGTGGTTTCGGTCGAGCGCATCAGCGAGCCTGAAGGCGAAGACGAGGCAGGCGAGGGCGGGCCCGACGAGAACGTCTTGGATGCCGGCGATCCGGGCGCCACTGCTCCCGGCGAGGCTCCGCCCGAAACGGATGCCGAATAAGCCGAAAACAAAACAAATAAGCCGGGCAAAATGCCCGGCTTATTTTTTGGCTGCAGGGCCGGAATTGTTTTTCCGGTGGTGCAGTCCGCTACTGGAAATCCAGAAAAATCCTGTCGTCCCCGACTAGAACGTGACCCTACGGGCTGCGAAGGCCTTCATCTCTTCTCGTTCGCGGCGAAGTTCGGTGATCGTCGATGCGACCGATGCCACGAACATGATACTGATCAGACCCGCCAATACCGTCAACGTCACGAACATAACCTGCCTCTTTGGTCAGTACCGCCTAGTAGAACGAGATATCGTTGTAACGTCCCGTCATCTGCGGATAGTCCAGATCGCTCCACTGCGAACGATCCTGATAAAGGGTCACCGTGGCCGTGAGCATCGCGGCGATCATTGCTGTCCAGACCATGTTGATCATTGAGATCTTGTCCAGCACGATCGGCTTCCTTCTCTCGATCATCTCAGTTGTCCTTCTTGCCAGCCAGAACGCTCATTGCGCGACCTGGTTCCAAATTGCATGGAGAAGCTCAAGGTTGGCTTCCCCGGTTCGGTCTCCCACCCACTGGCCGCAAGAAAGCATGTTAGCAATGAAACGCGCTTGAATGGTCCGTTCATCTGGCGTTCATCTTCGCCATCTTGCAGCGCCCGGGCTTCCATGACAAAAGGCGACAAACCGTGTGAGGCTTGATGGCGACCGCATTCTATCCCGGATCATTCGACCCGATGACGAACGGACATCTCGACGTCCTGGTGCAGGCGTTGCAGGTTGCGGAGAAGGTGGTGGTCGGGATCGGCATCCACCCCGGGAAGGCGCCGCTCTTCACCTTCGGGGAGAGGGCGGAACTCATCAGGGCTTCGGTTGCCGAGGCGCTTCCGTCCGCAGCCGGCGAAATCGAGGTGGTCTCGTTCGACAACCTGGTCGTGGATGCAGCCCGCGCCCATGGCGCGACCCTGCTCATCCGGGGACTGCGGGACGGCACGGACCTCGACTACGAAATGCAGATGGCCGGCATGAACCGTCAGTTGGCACCCGACGTCCAGACGGTATTTCTGCCTGCGGGCGTGGCGTCGCGGCCTATTACGGCCACATTGGTACGTCAGATCGCCGCAATGGGCGGTGACGTCGGTGCCTTCGTTCCGGCTCCGGTGCTCGCCGCCATGCGTATCAAGCTGAACCGCTGACCTCTCATCGTGGAGAACACATGAAACTTCTTCGTCTCGCCCTTGCCGGTGCCCTCGCGTTCGCCTCCGTCGCCATGCCGGCGCTTGCCGCAGAGGACGACTACCTGACGATCGAACTCAAGGACGGCCCGGTGGTCGTCGAGTTGCTGCCGGACGCGGCTCCCAAGCATGTCGCGCGCCTCAAGGAACTCGCCTCGAAGGGCGAATACGACAACGTCGCCTTTCATCGGGTGATCGAAGGCTTCATGGCCCAGACCGGCGATGTCGAGTTCGGCGACATGGAGGACGGCTTCAATCCCGGCCGCGCAGGCACCGGCGGCTCCGACCTGCCCGATCTTCCCGCCGAGTTCTCCGACATCCCGTTCGAACGCGGGACGGTCGGGATGGCGCGTTCGCAGGATCCCGATTCCGCCAATTCGCAGTTCTTCATCATGTTCGACGAAGGCTCCTTCCTCAACGGCCAGTACACGGTGGTCGGCAAGGTCGTCTCGGGCATGGAGAACGTCGACAAGATCAAGCGCGGCGCGGGCGGCAACGGCGAGGTCTCCGATCCCGACCGGATGGTGAAGGTCACCGTCGGCCGACAGTAACGGACGCCGAAAAGCGTCAATTCGAGTAATGAAGGAGAAGTACATGGCCGAGATCAAGGATCCGGAAAACACGCTCATCATGGAAACGACGAAGGGCAGGGTCGTGATCTCGCTGATGCCCGATCTCGCTCCCGGCCACGTGGCCCGGATCAAGGAACTCGCCCGTGAACACGCCTATGATGGCGTGGTCTTCCACCGCGTCATCGCCGATTTCATGGCGCAGACCGGCGACGTGCAGTACGGCAAGAAGGGCGGCGCGAACTTCAATCCCGGGCGCGCCGGCATGGGCGGCTCCGACAAGCCGGACCTCAAGGCAGAATTCTCGGCGGTCCCGCATGTGCGCGGCACCTGCTCGATGGCGCGTTCGCAGAACCCGAACTCGGCCAACTCCCAGTTCTTCATCTGCTTCGCCGATGCACCCTGGCTCAACAAGCAGTACACCGTCTGGGGCCAGGTGATCGAGGGCATGGATCATATCGACGAGATCAAGAAGGGCGAGCCGGTCCAGGATCCCGATTCGATCATCAGCCTTAGGGTCGCCGCCGACGTGGCTGCCTGATCGGCGCGATATGTGAGATACTGCGCCCCGGTACGCCGGGGCGTTTTTCGTTTCCGACTACATCCCGGCGAGGCGAGGGCAGGCGAGACATGACAGGCCTACTTTGGAGCATCCTCGGTATCGTCGCAGGGGCCTGCATCGCGGTCCAGGCGCCGATCAACGCGCAGCTTGGACGGATGCTCGGGATGCCGCTCGCGGCTGCCATGGTCTCGTTTGCCGCCGGTGCGGTCGTCCTCGCGCTGGCGATGATGGCCTTCGCCCGCTTTCAGGGCATCGCCCCCGACTGGCATGCGCCCGCTCCCTGGCTGTATTTCGCCGGTGGCTGCCTCGGAAGCGTCTATGTCACCGCCGCAATCCTGCTGACGCCGCGAATTGGCGCAGCCGCCGTCATGACTTTCTCCGTCGCAGGCCAATTAACGGCCGGTCTCCTCATTGACCGCATCGGGTTCATGGGTGTAGCCGTGCGCGAACTGACGGCCGGACGGATAGTGGGAGCACTGCTGCTCTGCGCCGGTGTCGTGATGATCCGAATGTTCTGAACTGATGCGCGTAGACCTTTTCGATTTCGCCCTCCCGGAAGAAAACATCGCCTTGCGACCGGTAAGCCCGCGCGACGCCGCGCGCATGCTCGTCGTGCGACCCGACGGCGCGCCGGTCCTTTCCGACATGACGGTCCGTGACCTGCCGTCGCTCCTGCGCCCCGGCGACGCCCTGGTATTCAACGACACGAAGGTCATCCCGGCGCAGCTCGAAGGGCAGCGCCTGCGGGAAGGCGCGAGCGAACTGCCGGTTTCCGCCACCTTGCACATGCGCGCGGGCCCGGAACGCTGGAAGGCGTTTGCGAGGCCGGGCAAGCGGATCAAGGTCGGGGACCGCATCATCTTCGGCCATGGCGGCGATTCCTGTCTGCTGGGAACGCTCAACGCGACCGTCGAGGCGAAGGGAGAGGGTGGGGAGATCACGCTCCTGTTCGACCTGTCGGGCCCGGCGCTGGACGAGGCGATCATGGCTGCCGGGCACATTCCGCTGCCCCCCTATATCGCCGACAAGCGGCCCGAGGACGAGCTGGACCGGGAAGACTACCAGACCATCTATGCCCGCGAGCGAGGCGCTGTCGCTGCTCCCACGGCCGGCCTGCATTTCACGCCGGAGCTCTTCGCGGCGCTCGACGAGGCGGGGATCGAGCGCCACTTCGTGACCCTGCATGTCGGTGCCGGCACATTCCTGCCGGTGAAGGCGGACGACACCAGCGACCATCGGATGCATTCCGAGATCGGCCACGTGAGCGCCGAGACCGCGGCGCGACTGAATGCGGTCAGGCAACGGGGAGGGCGGATCGTCAGCGTCGGCACCACGTCGCTGCGCCTCCTCGAGAGCGCCAGTTCCGAGGACGGAACGATCAACGCCTGGAGCGGCGCCACGGACATCTTCATCACGCCGGGATACGCGTTCAAGGCGGTGGACATCCTGATGACCAACTTCCACCTGCCGAAGTCGACGCTCTTCATGCTCGTCTCGGCCTTCAGCGGCATCGAGACGATGCGGAACGCCTACGAGCACGCCATCCGCACCGGCTATCGCTTCTATTCCTACGGCGATGCCAGCCTCCTTTTCCGGAAGCCAGAATGACAGAGACATTTCAGTTTACCCTCAAGGCCACCGATGGCGGTGCGCGCCTCGGCGAGATCAGCATGCCGCGCGGAACGATCCGGACGCCGGCCTTCATGCCGGTCGGAACCGTCGGAACCGTCAAGGCGATGTATCTCGATCAGGTCCGCGAGACCGGTGCGGACATCATCCTCGGCAACACCTACCACCTGATGCTGCGGCCGGGTGCCGAACGCGTGGCGCGGCTCGGAGGATTGCACAAGCTCATCCGCTGGGAGCACCCGATCCTGACCGACAGCGGGGGCTTCCAGGTCATGTCGCTCTCCGGCCTGAGGAAGCTGGACGAGCAGGGCGTGACCTTCAAGAGCCATGTCGACGGGTCCCTGCACCACATGTCGCCGGAAAGGTCCATCGAGATACAGGGACTGCTCGGATCCGATATCCAGATGCAGCTCGACGAATGCGTCGCGCTTCCGGCGGAACCGAAGGAGATCGAGCGGGCGATGGAACTCTCGCTGCGCTGGGCGGAACGCTGCCGCGTCGCCTTCGGCGAACAGCCCGGCAAGGCGATGTTCGGCATCGTGCAGGGGGGCGACCAGCCGGATCTCCGCGTCCGCTCGGCCGAGGGCCTGACGCAGCTCGATCTCAAGGGCTATGCGGTCGGCGGCCTTGCCGTCGGCGAACCGCAGGACGTGATGCTGAAGATGCTGGAAGAGACGCTACCGGTGCTTCCGACGGCCAAGCCGCGCTATCTCATGGGGGTCGGCACGCCCGACGACATCCTGAAGTCCGTCGCGCGCGGCATAGACATGTTCGATTGCGTGATGCCGACCCGCTCCGGGCGCCACGGGCTTGCATTCACGCGGCGGGGCCGCATCAACATCCGGAATGCCCGGCACGCGGAGGACACGCGGCCGCTGGACGAGGAATCGAGCTGCCCCGCAGCGCGCGACTATTCGCGTGCCTACCTGCATCACCTAGTCCGCTCCGACGAGGCGCTCGGCGGGATGCTCCTGTCGTGGAACAACCTGTCCTACTATCAGGACCTGATGAAAGGGATACGCCTCGCGATCGCGGAAGGCCGGTTCGCCGAGTTCTACGCCGAGACGCAGGCAATGTGGGCGAGGGGCGACGTCGATCCGCTCTAGGCGGTTAGCCCTATTTCTCAGATACCGCGGTTGGCGCCGTTCGGGCGAAGGCGGATTTCGTTGACCTTGTAGGCGCCGCTATCGAGGAGCCTGATCTCGAAGATGGCGGTCCAGTCGCTGCCGTCGCGGCTTGCCAGCATGACCTCCTGCAGGATGAATTCGCCGCCGCCGACGAGCTTCGACCGACCGAATGCGAAGTTGCGAACGCCATCGAGGGGCGCATAGCGTTCCCGCGCCATCGCGAGGAAGCGGGTGCCGTCGGCAATACCGTTACGCATGTCCGGACCGGCCTCCGCGAAGGCGCCGATCGCGTCGCCGCGCGAGAATGCCGTGATCTGGCGGGAGATGACCTCGCGGGCCGAGCCCAGCGGATCTTCGGCGCGCAACGGCCCGGCAAGCGACAAGGCCATCCCAAAGATGAACAATACATAGCGGGATAGCATCGGCTATTCCTTCGACAAATGCCCGCCGACAGCTTACAGCAAACGACATGCGTGAAAAGGTGGCCGCTTCATCGATTGCAGACGAGAACGGGGCGTTCGACCCGGACGGCGCAGAAGCCGACGTGCCGACCGCCAGGATGCTCTCCTGGGCCAGGAACTCGACGCTCTACCGGCTCTCCCGGCGCATGATCACCGAGCACGAACTCGCAACCGCTATCCGTCGCAAGGCGAAGGAAAAATTCGAGGGCATTTCCGATGCCCAGCTTCAGGCGCTTGCTGCAAAAGCCATCGAATGCGGCCGCCAGGTCGGAGGTCTCGATGACGAGGCCTATGCGGCATCGAAGGTTCGCGCCGGCGTCCGAGGCGGACGATCGAGGAAGCTGATCGCCCAGTCTCTCCGGCAGAAGGGCGTCAGCAACGACACGGCAAGCGAGGCGCTGGAGGACGCCGACGATTTCCGCGCGGCGCTGGCATATGCGCGAAAGCGCGGCTTCGGTCCGTTCCGGACGGCCGCCATCGACGAAAAGCGTCACTCGCGCGAACTTGCGTCACTGGCGCGAAAGGGCTTCAGCCTCGATATTGCCCGGCGGATCATCGGCATGGAGAGGGAGGAGGCCGAGGAAGCGTTACAGGCGTCGCCATAGTAGATGCGCCAGCGCATTATTGCATCCAGTGTGAAATCCGAAAATCACATAAGATGGATTATGGAACTTATCCGAGGTAAGCTACGCCAATGGCTTATGCGTATCTGATCACGTCATGAAACAACGACTGCCCGATGTCACGCTCCGGACGCGATCTCGATATCGCATTCGTAGCTCAGTCCGTCATATGCCGGCTGCACGTGCTCAGGCGTCGCGGCGTTGACGGCGTCGTAATCCATCGGCGTGTGCATGTGTGTCAGGTAGGCCTGGCGCGGCTGCAGCCGGTCTATCCATTCGAGTGCCTGGTCGAGCGAGAAATGGCTCGGATGGTGGTGGTACTGCAGCGCATCGATGACCAGGAGGTCGAGACCTTCCAGGCGCCCGACGGTCTCTTCGGGAAAGTCGCTGACGTCGGAGCAATATCCGACATTGCCGAACCGGAAGCCGAGCGAGTGGATTTCACCGTGAATCTGGCGGTGCGCCAGCACCTCGATCGGGCCGCCGGCGCCCGTAACGACGATCGGCTCCACAAGCGACTCTATGAGCCTCGGCTCGACGATCGGCGGATAGTTCCCGCCGGGGGGCGTTTCGAGGCAGTAGCCGAAGCCCGCCCGAATTCTCTCCATCGTCCAGCTGTCCGCATAGATCGGAATGCGTTCCCTCTGGATATGGAAGTAGCCGCGAAGGTCATCGATCCCATGGAGGTGATCGGCGTGCGGATGGCTGTAAAGCACCGCATCGACGTGCTGGACGCGCGCGGCAATCATCTGTTCGCGAAAATCCGGACCGGTATCGACGACGACGACTGTCGAACCGCCGTCCGGCGAGAACTGCTCCACGAGGAAGGCCGCGCGCGTCCTGCGGTTGCGTGGATTGTTCGGGTCGCAGGCGCCCCAGTCGCCATTGATGCGCGGAACCCCGGGAGACGAGGCGCATCCGAGGATCGTGTATCTGCGACGGTGGAGCATGCTCCTCAGAGCCTCGGCATCTTGCTGAATATCCGGAAGGCGTTCTCGGTGGTGATCCGCGCCATCTCGTCGACGCCGATCCCGACGGTTTCCGCGAGAACTTCGGCGGTATTGACCACATAGGCGGGCTCGTTGCGTTTCCCGCGCCAGGGCTTCGGTGCCAGATAGGGCGCGTCCGTCTCCACCAGAAGCCTGTCATGGGGAACCGTTTTTGCGATCTCCCGCAGTTCTTCCGATTTCGGAAAGGTCAGGATCCCGGAGAACGACACGTAGCCGCCGAGCTCCACCCCCGTCCGGGCGAGGTCCGCTCCAGACGAGAAGCAATGGAGGATGAAGGGAAACGCCCCCTTCCCGCTTTCTTCGCGCAGGATGGCAGCCATGTCGTCGTCGGCGCTGCGACTATGAATGACGAGCGGCAGCTGCGTCCGACGGGCCGCCTCGATATGGCGGCGGAAGCCGGTCTTCTGGTCCTCGGGCTTCTGGGTGTCGTAGAAATAGTCGAGCCCAGCTTCGCCGATCGCCACGATCTTCTCGTGGCTCTCCGCCAGCTTGACGAGATCGTCCGCCGTCACGTCCAGTTCGTCGGCCGCATTGTTCGGATGGGTGCCGACGGAGCAGAACACGGACGGATAGCGCTCGGTGAGCGCCAGGAGACGATCGAGTTTGCGGACATGTGTCGAGATCGTCACCATCTGACGCACGCCGGCGTCATGGGCGCGCGACACGAGTTCGTCGCGCTCCTGGTCGAAATCGGCAAAATCCAGGTGGCAGTGGGTATCGATGAGCATCGGCAGCTTCGGACTCAGGCGCCCGCCTCCGGTGCGATGTAACGCGGAAAGACCGGGGTCGGTGCCTCGAGGGCCGTGCCAGGAACGAGACGTCCCCCCTCGCCCAGCGCGCTGAAGTCACGCTTGTCGGCGGGAGCGGCCACCAGGTCCAGAAGCTTGGCGCTCGAGCCGGGCATATAGGGCTGAAGAAGGATGGCGATCTGCCGGACCACCTCGGCGGTCACGTAGAGGACTGTGCCCATGCGCTCGGGATCGGTCTTCTTCAACGCCCAGGGTTCCTGGCCGGCGAAATAGCGGTCCGTCTCGGAGACAAGCCCGATCACGGCTGCAACCGCGCGGTGGATGAGTTGCTTGTCCATCTCTTCCCGGCAGGTTGCGAGCAGCCCATCGGCCGCAGCCAGGATCGCCCGGTCGTCCTCGGTGAACTCACCGGGTTGCGGGATCTTGCCTTCGCAGTTTTTGAAGATCATCGAGAGCGACCGGCTCGCAAGATTGCCGATGCCGTTGGCGAGGTCGGCATTGATCCGGGTCCCGATCCCCTCCTCGCTGTAGCTACCGTCCTGGCCGAAGGAGACCTCTCGCAGGAAGAAGTAGCGCACCTGGTCGAGACCGAAGTGGTTCACGAGGTTGACCGGATCGACGACGTTGCCGACCGACTTCGACATCTTCTCGCCCTTGTTGAGCAGGAAACCGTGGGCAAAGACGCGCTTGGGCAAAGGGAGCCCGGCGGACATCAGGAAGGCCGGCCAGTAGACGGCATGGAAGCGGATGATGTCCTTGCCGATGATGTGGGCGTCGGCCGGCCAGTACTTGGCGCGGGGGCCTTTCGGGTCGGTCAGGTAGCCGGTCGCGGTGACGTAGTTCGTCAGCGCGTCCACCCAGACATACATCACATGGGCGGGATCGTTCGGGACCTTGATCCCCCAGTCGAACGTGGTGCGCGAGATCGACAGGTCCTTCAGTCCCGACTTGACGAAGGAGATCACCTCGTTGCGCCGTTCCGCCGGACCGATGAAATCGGGATTGTCGGCGTAATGCTTGAGCAGCTTTTCCTCATAGGCCGACAGCTTGAAGAAATAGCTCTCCTCCTCGACCCATTCTACGGGCGTGCCCTGCGGGCCGTAGCGTACGCCATCGTCGCGGACTTCGGTCTCGGCCTCCTGGTAATAGGCCTCGTCCCGGACCGAATACCACCCGGCGTAGCCGCCCTTGTAGATGTCGCCGTTATCGGCCATCCGGTTCCAAATCTCCCGGCAGGCTTCGTGGTGGCGCGGCTCGGTGGTGCGGATGAAATCGTCGTTGGAAGCGTTAAGAAGCTTTCCCATCTCGCGGAATTCGTTGGAATTCCGCTCTGCCAGCACGGCAGGCTCAATGCCTTCGGCGCGCGCCGTCTGCTGCATCTTCTGCCCGTGCTCGTCCGTACCCGTGAGGAAGAAGACATCCTTTCCGTCGAGGCGCTGGAAACGCGCCATCGCGTCGGTCGCGATCAGTTCATAGGCGTGGCCGATATGCGGCTTGCCGTTCGGATAGGAAATCGCGGTCGTGATGTAGTAGGGAACCTTGTCCGGCATCATAGCACTCGAGCATTGGAAGTCGTCTGGCTATTAGCCTATGTTTGGCAGCGGCGAAACCCATAGTTCGCAATGCAGCAGCCGTCGGTCAGCGGTGCACGGCTTCCAGGATCGACAGGAGAGTCTGTTTCCGATCAAGATTATAGGCCTGCGAAACGGCGATCCTGTTGCCGACCTCGCTGCCGAGTTCGGCAAGGCGGGCCGCCGTGGCGAGGTCTCCCGTCAACGCCGCCTGGCGCGCCTGCCCGGCGAGATGGTCACCCAGATGCTCGAGGAAGAAGTTCAGCGCCACGTCGGCATCCTTCGCCGAAAGCACGTCCGACAACCGGTGCATCGCCCGTCGCGCCGCGGGACCCTGCTCCGCCAGCATCTGGTTGAACGCGCCGACGATCTCGGCTCCGCCGTAGTTCAGGAGCTTGAGCACCTGCGCGACGCTCCCCTTCGACATGGCAAGCACTGTTTCCCGGGTGCGCCCGTCGATCGAAACGCCGAGCGCGTCGAGCGCCCGCAGGAGATCTCCCTCACCGAGCGGTGACAGGCGAAGCGGCAGGCACCGCGACCTGATCGTCGGCAGGAGCTTGCCCGGCGCATGCGACAGGACGAGGAACATCGCCCGCTTCGGCGGTTCCTCCAGTATCTTCAGGATGGCGTTGGCAGCATTGCGGTTGAGATCGTCGGCCGGATCGATGATGACGATCCGCCAGTTGCCGGTGCCGGACGTCTGCGAGAAGAAGTGGCCGGCGCGGCGCACTTCATCGATCGTGATGGCGGTCTTTGGCTTGCCCGATTTCTCGTCGACCGGCCGGGTCAGGTGCAGGAGATTGTGCGAGGCGCCCGAAGCGATCTGGCGCCCGATCGCAGAATCCGGGTCCGGCGGCGCGAGGTGCTCCGGCGCCGTTTCCGGGTCGGGGTGGGAGAGGACATGCGCGGCGAACCGGAACGCAAGCGTCGCCTTGCCGATCCCCTCCGGCCCCTCGATCAGGATGGCGTGATGCGCCTTGCCCGTCCGGTAGCTGCGCGCCAGGAAGGCTTCCGCGGCCTGGTGGCCGAAGAGGTTCGGGTTTCGCGCCGGCATGACGGCGCCGTCCAGGATATGTGCGTCCTCGCTCATCGGACGTTTTCCACGGTTGCCGCAAGGCCATCGTCCCGGGCCGCAAGCGGCCCGACGATCGACAGGATTTCGGCTGCGATCGCATCCTCCGCGCGGTCCGCATCGACCACGTGGCACCGGAGCGGATCGGCGGAAGCGATCTCCAGGAAGGCTTCGCGACGCTTCTCATGCGTCTGCAACTCCTCCCGTTCGAAACGATCGGGCGCTGCCGCCCCTCCCCTTGCGCGTGCCCGCGCAAGCCCCTTCTCGGCCGGAAGGTCGAGGATGACCGTGCAATCGGGATTGACGCCATTGACCGCGATCCGCTGCAGGGCTTCGAGATACTCGGTTTCGAGGTTCCCGGTGACGCCCTGGTAGACGCGCGAGGAATCCATGAAGCGGTCACACAGGACGACGGCTCCGCTCTGGAGGGCGGGACGAATGACTTCCTCGACATGGTCGCTGCGTGCCGCGGCGAAGAGGATCGCCTCCATCCGCACGCCGAATTCCTCGGCGGCTCCCGAAAGCAGGACGTGGCGGACGGCCTCTGCACCCGGCGAACCACCCGGCTCACGCGTCACCAGGACCTCGTGTCCCTGCTCCCGGAGCGCGTCGGCAAGCCGGCGGATCTGGGTAGACTTCCCAGCCCCTTCCCCGCCCTCGAACGTTACAAACAGTCCTGGTCTCTTTGCCAACCGCTAAAACTCTTCACGCTTGCCGGAACGGCGTCCACGACCACGCCCCGGCCATTCCACATGCCTATCGCATCTGTTGCTAAGATAAAACCTCTCCGGCCCTAGAGCCAGAAGAACATGAGCTCCAGCAGCGCGTCGGTCGCCTTGGAAACAAGCGTCCCGGTCGCGACCGGATGTGCCGCCACAAGCTCGACCTCGCGAAGCGGCCGGTCCTCGGCAGAAATCCTCAGCACGCCGACCGCCTGTCCTTCCGCCACCGGGGCGCGGACCGGCCACTGGTAGACGATCCTCCCGGTCAGTCTCGGCGGGTTCTCGGTCGGCACGTAGATGTCCACGGGTTCGCGGGCGACAAGGTCAAGGTAGCGGGTATCGCCGCCATAGACGCTCGCCTGCCCCACCACCTCGCCAGGCGAAAACAGCAGTTTCGTCTCGAACGAGGAGAGCCCCCATTCGAGCACCCGGCGCGCCTCCTCCAGGCGCTCCTTTTCACTCGAAAGCCCG
Organism: Pseudorhizobium sp. NPDC055634; assembly: GCF_053618655.1. Taxonomy (NCBI): domain Bacteria; kingdom Pseudomonadati; phylum Pseudomonadota; class Alphaproteobacteria; order Hyphomicrobiales; family Rhizobiaceae; genus Pseudorhizobium; species Pseudorhizobium sp. NPDC055634. The sequence goes on along the minus strand of NZ_JBSHHW010000003.1, from coordinate 61,880 downwards.
CCGATGGCGAGAAAGAGCCTCGTGCCATCGCGTTCTACGGATGCCACGAGCGCATAGCCGGACTCCTTGGAATAGCCGGCTCCCAGCCCATCGACCCCGATATTGAGCGCAAGCAGGGGGTTCTTGTTGCGCTGGAAGATCCCGTTCCACTCGAAGTCCGGCTGGGCATAGAGCTTATACTGGTCCGGGTATTCGCGACGGATATGACGCGCCAGTTCCACGAGATCGCGGGCCGTCGTGAAGCTCTGCGCCTCGGGAAGCCCGGTGGAATTGCCGAATGTCGAGCGACCGAGCCCCAGGTCCCTGGCGCGCGCCGTCATGCGGGCCGCGAACTCCGCCTCGGTGCCGCTGATCCCTTCGGCGAGCACGATGCAGCCGTCATTGGCGTTCTGGACGACGACGCCCCGGATGAGGTCCGCCACGGCGACGTCGGACTTCAGCGCCGCAAACATGGTGGTCGTGCCGGACGGCGCCCCGCCGTTTCGCCAGGCGTACTCGGTCACCGGAAAGCGGGTCGTCTCCGCTATCTCCCCACGCTTCAGCGCGCTGAAGACGACCTCCATGGTCATCAGCTTTGCGAGCGAAGCGGGCGGAAAGGCCTGGTTTTCATTGACGGCCAGGAGAACGGTTCCCGTCTTCTCCTCGACAAGATAGGCTTGGCGGGCCTTGGTCACGAAGCCGGTATCCGGCTGCTGCCCAAGGGCCGAACCCGCGGCCGAAGACACCAGCAGCAGGGCTAGCAGGAATAGTGCCGGAAATCTCATGACTGCTCCGCGTATGGTCGGCATACGCGTATCAATATGGCACGGGCTGGGCAATCTCGAGCGGCGTTACCGGCGGGCTTTTTTGCCGTGCCGGGCGGCGTGGGAAAGGATGGAGGCTTCCGTGAGGCCGTCATTGCGCACCATCACCGCATCGAAGACGAGTTCCATCTCGCTCACCGGCTCGACGACATAGGCCGAAGTCGGGCCGGTCGAGATACCGACGATGCCATAGCCCGGACGCTCCGCGGGCACCGGCCCCATTTCCGGCAGGGCGGCGAAAGTATCATCGGAGACGACGGCGCCGAACGCCTGCGAGGTCGGCGAGGTCGGCGCCCGTGGGCCGCTGGGCGTTGTTCCGTCGAACGCGACCGGGGTCGGGACGGCGCCGCCGAAGCTCTGCAGTTCCTGCCCGAACGGGGCGTTCGAGGCGACCATCACGCCGCTTGCGATCTGGCCTTCCGGATGAACGGACGGCAGTCGATCGCCCTTGCCGATATAGGACGCCATCAGGAAGGGCATGTCGTGCCCGTCCATCCGCGCGCGCCCGACATACTGGACATTCACCTTTGCGGTACCGGCCCGCTTCATGTCGAGGAGCTCGGCCGTCTTTGCCGAAACGTCGATGATGCGGCCGGGATGGAAGGGGCCGCGGTCGTTGACGCGGACGATGACCGATGCGCCGGTCTCGGTATTGGTCACCCGCGCATAGCTCGGCAGCGGAAATGTCGGATGGGCCGCCGACAGGTGCTCCTTGTCGTAGACTTCTCCATTGGCCGTCAGCCGTCCGTGGAACGCCGAACCGTACCAGGAGGCGAGGCCGGTCTTGTTATAGGCGGGGTCTTCCGATGGGACATAGGTCCTGCCCTTGACCTCGTAGGGCTTGCCGATCATGAAGCGCCCTCCCCCCTTGGGAACGGCCTTGCCTTCCGACACGACACGGGGGCTGGCCTTCACGCCATATTCCTTCTCGGAGAAATATTCCTTGCTCCGCGGCTTCGGACCCTTCGTTTCCGTGGACGAACACGATGCCACGCCGAAACACACGAGTGCCACTCCGAGCCACTTTGCCGGATGAGAAAGCCTGCCGCCGTCAGATTTCAAGTCTCTAAGCCCCTGCCGTCATCGGGGTGCCCCTGCACCCAGGTTATCGGCCGCGCCCGGTGAAGGCCGCGCCCGACAGAACAACGGTGGCAACCAATGTTTTCAAAGTGGCGAAAATGCGAGCGATTTCTGTGGACGGGGGTGCATTTGCGCAAACATGGTTAGCTTAAGGTTAACGCGCAGTCAGGTCCGCCATTCGGTCTGGAAGTCCAGCGAGCCGACGAGGATGGTCTCGCCGTCCTCGTCCCTGACCGAGACGCTTATGCCGCCATTGGGGCCTTCCGGAAGCTCCTCGCGCGCGACGTCGGTCAGGATGCGGCTCACCTCCTTCAGCAGCCGGTCCCGGTCCGTGGGAAGTGTCATTCCCATTTCATCTCGGGTCAGGCCGTCCCCATTCGAGAGGTCGAAAAAGTATCGGGGCATGTACGATCTCATCCAGCATATTTTCCCCGAAAACTTTCCTGGGCAACTTTGTTCCACACAATTGTGTTCTAGCCTTTAGGTTTGAACCCGGTTTACCGACTCGCCGCCAAGACAGAGACAGATGATCGAAGCCCTCCTCCAGAATCTCGAACACAGGGATGTCCTCTCGGGTGCCGAACGGACGCTGCTCCGCGAGACGCTTTCAAAGGAGCGCAGCTTCGCGAAGGGCGAAGATATCGTCGCCGAGGGTTCGAGGCCGAGCGTCAGCACGCTTCTCGCCGAGGGCTTTGCCGCCCGCTACAAGATAACCGAGGGCGGAACGCGGCAGATCACCGCCCTCCACGTGGCCGGCGACTTCGTCGATCTCCACGCCTTCCTGATGAAGACGATGGACCACGGGATCGTCGCGCTTTCGCCATGCCGCGTGCTCCTTGCCGAGCATGGAGACCTCAAGGCCATCACGGAGAATTCCCCTCACCTCGCGCGACTGATGTGGCTCGACACGCTGATACACGGAGCGATCCATCGATCGTGGATCGTCGCGATGGGGCGTCGTTCGAAATCCTCCCATCTCGCGCATATCATCTGCGAACTCTATGTGCGGCTGCAGGTGACGGGCCGGGTCGACGGGCAAAGCTTCCACCTGCCGCTCAGCCAGTCGGAAATGGCCGACGTCATGGGGCTCTCCCTCGTCCACATGAACCGGGTGATCCAGGCCATGCGGCGCGAGAAACTCATCTCCTGGATCAACCAGACGATCACCCTGCTCGACTGGGACCGACTGCGCCAGCTGGCCGAATTCGACCCCACCTACCTCAACCTGTGGATCGAGCCGCGATAGAGGCCGCAGAAAGGCCGACCGCACCGGTGTCAGCCCGCGTCGGCGATCGCAGACGTCGCATGTTGACGCTATCGGAGCCAGCCGCTAAAGCCGTTGCAACCACCTCGGCCGGTGCCGGGCCAGGAAGAGTGTCCGAGTGGTTTAAGGAACCGGTCTTGAAAACCGGCGTGCGGGAAACCGTACCGTGGGTTCGAATCCCACCTCTTCCGCCATCCCGCCGATTGCCCTCCACCATGCGATATCAAGCGTCAACTCAATCGCCAAATCGGTCATTCAGATGTCGCGAGCAAGCTTCTGAAAAACGCAATACTTACTGATGCGGCGTGGCCGCGGCATCGACAAGCATGACGCTTTCCAGCTGATCAGTAGCCCACGGTAAAGCGCTGGCGAACGTGCGTCGGCGTCTCGATTTCGTCGGCAAGCGCGATGGCGTAGTCTTCGAACGATATGCTGCTACCGTTTTCGTTGGTCAGCAGTTGGTCCTGGCCCAGTCGGAAGGTGCCGGTGCGCTCACCCGACACGAATGCCGCCGATGGCGACAGGAAAGTCCATTCCAAGCCGGCTTCACCCTTAAGCTTGTTGAGGAAGTCCACGCCGCCCTGCGCCTCGGTCTTGTAGATGGCCGGAAATTCTGGAGTGTCCACAAGAAGCTTGCCCGGTGCCACCTCGAGACTACCGGCACCTCCGACAACATAATAGCGACGCACGCCTGAGGCTTTGACGGCTGAGAGAAGCTTGTCCGGATCGCTTGCCGAGAAGTGAACCGAACTGATGACGGCGTCGTGACCTTTGAGGGTCTGCGCAAGATCATCGGTAGCCTCGATATCGCCGGCGACCGCAGTCACGCCCGGAAGGGAAGCAATCTTGGTCGGGTCGCGCGCGATGGCGGTTACGGAATGACCACGGCTCGAAAGCTCAGCCAGGATACGTGAGCCGACCTGACCAGAAGCGCCGATAAGTGCGATTTTCATGATTTGATCCTTCGGTGGTTGGTTTACGCGGGGCAGTCAGGTCTTCGATTACTCCGAATAGGCGTTCGTGACCGTGACAGAGAATCTCGCCGTTGAGATCAATCGGCGTGTCGTCGATCACGGCCATCAGCTGCGGTGCGCCTCGAGTGCCGAGCTCACCCATGACGGGCCTGCGACGTTTCCATTCACTTGAGCGTGCGTTCGCGCAGCGCGGTATCGTCCGAAGCCGTTCGACAACGCCGTTATCGGTCAGTTCGAAGTCGTGTTCGGCAGCGACCACTTCTTGGTCCCGGACCTGTCGTGCCCGTCGACATGGCGGGCGATCTGAACGGCATGGGCGACATCCAATACGCACCAATCCATACTGGCCCATCGGTCTAGTATAGCATATCGGGAGTGTCAGCCCTTCGCGGAAAATTCGCCGCTGACTAACCCGGTCATACCCGGGCACTGTCCTCGACCACCGCGACCGCTCAGGGAGCGCATCGGGCCGTAGCCCACCCAGCACAGACCAGTAGCGACTGGCCGGCTAGATGCCCCTGACCGCGAGATAGACGGCGTAGAGGCTCTTGCTGGCGGTGATGAAGAGGCGGTTGCGGCGGGGGCCGCCGAAGGCGACGTTGGCCACGGTTTCCGGCACCAGGATCTTCCCCAGCAGGTCGCCCTCAGGGGAGAAGCAGTGGACACCGTCGCCGGCGCTCGTCCAGACGTTTCCGAGGACGTCCACCCGCAGCCCGTCCGGCAGGCCGTTGTCGATATCACAGAGGACGCGCCCGTTGGAGAGCGTCCCCTCCCCGTCGACATCGAAGGCCCTGATGTGCCGGGGCGCCTTCGGGTCGTGGCTGGAGGAAGAGTCCGCGACGTAGAGTACCGTCTCGTCCGGAGAAAACGCGAGGCCGTTCGGCTGGCCGAAATCGGTCACCACGGCGGTCAGGTTGCCGCTCTTCGGATCCAGCCGGTAGACGTTGCGGGTCGGCTGCTCGGGCGTCGCCTCGAAACCTTCGTAGTCGGAAAGAATGCCGTAGGTGGGGTCGGTGAACCATATCGTGTCGTCCGACCGCACGACAACGTCGTTGGGAGAGTTCAGCCGCCCGTCGCGGAAACGATCGGCGAGAACGCTCAGAGACCCGTCGAATTCCGTCCGGGTCACGCGGCGTCCCCCATGCTCGCAGGAGACGAGCCGGCCCTGGCGGTCGCGGGTATTGCCGTTGACGAAGTTGGACGGCGACCGGAAGACGGACACACCGCCGCCCTCCACCCATCGCAGCATCCGCTGGTTGGGAATGTCGCTGAAGATCAGGCATTGCATGTCCGCGAACCAGACGGGTCCTTCCGCCCAGCGGCAGCCCCCGTAGAGCTGCTCCAGATCCGAACTTCCGACCGTCAGCCGGCGGAACCGCTCGTCATGGATTTCGTAGATCGCCGCTGGCTTTCCCATGCGTGTTGTCCATTGCTTTGATTAGGGGTTACCGCGCGGCCTGCTTGCCGCCCGCGGCGAGTATCACGCCGATGATTATGAGGCCCGTCAGGATGAGGCGGACGCCGGCGCCGAAGCCATAGGTATTGAGCATCGAGACGACGAGGAACATGAAGAGGGATGCGCCCCATATCCCCGGGACGTTGGAATTGCCGCCGGCGACCGCCGTGCCGCCGATCACCACCACGGCGATCGACATCAGCAGATATTCCGCGCCCATATTGAGGGCTGCCCCGCCCGAAAAGCTTGCGAGCAGATAGCCACATAACGACGCAAGGACGGCGCAGAGAACATAGGTGACGAAGCGCGTTCCATCAACGGGAATGCCGGCCATCCTGGCTGCGAACGGGCTCTGCCCGATGGCGGAAATCCAGCGGCCGTAGATGGTCCGCTCGAGCAGGAACCAGGCGGCGACCGAGAGCGCCCCGGCAACGATGGCGACGTTCGGGACGCCGAACGTGTATGAGGTGGTGAAATCCGACAACGCCTGCGGAGGCTTGATGCGCAGCCCGCGATTTGTCCAGATGGCGCAGGACTGCACGATGAAGCTCATCGAGAGGGTGGCGATGATCGGCGGAATGCGCAGGAGCTTGATGAGGACGAAGTTGCCGACCCCGACGCAGATGCCGAGCCCGATCGCCACGATCAGGCCGATCAGGATCATGCCGTCCTGCACCTCCATGATCTTGAGGGCGATGGTTCCGGAAAGGGTCATGGTGGCGGGAACGGAAAGATCGATATTGCCCGGGCCAAGCGTGATCACGAACATCTGGCCGATGCCGACGACGATCGAGAACGCCGCGAAGGTCAGTGCCGCCTGCGTCAGCCCGAGGGAACTCGAGCCCCCGGTGAAGAGGACGGTGACCGCCCAGACAATGATCGTCGCCGCAAACGACCAGATCCACGGCTTGCCGGAAAGGCTGCTCAACGTGGTCACTGCACCTTCTCCCGCTTTTCCATCCGGTTCAACGCAAGCCGCATCGCAAGCACGATGATCAGGATCGCGCCTTGTGCGCCGATCTGCCAGTCGGGAGAGATGCGCATGAAGGAGAGGAAGGATCCGGCAAGAGTCAGGGTCAGAGCCCCTATCACCGCCCCGACCGGCGACACGCGCCCTCCGACGAACTCGCCGCCGCCGAGGATGACCCCGGCGATCGACAGCAGCGTGTATCGAAGCGCGATGTTGGCATCCGCCGACGTGGTCAGCCCCACCAGCGCGATCCCCGCGAGCACTGCAAAGAGGCCGGCGAGCGCATAGGCGCCCGCGCGGATGCCGATCACCGACCACCCGGCCCTTTCGACCGACCGCATGTTGCCCCCGACGCCCCGGATGAGCACGCCGAATGTGGAGCGCATGACGAGAAGATGGGTGAGGACGGCAATGACGAGACTGGCGAGGATCGCCATCGGCATGAAATGCGGCTTCGCCGTCATCAGCGCCCGGGCCCATTCCGGCGCGGTTCCTCCCGGGGACGGCAGAATGAGCACGGCAAGGCCCGCCCAGACGAAGCTCATTCCGAGCGTCACGACGATCGAGGGCAGTTGCCGGATGTGGATGATCACCCCGAGCGCGGCGTAGACGGCAATGGCGCCTGCCAGGATCAGTATTCCGATCGCCGGCGAGGCCTGCAGGAAGGTGGCGGCGACGCAGGCGCAGAAGCTGACGAACGCGCCCATGGACAGGTCTAGATCGTTGACCGCCATGACGAGCATCTGCGCCACGGTCGCAAGCGCGATCGGCACGGCGAGGTTGAACAAGAGGTTCAGTCCCGTGTAGGTCATTGCCCTCGGCTGCATGTAGAAGACTGCCGCGAGAAGAACGGCCAGCGAGGCCGCCGGCAGGATGGTCCTTATGGCTCCGGAGGAGAGCTTCATGCCGCTTCACCTCCGGAGAAGGAGGCAGCCAGCACATTCGCCTCGCTGACATCCTCGCCGCCGAGATGGGCCGCGATCTGGCCGTCGCGGAACACGTAGACCCGGTCGCAGAGGCAGATTTCGTCCATCTCGGTCGAATACCAGATGAAGGTGCGGCCGCTCCCGGCCTCCGCGCGCAGGATGTCGTAGACCTCCTGCTTGGTGCCGATATCCACGCCGCGCATGGGGTCGTCCATGAGGACCACCCTCGCCGACGTGGCGAGAGCACGGGCGAAGAGAACCTTCTGCTGGTTTCCGCCCGAAAGGGAAAGAATGGGATTTTCCATATTCGGCGTGCGTATCTCGATCCGCTTCTTCCAACTCTCGCTGACCCGATCTTCCTCCCGCGTGTCGATCACGTTGCGCGAGGAAAGGGCCTTCAGCGAGGAAATGCTGAGGTTCTTCAGTATGCTCCAGAGCGGGAACGTGCCGTTCAGCCCGCGGTCCCCGGCGACGAATGCCATCTTCGGCTCGCGCATTGGAAGCCAGTTGCTGTTTGCGGAGAGATAGAGATCGAGAAGCGCCTGGGTCTGGCCGTGTCCGCCAAGCCCCGCGAGACCGATGATCTCACCCTCGAAGGCCTCGAGCCGCATGTCGGAACCGAGAGAAGCCGGAACGGAGAGGACCGGCACTGACCGCTCGCGAACGGAAATATGCTTCCCGGCGCGCTCCCGCACCACGCTTCCCATCGTCTCGACAAGCCGGCGCGTATCGAATTCATCCGCGGCCCTGTCGGCCACCACCTTGCCGTCCTTCATCACGACGATGCGGTCGGAGGTGGAAAGGATCTCTCCCAGGATGTGGGAGATCAGGAGAACGGAGCCCCCGGAACGGACGAAGCGGCGAACGTAGGCCATGAGTTGGCCGGCAAGCCCTGCATCCAGCGAAGAGGTAGGCTCGTCCAGGATGACGAGCTTCGGGGGCGCCGAGACGGCTGCGAAGTTGATCGCGATCTCGACCATCTGCCGTTCGGCAATGCCGAGATCCTCGACCACGCTGCCGCAATCGATCCCGTGGCCCGGGAAGATTTCCCCAAGCTGGCGGCTGACCAGATCGAGGCCGCGCCTTCGCCAGCCGGCACCGCGGAGGTCGCCGTGCATGATGCGGGCGTTCTCGGCGATCGTGAGGTTCGGGCAGAGCGAGAGCTCCTGGAATACGCAACGCACGCCATTCGCCCGGGCGCGGGCAATGCCGTGGAGCCCGGCCTCGCCGGCATAGGCGACGCTCCCCTCCTGCGGGGAAAGCGCACCGTTGATCACGTTGACGATGGTGGACTTGCCGGCGCCGTTATGGCCGACCAGCCCGACGCATTCCCCGCTGCGGATCACCAGGTCGGCGCCGTCCAGCGCCTTCACGGCACCGAAGGCCACCTTGACGCCTCGCGCCGCCACGACCTCTTGATTGAACACTGCCTTATCCATGGAGATGCTGTTCTGCCCCAGCGGTTCGCGAAAAAGGCACCGGATGCGGCTTGATCGCCCGCATCCGGTGCGGAAGGTGGAGCCCTGCTCCTACATGCCTGCGCCGATCACCTTCTGCGCATCTTCCAGCGAGTACTCGACGTTGGCGACGCCGCCCTTCTCGGTCTTCTCGAGATTTGCCTCGAGATTGTCCTGGTCGATCCTAAGGAAGGGCACGACGAGGTCCTTCTTGACGTCCTTCCCGTCGAGGATCTGCTGTGCGACCCAGAATGCGAGCGTCGAAACACCCGGCGCGATCGACACGGACATGGTCTCGTAGCCGTTCGCGTCCTTCTGCTCCTTCCACCAGCGCAGTTCGTCCTCGCGGTTGCCCATGACGATCGTGGGGATCGGGCGGTTGGCCGCGGCAAAGGCCTGCGCCGCGCCGTAGCCGTCACCACCCTGGGTCACGACGGCAGCAATCTCCGGCAGGCTCGGCAGGATGCCGGCAACGGCACGCTGCGCCACGTCCTGCGCCCAGTCGCCGTTGACCGAGCCGGCGATCTTGAATTGCGGGTTCTTCTCGACACCCGCCTGGATGCCCGCATGGATCTCGTCATCGACCGAGACGCCGGCAAGACCGCGGATCTCGAGAAGGTTTCCGCCCTGCGGCATCTTCTTGGCGAGATAGTCGAGCTGGCTTTCGCCCATGGCCTTGAAATCGACAGCGATCCGCCAGGCGCAAGGCTCGGTGACGATGCCGTCGAAGGAAACGACGACGATGCCCGCGTCGCAGGCTTCCTTGACGGCGCCGTTCAGGGCCGTCGGAGACGCCGCGTTCAGGACGATCGCGTCATAGCCCTGGAGAATGAGGTTCTGGATCTGCGCGGCCTGCTCCGTCGCCTGGTTCTCGGCGGTCGTGAATGCGTCCGCTGCGGCGACGGTCCCTTGGCCGACCGCGTCCCTGGTGATCTTGTCCCAGCTCGTCAACATCGCCTGGCGCCACGAGTTGCCGGCGTAGTTGTTGGAGAGTGCGATCTTCTTGTCTGCCGTCTCGGCCGAAGCGGAGACCGGTGCGGCTACGAACGCGAGCGCGATCGATGCCAGAAGCATCTTCTTGATGGTCATGATTTCCTCCCTGTGCCCCGCGGGCCTGTCAGGCCGCTCCTCAACGGCCTGTCGACTGTATTTGTACTGGCGCCCAGGCGTCAGTATGGAGAGAATGGAGGAGAAGCTCGATCTTGCAAAGGCATATCCGAGCAAGCTCGATGCGGAGGATCGCGTAAAATCTGCGGGAACCCGCAGGACAAGCGTCGCGGGGCGGCGCTTAATGAAATGCGCCCTGGGCGCCACCATTTCGACGGGGGAGGACGTCGCCGATGCTGAACCCGACGAGAAGCGCGCTGTTCGATCATTATCTGGGCATTTCCCGGCTTCTGGCGGGACAGCTCGACTTCAACGCGATCATTCAGGCGGTGGCGGTCGAGATAGGACACATCATTCCCCACGATCATCTCGACGTCTGCATCAAGATGATCGACGGGAAGTATCACATCGCCTACGAAAGCGGCCTCGAGACGGCGTGGAGCCAGCACCCCCCTGCCCTGCTGAGCGGAAGCCCGATCCGCAGCCTCCTGTCGGGCGAAGTCGACCATCTGCTCTCCGGCGACGCCTGCGGCGATCCGCGCTTCCATTTCGACGGGGCCTTCTCCAGCCCGATCATCGCGCTTTCGCTGCGAAGCCGCCTGCATGTTCCCCTGCGCGTCCAGGGAGACATTATCGGCGCGCTCAGCTGTTCGAGCCACAGGCCGGACCACTACACGATGGAGGACGTCGAGAACGCGCGCTCGATAGCCGACCTCCTGGCGCCCTATTTCTTTGCCCTGCGGGCGGCGGACCAGGCGAAGCGCTCGGCGGTCGTCGAGACGGAGGCGCGCGCCCGTGAAGAAGGGTTGCGGCTTGGGGCCCTCAAGCTCACCGAAGCGCTGGAAGCCGAACGCCAGAGGATCGGCATGGATCTTCACGACCAGACCCTCGCGGACCTGACGCGGCTGGCCCGGCGCCTGGAGCGCCTGACGCACCTGCCTGACGTTCCCGGCGAGACGCTGGAACCCGTCTTCCGCAGCCTTCAACACTGCATGCACGACCTGCGCCAGATCATCGAAGAGGCCAAGCCATCGGTCCTGCAACTTTTCGGGGTGGCGGAGGCCATCGAAAATCACCTGGAGCGCTCGGTGCGGGAAACCGGCGGACAGGTGCGCTGCGAGGTCGTCGACGACAGCGGCACCGCCCTGGATGCCCTCGACCAGACCGTTGCCACCGCGATGTTCCGGATCGTCCAGGAAGCGATCAACAATGCCGTTCGTCACGGCCAGCCGTCCGAGATCGTCGTGACCCTACAGAAGCTCGGCAATGGCCTGTGTGTGATCGTGACCGACGACGGTGTCGGCATCGGCCGCCCTCAGGAACAGGCCGGGCACGGCATCGACAACATGCGTACGAGGGCGCGCCTCATAGGAGCCCGCTTCGAGATAGGGGCAAGGCCCGATCGCTCTGGTACGCAGGTGAAATTGTGGCTTGCCCACGGACGCCCGAGGCAGCCGTCAACAGGAATGACGTAATGGAAGTTCTCATCGTCGAAGACGATCCGCTTCACCGTTCGTATCTGCACGATGCGGTGCGTGCCGCGCTGCCCGAATGCGGACTGGTGATCGAGGCGGAAAACGGCAGGATCGGAGAAGGCCTCGCGCGGCAGTATCGCTCGGCCCACATCGTCATGGACCTGCAGATGTCGGAACGCAACGGCATCGAGGCTGCCCGCACCATCTGGAAGGAGCGACCGGACACGCGCATCCTGTTCTGGTCCAACTATGCCGACGAAGCCTATGTGCGGGGCGTGTCGCGGATCGTGCCGGAAGGGGCGGCCTACGGCTATGTCCTGAAGTCGGCATCCGATGACAGGCTCAAGCTCGCACTCCGCAGCATCTTCATGGAGGCGCAATGCGTCATCGACCGTGAAGTGCGCGGCATGCAGCAGAAGAGCCTCGGCCATGTGAACGGCTTCACCGATGTCGAATACGAGATCCTGATCGACATCGCGCTCGGATTGACGGACCGCATGATCGCCCGCCGACACGGTCTGTCTCTCAGAAGCGTGCAGAACCGATTGCAGCAGCTCTACGAGAAGCTCAACGTCTACCAGCGCGTCGGCGAGGACGGGGAAGAGGGCCGCTACAATCTGAGAAGCCGTGCCGTCGCCGTAGCGCTCATGCGCAAGCTCATCAACTACAGCGCGCTTGAGCGCGCCGAAGCCGAACTCAACGAATGGCTGGGGGTCAAGCAGAACTGACCAAGGTCAGCTCTCCCGCACACTCTTCTCCTCGGTGAAGATGCTCCAGGCGGAGACGAACAGGGCGGCAACGAGGGGACCGATGATAAAGCCGTTGATCCCCAGGAGCGACAGGCCGCCGATGGTCGAGAGCAACACCATGTAGTCGGGAAGCCGGGTTTCCTTGCCGACCAGCGGCGGACGCAGCAGGTTGTCGACGAGGCCGATGACCAGCACGCCGACGCCGACAACGATGACCGCCTTCAGCCAAGAGCCCGTGAGAGCGAGATAGATGGCGGTCGGGACCCAGACGACGGCGGCGCCGACCGCCGGCAGAAGCGAGAGGAAGGCCATCAGCACGCCCCACAGGAGCGCGGCCGAGATGCCGACGGCCCAGAACGTCACCCCTCCGATGAGGCCCTGGATGAGCGCGATGATCACATTGCCGCGCACGGTTGCCCGAACCACGGCGGTGAACTTCGTCGCAAAGCGCTGCGTATGCGTGTCACTGAGCGGTGACGACTGCCTCAGCACGCCAGCCATCCATCGGCCATCGCGGAACAGGAAGAACAGCAGGTAGAGCATCACGCCGGCGACGATGAAGAACTGCAGCGTATTCTCGCCGATACTCAGCGCCTGGCCCGCGAAGAAGCGGCCACCCGCCATGAATACGGAGGCGACCCTTTCCCGCAACTCGTCGAAACCGGTCAGCTCGAAGGTCCTGATCCGGTCCTGCACGAAGGCCGGCAGGGCGTCCTGCAATTGCTGCAGGAAGCGCCTGATATCGATCTGTCCGCTGTCGATCTGCTGGTAGAGGTTGGTTCCCTCCCGGACCAGCGAGCTCAGGATCACCAGGCCGGGGATGATGACGAGGCAGACGCAGATGACGACGGTCAGAAATGCGGCGACGTTGCGGTGGCTGCCCAGCCGCTGTTCCAGCCGGTGGTGGAGCGGAAAGAAGACGATCGCCAGGACCACCGCCCAGAAGATGGCGGAGTAGAACGGCAGCATGACCGCGACAAATGCAATGGTGACCAGCACCAGCAGCACGTAGAAGCTGACGCGTTCGATAGGCATGATCGCTACCTTTCTTCCATAACGAGGTCACGACCAGTCCGCATCTCTAGATCCGGACTGACAAGCGGTGTTCCAGGGCGGACAACGCGTCATATATCAGCACCGCCAGCAACCCGACGATCAATCCGCCCTGCACGACGAAGGCCAGGTTGTTGGATTGAAGCCCGGCGATGATCACCTCCCCCAACGTTCTGGCGGCCACGGTGGATCCGAGCGTGGCGGTCGCCAGGCCGATCACGGCGGAGAGGCGAATTCCGGAAAGAATGACGGGCATGGCAAGCGGCAGTTCAATCCGAAAGAGACGCTGCCCCTCGGTCATTCCCGTTCCGCGCGCTGCTTCCATCACCGGCTGCGGCAGGGTCGTCAGGCCGGTCAGCGTGTTTTCGAAGATCGGCAGCAGTCCGTAGAGGAAAAGCGCGATCAGCGTGGGCTTCTCTCCGAAGCCGAAGACCGGCACCGCGAGAGCGAGGACGGCGACCGGCGGAAAGGTCTGGCCGATGTTCACCAGGCTTCGCGAGAGCGGAAGGAATTTCCGCCCGAAGGGCCTGCTGACCAGGATCGCCAGGGCGATGGCGACGACCGCTGCCGCGAAGATCGCAACCGCGACCGTGGCGAGATGCTGCATCGTCAGCGCGAGAAGGCTGCCCTGATTGTAGATGGCGGGGGCGTTCCGCTGCGCCAGCGGCCTGAAGATCGGTTCGAAACCCTGCGGCCACACGAGAAACGCAATAAGCAGAGCGAGCAGGATGAGCCGCAGGACGTGCGGAAGCCAGCGCTTCATGCCGTGTCGCCCACGTGCTTCAGGAGCGTCTCCCGCGTGACGCGGCCCGCTGGTCGGCCATCGTCGGACACGACCGGCAGCGCATCGCGGCCGGACCATATCAGTTCCGCCAGCGCATCCTTCTGGCTCGTCCGCATGTGCATGGCGGGCCCTGCCGCCTCGCCCGGCTCGATCGCATCCTCAAGCGTCCGCAATGCGAGCAGCCGATAGGGACGCTCGGCCGTGCCGATCAGGGCCTCGACGAACGGCGTTGCCGGATCCCGTACGAGTTCTTCCGGGCGTCCGTACTGGAGAAGGCGGCCGCCATCCATGACCGCTATCCTGTTGGCGAGACGGAAGGCCTCTTCCATGTCGTGCGTTACCAGGATGATGGTGGTTGCGAAATGCTGCTGGATGGTCAGCAAATCCTCCTGCGCCTTGGCCCGGATGATCGGATCGAGCGCCCCGAAGGGTTCGTCCATGAGCAGTATGTTGGGCTCGGCGGCAAGGGCCCGCGCAACGCCGACGCGCTGCTGCTCGCCGCCGGAAAGCTGGTGCGGGTAGCGCGGCCCGAAGAGGTCGGGATCGAGCTGGAAAAGCGACAGCAGTTCCCGGGCTTTCGCATTGATCCGCGACGCGTCCCAGCCCTGCAGCCGGGGCACCGTCGCGATGTTCTCCAGCACCGTCCGGTGGGGAAAGAGCCCGTGTCCCTGGATGGCATAGCCGATACGACGCCGAAGTTCGTAGCCAGGGATGGAGCGGTTGTCCTCGCCATCGATCCTGATCGCGCCCGCGTCGCGCTCCACCAGCCGGTTGATCATGCGCAGGAGCGTGGTCTTTCCGGACCCGGAAGTGCCGACGATCACGGATATCGTATGCGGCTCCACCATCATGGAGACGTCGTCGACCACCGGTCTTCCGTCATAGAGCTTGGTGACGGCTTCCACCTCGATCATCGGATCTCCCCTCCCCGTGTTCGCGACGCGCTCATCTCGCTCAGGGCATCGAAGACGACCGCCGACGCGAAGGCGAGCGCCACCGTCGGCAGGGCGCCGAGAAGAACGAGATCCGTCGCCGTCTGCCCCAGCCCCTGGAAGACGAAGGTTCCGAGCCCCCCTCCGCCGATCAGCGCCGCGACGGTCGCAAGTCCGATATTCTGGACGAGCACGATCCGGATGGCGGTCAGGATCACCGGCATGGCAAGCGGAAGCTCGACCCGCAGGAGCCGCTGGCCGGAAGTCATTCCGAGGCCCTTCGCGGCCTCCCGGGTCGCCCTGGGAACGCCGTCAAGCCCGGCCACAGTGTTGGCGACAACCGGAAGGAGCGAATAGAGGAACAGGGCGACGAATGCGGGCGCGACGCCGATGCCGCGAATGCCGATCTCCCATGCCCCCGGTATGTTTGCCGCGATCCAGGCCAGCGGTCCGATCAGAATGCCGAAAAGCGCGATGGAGGGAATGGTCTGGATGAGGTTCAGCGTGCTGAGGACCGCGGACCTGATCCCCGGAATCCTCTCGCAGATGATCCCCATCGGCAGGCCGACCGCGGCCGCCGCCGCAAGCGACCCCAGGGCCAGCAAGAGATGCCTCGACAGTTCGGTCCAGAAGACGTCGGCCCGGGCGGCGTATTCCTTCATGATGGAAAGATCGCTCCAGGTGCCCGACAGGAGAACGAAGCCGAGCATGGCCGCCGCCCCGGCGAGGTAGAGAAGCCTCACGGCCGGCCCGGGCCTCGAGCGCGCAATGGCGTCCACGGCCAGGAGAGCGAAGGCGAAAAACAGGATCCAGAACCCGGAGGCCGGCGAGACCCGTGCATAGCTGTTTCCCTCCGGCGTCAGGAATGCGCCGGCCAGCCCGACGCCGAGGAAGATCGCGGCGATCGCCACCATGGCGACGAGCAGACGCAGCGCCGATCGCCTGACCAGCGAACCCACCAGCGCCGCGACGACTGCCATGCCCAGAATGCCTGCCGCGGCCCATGCGGGCAAGGCGGCAAACAGGCCGAAAGGCTCGCCCTGCACGATCCGGTTCGCACGAGCCGTTGCAAACGGCGAAACGGTGCCGAGGGCGACGAGGAGCGCAATCCCGACCCCGAGCTTGTCGATCCGTGTGATCACGCCTCAATCCTGCCGGCTCGCCCAGTCATGCCGCATGTTCGCACCGCCACGACGAGAGGACAACTACTTCACGAGGCCGTTGCTCGTCAGGAAGTCCTCGGCGACCGCCTTGGCCGGCTCCCCTCCCACCTGTACCCGCCCGTTCAAACCCTGAAGCGTGACCAGATCCAGCTTTTCGAAGACCGGCTTGAGGAGCGCCTCGATTTCCGGATGCTCCTTCAGGACCGTTTCCCGGATGATCGGGGCGGGCTGATAGACGGGCTGGACGCCGTTGTCGTCCTCCAGCACCACCAGCCCGGAGGGTGCGATCCCGCCGTCGGTCCCGTAGACCATGGCGGCATTGGCACCATTGGTCTGGTTGGCCGCAGCGGCGATCGTCGCGGCGGTATCTCCGCCCGAGAGCGTGATCAGCTGGTCGGGCTGCAGCGTGAAGCCGTAGGTCTGCTGAAAGGCGGGCAAGGCCGCGGCGGAATTCACGAATTCCGACGATGCCGCCAGCTTGATCTCTCCGCCGCCGGAGACGTAGGCGCCCAGATCGGACAGCGTCTTGAGATTGTTTTCGTCGGCAAGGTCCTTGCGGACGGCGATCGCCCAGGTGTTGTTGGCGGAAGAAGGGGTGAGCCAGACGATCTTGTTGGCGTCGTAGTCGAGCTGTTTCGCCAGAGCGTAGGCTTCGGCTGCATTCTTCCAGGCCGGATCATCCGCCTTCTCGAAGAAGTAGGCCGCGTTGCCCGTGTACTCAGGATAGATGTCGATCTCCCCTGCCGTGATCGCCGACCGCACAACGGGTGTCGCTCCCAGTTGGGTACGATCGGTGGTGGGGATGCCGTTCGACTCCAGCACCTTGAGGATGATGTTTCCGAGAACGCCCCCCTCGGTATCGATCTTCGATGAGACGACGACCTGCGCAAAGGCAGTTCCCGTCGCCATGGCCAGCGCAAATGCGAAGCCGGCCGTTCTGATAATGGCGTGCATCAATCAACCCTCCGTCCAGGATACGGCGAATCGGTCACTGCGCCTTGCCCGTCCCGCCCTGCAGGAGTGGGTATATGGAGCCCTCTCCCCGGGCGACGAGTCCCGCGGGGAAAATTGGTCGGGCCCGTTCAGGGCTTCGGGATGTCCTCGACCGTGACGTTGACGTATTTCGGGCGGCCGGCGAGCCAGCCGTTGATGGCCGCGCCGAGGCCGAGCGCGATGAAGAGGATCGACGTCGCCGCGAAGCTCCCGGTCCAGCCCCGGATGAAGCCGACGATCAGCGGGCCTATCGAGGCGAGGAGATATCCGACGCACTGGGCCATGCCGGAAAGATGCGAGGCGACGAGCGGATCGTCAGAGCGCAGCACGATATTGGTCATGGCAGCGGCAATAAGTCCGCCCTGCCCAATCCCCTGCAGCACGGCCCAAATCCACACCGTGGAGAGCGGCGCAAACAGGAGGCCGAGGAGCGCCCCGACGGAGATCACGCAGAGTGCTGCATTGACGACCCGCTGGTCCCTGCCCCTCACCGCTATATGCGGCACGACGAGACAGGCGGCCGCCTGCACCATGACGGAAACGGAGACGATGCCGCCCGCGGCGATCCCGTCCAGGCCCCGCTCCCGAAGGATCGGCACCAGCCAGCCGAAGACGCAATAGGCGAGTGCCGACTGGAGCCCCATGTAGAGCGTCACCTGCCAGGCGAGCCTGTCCTTCCACAGCCCGACGACCCGTTTGCGGGTGCCGCCGTCATGACGTCCCGCCCGGATAACCTGGGGGAGCCAGACAAGTGCTGCGATCGCCGCCGGCAGCGCCCATACGGCCAGGGCTCCGCCCAGCCAATTGCCGAGCGCGTGCTCGACCGGCAGCGTCAATCCCGCGGCGGCTGCAGCACCACCGCAAAGCGCCATGGTGTAGAGACCGGTCAGGAGCGCCATGCGGCTCGGAAAATCACGCTTCACGACGCCGGGCAGCAGGACGTTGGCGACAGCGATGGAGGCCCCCGCGACCGCGGTACCGAGGAACAGGAACGGCAGGGAAGGAATGCCGCGGATAGCCGTTCCTATCGCCAGCAAGGTCACCACCAGGAGCAGCGTCCGTTCCGACCCGATCCGTTGTGCGAGGCGCGGTGCGAGCGGCGAAAAGGCGCCCAGGCAGATCACCGGCAGCGTCGTAAGGAAACCGGCCCCCAGGTCTCCCAATCCAAGTCCGGCGCGGATTTCCGGAAGAAGTGCGGAGACGCTCGAGAAGACCGGACGCAGGTTGAAGGCAATCAGGACGAGGCTTGCGCCGAGAAGAAAACGGGCGGTCGGCGACGATCTGCTGGAATGGACCGGCTTGAGGCCCTGCGGAGAACGATTGAGCAACGACTGATCCTTCGCTTCATTCCGGCGCACGTCGTCTTGTCGGCAAGAAACTTCGCGGCAAGGCCTTTTTACATGAGACGGCTACCAGTTGCCGGGAGGACCGGCAATGTCACTCTCCTGTCGGACGGTACGGCAGGCGTGTCCGCGGCCATCCTCTTGTCTTTCTCTCGCGGGCATGCTTGCGGTAGCGCGTGTTCACCGGACCCGCCACGATGCCCAGCTTTATGATTCCCGTCGCCACCATCGGCCTTCTCCTCCTTTCGAACCTGTTCATGACCTTTGCCTGGTATGGTCATCTCAAGTTCAAGACGTCGCCGCTCTACATCGTCATCCTGGCGAGCTGGGGAATTGCACTCCTCGAATACTGCTTCCAGGTTCCCGCAAACCGGATCGGGCACGGCTATTTCAATGCGGCGCAGTTGAAGACGATCCAGGAGATCATCACCCTTTCGGTCTTCGTCCTCTTCTCGATCTTCTACCTCGGCGAATCCTTCCACTGGAAACAGGGGATCGGCTTTGCGTTCCTCGCGCTCGGCGCCTTCTTCATATTCGCGAAGTAGCAGGAACCGCAGTCTCCGACGCTTGTTCGTCCGCTCGTGAAAGGATGAAACGAGGCAGCGCAGTCCATGGCAGGGCATGGCAGAGTCCGGATCGGCATATCAGGCTGGACCTACAAGCCATGGCGCGGCGTCTTCTATCCCGAAGGCCTGCCGCAGAAGCGCGAGTTGACCTACGCGGCCGAGACCTTCTCCTCGATCGAGATCAACGGGACCTTCTACGGATTGCAGCGTCCGGAATCCTTTGCCGCATGGTACGACGCGACGCCGGACGGCTTCCTCTTTGCCATCAAGGGCTCCCGCTACATCACCCACATGCGGCGTCTCCGGGACATCGAGGTCCCGCTGGCGAACTTCCTGGCATCGGGTATCCTGAAGCTCCGCGACAAGCTTGGCCCCATCCTGTGGCAGTTTCCGCCGCGCATGAAATACGAGCCGTCCCGCTTCGAGGATTTCCTGGCGATCCTGCCGAGGGATACCGAGGAGGCGGCGCGGCTTGCCCGCCGGCATGACGGCCGGCTCGACGGCAGGGCTTATACGCAGGCCGACCGGAGGCGGCCCCTGCGCCATGCCTTCGAGATCCGCCACGAGAGTTTTCGCTGCGCAGAGTTTATCGAGCAGTTGCGACGCCACGGAGCGGGCCTGGTGGTCGCCGATACGGTCGAATGGCCGCTTCTCATGGATCTGACCGCCGGCTTCGTCTACTGCCGCCTGCACGGGTCCGAAGAGCTCTATGTCAGCGGCTATGACGACGCAGCGCTCGACAGATGGGCCCGGCTGGTTCGGGCCTGGGCGTCCGGTCACGATCCCGAAGAGGCGGAACGTGTCCTTGAGCCCTCGCGCCCGTCCCGGCGCGGACGCGATGTCTATGTCTATTTCGACAATGACGTGAAGGTACGCGCACCCGCCGACGCGACCAGCCTGATCCGCCGGCTCGGCCTTGGTCGCGATACCGGCTGACGAACGTCGGATCGTCGTGCCGCAGCCTTGCCGCAAATGCCTTCATTTCCTGTGCGGATTGTTCTAGAGACAATCGACATGCCGCCGTCCGCGCGGCCTCGACATATTCGCAAGGTATCGTAGGCAATGCTCAATTCCCTCAGAAACGCGTCCCGATCCTGGGTTGCCAAGGCGCTCCTCCTGCTCCTCGTCGCATCCTTCGCCGTCTGGGGTGTTTCAACCTCACTCGTCACCACGGATGCGAACACCGTCCTGACCGTCGGCGACCAGGAAGTATCGACGCAGGAGTTCGCCCTCGCCTACCAGCGGCAGGTTTCGGCACTCGGGCGGCAGTTCGGCACGCAGCTGACGGCAGAGCAGGCCCGCGCATTCGGGATAGACCAGCAGGTCTATGCGCAGCTCGCTGCGGGCGCCGCCCTCGACCAGCTCGCGCATGACATGAGGCTCGGCCTGTCGCAGGACCGCCTGGCGACGCTGATCGCCGAGGATCCCGCCTTCCATGGCACCAACGGCCAGTTCGACCGCAACCTCTTCACCTCCCGCCTGCGCAATGCCGGCCTTCGCGAGGACGACTACATCACCGAGCGCAGCAAGGTTGCGGTCCGCAGCCAGATCGTCGAGGCGGTCTCGGACGGCTTCACGCCGCCGCAGGTCATGCTTGACGCGCTGCGCCAGTATCGCGACGAGGTCCGTAGCGCCGACTACCTGCTTCTGTCGAACGCCAATATCGATCCCGTCAAGGCGCCTGCCGACGACGTCCTCGCCGCCTGGTTCGAGGGCGCGAAGGCGCGCTACAGGGCGCCTGAATACCGCCGCTTCACCTATGTGACGCTCCGGCCGGAAGACATCGCCGATGCCTCGTCCATCACCGACGAGGAAGCGCGCGCGGAATACGAGCGGAAGAAGGACAGCTTCACCACCCGCGGTACCCGCACGATCGAACAGCTGACCTACGCCGACAAGGAAATGGCTGAGGCGGCTGCGGCCCAGTTGAAGGACGGAAGCGCAACCTTCGACCGGCTCGTCGCCGATCAGGGCAAGACGGCTTCGGACGTGCTCCTCGGCCAGTTCACCCGGGACACCATGCCCGACCAGACGCTCGCAGAAGCGGCCTTCGCCGTAACCACCGAGGGCGGTACGACGCCGGTGGTCGAGGGCGCCTTCGGGCCGGTCATCCTTCGGGTCACCAACATCACGCCGGAAGCGACGAAGTCGTTCGACGAGGTGAAGGAAGAG
Organism: Pseudorhizobium sp. NPDC055634; assembly: GCF_053618655.1. Lineage (NCBI taxonomy): Bacteria > Pseudomonadati > Pseudomonadota > Alphaproteobacteria > Hyphomicrobiales > Rhizobiaceae > Pseudorhizobium > Pseudorhizobium sp. NPDC055634. The sequence continues at coordinate 40,613 of NZ_JBSHHW010000003.1, read as the reverse complement.
GTTCGCAGGCAGCTGGCGCTTTCCGCCGCCTCCCAGGAGATCCTCAACACCCACGATCGCTTCGAGGATGTTCGGGCGTCGGGTGCGACACTTCCGGAGGCTGCAACGGAACTGAAGCTCGAAGCCGTCACCGTTACCGCCGACGCATCCGGCATCGACCAGGACGGCGAGCGGATCGCCACGCTGCCGGCAGCCGAGACGCTTCTCGCCGACGTCTTCCGCACCGATCCCGGCGGCCAGCCGCTTCCGGTCTCGCTCGGCAATGACGGTTATGTCTGGTTCGAGGTCGAAGAGGTCCTACCCGAGCGCGATCGCACACTCGACGAGGTTCGCGAGAAGGTCGTCGCGGACTGGACCGCCGAGCAGCAGCGGACGGCGCTCAGCGCCCGCGCCACCGAACTCAAGGAGCGGATCGAGAAGGGCGAGACGCTTGCGGCGATCGCCGAGGAACTTGGCGTCGCGGTGGAGACCAAGCAGGGCCTGCGCCGCACCGGCGACGATGCCATATTCGGTCCCGAGGCGACGACCGCCGTCTTCGCCGGCCCCGCCGATCTCGTGACGACCGCGACGGCCGCGGACGGCGAAAGCCGGCTGCTGATCCAGGTCACCTCGACGGAACAGGTTCCCGCAGACGCTCTCGGCCAGGACGAGCCGCTCCGGCAGATTGCCGAAGCCGCAGGCGACGACATGCTGGACCAGATGGTCAACCGCCTGCAGAACGAATACGGCGTCTCGATCAACCAGGCTGTTGCCGATCAGGTAACCGGCATGATCCGCTGACGGAAGGGGTAGCTCATGCCTGAACTGAAGCCCCTTCTCGCGAAGGTCGCGAACGGCGAAAGCCTGACGCGGGAGGAAGCGCGAGAGGCGTTCGACGTCCTCATGTCCGGCGAGGCGACGCCCTCGCAGATCGGCGGCTTCCTCATGGCCCTGCGGGTGCGTGGCGAGACGGTCGACGAGATCGCCGGCGCCGTCGCCACCATGCGGGCGAAGATGCTTCCGGTTACCGCGCCGGCCGATGCCGTCGACATTGTCGGCACCGGAGGCGACGGCACCGGCACCTACAACATCTCCACGCTTGCCTCGCTGATCGTCGCGGGCTGCGACGTGCCGGTCGCCAAGCACGGCAACCGGGCGCTCAGTTCGAAGTCCGGGGCGGCCGACGCCCTTTCCGCGCTCGGCGTCAACCTTGAGATCGGACCGGACCGGATCGGCCGCTGCATCGCGGAAGCCGGCATCGGCTTCATGTTCGCCTCCATGCATCATTCCGCCATGCGCCATGTCGGTCCGAGCCGCGTCGAACTCGGCACGCGGACGATCTTCAACATCCTCGGGCCGTTGTCGAACCCGGCGGGAGCCCGCCGGCAGCTTCTCGGCGTGTTCTCGCCGCGCTGGCTGATGCCGATAGCGGAAGTCCTGCGCGACCTGGGATCGGAGCGTGTCTGGGTCGTCTATGGCGACGGCATGGACGAGATCACCACGACCGGCACCACCAATGTCGTGGCGCTGGAGAATGGTGAGATCCGCAGTTTCGACCTCACTCCCGAGGATTTCGGGGTCCGCCGCGCAACGCTCGACGAATTGAAGGGTGGCGACGGCCACGCGAATGCGGCGGCCCTTCGCGCCGTGCTGGGTGGAACGAAGAACGCCTATCGCGACATCTCGCTCTGCAACGCCGCTGCCGCTCTTGTCGTTTCGGGCAAGGCAGGCGACATTGCCGAAGGGATGCGGCTCGCAACCCTATCGCTGGACAGCGGGAATGCCGCTGCCGCACTCGACCGCCTTGTCGCGGTCTCCCATGCTGAAGACTGAGGCCGATTGCGCATGACCGACATCCTGAGGAAGATCGAGGCCTACAAGCGCCAGGAAATCGAGGCCGCCAAGGCACGCGTGCCGCTTTCGGACCTGAAGGCCATGGCCGCGGAACAGGACGCGCCGCGCGGCTTCTACCGTGCGCTGAAGGCGAGACAGGACAGCGGCGCCTTCGGCCTGATCGCGGAAATCAAGAAGGCCAGCCCGTCGAAGGGCCTCATTCGTCCGGATTTCGATCCACCGGCGCTGGCAAGAGCCTACGAGAACGGTGGTGCTACCTGCCTCTCCGTGCTGACGGACACGCCGAGCTTCGAGGGCGCACCGGAGTATCTGGTGGCCGCACGCGAAGCCTGCGCGCTGCCCGCCCTGCGCAAGGACTTCATGTTCGACACCTACCAGGTCCACGAGGCGCGGGCCTGGGGCGCCGACTGCATTCTGCTGATCATGGCGTCGCTTTCGGACGACGAAGCCCGCCGGCTCGAAGACGAAGCCATGACGCTCGGCATGGACGTCCTCGTCGAGGTTCACGATGCCGAGGAGACCGAACGGGCGCTGAAACTCTCCTCGCCGCTGATCGGCATCAACAACCGCAACCTGCGGACCTTCGAGGTCAGTCTCGAAACCTCCGAGCGCCTCGTTTCGATGGTTCCCGGCGACCGCCTGCTGGTGGGCGAAAGCGGCATCTTCACCCATCAGGATTGCCTGCGCCTGCAGAAATGCGGAATCACCACCTTCCTGGTCGGCGAAAGCCTGATGCGCCAGGACGACGTGGCACTGGCCACCCGAACCCTGCTCGGCGGGGAAAACGCATCGATAGCCGCGGCCGAATGATGTCTGGAAACGGTTCCCTCACCCATCTCGGTGCATCCGGCGAAGCCCACATGGTGGACGTCGGCGGCAAGAGGGAAACCGAACGGTCAGCCACCGCCGAAGGCTATGTGCGCATGCTGCCGGAGACCCTGGCCGCGATCCGCGAGGGCAATGCGAAGAAGGGCGACGTCATCGGAACCGCGGGTCTGGCGGGGATCATGGCGGCGAAGAAGACCGCCGACCTCATCCCGCTCTGCCACCCGCTGATGCTGACCAAGGTCGCGGTGGATATCACCGAGGACGCGTCCCTGCCGGGGCTTCGCATCAGCGCAACCGCAAAGCTCACCGGCAAGACCGGCGTCGAGATGGAAGCGCTGACCGCGGTTTCGGTCGCCTGCCTGACGATCTACGACATGGCCAAGGCCATCGACAAGGACATGGAGATCGGCGGCATCCGCCTCCTCGAAAAGACCGGGGGGAAATCCGGCACCTACCGGCGAAGCGGGGACTGAGCATGAGCCTTCTTCCCGTGCCCGAAGCCAAGGCAAGGCTGCTCGTCCGGGCGCGGCCGATCGAGAGGGTCGAGACCGTACCGCTGCGGGAAGCCAATGGCCGGGTGCTCGCCGCCCCCCTGACCGCTCTGCTGACCCAGCCTCCCTTCGATGCATCCGCCATGGACGGCTATGCGCTTCGGGCCGAAGATGCGCCGAATGTCGGCGCAGAACTCGTCGTCACGGGGACAGCGGCCGCGGGCCATCCCTTCGACGGACAGGTCTCCAGGGGGCAGGCGGTGCGGATCTTCACCGGCGCCCCCGTGCCCGCCGGCGCCGATACCATCCTTCTGCAGGAAGACGCCGAACTGCTCGGCAATGGCCGGATCCGCACGACATTCGACGTCACCGGCGGTAGACATATCCGTCCGCGCGGCCAGGATTTCGTCGAGGGCGAGACGGTCCTGCCGAAGGACGTCCTGCTCGACTATTCACGCCTGACGGTCGCGGCGGCGATGAACCACCCGGCGCTCGACGTCTACCGCCGCCCGAGGGTCGCGATCCTGGCAACCGGAGACGAACTCCTGCCGCCGGGACGGACGCCTGCCGCCGGCCAGATCATCGCCTCCAACATGACCGGGATCGCCGCACTCATCGAGGACAATGGCGCAGAGGTGGTTGATCTCGGGATCGTTGGCGACAGCCGCGAAGCGATCGCGAGCGCGGTCAACGCAGCGCGGGCCGCGAAGGTGGACGTGCTGGTCACGTCCGGCGGCGCCTCTGTCGGCGACCACGACCTCGTGCAGGCCACGCTGAAGGAGGCGGGGATGGAGCTCGACTTCTGGCGGATCGCCATGAGGCCGGGCAAGCCCCTGATGGTCGGTTCCCTGGGCGAGATGCAGGTGCTCGGCCTGCCCGGCAATCCGGTCGCCAGCCTGGTCTGCGGTCTCCTGTTTCTCGAGCCTCTGCTCCGAAAGCTTGCGCGCCTTCCCGAAAGGAAGCGGGAGGCGCAGGCGCTCACAGCGCGCGATCTCGTCGCCAACGATCGGCGGCAGGACTATCTTCGCGCGACGCTGGTCACGGACGCCGAGGGCGACTTGGTCGCCGAGGCGTTTTCGAAACAGGATTCGTCGATGATGAAGATCCTTGCCCATTCGGACGCGTTGATCATACGTCCGCCGCACGCAGACGCGCTGCCGGCAGGGAGCCCCTGCCCCATCCTGCTCCTACGCCCCTGATCCGGCCCGGCGGATCGCGCGTAGAGCACTGCATAATCCTTGCCGGAGCCCTGCTTGTCCGCCCCCCTTTCCCCCGTGATCGTCTGGTTTCGCCGTGACCTGCGTCTGTCCGACAATGCGGCGCTCTCCGCAGCCGTTGAGACCGGCGCGCCGTTGATTGCGTTGTTCATCCGCGAGGGCGGATCAGGTGCGGCAATGCCGTACGGGGCGGCGCAGGCATGGTGGCTGCACCATTCGCTGCTGGCGCTTCGGCAGGCGCTTCGTGACCGTGGCGCGGACCTCGTGCTTCGCAGCGGAGCGGCGGAGACGGTGCTGGCGCAACTCGCGCAGGAAACGGGCGCCCGTCAGGTCCATTTCAACCGCTGCTACGAGCGCGACGACGAGGACCGGCGGATGGTGCGTGAACTGAAGGCGACGGGACTTTCCGCCTATGCCTTCCATGGCCAGCTTCTCCATGAGCCGTCCGGCATCCGCACGGGGACAGGAAAGCCCTTCCGGGTGTTCACGCCCTTCTGGAAGGCTCTGCAGGCGCTGGGAGAACCGCGGGAACCGTTGGCGCCGCCCGCCGGGATCAGCGGCGCCGGCCCGCTGCCTGTTTCTGAGAAACTGGAGGAATGGGGACTGCTCCCGAAGGATCCGGACTGGGCCTCGCATTTCGGCAAGGTCTGGAGCCCGGGCGAGAAGGGTGCACGGGCCCGGCTCCAGCATTTCGTCGAGCGCGGCCTGCAGGACTACACGTCAGGCCGGGATTTCCCGGCCCTTGACGCTACGTCCGGGCTCTCCCCGCACCTCGCCCATGGCGAGATCACGCCGGCCCAGGCATGGCACGCCGCACGGTCAGCCAGCGATGCCGATCCGGCGCAGATCACCCATTTCCGGAGGGAACTCGCCTGGCGCGATTTCAACTATTCGCTTCTGGTCGAATTCCCCAATCTTGCGCGCGACAACTGGAACTCCGAATTTGACCGCTTCGACTGGTCGTTCGACGGAGCGCTCTTCCGTGCCTGGACGACGGGACGGACCGGATATCCGATCGTCGATGCCGGCATGCGCCAGCTCTGGCAGGAAGGCTATATGCACAATCGCGTCCGGATGATCACCGCATCTTTCCTGATAAAGGACCTGATGATCGACTGGCGACGGGGCGAGGAATGGTTCCGCGACACGCTGCTCGATGCCGATCCGGCCAACAATGCCGCGAACTGGCAATGGGTTGCCGGCTCGGGGGCGGACGCCTCTCCCTTCTTCCGCATCTTCAACCCGACGCTGCAGGGCGAGAAATTCGATCCCGAGGGCGACTATGTCCGCCGCTACGTGCCTGAGCTCGATGGCCTGGAGAAGCGATACATTCACCGGCCTTTCGAAGCACCGGAAGAGCTTCTTCGCAAGGCGGGGATCAGGCTGGGGGAAACCTATCCGCGACCGGTCGTCGACCACGCGCTTGCCCGCCGGCGCGCCCTCGCGGCCTACAAGGCCACGAGATAGCACGACGTTGGAGGGATATGCCGGGCATGCCGCCCGACATCTTCGATCAGACCAGGCGGCTCTGCTCGAGCGCCGCCTCGATGAAGCTTGCGAACAGCGGATGCGGGTCGAGCGGGCGGCTCTTCAGTTCCGGGTGGTACTGGACACCGATGAACCACGGATGATCGGCGTATTCGATCGTTTCCGGGAGCAGTCCGTCGGGGGACATGCCGGAGAACACGAGTCCGCACTCTTCCAGCCGGTCCTTGTATTCGACGTTCACCTCATAGCGGTGGCGGTGACGCTCGTGGATATCGGTGGACCCGTAGATATCTGCGATCTTGGTGCCCTTCTTCAGCACGGCCTCATAGGCGCCGAGGCGCATCGTGCCGCCGAGGTCGCCGGATGCCGCGCGGCGCTCGAGCGCATTGCCCTTGACCCACTCGGTCATCAGGCCGACGACGGGCTCCTGGGTCGGGCCGAACTCGGTGGACGACGCCTTCTCGATGCCGGCAAGGTTGCGGGCCGCCTCCAGCACCGCCATCTGCATGCCGAAGCAGATCCCGAAATACGGCACCTGGCGTTCCCGGGCAAAGCGGGCGGCGTTGATCTTGCCCTGCGCACCGCGCTCGCCGAAGCCGCCGGGAACCAGAATGCCGTGGACCTTTTCGAGATAGGGTGCCGGATCCTCCTTCTCGAATATCTCCGACTCGATCCACTCAAGCTTCACCTTGACGTGGTTGGCGATGCCGCCGTGGTGCAGCGCCTCGATCAGCGACTTGTAGGCGTCCTTCAGGCCGGTGTACTTGCCGATGATCGCGATCGTCACCTCGCCTTCCGGCGTATGGATGCGGTTGCAGACTTCCTCCCAGGCCGTGAGCCTCGGCTTCGGCGCCGGCTCTATCCCGAAGGCGGCCAGCACTTCAGAATCGAGCCCTTCCTTGTGGTAGGCCATCGGAACGTCGTAGATGTTCGCGACATCGAGCGCCTGGATGACGGCGGACGGACGCACGTTGCAGAACAGCGACAGCTTGCGACGCTCGGCCTCAGGGATCTCGCGGTCCGCGCGGACCAGCAGGATGTCCGGTGCGATCCCGAGGGCCTGCAGTTCCTTGACCGAATGCTGGGTCGGCTTGGTCTTCAGCTCCCCGGCCGCCGGGATATAGGGCATCAGGGTCAGGTGGAGGTAGACGGCCGAGCCGCGCGGCAATTCGTTGCCGAGCTGGCGGATCGCCTCGACGAAGGGCATGGCCTCGATGTCGCCGACCGTGCCGCCGATCTCGCAGATGACGAAGTCGTAGTCGTCATTGCCCTCGACGATGAAGTCCTTGATCTCGTTTGTGACGTGCGGGATGACCTGGACGGTCGCGCCGAGATAGTCGCCGCGGCGTTCCTTGTCGATGATGTTCTTGTAGATCCGCCCGGTGGTGATGTTGTCGGTCTTGTTCGCAGACCGGCCGGTGAAACGCTCGTAGTGGCCGAGGTCGAGGTCGGTTTCCGCGCCGTCGTCGGTGACGAACACTTCGCCGTGCTGCGTCGGGCTCATGGTGCCCGGATCGACGTTCAGATAGGGATCGAGCTTGCGAAGGCGTACCCGATATCCACGGGCCTGCAACAACGCTCCGAGTGCCGCAGCCGCAATTCCTTTTCCTAGGGAAGAAACCACGCCGCCTGTGATGAATACATATCGCGCCATGGGAGTCACCGGATACCTTTTCATGAGCGATTCCGCCAGCCCTAATCTTCACCGCGTGAAGATGGCCCACAGAATCTGGACAAAAGAAAACCGGCAGGCTTTTGGCCTGCCGGAGATTGCTGCCGAGACGGCATTTACTGTCCCGTCGGGACGCCCGTCGAATTGGCGGGTGCGGCGGGTGTCGGGGCCTGGCCTGCGGCCGGAGCCTCGGCGCCACCCTGTGCGGGAGCTTCGCCGCCTGTCGGGACGCCATCCTGCGCCGGCGTTTCAGCCGGTGCCTCGGACGTCGGGGCCGGGCCAAGCGCATCGAGGATGCCGCTGCCGCTGCCCGCTGTCGCGGGAATACGATCAAGGATGTCGGTCGGCCGCGACTCATAGCGCGCCAGGATGCCGAGCGTCATCGAGGTCACGAAGAAGAGCGTCGCCAGAATGGCCGTGGTGCGGGTCAAGGCGTTGGCCGTGCCGCGCGCCGACATGAAGCCGGAGCCGCCGCCAACCCCTAGTCCGCCGCCTTCCGAACGCTGGATCAGCACGACGCCGACGAGCGCGAGCACGATCATGAGGTGGATGACGATCAAAACGGTTTGCATGGCAAAATCCCTGCCCTTCGCGAAGGGCAATAACATAAGGTTGGCGGCTCTTTACATGAGGCTGATGTGCATTCCAAGCCCTTGCGGCAAGGTTTACGCCATCAGCTCTTCATAGACCCGGTAGATGGCGAGGAAATCGTCCGCTTTCAAGCTGGCGCCGCCGATCAGCGCGCCGTCGACATTGGCGATCGCCATAAGCTCCTTCGCGTTCGAGGGCTTGACCGAACCTCCGTAGAGGATGCGCATGGCGCGTCCCTCGTCCCCGAACCGGTCGGACAGTTCGCTGCGCATGAAGGCGTGGGCCTCCTCGACGTCGGCAAGCGTCGGGGTCAGGCCGGTGCCGATCGCCCAGACCGGCTCGTAGGCGATAACGGTGCGCGCGGCATTGACGCCATCCGGGATGGAGCCCGCCATCTGTCGCTTCAGGACCTCGAGCGTCTCGCCGTTCCGGCGCTGCTCCTCGGTTTCGCCGATGCAGATGATGGCGGTCAGGTCGGCCGCCTGCGCAGCTTCGGCCTTGGCGCGCACGAGAGCGTCGCTCTCGTTATGGTCCGTGCGGCGTTCCGAGTGGCCGACGATCACATAGGTGCCAAAGCAGTCCGCGATCATTTCCGCGGAGATATCGCCGGTATGGGCCCCGCTTGCGTTCTGGTGGCAGTCCTGGGCGCCGATCTCGAGCGGGCTGTCGGTGCACAGGGCGGTCGCCACGTAGAGCAGCGTTGCCGGGGGGCAGATGAGGGAATCGACCCTGCTCGCCAGCCCTCCCCTGACGCCATCGCCGATCGCCTTGATCTGGTCCAGGGACTGCCGCGTCCCGTTCATCTTCCAGTTCCCTGCCACCAGCGGCCGCACGTCAGGCGTCATCCGTTCTGCTCCTTGCCGGCGGGCCGCAGCCCGCTGTTTTTTCCCGAGAGGGTTTTAGTTCGTCCGGCGGGAAAATCCACGAAAAACGAGGCGATGGGGGATCACCGTCCGTTCAGCAGGAATTCGATCACCTTGCGCCAGTCAGTCATGCGGATCGGGGTTCCGTGGCTGCCGGTGTTGAACACTGTCAGCCGCACCGGATAGCCCGCCTGGTGGAGCGTGCGATAGACGGCTGCCTGCCCTTCCAGCGGGTAGACGCTGTCGGCGCTCCCGTGGGCCAGATAGAGCGGCAGCCGGCGCTTCGCCGCCGGGGTTCCCGCATATCCCGGATCGGGCGGGCCGCCGAGCAGCGCAAGCCCGGCGAGATGGCCGACGGCCTCCCGGTCGCGCGCGATGCCGGCGCAGATCATGCCGCCCATGGAGGCGCAGGCAAGCAGGACCGGCCGGCCTTTCGACTGCTCGAAGGCGTAGCGGACCAGCTGCGCGACGTCCTCGACCCCGCGCGCATCGAAGGAGGCGACGCTCGGCGCGTAATAGGTTCCGCCGTTCATCACGGCGAGGTTCTTCAGCCGGTTGAAGTTGCCGCCGAAGCTGTAGTCGTTGGCGCCGAGCCGCCGGTCGCCTCCCCGGCCGTGCACGAAGATCAGCGTGAAGGAAGCGTCCCGCGATGGTCCCACCCGGGTGACATCGATCCGACGGTCGCCCAGCCGAAGGGTCTCGTTCTCCTGGTGCTTCCTGACACCGGTCGAGAGATAGACGGACTTCACGCGCCGCTCCGGCACCTGGTCCCGCCCGTTGATGTCGCGCAGCTCCTGGTAGTCGATGACCTCGTAGGCGCCGCCGTCCGAAGCTTCCAGGACAAGGTGCCCGGCGAATAGCTCTTCCTTGTACGGGCGAAGCTGGAACTGCTGGGCATGCGTCGGCCCGATAGCCACAACGGCCATCACAAGTGCGGCAAAGGCCTTTTGAACGAAATGAGTTGTGGACATGCGGCCCTCCCGGCACTTCATGCAGCGCTGGTGCCTTGTCATCGCCGACCGGCAACCCCATTGCTCAAGGAGCGGCATTTCCGTATCGCATCGCGAAAAAGCCAGCTTTCTGGCAGAATTGCCGCTGATTCGTAACAGCATGAGACCGGCATGGCTTCACCCTCCCGATCTCGACAGGTAGTAGCGACTGATCCGATGGAAGACAACAGCGACCTCTTTGCCGAACTGCCGCTCGACAAGCCGGTAGCTCGGGAGCCGGAAGCGGCAAAGGATGCCTCCCCGGCACCAGCGGCCGCGCCACGGCCGGCGCCTTCCACGGACGACTACGGCGCATCCTCGATCCGGGTCCTCGAAGGACTGGAGCCCGTACGCATGCGGCCGGGCATGTATATCGGCGGCACCGACGAGAAGGCCCTGCACCACCTGTTCGCCGAAGTCATCGACAACTCGATGGACGAAGCGGTGGCGGGCCATGCGAACTTCATCGAGGTTCATCTCGACCGCGACGGCTTCCTGACGGTCACCGACAACGGTCGCGGCATTCCGGTGGAGAACCATCCGCAGGTCCCGGGTAAATCGACCCTCGAAGTCATCATGACCAAGCTTCACGCCGGCGGTAAGTTCGACGGCAAGGCCTACGAGACGTCGGGCGGCCTGCACGGCGTTGGCGTATCGGTCGTCAACGCGCTTTCCGATCTCCTCGAGGTCGAGGTCGCCCGCGACCGCAAGCTCTATCGCCAGCGTTTCTCGCGCGGCGTTCCCCAGGGAGGGCTGGAGGAACTGGGCCCGGTGCAGAACCGGCGCGGAACGCGCGTCCGCTTCCATCCCGACCCGCAGATCTTCGGCGACCATGCGAAGTTCGAGCCCGGCCGTATCTTTCGCATGGCGCGGTCAAAAGCCTACCTCTTCGGGGGCGTGGAAATCCGGTGGTCCTGCGACGAGGGCATGGTGCCTCCGGGCGGTGACGTTCCCGAAAAGGCCGTGTTCCATTTCCCGGGCGGCCTCAAGGATTACCTGTCGGCGACGCTCGGCAAGGACTTCACCGTCACCCGTGAGATCTTCGCCGGCCGCACCGAGAAGACCGGCGGCCACGGCGCGCTCGAATGGGCGATCACCTGGTATGGCGGCGACCCGCAGATCCACTCCTACTGCAACACCATCCCGACCCCGGAAGGCGGCACGCACGAGGCCGGCCTGCGCATCGCCCTGACCAAGGGCCTGAAGAATTACGCCGAGCTGACGCAGAACAAGCGCGCCGCCCAGATCACCACCGACGACGTGATGATCTCGGCCGTCGGCATGCTGTCGGTCTTCATCCGCGAGCCGGAATTCGTCGGCCAGACGAAGGACAAGCTGGCGACCGTCGAGGCGCAGCGCATCGTCGAGAACGCCCTGCGCGATCCGTTCGACCATTATCTCGCCGGCAATCCGGCCGAGGCGGCAAAGCTTCTCGACTGGTGCATCGAGCGCGCCGAGGAGCGTCTTCGTCGCCGCAAGGAAAAGGAAGTCAACCGCAAGACCGCGGTGCGCAAGCTGCGCCTGCCGGGCAAGCTCGCCGACTGTTCACAGAACACCGCCGAAGGGGCTGAACTCTTCATCGTCGAGGGCGATTCGGCCGGCGGCTCCGCCAAGCAGGGACGCAACCGCGCCAACCAGGCGATCCTGCCGCTGCGCGGCAAGATCCTCAACGTCGGAAGCGCCAGCCGGGACAAGCTCTCGGCCAGCCAGACCATCGCCGACCTCATCCAGGCGCTCGGCTGCGGCACGCGCACGAAGTACCGGGAAGAGGACCTTCGCTACGAGCGCGTCATCATCATGACCGATGCCGATGTCGACGGCGCCCATATCGCGTCGCTGCTGATCACGTTCTTCTACCAGGAAATGCCCGAACTCATTCGCGGCAACCACCTCTTCCTTGCGGTCCCGCCGCTCTACGTCCTGCGACAGGGCGCAAAGACCGTCTATGCGAGAGACGATGCCCATCGCGCCGAACTGATGGAAACCGTCTTCAAGGGCAAGAAAGTCGAAGTCGGCCGGTTCAAGGGCCTCGGCGAGATGATGCCGGCGCAGCTCAAGGAAACCACGATGGACCCGGCCAAGCGCACGCTCCTGCGGGTCGGGATCGACGAGGTGGACTTCGAAGGCACCCGCGAGGCGGTCGAGAACCTGATGGGCACGAAGCCCGAGGCACGGTTCCGGTTCATCCAGGAACGCGCGGCCTTCGCCGACAACCTCGATATCTGACCCACCGGACGTGGCTCAGGATCGGACCGTCGCCCTATGCTTTTCGAGAACCCGGCTGATCGTGCGGATTAGGGCTGAACTCTCATAGGGCTTGCGGAGCACCGGTACGTCGAGATGCTCTGGAATCGTCGAGCGGTCGCTGTAGCCGGTCGCAAACACGAACGGGATGTCGCGCCTCAGCAGTTCCTGGGCCACCGGCATAGAGGTGCCGCTGCCCAGGTTGACGTCGAGTATCGCGATGTCCGGCGTGAGCTTTTCAAGGCGCCGAAGCGCCTCGGTGACGGACGGCGCGGTCGTGACCTTTTCCAGCCCGTGTTCCGCCAGGATGCTCTCGACATCGGCGGCAATCAGCATCTGGTCCTCGACGAGCAGCAATTCCACCTGGGAAAGATCTCGCTCCCCGTGATCCTCACCGTCGGTGACTGTCGCGAGCGCCGGCTCATCCTCGCCCTCTGCCTCCGCCTGCACGTGCTTGGACGGTATGCAGAAATAACCCTGGAGACCGGTCGGCGCGTAGTCGATCTTGCTGTGTCCGCCGAGTTCGTAGGAAATGCTGCGCCCGATGAGCACGCTGCCGAAGCCGGTGCGCTCCGGCTCGCTCACCGGCGGACCGCCGCTTTCGTCCCACCAAATCTCGCAGTCGCCCGCTTCGCCCTTCTGCCAGCGAACAGAAAGGTTGCCTCCCGCCACCGACAGGCCGCCGTATTTGGCGGCGTTGGTCGCCATTTCGTGTAGCACGAGCGCCATGACGGAGAAGGACCGGGCGTCGAGCCAGACGGGCGGGCCCTGCAGCAGGATGTGGCGATCGCCGGTCTGGTAGGGTTGCAGTTCAGCGTTCAAGAGGTCGCGCAGAATTCCCCCGTCGCCGCTGCGAACGATCTGGTCATGTGCGAGGGACAGGGCCTGCACCCTGCCCTTCAGGGATTCGATGTAGCTGTCGAGGCCCTGCTTCGGATCGACCGGCCTGCTGATCAGCGATTTGATGACGGACAGGATGTTCTTGACGCGATGGTTGAGCTCTTCGTTCAGCATCCGCTGCCGGACGTCCGCCTTGCCCCGCTCGTCGGCGATCAGTTCGTTGTGGTGAAGGACGATTTCCACCAGCACCCCGCGGATGACCTCGGCCACCTCGCGATCCGTCTCCGACCAGGCCTGGGCACGGTTGCGAACCGCCTCCTTCCAGATGGCGAAGCTCTTGCGCGGCGTCAGCCTGTCGCCGAGGGGGCCGGTCTCATAGGATTTTTCAGGGTTCCCGGCCCAGTTCAGTGTCTGGACCAGTTCCCGGCGGAAGAAATAGAGGTAGTCGCGCGACCGCTGCGACAGCGGGATGGCGAGGACGCCGCAGATCTCCGTGGGAGAGATTCCCGATCCGGGAAGATCGGCCGACAGTTCGTCCGTCCACCAGATACGGCCGGCGGAGGTTCCCGAAAGGAGTTCGACGAGCTTGGCGGCCTCTTCCGCGGTCGGCGCGGCTCCCGTGCTCGTCCAGACCCCGCCCAGCCACAGGCCCACCCCGTCCGACGGCAGCATGCCGCCGAATTCCCCAAGCGAGGTCCGGAGAAGATCGCGAATGTCGTCATGGTGGGAGGCGACCTGCAGAAAGTGATCCAGCGCTGCCCGTACCTCGCGGTTCTTTTCCGCAACCTGCTTCTGCAGCAGGGCCGCCAGATGAAGCGAGAAGAACTCGCCGAATGTCTCGGCCGCAATGCGCTGCGGCATTGAGAGTGCCTTCGGCGAATAGTGATGGCAGGCGATCAGACCCCACAGCACGCCGTCCACGACGATCGAAATCGACATCGAGGCGGCTACGCCCATGTTGCGAAGATACTCGCAGTGGATCGAGGACACGCTTCGCAGATGGGCGAAGGACAGGTCCAGCGGGTCGTCCCTTTCCTCCTGCGCGGGAAGGATGGCGATCCTCTCGTCCCTCGCATCGGAAATGACGCGGATCGTGTTCTTCAGGTAGAGGATGCGGGCCTGCTGGGGGATGTCGCTTGCCGGGAAATACTGTCCCTTGAAACTTTCCAGGTCACGCCGCTTGTGCTCGCTGATGACCTGCCCCGCGCCGTCCTCCTCGAAACGATAGATCATCACCCGATCATAACCCAGCAGGGCGTGGATCAGGCGGCTTGAGCGCTCGACCAGTTGCTCGACATTGGCGATGTTCCGTATCCGGCTGATGAGCATCCGCGCGACTTCGAGCGGCTGGTCATTGGGCGCCCTGACCGGTTCGAACTCCAGGATGGCGAATGAGTCATGTGCGTGAACCGCGACATCGAACCTGTTGCCGTCCGGAAGTGCTACCCCATGGCGAAGGGCGGGCCGAGCCGGATCGCCGGCGGTCGCGATCGCATTGCGGAGCGTGTGAGCCAGTTCGCGCCCAAATATCTGTTCCAGACGCATGCCGGGCGCGATGTCGTGGAGGGAGAGCATCGAGGTCGCGTTCTCGGAATAGCGGCGGATTTCAGACCCTGCCTGATCGCAGGCAATCAGGCAGCCATGGGGTTGGATCGAGCCGGGGATCTGGATCGGTTCGCGGTCGCAATTGGTGAGATCGACGGGTTGCTGCTCACGCATCTTCCAGCCTTTCGAAGGCTCCGCCCACCGCCGCGAACGCCGTCTCGGAGGCGGCCACGATTCGCTCGAGGTCCAGTTCGGGTGCCTCGTCCAGAAGCTTGACGAGTTGCCGCCAACGGGTCAGCGATTCCGACTGTACGGAAAGGTGCCGGGCCCCGAACTCGCCGCTCAGGCCCAGTTCCTGCGCGCGTCGGTAGAGAATGCGTGCCCCCAGCGCCGAACCTTCCACGACATAGAGTATTCCCAGGAGCGTTTCCCGGTCATCGACCGGCAAAGAGGGAGCGTCTCCGTCAGGCGGCTCCAGTCCCATGTCCTGGAGATCCTGCCGAAGGAGCGGCAACAGCTGCGGCGCGTTGTCGAGCGGGGGCAGGCCCTCGGGCCAGGGCATTTCCGTCACCGTCCCTTCGTACATGGAGCGAAACGCGTAGGTCCCCCGCAGGTAACGATGATATGCCTCAAGCGTGGAGAAGGACCCGACAAGTGCTTCGACCCGTGCGTGGGACTGCGATGTGCGGTCCCGGACGAGGAGCCGACGTGAAGATAAATTCATCAGGACAGTTCTGTGAGTTGATTGTCCGTCATATTTAGCTCCTACCTCATCTGCGACAAGTGACGCGTTAGCAATTTTGTGATCGCGCTACGTGTAACCTGTGCAATAATTATTAGATATCGCGATGACGCAAGCGGACAGACTAGGAGCATTGGTGAGCAGACCCCCACATTTACCGGATGGACCTCGTTGGCTGGGGCCTGTGGCGCCCAGCCGCACGGCGCTTATTCCGCCGATTTCGGCCGCCCGCTGGCTCCTGATCCTGATCGTCATTGCCGGGATTTACTTCTTCCACGGCTTCGTCGTGCCGGTGCTTGCAGCACTCGTCATCGGCTTCGCAAGCTGGCCGCTCTACAGGAAACTGTTGCGCAATGTCGGCGGCAACACGACAGTCGGTGCCACGCTGGCCATCCTCTTCATCATTGCATTTCTCGTCATCCCGGTCGGGATCGCGATCTCCTATACGATCGGAGAAGTGCGCGAATGGGTCGGCTGGATCCTGGAAGTCAATGACAAGGGCGCCCCGGTGCCGCACTGGATCGCGGCTCTGCCCGGCGTGGGGGAATGGCTTACCCAGCAATGGGACAGGAACGTCGGTTCGCCCGGCGCCGTCGGTGAACTCATCCAGATCGTCAGCGGCGCGAACATCGGCAACATCTACCGGGCCGTCATCGCGGCCGGCGACGGTGCTTTCCACCTGCTGCTGACGCTGTTGTTCATGCTGATCGCCCTCTTCTTCGTCTACCGGGACGGGGCATCGTTCAGCCGCCAGATCGACCTCCTGGGGGAACGCATCCTGCCTGCACGGTGGGAAAGGATTTCGCGCATCGTACCGGCGACGATCACCTCGACCGTCACAGGCATGACCCTGATCGCGATCGGCGAAGGCATCGTCCTCGGCATCGCCTACTGGATCGCCGGCGTCCCCTCGCCCGTCACGCTCGGCGTACTGACCGGGATCATGGCACTGATCCCCGGCGGGGCGCCGCTGTCGTTCACCCTGGTTTCGGTCTATCTCGTCGCAAGCGGCTCGTATGTCGCAGGGATTGCGCTCTTCGTCTGGGGCTCGGTCGAGCTTTTCATCGTCGACAAGACGATCCGTCCGCGACTGGTCGGCGGCCCGATCAAGCTGCCCTTCCTCCCGACCTTTTTCGGCCTCGTCGGCGGCGTCAAGACCATGGGGTTCCTGGGCCTCTTCATCGGCCCGGTGCTCATGGCGCTGATCGTGTCGATCTGGCGGGAATGGATCCGCGAAGTGAAGCTGGTCGATCCGACGGAGGAGGAGAAGCCTACCGACATCGACCCCGACTACAAACCGGACGTCGCGCCGATCAGGACGATTTCCTCCCCCTGAGAGCGTCCGTCCGTCCGCCCGCGCGCTTAGAAGGCACGAGAAAGCATGACGCGCCGGGGATCTCGGCGACGCGATCGGCCGGCGGAAAAAGGCCGAGCAGGGAGTGACAGGTCGCCGGCGAGCCGGCCTTCATTGGGCCAAGATCGCCCGCCACAGTTTCATCGACCAGGGGGAAGAGATGAACGCCGCCATCATCGTGCTGACCATTCTCGGGTGTGACGACAGCGCTACGGAATGCCATTACGTGGCCACTTCGGAGAGGCGTTGGCCGACGATCGAGACGTGCAGCGTCGATTCGGAAGCGGAACTGGCTGACTATGCCAACGCCTCCTATCCGATGGTGATCGCGGTATGCCAGAAGCCGGAGGAGAGCGAGTTTGCCGCCGCGCCCCTTACAGAGCCGGAAGCGCCGCTGCCACAGGTCATGCTCACCCAGGAAGCCAAGACGAGCCTCGCCTCCAGGGCCATTTCGCGCGTACGCGCCGTGCTGCCGACCACCGAAGGCGTACGGACACTGGTGCATCAGCCGATCCGGCTCGTCGAGGACAGTTATTCCTGGGTCGCAAAGAGACTTCGGGACTGAGAGGGTCAGGCGGCCAGTGCGGTTTCCAGCGCATAGGAACGCGCCGCAGCCCGCAGTTCGGACCGCTGGAGCCGGTCCACGATTTCCAGAAGATCAGACACGATGGCCGACTTTTCCCTGAGCGGACGACATTCCGACAGGAGCTTCTCGCATATGCCGGCCGCCGTCTCCATCATGCCTGCCTGGCGCCAGAGAAGCGTGCCCGCGACGAAGACCGTCGCCACGTCACGATGAAGGCCCGCCGACTGGAAGAGCGCGCGGACGGCCGGTGCCCGGCCGCTCGCCAGCAGGGCGCGCACGCGCGGCTCGTCCAGTCCCGAGAGCGCCGCAATCGCCTCGGAAAGGAAATCGGCCCTTCCGGTGCAGAGCGCGTGGACGAGAAGCGCCGGGGTCAGGTTTCCCGAACCCCGCATGTATTCGACGAGCGCCGGCAATTCGGCGCGGGATGCGGCCCCCGCAATGGTGAGCGTCGCCGCTTCGGTCGCCTCGGCCGTCAGGCGCTCCAGCCGCGGACCGCCCAGAACGCCTGAGACAAGGCTGGACCGGGCAAGCGCCTCTCCGAGCTTCGATACAAGGCGCTGGCGAACCTCTGCAGGGACATCGGCCCGATCGAGCAGCAACTGCCTGACCTCGGCGTCATGACCGAACCGTTCGGCGGTTCGCGCCAGGCTTCCGCGAGACAATGCCGCCGTCGCGTTTTCCAGAAGAAGCACGATGTCTCCCACCTCCCCGACCTCCACCAAGGCCGCGCATGCGGCACGGGAAAGACCGGGCCTGGTCGCGATCAGACCGCGGGTGAGTCCGTCACCGCGGCCGATCAGGTCGACCAGGTCGGCATCCTGGAAGGCGGGCGAGCAGGCGATGACGGTGCATGCGATTTCGGGCTGATCCTCGGCAAGCGCGAGGATGATCGAACGTGGCGCGGCCGGATCCGCCGCCAGTCCGCGGGCGAGGCCAAGCCGGACCTGCGGCGCCGGATCATTGAGCAGGTGCGACATGGCCAGAAGCGCCGCCTGCTGCTGTTCCGGCTTGAGGCGGGATGCGAGATAGACGCGCGCTAGCGCATTGGCGGCCTTGGCCCTGTCGCCAACGGCGGCTGTCTCGAGCCAACGAATAAATGCCTGAATAATCACTACGAACCCCGGCTTACGGGACGCGCGTGGCGCGCATCGCCGAATGACCAGACGGTAGCCGGTAAATGTTTATGATTGGTTCACCATGCCGATTAACCAGCCCCCGCTCTATGGAGCGGGCGGACGGGTCATCTGGAAGACTTCGGCACCGCCGTCGCAATAGTCATGGTAGCCCATGCGGGCGAGCGGGCGCATGATGCCCATGTCGATCCGGCCGTCCCGGATGATTTCCTCGCGGATGTGGATGCCGACAACCTGCCCGAAGACCATGAAGGAGTCCGCGCGGCCACCATCGAGGGTGCGCGGCTGGATGACCTCGGTCAGCCTGCATTCGAGTGCCGTATATGCTTCCTTCACATAGGGCGCCTCGACGAGCCGCCCCATTACCGGCGACAGGCCGGCGATGGCGAACTCGTCCGTTCCATAAGGAACCGTCACGGAGGATGCATTCACCTGCTCGGCGAGGTGGCGGCTTGCAAGGCTTGCAGTAAAGACACCCGTTTCCTCGGCATTGCGGAGACTGTGCTTGCGGCCGCTCGAGGAAAACATCACGATCTTCGGCACATCGGAGACGATGCTGAAGAAGGAGTAGGGCGAGAGGTTGCAGGAGCCGTCGCGCCCCTTCGTGCCGATCCAGCCGATCGGCCTCGGGGCAACGATCGCCTTGAACGGATCATGCTTCAGGCCGTGGTCATTGGTATCGGTCGCATAGAACATCAGGCTTCACCCGACCCCGCATAGGTGACGATGCTCGCCAGTTCCGGCCTCGGGCGGTCGGGAACCGGAAAGTCGCTGGAGCCGATATGGATGAAGCCGGCGACGCGCTCGCCCTTCCTCACGCCGAGTTCGGCAAGGGCATTGTCGTCGTAGGCGATCCATTCCGTGCGCCAGTTGGCGACATAGCCGTGGGCACTCGCGGCCATCAGCATATTGAGGCATACGGCTCCCGCCGACAGGACCTGCTCCCATTCCGGTATCTTCACGTGGGGTGCTGCGGTACTGACCACACCGACGACGAGCGGCGCCCGCAGGAAGCGGTTGCGCTCGGCGTCTCGGCCCGCATCGTCGAGATCGACGGACCGCTTCAGCAGGATGGACAGGAAGGCGTCGCCCAGCCTCGCCCGCTCCGCGCCGCGGTAAACGATGAAGCGCCAGGGCGCCAGCTTTCCATGGTCCGGAACACGCGACGCGAAGCCGAGAATCGACTCCAGTTCGGCGACCGAAGGCCCGGGTTCCCCGATCTGGGCTACCGGCGTCGAGTGTCGGCTACGCAGATAGTCCACAAGCTTGATGTCGGTTTGCATACTTGAGTCGTCCTTTCGGAACGGTCAGGGAGGAAAGTCTTGAAATTGCCGCAGGATTGGTCTTGAAGTGAGCCCTAGCAGTAGAAGAGTCAACCGGTTGACGTCAATGACAGGCATTTCCCTCGCGGCCCGCTGCGCCCTTGCCGGCGCCCTTGCAGTGATGCCTGTCGCAGGTGCACGCGCCGAGGAAGCCTTCAAGACATTCAAGCAGCTCACCAGCACTGCGAAGATGCCGAAGCTCAACGCCTTCTCGGCCACGGGCGCCGGATTGGACGCTGCCGCGGCGAAGGATGTCGAGTTTCGGGCAAAGCTGGTGAACAGCGAGGAAGTTCTCAAGGAAGGCCTGACCTGGCGCGTCTTCAGCCCCATTTCGGGCGAGGACGGCAAGCTGCCTCTGGTCGCGAGTGCGGAAGGTGGGGACGCCTCTTTCCAGCTCGTGCCGGGCGACTATTTCGTGAATGTCGCATTCGGGCGTGCGGGCGTCACCAAGAAACTGACGGTCCCGGCCGAGGGTGAGGTGGCCCCCCAGGTGATGGTTCTCGATGCGGGCGGCGTCGTCTTTGACGCGGTTTCCGGCTCCGGCGCGCCCGTTCCCCCCTATCGTCTCCGCTTCTCGATCTATTCCTCCGAAGTCCGCGAGGACGGCGAGCGGGGTCTCGTGATGGCGGACGTGAGCCCGGACACGATCGTGCGCCTCAATGCCGGCACCTATCACGTCGTTTCCGAATACGGCGACGTCAATGCCGTCGTGCGCGCCGACATCCAGGTGGAAGCCGGCAAGCTGCTGGAAGCCACCCTCCAGCACAGGGCCGCGGAAATCACCCTGAAGCTCGTCTCGCAGCCGGGCGGAGAAGCGATCGCCGACACCGCATGGTCGGTGCTCACGGCTGCGGGCGACATCGTCAACGAGAGCGTCAGCGCCTTTTCCACCATGGTGCTGGCGGAGGGCGACTACCTGGCGATCGCCCGGAACAAGGACCGCATCTATCAGCGCTCCTTCAGCGTCAAGGCCGCCGAGAACGTCGATGTCGAGGTCCTAATGAAGGAGCAGCCCGCAGAGATGGGGCTGCTCAACGATACCGCATTGCGGAACTGACGGCGGCAATCTTCAAGCCCGCCCGTTTCCGGGCGGGCTTGAACGTGTTCAGGCGGCAGGTTTCCGCGCCTTCGCCTTGCGGAGCAGGTCCGGCGGCGTTGCCTCCAGAGAGAGCGCATCGAGCGCCTCGGCGAGCGACATCGAGGTTTGCGCCTGCGAACCGAGCCGGCGGATGTTGACCGAACGCTCTTCCGCTTCCTTCTTGCCGCAGACGATGATCACCGGAACCTTGGTGACCGAGTGCTCGCGGATCTTGTAGTTGATCTTCTCGTTGCGGAAGTCGGTCTCGACCACCATGCCGGCGTCGCGCAGCGTCTCGGCCACTTCGCGGCCGTAATCGTCGGCATCGGACGTGATCGTGGCGACGACGACCTGCACCGGTGCGAACCAGAGCGGCATATGACCGGCGAAGTTCTCGATCAGGATGCCGAGGAAGCGCTCCATCGAGCCGCAGATCGCGCGGTGGATCATCACCGGCTGCCGCTTCTCGGAGTTCTGGTCGATGTAGAAGGCCCCGAAGCGCTCCGGCAGGTTGAAGTCGACCTGCGTCGTGCCGCACTGCCACTCGCGGCCGATCGCGTCCTTCAGCGTGTACTCGAACTTCGGACCGTAGAAGGCGCCCTCGCCCGGCAGGATGCCAGTCTTGATGCGGCCGCCCGACTGCGCCTCGATCGTCTTCAGGACATCCATCATGACCGTCTCGGCGCGATCCCAGAGATCGTCCGAGCCGACCCGCTTTTCCGGCCGGGTGGAGAGCTTGACGACGATCTCCTTGAAGCCGAAGTCCTCGTAGACGGACAGGATCAGGTCGTTGATGCGGAGGCATTCCGCCGCCATCTGCTCATCGGTGCAGAATACATGCGCGTCGTCCTGCGTGAAGCCACGGACGCGCATCAGGCCGTGCAGCGAGCCGGACGGTTCGTAGCGATGCACGAGACCGAATTCCGCCAGGCGAATCGGCAATTCCCGGTAGGACTTGAGACCATGCTTGAAGATCTGGACGTGCCCCGGGCAGTTCATCGGCTTCAGCGCGAACACGCGGTCATCGGCTTCCGGATCGTCGGGATTGGTCAGCGCATGGGCGGATTTCACCGCGAACATGTTCTCCTGGTACCAGCCCCAGTGACCGGAGGTCTCCCAGAGCGAGGTGTCGAGTACCTGGGGCGCATTGACCTCCTCGTAGGCTCCGGCGAGACGGCGGCGCATGTAGGAGACGAGGGTCTGGAACATCCGCCAGCCCTTGCCGTGCCAGAACACCACGCCGGGGCCTTCCTCCTGAAAATGGAAGAGATCCATTTCCCGGCCGAGTTTGCGGTGGTCGCGCTTTTCCGCCTCGGCCAGCACGTGGAGGTACTGGTCGAGCTCCTCCTGCGTCGCCCAGGCCGTGCCGTAAATGCGGGTCAGCATCGGGTTGTTGGAATCGCCGCGCCAGTAGGCGCCAGCCACCTTCATCAGCTTGAAGGCCGTGCCGATCTGTCCGGTGGAGGCCATGTGCGGCCCGCGGCAGAGGTCGAACCAGTCGCCCTGGTAATAGATCTTGAGGTCCTGGTCTTCCGGGATCGCGTCCACCAGTTCGACCTTGTAGTCCTCGCCCTTGGACGCAAACACTTCCCGCGCCTTGTTGCGCGGCCAGACTTCCTTGGTGAACGGCTTGTTGCGGGCGATGATCTCCTTCATCTTCGCCTCGATCTTCGGCAGGTCTTCAGGCGTAAACGGCGTGTCCCGCGCGAAATCGTAATAGAACCCGTTCTCGATGACCGGCCCGATCGTCACCTGCGTCGACGGCCACAGTTCCTGCACGGCCTCGGCCATCACGTGCGCTGCATCGTGGCGGATCAGTTCGAGCGCGCGGGGATCGGTTCGCGTGACGATCTCGATCGCACCGTCGGTGACGGGATCGGAAAGATCGCGCAGCGCGCCGTCGACGGTGATGGCAACGGCCTTCTTCGCCAGCGACTTCGATATCGATTCGGCGACGTCGCGGCCGGTCGTTCCGGCGTCGAACGCGCGGACGGAGCCATCGGGAAAGGTAAGGGAAACGGATTGGGACATGACTGCTCCTTGGTCCAGTCCCGCCAACGAATGCGGGTGGTGTGAATGACCGGCGCCCTGCCTCGGCCGCCGGCTGCGAACGCGCCGGTTGATAGAGGTTTTCAGGGACCTAGTAAAGCGCGAGGGTCACGCGTGGGAGTGCCAGTAACGCCATGGCAGCCACCATTTCTGACGGGGCTGAAGCTTGTCCGGAACGGGATCGAGACCCGAGGTTCCACCCGGGCCGCAGCGTCCGACGCGAAAGAGCGCCATCCAGCCGCCGGCCCACAATCCATGGCGGGCAATCGCCTCGTACCCGAATTCGGAACAGGTGGGGATGTGACGGCAGGAATTCCCGATGAAGCCCGAGAGGGTCAGCTGGTAAAGCCGGACAAGCCCCATGCCAGCCAGCCGACCGGGAGTGCGGGGGAACGGCCCCTGCCAGTTGCGGGACCGTCTTTCCGGTCTTGGATGGCTGCAGTCGGTTCGCTCGCACATGTCAGACGACGATCTTTTGTTCCGCTCCGGCCTCGATCTGGTCGAGCGCATCGACGACGGCGTCGAAGGTCAGCATGGTCGATGCGTGCCGCGCCTTGTAGTCCTTCACGGGCCTGAGGTAGCGCATGTCCTCAAAGCGACCGGACGGCCCGTCGCCGTCCGCCTTCAGCATGGCCAGCATCTCTTCCCGCGCGGTGCGGACCTCGTCGGGAGTGGCGCCGACGACATGGCTTGCCATCACCGAGGACGACGCCTGGCCGAGCGCACAGGCCCGCACCTCGTGGGCGAAATCGGAGACGACGCCGTTCCGCACCTTGACGTAGACGCGCACGCGCGACCCGCAGAGCTTGGAGTGCTTTTCCGAGGTCGCATCGGCATCCTCCAGCCGCCCGGACCTCGGGATATTGCCGGCCAGTTCGAGGATCTTGCTATTATAGATGTCGTCCATGTCGTGAGTGATCCGGCTTGGAATTTCCCCGGTAAGCCGCAGTCGCGACGCCCCGGTCGTGTTGATTTATGATGCCATACGTATATGTGACCAAAGCGGGCAAGGATCAAGAAAGCGATGCTTTGCCGCCGAATCCGGGAAATTGAGACCATAATATCTTGTAAATGAAGCTCTAAAGGGTCAATTACGCGGATTGAAACCACAACCCGCCGGTCGATGGCGGTTGATGAGACATAGGCCCGATGGTTGTTGCCCGGGAGACAGCAATGGACGCAGTTGTGAAGAATTTCCCGGCCTCCGGCCAGACCGAGAGCCGCCCGACGCAGGAGCAGGCCGAGGAGGCCGTCCGCACCCTGTTGCGCTGGGTGGGCGAAAACCCTGAGCGCGAAGGCCTGCTGGACACGCCGAAGCGGGTCGCGACCGCCTATCGCGAGCTCTTTTCCGGTTACGCGCTCTCGGCCGAGGAGGTTCTCGGCCGCACCTTCGAGGAAGTCTCCGGCTACGACGATGCCGTGCTGGTTCGCGACATCCCGTTCTACTCCCATTGCGAACACCACATGCTGCCCATCAACGGCAAGGCCCATGTCGCCTATCTGCCGAACGGCCGCGTGCTCGGCCTTTCGAAGATTGCCCGCGTGGTCGATATCTTCGGGCGGCGCCTCCAGACGCAGGAAAACCTGACGGCGCAAATTGCCGCGGCGATCGAAAAGACGCTCAAGCCGCGCGGCGTGGCGGTCATGATCGAGGCGGAGCACATGTGCATGGCCATGCGCGGCGTGCAGAAGCAGGGCTCGACGACGCTCACCACCACCTTTACCGGCGAATACAGGGACAATGCCGCCGAGCAGGCGCGTTTCCTGACCCTCGTTCGCAACCGCTGAGGCGCCCATGCTCCGTGACTTTCCCCGGCCGTCCTCCGACAAGGCGGAACAGGAAGGCGCCGGTCCGCTGGCGCCTTCGTTCGATGCCAACGGCCTCGTGACGGCCGTCGTGACCGACGTCGCCGATGGCGAGCTTCTGATGGTCGCGCACATGAACGCCGAGGCGCTGGCACTGACGATCGACACCGGGATCGCCCACTACTACAGCCGTTCCAGGGCCAAGATCTGGAAGAAGGGCGAGACCTCCGGCAATCTGCAGACGGTTCACGAGATCCGCACGGACTGCGACCAGGACGCGATCTGGATAAAGGTATCCGTCGCCGGACACGACGCCACGTGCCACACGGGAAGACGCTCTTGTTTCTATCGCGTCGTCGAGAAACGCGACGAAACCGCCGTCCTCCGGATCGCTGACGACCACCGGCACTTCGACCCCGCGGAAGTCTACAACCCGGGGGGAACAAAGTAGCCGCGCGTCGCATTCTGTGACAGACTGGCGGACACCTACACCTTTTCGCAACCTGTCCATGCTTTCCTGCACCTCGGGAAATCGTCAGCCTGGAGGTTCTGATGCTGAACTGGAGTTGGAGTCGCAGCGATCAGGCCCTTACGCCCTCGGATCCCGCTTCCGCTCGCCCCTCCGAACCCGTTGCAATCGATGTCCCGAAGAAGGCGAAGCTTGCGCTGGCGCTCGGTGGCGGCGCGGCGCGCGGCTGGGCGCATATCGGCGTCCTCCGTGCGCTCGACGAAGCCGGCATCGAGGTCGGCATGGTCGCCGGCACCTCGATCGGCGCGCTGGTCGGCGGATGCTATCTCGCCGGCAAGCTCGACGAACTTGAGACCTTCGCGCGCTCGCTTACCATGCGACGGATCGCCGGGCTTCTCGACCTCACGATCGGCGGCGGCGGATTGCTCGGCGGCATGCGCCTCACCAAGCGCATGCAGGAGCACCTCGAGGGCCTCTCCATCGAAGACCTCGACCGGACCTTCGTGGCGGTCGCGACGGAACTCCATACGGGCCATGAAGTCTGGATCGGCAACGGTTCGCTGATCACGGCGCTGCGCGCCTCCTACGCACTCCCCGGCATCTTCGAACCGGTCACATGCAACAACCGCACCCTGGTGGACGGCGCATTGGTGAACCCGGTCCCGACCTCGGTCTGCCGCGCCTATGAACAGCCGCTGGTGGTCGCCGTAAATCTCAATTACGACATCTTCGGCCGGTCGGCCGTCGTCAAGCACAGCGCCAGCTTCCAGGCGGTCGAGCCGCCCCGGAACAAGACGGAGCACCATCTCGGCCTGCCTGGCGTCATGGTGCAGGCGTTCAATATCATCCAGGAACGGATTTCTCGCGCGCGACTTGCGGGCGATCCGCCGGATCTCGCCCTGCATCCCCGCCTTAGCGACATCGGCCTTTCCGAGTTCCACCGGGCCGGCGAGGCGATCGATCGCGGCTATGCCGAGACGATGAACCAGATCGCCGCGCTGCAGCGGATGCAGGAAGTGTTCGCGCGCTGACCCGGCACCGGGTTCAGCCAGCGATATAGGCCTTGATCTCCTCCGCCTCGATCTCGACCTCGCGGATGCGCGACTTCACCACGTCACCGATGGAAATGATGCCGGCAAGCCGGCCACCTTCCTCGACAGGGACGTGACGGAACCGGCCGCTGCTCATCATTTCCATCAGCTGGTTCACGGTCGTGTCTTCGCGACATCTCTGAACATTCACGGTCATCACCGAGGATACGGGCTGATCGAGGATTGCGGCTCCCTTCTCCGCCAGGGCGCGCACCATGTCGCGCTCGGTGAAGATGCCGGCTATCGCCCCGTCCACGCTTGTCACGACGATGGCGCCGATCTTCCGCTGGTGAAGAATTCCGGCGACCTGCAGAAGCGACTTGTCTGGCCCGACGGTGACGACATCGCGACCCTTCGCATCCAGCATATTCTTGACGACGATGGACATGGCTTTCTCCTCGCATACCAGGTGCACGCGGCTAGCGCCCTCCCCCTTGAGCGATATCCGTCCATGGATGGTGCCCCTACACGGCGGGGAATGCAATATACCGGAGGAGCACCCTCAACGGGTTGCGGTCGGAACCGGATCGAAGAAGCCGAACAGCAGGTATCCGAAGAGGAAGCCGCCGATATGCGCGTCCCAGGCGATCTGCCCGGCGTCCTGGCCGAACAGCGGAAGGCCGATCGCGATCAGGACATTGCCCACGAACCAGATCGCCACGAAGACCGCGACGGTGCGGTTTCGCAGCGCTCCCAGGATAGACTGTCTCGGATAGAGATGTCCGTAAGTCCTGTCGAAGCCGCCGCGAACCGGAAAGGCGAAGCGGCAGGCGGCGCCCATGAGCGCGGACACCACCCCCGACGCGCCGATCAGGACCGTCTGCTCGCCCCAGTGGAGTGCAGCGTGGAAGAAGGCCGCAGCCGCAGCCGACAATATCCAGAAGATCACGTAGCGGGTCGTCCCGATCCGGCGCACGACGGGCGCCCCGAAGGCGGTGAGCCACAGCACGTTGAACGCGAGGTGCTCGATGCCGCCGTGAAGCAGCGAGTAGGTCACGGGCGTCGTGAACCATTCCGGCCCCTGCTCGGAAAGCGGATAGACATAGCGCAGCGGCGTGAAGGCCATGTGGAACAGGAACGTGCCGACCGCGTCATCGTCCAGGAACAGCGCTTCGACGAGATAGAGCCCGCCAAGCAGCAGGATCGTCAGAAGGAGGACCCGCGGCAGGTTGAAGACGGGCTGCCGCTCCGGCCGATATTCGACGCTGCCATTCTCCTGGTTCATCCTGTCCTGCCACTCCATCGCGTTATCCTAGCATCCAGCAGTCCCCATATAGGCGCATCCTGTCCGATAAGCGAAGTAGAAGCGGAGAATATTGGCCCACGACCAAGATCGCCCCAGTAAGTGCGACTTGCCGACACACGCAATGTTAACTCCCGCGACGCTACGATGGGCGACCTCCCCACAGGAAGCCTGAAATGTATTCACAGCAGACCCCTCACAACATCGGCCAGCGACAGCCGCCTGCGGAGCGGGCGTTCCAGCGTGTCGCCGTCAATGTCGAAGGCAGGCTGATGCTGGCCGACCGTGAGGAATATCCCTGCACGGCGACGGAAATGTCCCCTGGAGACGTGGAATTTTCCTGCTTCGGGCGCCCCCGGCTCAACGAGCGGGTGATCGCCTACCTCGACCATCTCGGACGGATCGAGGGCATCGTGAGCGAGGTCGGGGCGAACAGCTTCTCGATCGTCATCAACGCGACCGACCGCAAGCGCGAGAAACTCGCCGCGCAGCTGACCTGGATCGCCAACAAGCATGAACTGGGTCTCCCGGAAGACCGCCGCCACGACCGCCTGACGCCGAGACATACGGCGACCGAACTCATCCTCGACGACGGAAGCCGCTACAGCTGCCGCCTGATGGACCTTTCGCTGTCGGGAGCGGCGGTCGACATCGAAATACGCCCGCCGCTCGGGACATCCGTGCGCCTCGGCAGCATGCGCGGGCGCGTCGTCCGTCACTTCATGGAAGGTGTCGCGGTCGAATTCAGCAGCGTGCAGTCGCGGGAATCGCTGCGCGAGTTCCTGTAGCCCATTTCCCCTTCCCTTCCAGCGGACATCCACGGCGGCCTCGGGCCGCCGTTTCCGTTTCAGGGGCCGATGACTGCTGATCCGAAACGGGACATGTCGCGACCGTCTCGGGCTTAATCGTCAAAAAAATTTCGAGCACTGCCATCGGCGTTTCCCGCAATGGGACACCTTCGGAGCGGCGCGAGCTCGTTACCTCCACTTGCGGACATGCACCCGACCGGTCGGCCGTGGAGCTGCGCGGCCCTGCCTGCGGCCGGCAATCTTAACCTTTGAACACGCGACTTGCCTTCGGCTCCGGACGGGAAGCTCTCCGGGCGTTACCCGGACGTCGAAAATTCTAATCAAATACTCGACCAATTTGACGAAAGTTTTCGAGCAATTCGAGTCGAACTTGATTTGAGTTCGGCGCAAATTCGCGTCAATTACGCTATTGATTTTACTACGCAATTTTGCGCCACCTCAAACCCCTCGTGTCATCTTTCTCCTCGCCAAGGGAGACCAGACCATGACACGCAGAACGCTGAGCGCCGCAATCGCAACCGCCTTTTTCGCATTGCTGACCGCGTCGACGTCGTTTGCCATGCCGCTCGGGATGGAAGTAAGCGGGAGGGCCAATCCGCCGATCGGCCATTATGAATTCTGCCGGATCTATGCCAGCGAGTGCGGCCCGGCCGCCCATGACGCGGGACCGATGAAGCTCACCCAGGACAAGTGGCGGACGATGCTCGACGTCAACTATACGGCCAACACCGCCATCCAGCCGCTGACCGACCAGGAAATCTATGGCGTCGAGGAGCGCTGGGCCTATCCGCGCAGCGTCGGCGACTGCGAGGATTTCGTCCTGCTCAAGCGCAAGATGCTGATGGCGAAGGGGTTCGATCCGTCGGATCTGCTGATCACCGTGGTGCTCCAGCCCAACGGCGAAGGCCATGCCGTCCTGACGGTCCGCACCGACCACGGCGATTTCGTGCTCGACAACATGCGCGACACCGTCCTCCTCTGGTCGGAGACCGAATACACCTTTCTCAAGCGCCAGGCATCGGATCACGCGGGCCGCTGGGTAAAGCTGCAGGACGGCCGCGCAACCGCCGTGGCGAGCGTCTCGCGCTAATCCCCCCCCTATTCCATTAGGACAAGAGCGCCGGCCGCACCGCGAGCCGGCGCTCTTGCGTTGCGCCATGGTTGCATCCCGGCGACACGGCGCCGCCAAATGCAGCGGTTCCGGGGGATTGGCGCGGCGCCAACATATTCATGCCGTCATTACCGGATTTTACGAATGGACGACGGGGACATGCCGGGCGACTACTAAAATGCGATTCATACCGAGCGATTCCCGTTCACCATAAACCTCTTGGTAACGCTACCGGCCTAGATTGGCAGGAACGGTTCGTGGCGGGGGCGCGTCCGGAAGGCGGGTATTCCAATGCAAGCAATGAGTGCGTCAGTGTTTAAAGCAGATTTTTCGATCCTCTTTCCCAAGCGGCCTGCGAAACTCTTCGACCTTCTGCTCGGCCTCGTCGTCATGCTCGCATTCTTCGCGGGCGCTCCGTCCCGGGAGGCCCAGGCTGCGCCTAAATACGCGGGCATCGTGGTCGACGCAAACACCGGCAAGGTCCTCTATGGCGAAGACCCCGACGGCCTGCGCTACCCTGCCTCGCTTACCAAGATGATGACCCTCTACCTGACCTTCGAAGCGCTCGAGTCCGGCCGCATCCGTCTCGACTCCAAGGTGCCGGTATCGAAGAAGGCGGCCGCCGAGCCTCCGTCCAAGCTCGGCGTCGGCGCCGGCAACAGCCTGACCGTGGAGCAGGCCATCAAGGCGCTGATCACGCGCTCCGCAAATGACGTCGCCACCGCACTCGGCGAATTTATCGGCGGTTCGGAATCGCGCTTCGCGCAGATCATGACGAACAAGGCCCGCGCGCTGGGCATGACCCGTACCACCTATCGCAATGCCCACGGCCTGCCCAACACGGCGCAGATGACGACCGCCCGCGATCAGGCTCGTCTCGGAATGGCCCTTCGCCAGCATTTCCCGCAGTATTACGGCTACTTCTCCACCCGCAGCTTCAAGTTCGGCAAGCAGACGATCGGCAACCACAACCGGCTGCTCGGCTCCGTCGAGGGTGTCGACGGCATCAAGACCGGCTATATCCGCGCCTCCGGCTTCAACCTCGTGACGTCGCTGCAGAAGGACGGTCGTTCGCTCGTTGCCGTCGTCATCGGCGGACGCAGCGGCGCAAGCCGTGACGCCCAGATGCGCAAGCTCGTCGGCCAGTATCTCCCGAAGGCATCGCGCGGCGGCAAGGGCGCCCTGATCGCCCAGGCCCCCTCCGCCCCGGTTGGCGACGCCATCGCCGCGGCAGATCGCCTTGCGGCCTTCGACCTGCCGCGCAGCGGCCCGGTCCCGCAGGCTCGTTACGAGGAACAGCAGGTTGCGTCGGCATACTCGCCGACCTCGACCGGCAAGCGCGGCGGCGAGGCCATGCGCGCAATCGCCGACGTCGCCACGCCTATTCCCGCTCCGGAATTCATCCCCTCCGAAGAGGTCGCCATTAACGAACAGGGCGACACGTCGGCGGACGTCGATGTCGTGACGACCGCGTCGACGCAACCCACCCCGGCCAATTCGGCCGCCCCGGCCACCACCCTGCCCGCCTCCACGGTCTCCGGCTGGGTCATCCAGGTGGGCGTATCGCCGGACGCCGGCATGGCATCTCAACTGCTGGAGAAGGCGAAGGACAAGGGCGGCAAGGTGTTGCGTTCCGCCAAACCCTTTACCGTCGCCGTGAATTCGAACGGCCAGAACCTCTACCGCGCGCGTTTCGGCGGCTTCGAGGACCAGTCGGCGGCAGTGAACACCTGCAAGGCGTTGAAGAAGCAGGGCGTCAACTGCTGGGCGTCGCAGCAGTAAGTTACCGGGCCGTAGCCCGAAAGAACTCCGGCGCCTCGTTTATCGGCGCCGGCTGGGGAAGTTCCCCGCAATCAACCTCGATTTGTAATGTGTACGAGGCAGAAATGGCGGCTTACGAGAATATTGCCAACTCCCCCTTTCCTTCAGGGGGCAAGCGGGCCAGGGGCCTTGCGCTTCATCCGCTCCACGAGGCGGCGATGCGTCTGGCGGGTGCCGGGCTCACCCGGTCGAAGGATCGCACGCGCGACCTCGTCGCGCTCCTGCTCAGCCACGGATCGCGGGCCTGGCGTCATTCGCAGCCGCAGGTGAGAATCCATCTTCACGTCGGCCGCTCCGCGGGCCACTTGCCTGTCAGGCTTCGGGTGAACTAATCCGGCTCAGAGGAGGCCGAGGTCCGCGAGTTCGCGCCGCAGATCCTCCGGCATCGCTGCCATTCCCTCGCCCAGGCTCAAGAGATCCCTGGGCGTCTCCTCCGCCTTCAGATAGCGCCAGCCCTGGAAGGGGCGCTTGGGTTGCGGCGCCGTCTCGACGACCTCCGGTCCCAGGACCAGTTCGCACCGCTGGATGCCGTCCGCGCCGGTGACGCAGCGAAGGTCGAGCAGAGGCTGGCGGGCCATGACCTGCCCCTTGATGACCCAGTAGAGCGAACCGCCGTCCAGCAGTTCATCCTTCCGCTTCGGGATCATTCGCGTCGTATGGATCGAATGGGGCTCGAGGCCGGCCGCAATGGCCATCATCGCCCGTTCGCTGACCCAGTCCCTGAGGTCCTGCAGCGATTCCGCGCCCACGCATAGCTTGATCATGTGGAGTGCCATGCCGTCCTTCAATTCCTAAAGACGGTGCGGGTCAAGCTCCCGGGATGCTTCGGCGGCATCAAATCTCAGCATTCCACCAGATTCACGGCGAGCCCGCCGGTCGACGTTTCCTTGTACTTCTCGCTCATGTCGTTTCCGGTCTGGCGCATCGTCTCGATGCATGCGTCCAGCGGCACGACATGCGTGCCGTCGCCCTTGAGCGCGAGCGATGCCGCGGTCACCGCCTTGACGGCCCCCAGCGCGTTGCGCTCGATGCAGGGAACCTGCACCAGCCCGGCGACCGGATCGCAGGTCATGCCGAGGTGATGCTCGAGCGCGATCTCGGCGGCGTTCTCGATCTGCTCGGGCGACCCGCCCATGACAGCCGCTAGACCTGCCGCCGCCATGGCTGCGGCGGAACCGACCTCGCCCTGACAGCCGACCTCAGCGCCGGAAATGGAAGCGTTGTGCTTGATGATGCCGCCGATGGCCGCGGCCGTCAGAAGGAACTCGTGAATGTCCTCGCGGGTGGCGCCGTCGTGGAAGTGGAGGAAGTAGCGGATGGAGGCGGGAATGACCCCGGCCGCGCCGTTCGTCGGCGCGGTCACCACCCGTCCGCCGGCGGCGTTCTCCTCGTTGACCGCCATGGCGTAGACGCTCAGCCAGTCATTCGCCAGCAACGGGTTCGCGCGGTTGCTGCGCCATTCCTCGTTGAGCCTGTCATGGATCGCCCTCGCCCTGCGGCGGACGTTGAGGCCCCCCGGCATGACGCCATCGACCTTGAGACCCCGGTCGATACAGCCGTTCATCGCCTCCCAGATCGCGTCGAGACCCTGGTCGATGTCGTCGCGGGAACGGGTGACCTCCTCATTGGCACGCTTCATCTGGGCGATGCTGAGCCCTGCGCCGCGCGCCATCTGCAGCATTTCCCGGGCCGTAGCGAAGGGGTATGGGACCACGGGGCCAGCCTGCCTGTTGCCGGCCGTCCGCATCCGCTGCAACTCGGTATCCGTCACCACGAACCCGCCGCCGATCGAATAGTAGATGCGCTTGACGAGCAGCCTGCCATCGGCGTCGAAGGCCGAGAAGGTCATGCCGTTGGCATGGCCGGGCAAGGGCTGCTTGCGGTCGAAGACGAGGTCTTCCGCGGGCCGGAAGGCATAGGCGGTATGGCCGGGCGGCATCACCCTGCCGGTCCGCTCGACCTCCGTGATGATCCCGTCCATGCGGTCCGGATCGACGCGCTGCGGCTCCTCGCCCGTCAGGCCGAGGATGACCGCGCGGCCCGTCCCGTGCCCGATGCCGGTATAGGCCAGGGAGCCGTGCAGGCTGACCTTGAGCGAGGCGACATGCGCGGTAGACGGGCGCGGCCACTCATCCGAAAGAAGGAGCTCCAGGAACCGGTTGGCCGCCGACATCGGGCCCATCGTGTGGGAGCTCGACGGACCGATCCCGATCTTGAAGACGTCGAAGACGGAAAGGAACATGCTGCACCTGAATCCTGGACCCTGACCTGAGGCTACGTCGTTGTCCGGTTCAGGTATAGCGGCAAGCCGACACCGGCTGCCACCCCAGCGACATCGAAAACGAAAACAGCGTGGTACGGATACCACGCTGCCTCATGAAATTCGCCGGATTCGTAGGGGCGGAAAGTCAGATCGTGCCGAAGAGATAGGCGAGCGCCATCACCACTGCAAATCCCGCGAGCGCCTTGACGGTGACGCCCCAGCAGGACTTCTGAACCATATCTTCCATGCTGACTCCACTAGAGCGGACAGATTGAGCCGCGGCGCCTGGGACAGGCCCGCGTTATGGTGAAGCGTATATTAACTCCTGATGGGGCACGCAATTCGAAAAAGTGGCGGAAGCAAGGCAAACTCACAACCCTGCCATTCCGGAATCGCATGCCTTCCGTGGGTTATGCGGCCTTTCTCATAGATTGCCTCGACCGATGACGGCCTTGTTTCAGCCGCAGGCATTAACGCAGGCCCCATCTTGCCCGCGAACGGCAGGTGAAGCATATGTTGGCGACGACGCAGCAAGGATAACGCATGACGATCGCCGACTACCTGGCTCTCGGCCTCTTCCTTCTTCTCTGGCTGGGCTATTCCTGGATTAGTGCGGGATCGGGCACGCGTTATCTTCCCCGCGCCAGTCTCAACCAGGCGATGGCCGAACGCCGACGCGAGTGGATCTACAACTCGCTGCAGCGCGACCTGAAGATGATCGACACGCAGATCATGGCGGGGTTGCAGAACGGGACGGCCTTCTTTGCCTCGACCTCGATCTTCGCGCTCGGCGGCTGCTTTGCGCTCCTCGGCGCGACGGACCAGGTCGACGCCGTGTTCCGCGAACTGCCCTTCGTCGCCTATGGCGGGCGGACCGTCTTCGAACTGAAGGTTGCGGGCCTCGCCGTCATGTTCGGCTTTGCCTTCTTCAAGTTCGGCTGGTCCTATCGGCTCTTCAACTACTGCACCATTCTCTTCGGCGCGCTGCCGATGATGGACGAGACCGCCAGGGATCTGCCGCGGGCGCGGCAGGCCGCGGATCAGGTGGTGCGCATGAACACCATCGCCGCCAAGCACTTCAATTCCGGGCTGAGGACGATTTTCTTGTCGATCGGCTATCTCGGTTGGTTCGTCGGGCCCTATATCTTCATGCTCACCACGGCGTTCGTCATCTTCGTGCTGACGCGACGCCAGTTCTTTTCAGAAGCACGGCGAGCCATCATGGACTCCCAGACGCCATAGCTGCCGCGACGAGAAAGAGCCGCCTTGCCCCTCGCCGAGACTGCCTCGCGGTTCAGACCGCGCATAACCCTGATCGACAGCCTGCGGGGCCTCGCCCTGCTCGCCATGGCCTCCTACCACTTCACCTGGGACCTCGAGTTCTTCGGCTATATCGAGCCGGGCACTGCGACCACCGGCTGGTGGAAATTCTATGCGCGATGCATCGCGAGTTCGTTCCTGTTCCTGGCCGGGCTCAGCCTCGTCCTCGCCCACTACCCGACAATCCGCTGGCGCGCCTTCTGGAAGCGCTTTGCAATGGTGGCGGGTGCCGCGGCCGCGATCAGCATCGCGACATTCGTCGTCACGCCCAGCGAATGGATCTTCTTCGGCATCCTCCATGCGATCGCGCTTGGAAGCCTGATCGGCCTTGCCTTCCTCAGGCTGCCGCCGCTCATCACCGCCGGGGTGGCCGCGCTGATCGTCCTCGTCTTCGTAATCGACGCTCACCTGTCGGCCTCGGTGCGATCCGCCTTCTTCGATCCGCGGTTCCTCGCCTGGACGGGTCTTGCGGAAACACCGCCCCGTTCCAACGATTTCGTGCCGCTGTTTCCCTGGATCGCCGCCGTGCTCTTCGGCGTTGCCGGAGGACGGATTGCAATAGCGAGGAACTGGCTGGAGCCGCTGAGCAGGGTCCAGACGCGGCCTAACCTCCTGTCGCTCGCCGGCCGGCACAGCCTGCTGGTCTACCTCGTCCATCAGCCCGTGCTGATCGCGATGGTCTACCTTTTCTCAATCGTCCATCCGCCGGCGGCGATAGACCCGTTGCAAGCCTATGGCGCAAGCTGCGAGCGCGGCTGCACCGCGGAGGGGAATGAACCGGGCCTGTGCGCGCGCTTCTGCGCCTGCACGGCGGATGCCCTTCTTGACCAGTCGCTTCTCGAGCCGCTGCAAAGCGGGCGCATCGACGCGCAGACGGACGAAAGGGTGCAATCGATCGCGCAGGAATGCGCGATGACGAGCCGCTAGATCAGGTGCCGACGCCGATCTCGGCGAGCCGCGTCAGGCAGGCCTCTTCGGCATTGTCGAGTTCCTTGAGCGTCTCGTCGATATCCTTGCGCTTCTGGCGAAGCTCGTCGCGCTTCTCGTCGATGCGCTTCATCATCAGCTTCAACTGACCGAGCTCGCCGGGCGGCTCCTTGTAGACCTTTATGATCTCGCGGATTTCGGCGATCGTGAACCCGATGCGGCGACCGCGCAGGATTTCCTGCAGGAGACGCCGGTCCGCGGAACGGAAAAGGCGCGTACGGCCCCGCCGCTCGGGATGGATCAACCCCTCGTCTTCGTAGAACCGGAGAGTGCGGGTAGAGACGCCGAATTCCCGCGTCAGTTCGGTAATCGAATAATATTTGTTCACGGTCATGTCCTGTTCCTGACCGCGGAAGGTATTTTACTTTTACGTAACAGTCAATTTTTGACGCGTCACGCCATCGCGAACCACCATGTCGCGAGACCGAGAAAGGCGAAGAAGCCGATCACGTCGGTGACGGCCGTGACGAACACCGCCGACGATACCGCTGGGTCGGCGCCGATCTTGTCCAGCACCAGCGGAATCATGATGCCGGCAAGTGCCGCCGCGATCATGTTGATCAGCATTGCCACGGCGATGATCCCGCCGATATTGGCGTCCTGGAACCACAGACCGGCGACGACGCCGATCAGGATGCCGAAGAGGATACCGTTCAGGAGCCCGACGCCTGCTTCGCGCCGGATGATGCGGGCGGCATTGTGGATGTCGATGCTTCGGGTCGCGAGCGCCCTCACCGTCACGGTCATGGTCTGCGATCCGGCATTGCCGCCCATGCCCGCCACGATCGGCATCAGGACGGCAAGGGCCACGATCTTCTCGATCGTCGCGTCGAATATGCCGATGACCGATGCGGCGAGAAAGGCGGTCACCAGGTTGACCGCCAGCCAGGGAACGCGCGAGCGGGAGGTCTCCGTGAGCGAGTCGGACAGTTCCTCGTCGCCGACGCCGCCGAGGCGCATGAAGTCCTCCTCGGCCTCCTCCTGGATGACGTCCACGACGTCGTCGATGGTCAGCACGCCGACCAGCCGGCCATTGTCGTCCACCACCGCCGCGGACAGAAGGTCGTACTGCTCGAAGATCTGCGCCGCCTCCTCCTGGTCCATCTCGGCCGGGATCGGATAGTTCGTCTCGCGCATGATCGTCTCGATGCGGACCTGGCGCTTGGTGCGCAGGATGCGGTCGAGATCGACGATGCCGAGCAGCTTGAAGGTCGGGTCGATGACGAAGATCTGCGTGAAGGATTCCGGCAGTTCGTCGTCTTCGCGCATGTAGTCGATCGTCTGGCCGACGGTCCAGAACGGCGGCACCGCGACGAACTCGGTCTGCATCCGCCGCCCGGCCGACTGCTCCGGATAGTCGAGGGCACGCCGCAGCCTGACCCGCTCGGTGAACGGCAGCTGCGCGAGGATCTCCTCGCGATCGTCCTTGTCGAGGTCCTCGAGGATATAGACGGCATCGTCGGAATCGAGTTCGCCGATTGCCGCCGCGATCTGCGCGTTCGGCATCTGCTCGACGATCTCGAGGCGGATGGCCTCGTCGACCTCGGTCAGCGCCGTGAGGTCGAAATCGTCCCCGAGCAGCCGGACCAGGGCGCCGCGCTGTTCCGGCTGGATCGCCTCGAGCAGGTCGCCCAATTCCGATTCGTGCAGCTTGGCCACGTGCTGGCGCAGAAAGATGATGTCGCGGTCGGCGATCGCGGCGCCCACCATGGCGAGGAAATCGGCGCGCACCGAGCCGTTTTCCGCATATATATCGTGCGCGGGCTCGTCGGCACGGGTTCGGGCGCGGTCTTTGTCCTCGGTATCGATCATTCGCCGCCCCTGCTCACCTGTGGCCCGCCAAGAGAATGGCGGGCAAGACATGGAAGTCAATGATTTGGTGGGTCAGCGGCGATGGCCGCTTGCGCTCCTGCTAGACGAATCGGACCGGTTGGTCCAGCGGGTGGCAGGCGTTTGTGCGCCATGTCCGCAAGGCACCAGACCAACCCCGTCGCAAGCGAGGCAAGCATGACCGTTCGCACCATCGTCCGATTTCCCGATCCCCTGCTGCAGACCCCGTGCGAACCCGTGGAACGCTTCGACGAGGACCTCCGAAAACTGGCCGCGGATCTCGTCGAGACGATGCGCGCGGCTCCCGGGGTCGGCATCACCGCGGCCCATGTCGGGGTGATGAAGAGGGTCGTCGTCCTCGAGCTTCCCGACTGGAGCGAACCGCGGACATACGTCAACCCGCAGATCCTCGCGACGTCCGCCGACACGATGCGCCACGCCGAAGGCAGTGTCTCCATGCCGGGCTTCGTCGAGGAGGTGGAGCGCCCCTCATCCGTCCGGTTCCGCTACCAGGACCTGAGCGGCGGCGTTCACGAGGAACATACCGAAGGCTTCCACGCGATCTGCATCCAGCACGAGATCGACCAGTTGGACGGCATCTTCTGGCTGAAGCGCCTTTCCCGCCTGAAACGGGAGCGGCTGATCCAGAAGTGGCGAAAACAGGGCGGCCGCTGATCGCCACGAACCAATCTCCGCGCCGGGCGTTAGGTGCTCGATCAACGCGAAAGAAGATCCCGATGGCGATCAAGCGCAATCCGAACGATTCGACCCGCGAGGAGGACTACCGCGACTACGACACGCGCAATATCGACGAGGGATGGCCCTATGCGGACCCGGCCGGCGCGGCGGCCCGTCCGGTCGACAACGCCGCCTACGGCGATCCGGATGCGAATTTCGACCGGGAGCGCAATCGCGGCTACCATGTCGACAAGGTCGATGACCAGGGCCTCGAGGAACAGGGGCCAGACACCGTGCTTCCGGGCACCGATGGCTTCTCGGTCTCGGACGACGTCGAGGAGCGGGTGACCGAGGCGCTTGACGACCTCGGAGACGTGCCGATGGACAGTATCGACGTGCATGCCGAGAACGGCGTCGTGACGCTCGAAGGGGTCGTGGACGATCGTGCGATCTCGGCGCGGATCAGCCGGACGGTAGAGGGGATCGCGGGTGTCGGGCGGGTCGTCAACCATCTGCGCCTCGCCGGCGTCGACACGCATATCCCGGGCGACGGCTGATCAGGTCTCCCGCGTGGTGACGGACAC
Source organism: Pseudorhizobium sp. NPDC055634 (assembly GCF_053618655.1). Taxonomy (NCBI): domain Bacteria; kingdom Pseudomonadati; phylum Pseudomonadota; class Alphaproteobacteria; order Hyphomicrobiales; family Rhizobiaceae; genus Pseudorhizobium; species Pseudorhizobium sp. NPDC055634. Next base: position 1,736 of record NZ_JBSHHW010000003.1, on the reverse strand, counting down.
GCCCGCGCCGCCGCGCAGCGTGTTGCTCACCGTGCAGATTTCCTCCGCCCGCCGGACGATCGCATCGCGTTCCGCGTCTTCGAGAGCACCCGCGATCGAAAGCTCGCTTCGGATTGCGCCGATCCGGGTGGGCGGGCCGTCAGCCTTGTCGCCGGTCACCCGGGCGGTTACGGAATCGAGTCGCGCCAGGAGCTGCAATTCGCTCGCCGCTATCCGCACACTAATCACCAGGCAGGTCGCCAGCGAGGAATAGAGGAGATCCAGGGGCGTCAATCCGGGACCGGAACCGGCGGTCGCGATGTCGATCGTCGTCCCGTCCGGGTTCGTGACGACCGGGCGGCCGCCGCGGTCGAGATGGGCCGTCGCGCCGGTCAGGCGTTCCCTCCGGATTTCCACCATCTTCCGCCCTCTCCGCTCCGGATAAACCATCGTTCAGACAGCAAAAAACCCGCCGAAGCGGGTTTTTATGGTGCGGTCGAGAAGAAACCCGACACTCCTCACCTAGCTGTTGAAATCATTCAGCTTTTTCCGCCGCTAACTTTGGCCTTTGTAGCGCTGTTTTGTAGCAACTGTCAACGTACACCCCTTAGGCATCAGCTTTGGCTTTCCTACCATTAGCGATTGTGCTCAGTATCCTTGCAGAGGAGCTGATCTGCAATGAACGAGAACATCACAGCCATTCCATTCATTCCAGCGACCTTATCCCTCCCCGGCGTCATGTCGGTCTTTGGGGGTAAGCCGGTGCAACTAGCAATTACCTCTGGTGTCACCGTTTTGGTGGGTCCTAATGGTGCAGGGAAGACCCAAGCGCTACGGGCCATGCATCGGGCGCTCTGTAGCGATGGTCGGCTTACCCAAGCTGGAAGGGTTGTTCGATATCTATCCTCTGGCCGCACCAGCCCTTTTGAGGCATTTCGTGCGTCGATAGACACGCCGCAGAATATCCGGTCACAGCCTGCTTCAGTGGGCCATGAAAGCCATCGCAATCAATGGTGGGAAATCGAGAGTGCTGTCGGCGATCTGCTGGCTCTAGAACATCGCGCCGATCTCCGGCTGAAGTTGGAAGCACGGCTACAAACTCTGTATGCACGGTCCCTGCGTTTGAGCTGGGGGCAGTCGGGTCTGCGGCTAGAGTTTCGCTCACTAGTGGATGGAGCATCCTATTTTGCCAATGCAGAGGCCAGCGGTCTCCTCCACCTGATTTCGCTCCTGGCTGCCTTATACAATGATCAAATCTCGGCGCTGGTGATTGATGAACCAGAAGTGTCGCTTCACCCGCAGCTCCAGGCGTTTTTCCTGCAAGAAGCCGAACGGTGCTCTGGTGATCCTATTGCAGACCCGACGAAAAAGCTGATCGTCATAGCGACGCACTCAACGAACATCCTTCCTGTGCGTGAGATTGGCGATCTCTCAAAGGTGGTATTCTTCTCGGACCGCTTCACTCCACCAGTCAAACTAGAAAGGACGGCAAATGAACTGAAAGGCAAACGATTAGCAGGACTTGTTAGCCGCATGAGTGAAAGCCACAAGACGGCCTTCTTCGCCCAGCGTGTCCTGCTGGTGGAGGGCCCTAGTGACGAGATCATCGTGGCGGGCTTAGCCGTCGCCATCGAGCACTCCCTGCTCGGCGGGAATACTCAATGTCAATCGGCGCGGAATATTGACCCCTTATCGGCGTCCAATATTGACCCCTCCTACAGACGATCAGCGCTTGGCCTGCCCGGCGCTGGCCGGGG